>JBBRMI010000128.1:0-24041 GCA_038230915.1 Polyangiales bacterium | reverse complement strand
CGAGAACGTTGGCGGCGGGCGACGATCGCTGGTCACCCTGCTCGCGTCGCACGCCTCCACGCCCGTCGCAATCGCGCCGCAAGCACCCCCGATCTCCGGCCGCAATACCCCAAAGCTACGTCCGCCGCGGATGGCTTACGTCGCAGCCTCCGACCCAGGGACGGCAGTCTCGATCTCGTGGCGTGCGGCTTGAGGGCCGACCCGAGATCGTGATAAAGCCGTGGAATGTGCAAAAAAGCGCTGACCCGATATTGCTCGCTTGTCGCACTGATCACGGCGGCTTGCTCCGACAACTCGCCCGCGACGCCGAACACCGGGGGGCTCAGCGGCGCATCGACCTCCGCTGGCGGTGGCGAGCCCGGCCCCGCTCAGGCCGGTAGCGCTTCCGGCAGCTCTGCTCTAGCGGGTGCGAGTGGTAGCGTTAACTCGGGGGCGGGCGCGAGTGGTAGCGGCAACTCGGCGGCCGGCGCGGGCGGCGCTTCGATGACCGCAGGGTCAGGTGGAGGCGGAGGCGCTGGGGGACATGGGGGAGCCTTGGAAGGCGGGGCCGGCGGCGGCGGAGTCAAGAACGACTACAAGTGCAGTCAAGTCATCGGTTTGGTCGTCACAAGTGAGTGGTTCAACGGGGGCTTCGAGACGGTCGTTCCCAACGCAACCTGGGAACTCAAGGCAGCCCATATGGGGTACGTCCAGGAATGGGCCCAACCGAATGGCCCTTTCTGGGCGACGCCCGTAACCTCTGAGTGCGCCGCTGGCTCGACCGCTCCCGATCGAGTTGTGTTCACGGCCATGAATTGGACTTACACCACCGAGAAGCAGTGGGAAGACGACGTCAACAAGGACGTCGATACCATCGTTGCGAAATACCCCTCGGTAAAGCACATTGACCTGCTCACGGCGTTGCGCTGCGCGTCGACTTGCGGAACCCTTCCGGCCCCTGGCCCCGACGCCGCAACGTGCATCGTGCGCAAGGTGGCCGACGACGGCCTGGCTGCTGTGGCCGCCGCACGGCCAAGCCTCGTCTCAGTGGGTCCGATGTTCGAGGACACGGATTGTTCGCACTGGCCCAATCTCGGCTCGCATTTGACGAGCGACGCGAACAAGGCGATGGCGCAGCAGATTGGCAGCTATTTTTTGACGCACTAGGCATCCGGAAATCGGCGTGATGTGGGGAACGCTATTCGAGCGATGAAACATTTTGGCGAGGCCCCTTCGCCTGGCAAATGACGTCCGACGGCATCAGGGCGCAGGGCGCAGGCTTCGTCGTCGACGAGGTGTGGGCGTTCACGAACCGGGCCACGCACGCGCAAACGGCGCGCAGGGTCGAGCGCCACTATGTGCTCGCTGGGCCGCGCGTCGTTGCGTCGCCACCCAACGACTTCGATGTCTGGCCCGAGACGAGCACTCAAGGCTGGCCGAGTCCGTAGCTTGCGACCTCCGAAGGGCCCACGGTTCGCGAACGGCTCAGCACGCTCAGCGAAGGCTCAAGTAGCCGGCTACGCAAGCTTGGCGAGCGGCGCGATCAGCTTCAGCAGCCGTTCGAGCGACTCACCTGAGGTGGGGTCACAGGCGGTGAAAGACTTTTTTTCCGTACCTCGGGTGATGACGAGGGCGTGCTGAAAGCCGTCGGCGCGCGGCGCCTGCGGGCGCGCCGGCGTGGGCTCAGCGAGCAGGGCGCTGGCCACTTGCTCGAAATGCTCTGCCGCGGCCGGGTCCGACGCGCGGAGCGCCACTGTGTCGACCGAGGCGGTCTTGCGCAACCCCGCGATGCCCCCGGAGCGAACGTACTCGATCTGAACGGGGGCAGACACGGAAGGCATTGTACAACGGGACGCTCGGCTGAGTGAACGCCGCTCGATCATTTCAAGACTTTTACTTCTTTCCAGGCGCCCTGGACCGCGAGCGCTTCGGGGCTCGCCGCCCCGTATACTTGCGAGGCTTGGCGCACCGTGGCGAGTGCAAACCGTCGGAAAGAGCTGTGCGGCGTGACATGCGGATCTCGCATGGCCGCGTACCAAATGGGGGCAGCTTTGTCCCACGAGTTACCGCCCAGCGCCGCCGCCGCCAAATAGAATGCGCGGTTCGGAATGCCCGAGTTCGTGTGCACACCGCCGTTGTCGTCCGCGGTCTTCACGTAACCGTCCATAGTTGCGGGCTGACGATCGTACTTGTTCGCCGTGCCCGGTGCCTTCATGGAGCGAAGCGCCGGTTTGAGCTTGGCCCCGACCACGTCAGCACCGATCAACCAATCGGCCTTGTCCACGCTCTGCCCGTTGGCGCGTTGCTTGATGACGGAGCCCATGCAATCCGAAATCGACTCGTTGAGTGCGCCGGACTGGCCAGAATACACGAGCCTCGCCGTGTACTGCGTGACGCCGTGAGTCAGCTCGTGACCGATCACGTCGATCGACTTGGTAAAGCCGGTGAACAGCTCGCCGTCGCCGTCGCCGAACATCATGTGGCCCGCACCGTCCCAAAATGCGTTGTCGTAGTCCGTACCGTAGTGAACGAGTCCCACGATGGGCATGCCGGCCCCGTCAATCGAATCCCGCTGCAACACTCGCCAGTAGAAATCGTAGGTGAACCCGAAGCCGTCATAGGCCTCATTGACGGCAGCGTCATTGACGGCGGGCTGGCCCTCCGCGCGCACCAAGGTGCCGCGGTCGGTCGTTCCATTCTTCATGTCGTAGATGCTGCGCGTTGGCTTGCCAGCAGACGAAACAACCCCGCGCAAGGTCAGCGGTTGGGCGGAGGTACTTGCGAGGTTCTGCGCGCGTGCGTGGCGAACCGAAGCGTCGAGCGTCAGCGTGTCTAACGCGGCTTTTTGCTTCGTGTTGAACGAGCCATCGAGCATGAGCTCCTTCAGCAAGTCAGGCGGAACGAAACAAGCAATCGAATGACGTATGCCCATGGCTCAGTCTCCTTCTTCTGTAGCGCCAACCCAAGCGTTCGAAAATTCCTCTAGGCGACCCCAACCCCGAGTTGCTTGCATTACCAGGCCATACACGCCGCGCCCAATGGTCATTCATTCATTGGAGTCGCCTCGCCGCGAGCGCTCGCCGCGAAGACCACCAAAGAGCGCGTCGCGTTACGGAAATGACACTGTGACGGCCGCGATGTGACGGATGGCACGCCAAGTGCAAAATTGCGCGGCGGTGGCGCGGCTTTACGCCGTCGCGTGGCGGTCGATCCAGTTCTTGTGCACGTCGGGGATGTCGTCGAGCAGCTGTCGCGTGGCGGGATTTTGCGGGCGTTGCGTCACTTCGTCGGGCGGACCTTGTTCGACGATTTTGCCCTCGTGCATGATGAAGATCGAGTCGGACACGTAGTACGCGAGGCCAATGTCGTGCGTGATGAACACGATCGTCATGTCGAGCTCTTGTTTGAGCTTCATCAAGTAGCCGAGGATGCTGGCGCGACTGCAAGCGTCGACCATGCTGGTCGGCTCGTCAGCTACGAGCACGCGCGGCTTGAGGATGAAAATGCGCGCCAAAAGCATGCGCTGCATCTGGCCGCCCGACAGCTCGAACGGGTATTTGCCGTCGACTTCACGCGGCTTGATGTTCACGTTCAAGAGCGCCTGATCGACGCGCTCTTCCATTTCTTGGTCGCTCGGCTTGGTCTCGAACAGATTGAACGAGCTCTTCAGCTGTGCGCGAATCGTGAAAAACTGATTGAAGGCCGAGAACGGATCTTGAAATACCGCCTGCACCTGCCGCCAGTGCTGGCGCGGATCGGGCGCGGTATCGATCGGCTTGCCATCGTACAAAAGCGAGCCGCTGGTTGGCTGCTCGAGCCGCAGCAGCATCTTGGCCAGCACGGTCTTGCCGCAGCCGGACTCGCCGACGATCGACACGATCTCTTTGTCGTGAATCTTGAAGTCGACGTTGTCGACGGCCAGTTTCAGCTTCTTGCCGTGTCCGTAGGCACGCGACAGGCCGCGCGCTTCGAACTTGGCTGTCTCGCGGGTTCGCGGGGCTCCAGCCCCGCTCTGATCACTCGGCATATTGACACCTCACTTCGCGCTCTTTCACGATCCGGATCACTTGCTCGTTCGCCTTGCAGTCGGGCCGCACTTCGGGGCACCGCTCGGCGAAGCGGCAGCCAATGATCTTGTGCGCCAGGTTGGGGGGGGCGCCTTCGATTGCCACGGGGTTTTTGCTCTTTTGGCCGGGTTCGGCGCTGAGCATCGAGCCCATCAAGGCCTTGGTGTAGGGCATGCGCGAATCGAAAATCACTTGCTCGGTCGTGCCCAATTCGACGAACTCGCCGGCGTACATCACCGCGATCCGGTTCGAGACGTGGCGCAGCAGCGGCAGCTCGTGGGTGATGAACAGCATGCTGCCGATAATTTGCTGATCCATCAGGTCGAATAGCAGGCGAATCACGGCCTTCTGGGTCGTGACGTCGAGCGCAGACGTCGGCTCGTCGGCGATCACCACGCGCGGGTTCAGTAACGTCGAGATGCCGATCACCACGCGCTGCTTCATGCCGGCCGGCAGCTGGATTGGGTAAGAATTGAGCACCATGCTGGCGTCGAGGCCGATCTTCTCGAAGCGCTGACGCAGGCGGTCTTGGATCTCTTTCTTGTCCGCCTTGTCGTCGTGGCTCAGGATCATGTCCGTTGCCAAGTCTTTGACCTTGCGCGTCGGGTTCAGCGAGTTGAGCGCGCCTTGCGGGATCATCGACACCTGGCGGCCGAGCACCTCTTTGCGGTTCACTTCGACGTTCATGCCGATGATGCTCTTGCCGTCGACCTTCACGTCGCCCGAAGACAAGTGCAGCGGCGGGATGTACAGGCCCATGCAGGCGCTGACCAACGTCGTCTTGCCACAGCCCGATTCGCCCGCAATCCCGAGAATTTCGCCCTCTTTGAGCGCGAACGAGACGCCGTCAACGGCTTGGATTTTGGCGCCGAAGCGCGTCAGGTAATGCGCGCGTAGCTGGTCGACTTCGAAGATAGGAGTTGTTGTCATCGTCATCGGTTCACTTGCGGAGCCGCGGATTGAAGACACCTTCGAGCGACGTGTTCAGCACGTACAAGGCGAGCACGACCACCGTGATCAGCACCATTGCGGGCAGGAACGCCCACCACGCGCCGTCGGTCAGCGCCTCGTTGCTCCTGGCCTCGTTCAAAATCTTGCCGAGCGAGATCGAGTCGTAGGGTCCAAGGCCGAGCAGGCTGATGCTGGCCTCGGCCAGGATGCCGGTCGCGGTCTGGATGATGAACACCATGAAGATGTAGCTGAGCAGGTAGGGCAGGATGTGCAGCCCGACGATGCCGGCCGTGCCGTAGCCGTTGATGCGCGCCAACGCGACGTGGTCACGCGAGCGAATGCTGGACGACTGGGCGCGGACCGCGCGCGCGCTCCAGGTCCACGTCGTCGCGCCGATCAAGAGAGCGATCAGAGTCAGGCTGCGGCCCTCATCGAGGCTCGAGCTGATCAAGATCAGGACGATCAGGCTAGGGATGACCAAGAACAGATTGGTCAGCACGGTGAGCACGTCGTCGATCAGGCCGCCCTTGTAGCCGCCGTACACGCCGACGACGGTGCCGACGACGGTGGCGATCGTGCCAGCTACGAAACCCACGTACAGCGAGCTGCGCAGGCCCAGGACCAGCATCGAAAACATGTCGAGCCCGAGGTGATCGGTGCCCAGCCACGCCTTCGCCGACGGCTCCATGTACGCCAAACCGACGCGCGTCTTGGCATCGATGTGGAAGACCAATGGGCCCAGCAGGGCCAGCGCTAGTGTGAGCAGGAAGAGCGCCGCGCCGAAGATGAACGACGGCGACTTGAGCAGGTTCTTGAGCAGCTTCATGGCTACTTACCTCCACCCTGCACGGCCCGGATGCGTGGGTCGAGCAGGCCGATCAACAGGTCGGCGCTGAAGTTGGCGATCAGCACGGTGGCGGTGACGAGCAAACAGCAGCCGGTGATGACCGGGTAGTCATTGCTCTGAATCGCGGTCAAAATCGTCATGCCTAAGCCGGGGTAGCTGAAGATGATTTCGGCGATCAAGGCGCCGCCGACCATCGTGCCGAGCGAGACGGCCAGGCCCGTGAGCTGCGGCAGCATCGCATTCCTGAACATGTAGTAGAGGATCTTCGTCTCTTTGACGCCGAGCAGCTTGGCGTACTTCACGTAGTCGGTGCCAAGCTCGTAGATGCACATCGAGCGCATGCCGATGGCTTGCCCGCCGACGACCAACAGGAACACGGACAGGAACGGCAGCACGTAGTAGTAGGCCGCGCTCGACAGGAACGGGACCGTCAGCGCCGGCGTGAGACCTTCGTCGTAGCCGCCGACCGCTGGAAACCACTCGCGTTGGATCGCGAACAGGTAGACCAGCAGCATGCCGAAGCAAAACGCGGGGATGGCGCTCATCAAGAGCGCTCCCGGATAGAACACCTTGTCGAAAATACCGCGTTTGTAGGCCGCCAACGCGCCCAACATGTTGCCGATCAACCAGCCGAACACAATCGTTGGCAGTTGCAGCGCCAGCGTCCACGGAATCGCGTTCTTGATGATTTCGCTCACGCGCTTGGGGTGCTGGAGGATCGAACCGCCCAAGTCACCACGCAGGCTCATGCCGACGTAGTTGACGAATTGCGAGCCCAGCGTGGTCTTGAGCGGCTTGCCGTTGGCTCCACGCGCGACCTTGCCCTGGGCGTCGACTTGCACGAGCCCAAACTCTTTGAGGTATTGCTCCTCGATGGCGTTGGCAGTCTTGGTGTCGAGGCCGCCGGTGCTGACCTTGGCCATGATCGCGTCGACCGGGTTCGACTTGCCCATGCGCGGCAGGAAGAAGTTGATCGTCACTGCGACCAAGAACGTGACCAAGTACCAGCCGGCGCGGCCCACGATGTGCTTGAGGACAGGATGATTCTTCAACATGGATGCGCCGCTAGTTCTGCGCCACGGGTTTCAGCGACCAGAGCATGCGCGTGCCCAGACGCTCGCCGGGAATTTGCGGCGGCAGGTACGGGTTCGTGGCCGTCGAGTAATTCGTCCAATGCCGGGTCGAAAACTCGTAGAACTGATCGGGGCGGTACATCAGCGGGATGGTTGGTTGCTGTTGCATGAAGATGACGTTCAGCTCGCGGTAGGCCCGCGTGCGCTCCGCCTCATCCTTGATCGTCGGGATGCTCTCCAGGAGCTGATCGATACGCGCGAGGTACCCGGGCGCATGCGGATCGTTGAAGCGCCCCATGTTTTTGTAGATTTTTTCGCCCTGGGGCGCGAAGTCGCGCGTGGTCATGATCGCCTCGAACCGCGACCAGGGCTTCGACGGGCTGGGCGGCGAAGCGGGCGTGTTCATGATCAGATCGAAGTCGCCCTTGAACAGGTCGTTCCAGAACAGGTTGCCGTCGATGAACTTTTCGCGGGCGTCGATGCCGGCTTCGCGCATGCCGCGGACGGCAATCTTCACGATCGCCTCCCAGTCGCTCCAGCCGGTCGGCGACTTGATGTAGACGGTCGGAACGCGCTGGCCGTTCTTGTCGCGGGTCTCGACCAGATCGCCCTGCTCGTTGAAGATCGACTTGTAGCCGGCTTCGGCCAGCGTCTGCTTGGCGCGCGCGAGATTGTAAGTGACGCCGTACTGCTTGGCGTCTTCGGCCGAGTAGAATGGGGCTTCGAGCCCGAATGGCATGATCAAGCCGGGCTGCAGCGGCTCGCTGTAGTTCGACCCGGCCAGCTCGCGAATGTCGGTGTAGTTGACCGCGAACGCCATCGCGCGGCGGTACGCCGAGTCGGCCAGGGCACCGTGCTTGACGTTGATGAACAGCATCGGCATGGCGGTCGGGGCGAAGTACGGCGCGTGGTCGAGCCAAGCATGGACGCCCTTCTCGGCTTTGCGCCAAATCCGCGGCACGAAAGTCGACGACATGTCGAGTCGCCCCTGGCGTAGCGCGATGCTGAAGTGGTCGTTACTCTTGTAAATCGGGTGGACGACGTACTTCGGCACCGGCAGCTTGCCGTCGTGAAGAGCCTTGTTTCCCCAGTATTCGGGCCGCCGCTCGGTCACGATTTTTTCGCTCGAGTACTGCCTGAGCTGGTACGGCCCGCTGATGATCGGGTCTTTGTCGAACTTGAGGCTGGTGGTCGCGTCGAGCCCGATCTTCTGGATGCTGGGCTCGAAGATGTGGCGCGGAACGATGCGCACGTCTTGCAGGGAGTCGAGCACGACCAGCGGGTTGGTCGAATCTTTGGTGAGCATGAACGCGACGCGCCGCGGATAGTCGGGCGTATCGGTCGGGGTGTCGGCGAGCTCTTTGCCGTCGGCGTCGAGCAGCCGCACCGCAGTGATGTGTTGCCAGACGGGGCCCATCGGCAGGCCACGGTTCTTGTCACCGAGGTCGAACGAGAACTTGACGTCCCAACCCGTAACCGGTTTGCCGTCGCTCCAGCGCGCGGCGGGGTTCAAAGTCACTTCGACGCTGTCGTCGTGCTGCGCGAACGACTCGGCCAGCAGCGGCTCCATCTTGCCGGTGAGCGGGTTGTACAGCAGCAGCGTCTCGTACATCAGATTGATGGTGTTGACGGGCCACTGCACGCTGCTCTGCAGCGGGTTGAACGTCGTCGGCTCGCCCCATTGCCGGCCGGCGACGTAGAGCGTTTCGGAGCGGGGCAGGCCACTGTCGTCGTCGCCGTTTGGTCGCTTGCAACCGCTGACGCTGACGCTGCTGGCGAGCGCCGCGCCGAGTAGCGCGAGGGCTGACACCTTCGTAGATAGTTCTCGGATCCTCATCATCGGGCTTGCTCGTCGTCGGTCACAGGCCCTGTACCTCGGCTGGATACGGAGCGGAACCAGTTCCACATCGAAAGCGCGCTGGACGGTAACCTGCGGCCGCTCGAACTAAAAGCACAATGCATGGAAAATCGGGGCTGGCGGCGCAAATTTCGCTTGCCGCGCTGTGTCGTCAGCAGCCGCCCCTGATCTGCCAATGCAAGATACCTTGCCAAACCCGCACGAGCGCGAGAACGAGACAACAGGAAGGCGGGAAGGCGGGAAGGTTTTGGGGGTGGGCAGGTCCAAGCGCTTCGCGTCCCAGTCGCGGTTTGGCCTCAGTTCTGCGGGCCGCAGGCCCGGCGAGACCAAGAATTCTTCTTTTGATCTTCCCGCCTTCCCGCCTTCCTGTTGTTTCCTCTCGATCGTACGCAGACGATACGGCGCCGGATGGGGAGGCCCGGTTTCGTTTGGGGCGGTGCCGCCCAGCTGGGCGGCGGGACAGGCCTATCTAGTCTTTCGGGACCATCCGGTACATGCGGCTCAGGCCTTCGTCGGCTTGGTTCTTGACGTCGGTTTGGCAGTGGCCCGTGGTCATGGCGTAGACGAAGCCGTCGGTGTGTTGGCGGAACGCGGCGGCATTGTTCAAATGGCCGAGCGGCGCGTCGAGAACCGGGATGCCGTCGTCGTCGACGCGACCTTGACGCAGGAAGCCCGCGCAGTAGTCGCCGAACAACACGCTGCCCGCCAAATGGCCGCCGTAGCGATCTGGCTCATGCGCCAGCACTTCCGGACCGGCCCAGGCGACGCGCGCGACCGTGGTCTCGACCTCCGGATCTTCGGCGATGTAGTCGGGCGCGGCGCCACGCGCCCAGAAGAAGGTCGGCGACGAGGTTTCGCCGCACGCCGAGCAAGGCCCTTCGTGATCGGGCCAGCCGAAGTTTTCGAGCGGCTTCTTGGCGACGTTGACCTCTTCGAAAAAATCGCTGCCAACGTCCCCGATCCAGTAGAAACCGCGCGAGTCGCGGGTGCCCCGGAACGGCGAGCGCAGCCCGAGCGCGTACACGGCGGATGCGGCGTCGGCGACGGCGACGAGCGGGCCGTCGGGCGCGGGCAGAGCGCCGCCGAGGCCCGGCTTGCGGCTTGGCACGAGGCGCAGCAATTTGCCGAGGTTCTGCGTCAAATCTTGGGCGGGCGCGCCTTGGACCTTTTCGCCGAACAACGCCCACAAGATGCCGCCCGGTTCGAAGCCGATCGAACCGATGTTGTGCCACGGTCGCGTCGCGCCGGCGTAGCCGACGCGGAGGATGCTGACCTCGCTGCCTTCGACGACGTCGAGAGCGTCGTCCAAATCGAGGCGTAGAATTTCACTATGCGTCAGGCTCACGCAGGTGCCGACGTAGACGAAATTACCTTCGGCGAAGTTTGGCTCGAACGCCAGCGAGATCGCTCCGCAGTCGAGCTGGTCGTAAACTCGTGCGACTTGCACGCTGGACAGCAACGTCGCGCCTTGCTCGCCGAGCTGATAACGCAAAAGCTTGCCGGACTTGTCGAGCGCCAGGAAATCGGTATCGCTGCCTGGGTAAAAGACGAAGTCGGTGATGAACGTGGGAGCGCCGTCGAGCGCCAGCTCTTCGAACTTGACGCGTAAGCTGGCCGGGTCGCCGGCGGCGTCTCCGCCAGTGCCGCTCCCGCCGGCGGTGGTCGCGCCGGTGCCAGTCGCGCCGGTGCCGGTCGCGCCGGTGCCGGTCGAGGATTGGCTTTTGCGATCGCTACACGCGGCGAGGCCAAACAAGCCAATCGCGAACGAGAACGTGAGCAGCGGGGTGCATTTCATGGATCCTGATCGCTTCCCAAGGCGGTTATCCAGTCGCGGAACAGCTGAATCGCAGCCGCGTCGCGGACAGCCACGCCGAGCGGTGGCATGTCCTTCACTTCGAGCTCGGTGCCGGCTTTGACGCCGAGATACGCGATACTTTCGTCGGGCTTGCCCGGCACGACGCGGACGCCGTCGGCCGTAGCGCTGCTGGCCGTGGGCTGAGCGATCAGGTTGGCGAGCGCGACGTCGGGGCGCAGATCGAAGCTCGAGGCAGCGCCGTTGGTGCCGTTGTGGCAGTGCACGCAGTTGCCGACGAAGTAGCCGAGCACCGACGTGGTGAGCGGCCCGTGCTCGGGCAGCGCCCGGAACGGCTCGCTCGGCGTCGGGCTGATGCTGGGCGCGGCTTGGTTCAGCGAGCCGGATTTCGCGAGCTGGAGCTCGTTGAGGCCCAGCACCTCGCTGGTTGACGATTCGTGGCATTGCCGGCACTCGAGCCGGCTCGGGATCGCATGCTGTACGACGTCGCCTTGTTCGGTGACGACGTCGCGGGTTTGACCGCGCTTGAGATCGAGTAGACCGGCGTCGGCCGCGCCTTCGTCCCAGGCGTAGGCGGCGAGCTCCCAGCCGTCTGCCTGCAGGCGCAACAACCGCGTTTCGACCGGCACGGGTTGCTGCGGGCTTGCCGGCGTTTTGAAGCTGAACGTCTTGAAGATCAGCGTGCCGACTGGAAACGCGTAGTTGTCCGGATCGCTGGCGTCGATGCTGGTGCCTACCGGCAACACGAAGCTGCGGAACTTTTCCCCGCCATCACTCCACAACGGGTACCCGGGCACGTAACTCTGCGCCGGAGCTGCCACACCCGACACGCGTGAACCGGTGTAAATGCCGACGTCCGAGAGCTTGGCCGGCAGCTCGCCCAGTGGGTCCGTGACCAGCCAGCGCGCCGCCGCCGCAGCGTCGGCGGTGCTGTCCGCATCACCGCCGGTGCAGCCGAGCAGCGCCAGGCACAAACTGGCCGCACAGCATCGGACGACGAGGCGCTTCACCACGGCTTAGGTTTAGTGGTCGCAGCCGCCCGCCGCCAGCCTGCTCACTTGCAGGGCATGAATTTGTAGTCAGCACCGACATCGGAGCACCAAGCTAACTGCATCGTCGGGTTGCAGTCCTTGTTGGCCCAGGTCTGGGCTTTCACGCCAGTGTAGAGGTACATCGCACCCGCGACATCCAGGCAATCGCCGGGGCCAAAGCTGAGGTTCGTGTTGTCGGCCCAGGCGAGCTTTTTGGGGCAGGCGCAGGTGCCGGTTCCGACGCCGCTAGCGCCCGCGGCCCCGCTAGCGCCCGCGGCCCCGCTAGCGCCCGCCGCACCGCTGGCACCCGCTGTCGCGCCGCCAGCCCCCGACGCTGCTCCACCCGCGCCCCCGCTGCCGCCCTTGCCCCCGGTGCTGGCCGTGCCACCGAACGGACTGGCGACACCGCCGCCGCTTCCACCCGTGCCGTTGCCACCGCTCGTCGCCGAGTTGCCGGCTTTGGCGAGCGTGCCGGCCGACGTGGAACCGGCGAACGCGAGCTTGCCGCCGCTGGCGCTGCCGCCCGATGCACTGTCACCGTTGTCGGCGAAGTCTGGCTTCACGCCGACCGCGCAAGCCAGCGGCATCATTGCAATCAGAAGGGTGCGGCACCAGCTGAGCTTCAGCGGAGCAAAGTGTCGGTGTGACATCGATACCTCGGTGGGGCCTCAGTATTAGCTCACGAGCGTCAGATGTGCAACCGGTTCCACATTCTTCCCAGGTCGACACGAACCGTGCGGGCGCAAAGTTCTAGTTAGGTAGCGCTAACGTCACGCAAACGGCGTGGCTAGCGGCGTGGCGACAGCGCTTGGTCGAGCAGGCCCAGCTTTTTCGCCCAGTAGGCCTTCATTTGCTCGGCGGCGCCGCGCGATTCGATTTGGTGGTGCTCGACGCTGACCTCGGTGCGGCCGGCCTTTTCGGCGAACGAGACCGCGACGTGGCTGGTGCCTTTGCCCCAACGCGCGCGAATCACCTTGTCGGCGGTGGTGGCGCGCACCACGAAGCGATCATCGGCGAGCCAGCGCGCTCGCTCGCCGGTGTCGTTCCAAAGCCGGAACACGCGGTTGAGCGGCGCGTCGAGCGTGCAGCTGCTGCTGATCTGAAAGCCGTCGACGGCCGGCGGTTTTTCGGATGCGCCGCGCAGGCTCTCGTAGCCGACGGCGATCATCTGCTGCCACCACGGACCGATACCGTGCTTCTGCGCCAAGATCGCGATGATACCGCGCTGATCGAGCGCGGCGGCGCCGGCGTTGTCGAGCACCTCGAACCAGTGGTCCCAAGTCTTGCCGGTGCGACGCGCGACAGCGTCCGTGCTCACACCAGCGGCTTCCTTGATGCTTTTCCGAGCCGGCTTCTTGGGCGCGGGCGGCGGAGGCGGTGCCCCGGCCTTGGCTTTCTCGGGCGCGCCCTTGGCGGGTGCCGCAGGCTTCGCGGGCGCCACGCCTTTGAGCGGTGCTGCCGCTTTGAGCGGCGCCACGGCTTTGAGCGGCGCCACGGCTTTGAGCGGCGCCACGGCTTTGAGCGGCGCCACGGCTTTGAGCGGTGCTGTCGCTTTGACTGGCGCTGCGGCTTTGGCGGACTTCGCGGGCGCGGCTTTCGCAGGCGCGGCTTTCGCAGGCGCTTTCGCAGGCGCCGCTTTCGCAGGTGCGGTTGTCGCGGGCTTCGCGAGCTTAGCGGCAGCTTTCACGGGCTTGGCTGTCTTCACGACTACGGGCGCTTTCTTCAGCGGGGCTTTTTTGCGCGCTTGCGCTGTGGCCTTCGCTTTCGCGGGCCGACGGGCTTCCGAGCGGGGGGAATGCGCCTTCACGTCCTCAGCGCGATGATACATGCCGAAACTTCGCCGGCGACAAGTCCCAGTTGCCGTCAAAGACCGTATTTTGCGGCCGCGCGCGGCCGGAAGTCCGTCCCGACCACGCTTTCAGCCGGCCGGCCCCCGGGACGGCGGTGCGCCACCGTTCAAGCCGCCCCGCTGGGCGGCAGCCGCAACACACGCGACCGGGCCTCACCCTCATCACGTTCGAGCCCGCTCCAGGACTCGAAAATGACTTTGTATGCCCAGTCAAAAACGAAACCGAAAGTGGGCTCGCGCCGATCGCGAACGAGCCGGAGCCATGCCAAAAGCTGAAGGCGCTGCTGGGTGGCGCCGGCTGTGGCCGATGTGCGCATTCGGTGGGTTGGAGGCTCGACCAGCCACGGGTGAGGGTCGGGCGTCCGCCACGCTTACAGCGTGTCCCAGCCGAATTTTTCGAGCTCGAAGGCGTTGTCGGCCAGCGATTTGATCGACTCGTCCTCGTTGTCGTCGATCTCGATCATCGTGGTTTGGATGCGGCGGCGGGCTTGGCCGGCGAAGGTGCTCAAGATATCGTGCTCGGCTTTCGCGCCGTCCTCGCCCTTGGCGCGGATCGCGGCGTCGACGCGCGACATCACGCACGACAGCACGAACAGATCGATCATGATGTCGGCTAGGCGCCGCGTCGCGAACTGCTTGTCGATGATCGCGCGGCCATGCTTGCGCAGGATGCGATCAGTCGCGGTCGCCAGATTGCGCGTCTGCTCTTCGAACATGGCGGCGACCGGCGCGAGCGAGACGTGCAGCTTGGTGAACCTGGTGCCTTCGCGTTTGATGCCTGTTGCCAGCGCCGCGCGCCGCAGCGCCGCTTCGGAAATCACGCCGAACCCCTTGATCGGGTCGTTGAAGACGCCTTTCAAGCTACCGGACAGCTCACGCAGCTCTTGACCGACGTCGTTCATGGCGGTGAGCGCGATGAACAGCCGCAGCACGTCGTTGGTGCCCTCGAAGATGCGGTTGATGCGGCTGTCGCGCATCGCCCGCTCGTACGGGTATTCGCACATGTAGCCGTTGCCGGCCGCGATTTGCAGGCCTTCGTCGACGGTGCGCCACAGGCATTCGCTGGCAAACACCTTGCTGATCGCCGCTTCGACTTGGTACTCGCCAAAGCCGCGATCGGTCAGGCTCGCGACCATGCTGACGACGGCTTCGGTGGCGTAGCAGTCGACGACCATTTGGCCGACCTTCTGCTTGATCAAGCCGAACTCGCTGATCGATTTACCGAACTGCACGCGACCTTTGGCCTGCTGGGTGGCAAGCGCGATGATCCGCTTCATGCCACCGACGCTGCCGCCGCCCAGGCCGGTGCGGCCCGAGTTCAAGATGTTCATCGCCACCTTGAAGCCCTTGCCCTCCTCGCCCAGTAAATTTTTGGCCGGAACGCGCACGTTGTCGAGCGTGACGGTGGTGGTCGAGCTGGCGCGGATGCCCATCTTCATTTCATGCGGGCCGGTGCTGACGCCGTGCATATCGCGCGTGACGATGAACGCCGACAGCTTGCCACGCTCGTCGACGCCGCCGGTCTTGGCGAAGACGGTGAAGAAATCGGCGATGCCGCCGTTGGTGATCCAGATCTTGCTGCCGTTCAGGATCCAATCGTCGCCGTCTTTGACGGCGTTGGTCTTGATCGAGGCGGCGTCGGAGCCCGATCCCGGCTCGGTCAGGCAAAAGGCGGCGATCATCTCGCCCGACGTGAGCTTCGGGTAGTAGCGAGCGCGTTGGTCCTCGGTGCCGAACAACAACAGGCCGCGCATGCCGATCGAGCTGTGCGCGCCGACCGTGACCGCGACCGATGCGTCGTACTTGGCGATCTCTTGCAAGGCGCGCGAATAGGCGCCGGCGCCAAAGCCCAGGCCGCCGTCGGCTTCCGGAATCACCAGACCGAACAGGCCGAAGGCTTTCAGCTCTTCGATGAACTCGGGCGGCAGCTCGGCTTTTTCGTCCCAGCTGCGGAAGTCTTTGTCGTGTGAGCCCATCAGCTGCCCGACCGAGGTCACGACTGTCTGTAGTGTTTCCCGCTCCGAATCAGACAGCACCGGGAAGGGCAGGATCACGTCTTCCTCGATCTGACCCATGCAGAGCGAGCGCATGAAGCTCACGGTTTTCTTCTCCACGACTGCCTCCTTGACCGGTGCGGGTGCGAGGAACCCAACGTCGCGGGTTCTTGGTACACTATGCGAGGCGCGCCTCAGGGCCGCAAGCCGTCAAGCCCATGGACCCGATCCTCGCCCCGCCTCAAACGAAGCCTCATGTTTCGGTCGCGAAGCTGACACGCTTCTTCTACGTCGCTTGTTTGTCCGAAGAGCTGGTGAAAGGGCCGCTGGCGCGGGTGATTGCCGGCGTCCCGCTGGTGCTGTTTCGGTCCGAGGGCCGCGCGGCCGCGCTGCTCGACCGCTGCCCGCACCGCAACGTGCCGTTGTCACTCGGGCGGGTATTGGCCGACGGGCGCCTGGAGTGCGCGTACCACGGCTGGCAATTCGACTGCGAGGGCGTGTGCCAGAAGATTCCCGGCATGGCGCGCGAAGCCGAAGCTCGCGAGCGCCGGGCTGAAGCCTGCGCGGTGCGCGAAAAAGACGGGCTGGTGTGGGTGTGTCCGGAGCCGGGCTTCACGCCCGAGGTGCCGCCATTCGCGCCGCCGATTTTCGAAGGGGACTACGCGCGCATCGTGCGGGTGGTGGAGGCCGAAGGCACCTTGCACGCCACGCTCGAAAACGCGCTCGACGTGCCGCACACGGCGTTCCTGCATCGCGGCTTGTTTCGTGGCGGTAAGAAGAACCAAATCCGCGCGGTCGTGCGGCGCTCGCCCGATCGCGTCGAGACCGAGTACCTGGGCGAGCCACGGCCGAGCGGGATCGCCGGCAAGATCTTGTCGCCCCAAAGCGGCACGATCGAGCATTGGGATCGCTTCATTTTGCCGTCGGTCGCGCAGGTCGAATACAAGCTTGGCCAAAATACGCACTTCTTGATCACGGCGCTGTGCACGCCGGTTAGCGACTTTCACACTCGCCTGTACGGCGTCGCGTACTTCAAGACGCCGTTTCCGAAGCCGATGGTGCGCGCCATCCTCGAGCCGGTCGCGCTCAAGATTTTCGGCCAAGACGCGACCATGCTCAAAGCCCAGTCCGACAACGTACGGCGCTTCGGCGGCGAGCGCTTTCAGTCGACCGAGCTCGACTTCATGGGGCCGCAAATCTGGCGGCTGCTGAAGCAAGCCGAAAGCGGCTCCGCCGGCGAGCACGTGCTCGAGCGCGAAGTAACGTTCTGGGCGTAGCGCGTTGGTCGCCGGTTATTTAGCGAAAACGCGCACTTGGCAGTGTTCGCCAGTTCCAGGCCGTGGCTCGAGGGAGTGCCGGATGAGGCGGCGCGCGCCCGTGGTCGAAAAGCGCTATGAGGCGCCCATGCCGTTGGCGTTGCCGACCCTGAACGCGATTCTGAACTCACTCTCCGCTGTGCTGTTGGCGCTCGGGTTCGCTTTCATCAAACAGAAGAAGATCGCGCAGCACCGCGCTTGCATGCTGGCGGCGTTCGGCGTCTCGACGGCGTTCTTGGTGAGTTACGTGATTCACCACCTGCGCGTCGGCTCGGTGCCATTCAAAGGCTCAGCGCCGCTCCGTCTCGTCTACTTCGCCATCCTGATCCCCCACGTGTTGCTCGCGATCACGGTAGTGCCGCTGGCGCTGACGACGATTTCTCGCGGGCTCAGAATGGACGTCGAGAGGCACAGGCGCTTGGCGCGTGTTACCCTTCCAATTTGGCTGTTCGTCTCAGTCAGCGGCGTGATCGTCTATCTGATGCTGTATCAGATGTAGGACACGGTGCGCTTCGCGGGACGAAACATTTCGCGGCTTCAGCCGTAGATCCTGACGTGAGGCTAAACGCGCGCCTCCGTCGCATTTCCCGGCTCCTGACTGTGGGGCTGATGGGCGGGCTAGCGTTCTTGATCGGCCATGCGCCAGCTGCGCAGACGCCCCTGGGTCAGCCCGTCGCTTCCGCAGAAGCCATGAGCGAGGCTTGCGCCTTGGCCGAGAGCGCGCAAACCCTGGCCGAAGCGCGCCAGCCTGCGGCGGCGCTCGCCAACTGGCAGCGCGCCTACGAGCTGAGCTCCGACCCGACTTTGTTGCTCGAAGTCGCGCGGTTGGAGCGCGAGGTAGGTCACGCGGCGCGCGCGACGCACGCGTTCGAGCTGTTCATGGCTCAGGGCGAAGGTCGCGTCACGGTGCAGCGCAGGGTGTTCGCCGTGCGCCAGCTGCGGGCGGCGGCTGCCAGCACCGCGCGCGTGAAACTGCAGACCAACGTGCTCGGCGCTTCGGTCGAGCTCGAACCCGAGCGCGGTGTCGCGACCGGCACCGGGTTCGTCGTCCACCTCTTGCTCGACGCCGGGGAGCGCCGCCTCAGCCTGAGCAAGCCCGGCTTCGAAACCCGCACGCTGGTGCTCACGCTCGAGCCGGGTGAAGTGCGCAATCTGCGCGTTGATCTCGACAAGGCCGCCGCCGGGCGCAGCGAAACCGGCTCAAGCAAGCCGCGTTGGAGCCTGCTCGAGCGCGCTACCGGCAGCGAAGGCTAGCCGGGGCCGCCGCCGCAGTCGCTGCCGACGTCATTGCGTGTTTGCTTGGGCGCTGATGCGCCGGTGGGGTAGAGCCGAGCTGGCGCATGATGGTGCGCCAGCCGGCGGCTGCTACGGGGCCAGCCTTGCGGAAGGCCGAGCTGAACAGGCGCCGTTGTTGGCCGGACAGGCGCTGTTCGAGCTTGGTGCCGCGCGGCGTGAGGTTGAGGCAGTGCAGGCGGCGATTGCTGGGTTCGGCGCGGTTTTCGACCAGTTTGGCGAGGACCAGCTGCTGGAGCGGCTTGTGCAGGGCTTGCTTGGTCACGCCGAGCGTGGCCCACAGCTCGGCGACGCGCTGCCCTGGGTTGCGAGCGATGAAGAACAGGATGCGGTGATGCACGCGCCCGAAGCCGCGCGCGAGCAGCTGCGCGTCGGCTTCTTTTATCACCGCGCGAAACGCGAAGTGCAGCAGCACGAGCGGCTCGTTCGCTTCACTGACCGCGGCGGCGGCGCGCGGCGGGGACTTCGGGCGCTTCACGGTGCTGGCGCGGCCAGCACGGCTCCGTACAGCGCTTCAGCGCGGACGATGCGGCCGGCGCGAAAGTGCATGGTTTCGACAGCGCGCGTCGGCGCTTGGCCGCCGAGCTGCGCCTGATAGACGACGGTCAGCGTCTCCGCGCGCGCGCTCCACAGGGCTTCTTCGAGCGTGAAATGCAGGCTTTCAATCTGCTCGAGCGCTTTCTGCCAGTAGGCGCGCAGCGCGGCTTTGCCTTCGATGACCGGCCTGCCGACGACGCGCGCTGCCGTGGGGCTCACGAACACCGCGTCGTCCGCGTAATGTGCGAGCACGGCTTCGGCATCGCGCCGGTTCCAAGCCTCCGTCCAGTCGCGCGCGAAGGCTTGGGCCCAGACCTCGGTCAGGGCGGGCGCCGGCACGACGCCGGCTTCGAGCCGCGCCAGCAGCTCGGCCGGGAACGGCGTGGTCTTGCGCGTGTTGAGGTCGATGTGCGCGGCCACCACCTCGCGCACGGCCGCGAGCTTTTGGCGCATGGGGTCGACCATGTATTCGAGCATCCGCAGCGTCTTGGGGCGCACCTGCGTGACGCCGGTGTAGACCTGCAGCGCTTCGCCTTCGCGCAGCTCCGACAGGTAGCGGAGGCTGTCCTCCAACGCGAACATGCCGCGGACGTTCACGCGCCGGTAGTCCGCGTCGATGCCGCGCTGCTCGAAGAATTCCCAAATTCCCCGATCGAACAGCGCCATGTAACCGGCGACGTTCATGTGGCCCATGCCGTCCAGCAGATGCGGCTCGACCACGGCTTCGACCGTCAACAGGAGCTGCTTGGCTTCGGATAGGTCAATCACATTGACCCATCTAAAGCCGGCCGCTGTGGCAGTCAAGCGGCGTGGCTATGCGTGGCGAAGTGAGAAACCAAGGCGGTGCGCGCGCTTACTTCAGGGTGCCCAACAAAGCGTCGAAGGCAAGCTTAGAGCTTTGGAGCTTCGAGCCGATGTCGCCCGTGATGCTGTAGCCTTGCAAGCCTACGCTGCCGTGAAAGTCTAGCTTTGCGAGCGTTTGCAGGATCGGCTTCACGTCGTACGCGCCTTGGCCGAGCGGTAGGATCGAGCCTTCCAAGTCCGAGCCGTTGATGGTGACGACCTTCAAGAACGGCTCAGTCGACTTCAAGGTGGCTTCGAGCTCCTTGCCGCCTTCGGCCTTCATCCAATGGTACTGATTGAATACGACGCCGACGTCACTGCGCGCGGCTTTTGAGGCCAATCGCACGGCGTCGCTGACCCGCTCGAGCCAGAACCCGACGTGCGGATAGAGGGCCACTCCCGGCAGCGCCTTCTGCTTGCACTCGTCCGCCAGCTTGCCGACCAGCTCGAGCGCCTTGGCGTCGCCCGCCGGATCCGAGGCCGCGTGGCCGCCGGTCAGGCTGAGCAGCACCAGCCCACCCGTGCCGGCGATCGAATCGACGATTCCGGTCGGGTACGCGTCTGCCGCAACCGACACCCAGATGCCGACGATCGGCATCGGCGTCGTCGCCGCAGCCGCCGCCGACACATAGTCCGTCACGGCGTGATCCGCGGAAAGCGCGAACCCCGCGTACCCGCTTTGCTTCACTGTCGCGATGGCGCTCGCGGCGCTCGGCATGTCGTTCCAAAACCAGGTGTCCATGATGAACGGCGTGCGCGTCCACGCGGCGCTCCCTGAAACCGCCGCACCGCCACCGCCGCCGCTTGCGGATCCACCGCCGGACCCGCCCGCCCCGCCGCTGCCGCCCGAGCCCGCGGCCCCGTCCGTCGCGCCGGCAGCGCCCGCCGTCGCGGCGGGGGTTCCGGCAGCGCCCGCCGCGGCCCCTCCCGCGCCGCTGGAGCCGCCGACGCCAGAGCCGCTCGAAGCCGCCAAGGAGGCGCCCGCACTCGCGCCGCCGTGGCCGCCGGCGTTTGGGGCATCGGAACACGCCGCAACAGGGAGCCATAGCGCGGAAGTCAGGAAGAACCAGCACAGCGTTGAGGCGAGCCGCATCTTCGTTAGTGCCGCCAGTGTCCCTTCAAGTGGCCAGAAAAGGAAACCCGGCAGGATTTGGCGGTGCGCTTTTCTGAGCTCGTCAGCGGGTTGCGGGCGTTGGCGCGAAGCCGCCGCTTCGAAAAAATCCGCGCTCTTAGCGCACTTCCACGGTTTGGCGCGCGATGGTGAGGCCGCCGCGCCCGTCGCGAACCGCGACGACGACTTCGACTAGGCCCGCGTCGCCGGGGAGCTTGAGCTTGGTCTCGGTGGTGCTCCCGAAGCTGCGGGTCGGGTCGGCTTCGCCGCGCGAGCTGTACCAGCTGTACAGGTACTCCTCATGTTTCTCCTCGCCGGAGGCCGGATCCGTGAACGTTTCAGGCGCATCGGTCGAGACGCGCAGCGTGATGGTCCGGCCCGGTGCCGTCGCACCGACGACGTCGAAGGCCGCGATCACCGGGTTAGTGTTGGGCACCTGAGTAGCGCTTTCACGCACCGTGAGCCGCTTTACCGTGTCGATCTTGATGCAGCCCGCGCAAGCCGGACCGCTCCGGAGCTTGACCCAAATATCGAAACCTCGTTCGAGCGTGCGCGGCGTGCCGTCTTCGTTCGGAAACGCCGGGAGGCCTGCCAGCACCTGGCGCAAATTCAGGCCGGCGAGCCCCAAGTCCAAGACCGGCGCGGCTTCGTTACCCAGGTCGCGCTCAAGGCTCCCGTCGAAACAATCGTACCCTTCGGTCGCTCCGACGCTGTAAAGGCAGACGCTCCACGCATACGTGAGCGCCGCTGTAGCGTCGTAAAACTCATCGACGCTCAGCTGAATGCTGTCATCAGGCCCGACTTCGGGCGGTGATGCTTCGATGCCGATGACGCGGTAGCCGGCGAGCGACATTTGCGAAGCGAAATCCGAGCTACACGCGCCGAGGGCCGAGCCGCCCAATCCCAGCAGTGCAAGCAGTGCGATTTTCGTGGCAAGAGTCCGCATCAGAACTCTCCTTTGACGCCGAACGATGGAATGATCGGCAAGCCCGCCACTGCTTCGGACTTGCTGTAGTCGAAGTTGTACGTCGTTCGCTCGGGATTCTTGCGGTTGTAGACGTTTTGAACGTCCAAGTAAGCCGTCAACGTCCACATGTTGAAGATCCAATGTTTGTCGACGCGCAGGTCGAGCTGGTGAAAGGCGGCGACGCGGTCACTATTGAGCGCGCCGTAGGTGGGGGTGTAGATGTCGGCGTCGCTGTCGTAGGTAGCGCCGACGACCGGTGTGGTGGGGTTGCCGGACACGTAGCGAAAGCGCCCGCCGATTTCCCAGGTTGGTGTGATGCGGAATTGCCCGACCACGTTCAGGTTGTGAGTCTGGTCAAAATCGAAGATTTGGAACGTGTTTTCGCCCGATTTTCGCCGCTCCGAGTGGGTGATGGTGTAGGCGATCCAACCGTAGAAGCGCGCCGTCGCTTGATGCTTGAGCAGAAGCTCGGCGCCATACACTCGGCCTTTGCCGCCGTTGTCGAACTTGGTTGCAGGGTCGGCGACGCCGCTGATCTGGTGGTACAAATCGTTGTAGAAGCCGATCGCGTCCAAGCTGACCGCCTTAGCTAGGCGTTGCTCGATGCCGCCCGAGTATTGTCGAGAGAGCTCCGGCTCGAGCCGCGTGTTGCCAAACCCGTGCGTGACCAGATACAGATCGGGAGCTCTGCTGTACATCCCGGCGCCCGCCTTCAAGGTGGTGGTTTCGGTCACCGCCCAGCGCACGTTGAATCGCGGCTGCAGCAAGGTCTGACCTCGCAGCTGGTCCGGCCTCGAAAAGTGGTCGACGCGCAGGGCCGGGACGAGCAGCACCGGTCCGAGCCGCACGTCGGCGGCGGCATAGGCGGCCGGGTTATACGTGGTGAGCTTCGGGCTGGCGGTGATGTTCGTCAGCGTGGAGAGGGTTGTTGGGACTTGCCCCTCGTCGGTAGCGCGTGGTGCCGACGCGTCGATGTGGCCATACTGCGCGGCCAAATCGAGGCCGGCGCGGGCCGTGAGCCAGACCGCGACCTCATGCTTCAGATCAGCGCGCGCGGTGAGTTGGTCGTTCTTGAAGGTGCCGCGCACGCTCTCGGCCAGGCTGCCGCCGTAGTCGGCTTTCAGGTACGAGAGTCCAGCCGACAGCTGCGTCCGTTCACTGGCGTGGTAGTCCCACAGCGCCTGCCCGGTGACCCAGCGGGTCGAGCTGGCGAGTCGCCCGTGGACGGCCGGATCGCTTTCGACCGGGTTGTCCAGGTTCAAAACGATGCGATCATCGGCGCCGAACGCGTTGAAACGCAGGCGATGCCTGGCGCTCTGCCAGTCGTAGGTCCCTTGAAAATCGTAGTAGCGAGGCGCGGTGATGAAGACCTGCTTGTCCTTCTTGCTCAGAGCAACGTTGAGCAGGGCGTCGATGTACGAGCGCCGGCCGCCCAGCGCGAACGTCGCGTGCTTGCTGACCGGCCCCTCCACGAACAGACTGGCGTCGAACAAATCTACCTGTGCGTAGCCGTGCAGGCCGTCGCTGGCAGGCCGGCGCGTCTCGATCTCGATGATGCCGGCGTTGGTGTTGCCGTAGCGCGCGTCGTAGTTGCCGGGCGTAACCTGCAGCGATTGGATCAAGCCGTTGCCGACGGTGCTACGCAGCCCGCCGAAGTGAAACGCCGTTGCAATCGGGTAGCCGTTGACCAGCACCTGGCCGCCGCTCTCGCCGCGCAGCACGACTTGCTCGCCGGTCGTGCGCGCCACGCCCGGCAGGTTCTGCACGGCCTTGAGCGCGTCGCCGTTGCTGCCCGGAACTGTGGACAGCTCACGAATCGTGAGCTCGCGGCGGGTGACCAGCGGCTTGTCTTGGTGGCCGACCGCGACCAGATCGTCTTCGCCAAAACCGCTTGGGAGGGCGTAGTAAGTGACATCGGTGACGGTCTTGGCCGTCACTTGCTCGGTGTCTTCGACCGTGGCGTGCTCCGAATCGGTGAGCACGAGCTTGTGCTTGCCGATCGGGACGGCGTCGAAACCGAAGTGGCCCTCGCCATCGGTCATCGTCTCTAGATCGAGCTCTGGCAGCGTGACGACGGCGCCGATGATTGGTTTGCGCGTGCCGCTTTTCAGCAGTCGACCTTCCAGCTTGCCGAGCGCGGCGGCTGGCTGGGGCAGTTCGACGGATGCGCGCTTTGCCTGGGCTTTAGCGCCCAGTGCCAGCGCCATGCCGAGCGTCAAACACGCAAGACCGAGTAGACGTGACTCGCACATCGAGAGAAATCCGTTCTGGAAGCGCCGTGGCGCTAACTTTGAAGAGTGAATCGCACGTTGAAACGGCGGGTGGTCCGGACCGGTTGTCCGTCGAGCAGGGCTGGCGCCCAGAGCGTTTCGCGCGCGGCGCGCAGGGCCGATTCGTCCAGCCCGTGTCCGAGTCCGCTAACGACCGACGCGGACTCCACGTAGCCCGCGGCGTTGATCGTGATCGAGAGCACCACGAGCCCTTCGATGCCTTCGCTTTTCGCCTGCGGCGG
>JBBRMI010000127.1:0-24214 GCA_038230915.1 Polyangiales bacterium | reverse complement strand
TCGATGTCATCAATCATGGGACCGATCGAGCCATAGTCGGAGCCCACGTTAGTTACTCGCACCCCTACGATTGTTCGTGCTCCGCCTTGCGGATCGCCTGCAGTGGCCAACTGCACATTGTAGGCAGGAGCAAACCCGCTGTCCTGCGCGTTGACGACTGGCCACGACCGCCTCCAATCGCTTCAGAATCTGGGTCACTCGAGCCCGGGAGATGCCGAAGTTGAGCGCGCAGGCCGTTGGCATGCGTTCGGGGCGGTTCGGGCTCTGCAGAAGCTGGCTCGGGAACGGTCGCGTATTTCCAGGCTCGAGAAGTCAAATGCATGGGAGTCTCGGCGTCTCCACCGGCGGCACGGGCGGCAATCACGGTGGCTCCGGCAGCGGGGGTTCGGCGGGTAGCTCGAACCTCGCGACCATCGTGCCCTTTGCGGACCACTTCGACGAAGCGCCCGCCGGAGCAGCTGCCGGGGATGCGAAGTTCGCTCAAGACTTCTGCGGCACTCCAGACGATCCGGCCTGCTTGAAGCCGGTCGGAACCGTAGTGCGCATTCCCAAGAGCTTGCGATATTTCGTGTGCATCGGGAGCTTGGGCTCGACTAGCGCCGACTTGATCCAGACGAATATTCCAAGCGATCAACAGCAGGGGTTCGTCCCCTACGCGGTGCTCTTTTTCGAAGGGCCGCTACGGCCCGCGCAATCCATCAAGTGGAGTGTCGAGGCGCATGGCGTGGAGTTCGAGCCTGAATCGCCTGATTCCTGCGCGTGCGCGCCCTGGCCGACCAAGTCAGCCACGGCGACCCCGTCGGCCAGCCGCCGGAAGTGAAAGCCGAATCGAGCTACCACGTACCCGGTGAATTGCCGCCCAACGAGGGCCGCGAAGCCAGCTTCAGCTTCGACCTCCACGGCGAACGGGCAGAGGCGTTCGAGGCCTTCTCGGATCGCTTCGACTTGCTGCCTTAGTGTCTTGGGGTGAAAGGCGGGGCGGCCTGCGCTTTCAAATCACCCACGCTGGAGCTACAAACGCGCTCGTTCGGTTGGCACCACGGTGGGGCCGCGATAGGCTCACGACCGTGACGTCTGCGTTTCCGCTCCACCACTACAGCTACCAGGACTACGTTTCGCTGGAGGAAGAAAGCTCGACGCGCCACGAGTTCTTGGCCGGAGAAATTCTCGCGATGGCGGGCGGAACTCCGGAGCACGCGGCGATGGCGGCCGAAGTTATCGGTCAGCTGCGCGAGCGGATACGCGGCGGCACTTGTCGGGTTTTCACATCCGACCTGGGCGTTCGCGTCAAGGCGACCGGACTTGCCACCTACCCGGATGCTTCGGTGGTGTGCGGGCCCACCGAGCGAGATCCGGACAAGAAAACCAACGTCACCAACCCGCGGGTCATCGTCGAAGTAACGAGCGACAGCACCGAGGACTACGACCACGGGGAGAAGCTGACGCACTACAAGCAGGTCCCGTCTCTCGAGGCCATCGTCATCGTTTCGCATCGCGAGGCTCGAGTTGACGTCTGGTCACGCCCCGCCGACTCGCCGCTCTGGTCACGCACAAGCGCCGCCGCTGGTGCGTCCGCAGCGGTTCCCGCTTTGGGCTGCCTGCTGGACGTCGATGCAATCTGGCGCGCTGCCGCGGAACCCGCGTAGGTCTGCTCGATGAAAACCGAATCGGCCGCGGGCCGGCTATTCGAAGCCGCACGATTCAGCACCGCACGCTAGTTGTACCAGCACGGCAGTCTCGGCGCACGCGGCGGCGCCGCGGGTTCGGCTTGAGCAGCGTCTCCAGACTCCGGATCGGGGTCGCGGCAAGTGGTCAGCGGCAGCACGCAACCTTAGATGAAACTGCACGGTTTTAGTCGTGTGTAACCTTACATGAAACTTGCACGGTTTCAGTCGTGTCCAGATTGGTCAAACAGGACAACGTCAGGTTGAATGCTGGCTCGTTGCAATAATCCCGGCAAATCGTAGTGCAGATGAGGTTCTGATCCTTGGGGAGGCACGACCGGGGGATGCTCGCAGGCCCCGTCCCAACCACGACCGTGCACGGCGCTGGCTCGGGCATGGTGCAGACACATTGACTGCCGTTCCATTCGCTATGCGGCCCGCAGCTCTGCCTTTCCGGTTCGGGGAACGCTGTCCCGTCGGACGAGCAGGCCGCGACCGGCATGAGCCCGCACAAGCCGAGCATCAGCGTCTTCATCAACGCCGAAATACGCGACGTCTGCCTCACAAGCGATCGAGGGTGGCACAGTCGTCCGTTGCGCGCCAGGGACGCCCCCCATGCTGCCCCATGCTGCGCGCCGACAAGGGTCACCGTGCCGCCTCCGGCAACAGCACGGACACTGCCGGCACGCCGCCGCGGTCGCCGATTTCGACGGTGCCGCCGTGCAGCTCGACGACCGAGCGCGCCAAGCGCAAGCCTAGCGCGAGCCCGCGATGTTGCGTCTCGGCGCGGCGCGGGTTGGGCTTGAGCAGCGTCTCCAGATCCGGATCAGGGCGTGGCAATTCGATGTCGATGCGAACACCGCCCGGGACGGCGCTGCCGTGCACGTGCAGCTCGCCGCCGCTGGTGCTGCGTAGCGAGTGAGCGACGAACGTCGCCAACGCGCGCGGGATCCGCACCGGGTCCACGCGCACGAGCGGTAGGTTCGGATCCCACGAGGCTACGACGATGGCTTCGACCATGCTTGCCAAGTCTTTGCCCTTGATGCTGGCTTCCTCCAGCAGCGCCGGCACTTCGGCAGCATCCAGCAGCAAGCTGAGCTGTCCGGCTTCGACCCGCGCGGCATCCAAGATGGTTTCGATCAGCGCCAACAGCTCGCGGCCACGCCGATCGATCAAGTCGAGGCTCTCGAGCTGACCCGCTGACAGCTCGGTGCGGCGCACCAGCTCCGTGAAGCCCAAAATAGCATTCAGCGGGCTCTTCAAATCGTGGCTTACGCTGGCGAAGAACAAGCCCCGCATGCGGGCAGCGGCTTGGCGGGCGTCGATCGAACGCTCCTGCGCTTTCGCAAAAACACGAAAACGCTGAGCCAGTTGCTCGATGGCACGCCCGAGCCGCGCCACCATCCGAAACCGCGCGGCGCGCACCACGCGCGTGCCGCCGCTGAGCACGGCCTCCGTACCCAAATCGCGGATGTCGCGCGTCGCCGCCCGCAGGTCGCGCCCGAGCGCCGTGCCGAGCATCGTGCCGAGGTAGCCGGCCAGCGCCGTGACCATCAGCGCGACACCGACGAACGAGAGCCCGAGCACGCCTTCGGTGGTGCCCAAGAATCGCACCTCGGCGCTGCCGTCGTCGAGCGGCGTGACCACCGTCACCATGCCGTCTTCGCCGTGTGTCACCGCGTAGCCCTGGCTGTATTCGCGCACGCGTGCGTCGAAGCCGAGGGTGCGGCCTTGTTCGATTGCGGCGTCGAGCCCCGCGCCCGCGACGGGGCCTGGCCGCTCTTCGAGCGCCGCTCGCGCCAACACGCGTGCGGTCTCTTCGCGGCTATGCTCGTCGGCACGACGCAGGTGCGCGCCGACGATCAGCGCAGCACCAAGCGACAAGAACGCGACCGGCGTCGTGACGGCGGCGATCATGCGCCGGGAAACCCGCTCTACGATCAAGCCGCGCTTCTCCGCGTCTTCGACGACGTCGCGCATCTTGTCGGGAGGCGAGAGCTCGAGCGCTTGGGAAAAAGCCGAACGAAGCAGGCCAAATAGCGGCAAAGCGGCGGCGGCGACGATCACGGCGCCCAGCAGGCACAAGGTGACGCCGGTCGTTAGGTCGACCAGCTTGGGTCGAAACAACGTCGTCGAGACCAGCGCGCTGAGCAGCGAAGGCACGGTCCAGCCGGCCAGCACCTGCTTCGGTTCATCGCTCATCTCGAGCAGCTCTTGCGGCTCTACCGCCGACGAGCCGACCGCCAGCGCACGCAGCGCAAAGCGCAGCCGCCGTAGCCGCCAAGCGCTGCGCGCGACGCCGAACAAGCCGCCGACGGCAATGCCGAGGCTCAAGGTTTCGATGCCGTCGGCCGCGACCGAGCCGTTGAGCAAGAGAAAATGCGGTGCCAGCGCCGCCAATAGCGCGATCGTTCCGAGCGTGAAGGCAAGTTGCCACCCCAAGACGCGAGCGACCAGCCGAGCGGCAGGGGGATTCAAGTGACCGGCTCCGCGCGGGGTCGCGACTTGGCCGGCGGCGGCACCGGATCGGAGGGACGTGGCTCGGGCGGCGCGTGTGACGGAAGCACGATCGTGAACAACGAGCCCCGGCCGAGTTGGCTGCGCAAATCGATGAAGCCGCGGTGCATTTGCACCAATCGCCGCGTGATCGCCAAGCCCAAGCCGGTGCCGACGCGCTGCCGGCGCACGTCGCCAGTCTGGAAATACTCCCGGAAAATCGCCTCATGGTCCTTGGGCGCGATGCCGGGTCCGGTGTCGGAAATGGCGATCGACACGCCGCCATCGCGCGGATCGACACGCACGCTGACACTGCCCTTGCTGGTGAACTTGATCGCGTTGCCGACCACGTTGCCGATGATTTGCCGGACGCGCCGCGGATCCGCGAACGCGAACGCCGGCTTGCCGTTGAGGTCCAGCATCAGGCCCTTGGCACTGGCGGCGATGCCGGCTTCGCGTACGACCTCTTGCGCGATCGGGAACACATCGACCGAGCGCGAGCTCAAGCGCAGCTCGCCCGACTCGAGCGCCGACAGATCCAGGATGTCGTCGATCAGCGCGCGCAGGTGCTCGCCGCTGCCGCGAATGACCGACAAGCTTTCGCGTGCGTCTTCAGTCAGCGGGCCGTCGACCTCCGCCAGCAAGACATCGGCAAAGCCCAAGATCGCATTGAGCGGCGTCCGCAGCTCGTGGCTCAACGCGGCCAAGAACGCGCTGCGCTCGCGGTCGTAATTCTGCGCGCCGGTGAGATCCTGGCGGTAAGCTTCTTCGGCGGCAGCAAAGCGATCGACCAGCACGTTGAACGAGGCTGCCAGTAAGCCGACCTGGTCGACGGAGCGCACCGGTACGGGCTTTCCCGCGGGATCTGCGCCTTCCTGCGCCATCTCGGCGATCCGGCGCTCGACGAACGTGACGTCGGAGTACACGTCACGCGCCAAGGCCAACGCCACCAGCGCGGCTGCGCCGACCAACAGCGTCGCCAACAGCGCCACCGACACCACCAACGAACCGCCCGCGAACGGCACTTCGGGCGCGACCACGAACGCGAGTACGCTGAGCGGCTCGGTGGCGTCGACCGAAGCCGCGAAATAGCGCGAGCGACCCAGCTTCGTTAGCGTCTCGCCGTCGCCATTGACGAGTAGGCTCAAGATTTGTGATTGCTTTTGCACGCCTTGCGTGCCGTCGACGACCACGTCGCCGTTCTGCTCGACCAGCAACAGCTCGGCGCCGGAACGCCGCGCCGCTCGCTCCACCAGCGCTGCGCGATCTTCCTCGGGCGTCGCGCGCAGTCGCTCTGACATCGTGGTCGCCAGCAGTTTGGCGCGTAGCGCCGCCGCCTGATCACTTTGCCGACCCAGCTCGCGCGTGCCGAGTGCGGCCATCAACAGCGCGGCCAGCACCCCGACTACCACCACCAGGCTCGGCGCGAGCACCAAGAACGGCACTTGCCTCCGCCGAGCCGGGAAATCGGTCATTCGTCCTGAGAGAGCTTGGCAAAAACGGCGTGATCGAGCCAGCGTGACTGCACCAGCTCGGCTTGCCGGGCGATGCCTTCGAAGCGAAAACTCAGCCGCTGGATCACGCGCAAGCTGGGAAAGTTGTCGGTCGCGGCCGCGCAGCGAATGCGATGCATGGCCATGCGCGAAAACGCGAACTCGACCGAGGCATTGGCGGCTTCCGTCATCAGCCCCTTGCCGGTCGCGTCACGTCGCAGCCAGTAACCGAGCTCGCACGAGCGATGCAAGTGCACGCACGAATCGAGCCCGACTACGCCGAGTAGCTCCCGCGAGTGGCGATCACGGATTGCGAAGCGCACGGCGCGGCCGGCGTCCCAGTCGGCGACGCACGCTTCGGCGTAGCGCATGCTGGCCTCGCGCGTGCCGTTGAACGGCACCCACGGCAGCCAACGCTCGAGGTGCCAGCGTGAGCCTTCGACGGCTTCCCAGAGCTCGTCGCCGTCCGAGATCTCGATCGGCACCAGCAACAGCCGCGGCGTTTCGACCGGCAGGCGACGCATCTGCGCCCGCGCCGGGATCGACAAAAGGTGCGGGACGGTGTGAGTCTCGTCGTGCTCGGCGCGGCTCATTTGCACTCCGTACGCAGCCCAAAAGCTTCGAAATGAGCCGATTCGTAGTCGCGGAAGGCGACCAGCCACTGCCCCGGCTTTTCGCCGCGCGCGATGTCCGGCTCGGGCTGAAAGCCGTTCACACGCGCCAACACGCTCGGCTTGCCCAGGCCATCGCGTCCCAGCTCGGCGAGCTTCAGCCGGGAGTCTTCGTACCAAGCGATCAGGATCTTGTCGGCGGTCGAGACCAGCGTCGGGCGGATGCCTTTGGCTGAAAACTCGCGGTGCCATAGCGGCTCGGTCTTGTCGCGTTCCACGTAGGCGGCGTAGGCGCCGGCGCTGTCGTCGTCCCAAACCACCATGCAAGACTTCTCCAAGCATGCGATGCGCGGCGTCGTATTCTTGGAGTTGGCGCGCGACAACGGGGCGAGCACGCCGACGCTGACGTCCATGCTCAGCTTCTTCTTCCGGTCGAGCACGAGGCCGGTCGCGTACGCGGCGTCGGCCAGTGGCTCACGCAGCAGCATGATCTGATGGTGCTCGGCGCCGCGGTCTACGGAGAAGACGACCTGCAGCGCACCCTGCGCGATCACCGCGTCGGGGCTGGAGGCGGTGTTGGGGTTCCGCGGCACGCCGGCCACCTGCGCCAGGCGGATGATCTTGCCCTTCGGCTCCAGCTTGTCGTCGAGCTGACGCGCCATCACGTCGACGCGGCCACGCGCGCCGTCCTCCTCCCAAATCACCCAAAAGCCGCTGTCGGTGGTGGTGAACGTCGGGTGAAGCTCGCCGCGTTTGGCGTCCGAAACGCGGCGCGCCGGCCCGGCGATCTTGCCGTCGGCTTCCAGCCTGCGGACGTACACGCCCGCGCCGTCAGCGGAATCGTCCCAGTACAGCATCGCCGCGCCGCTGCTCGCGCTGAGCAGCTGCGACGTGCGCACCGAAGACGCTTCGGGCGTCACCGGGATCGGCTCCGAGACGCGGCGCATCGCGTTGTCGAGCAAGACCGCGTACGCCTGGCGGCGTTTGGGATCGACGTGCGCGTCGACCCAAGCATAAAGAATGCCGCGCTCGGTCTTGATCAACGTCGGGCGTGAGCTCGGCTCGGCGACGCCGAACGGTCGCGGTCGCGCTAGCGCGTCGACGCGGCACGGGCCGGTGGCTTCTTCGACGATCACCGTCGCCTGCGACAGCATCGATCGCGCCGGTGGTTGCGCGCCGAGCGCGAACGCGGCTTTGAAGCTATCGAGCGCGTCCTTGGCCGAGCCATTGGTGAGCAGATCCTGCGCTTCGAACAGCAGCCGGGCGTACGCGTCGGAGTCAGGCGCATCGCCAGATTTACCGGAAAATTTGGCGGATTTGGAGGCGCTGGTTCCACTCGCCCCGGCCTTGGGTGTGCCACTTGCTGTGGCGCCCGATTTGCCCGGCGGATGGATCACGTACAGCCACGCGGCGTAGCCACCTAAGCACACCAGAGCGACGAACATCAGGATCGAAATCGCCTTACCCGATGATGCGTCGGCGGCGGTCTGCCCAGTTGGCGCGCGCGTGCTGACCGGCGCGCTCGCGAACTCGCGCACGGTCGGCGGCTGCGCATCGGAAGCCGAACCACGCACGCCTTCGAGCTTCGGTTGGCGGTCGGTCTTTTCGATCAGCTCGTCGACGACCAGGCCTTCGTGGTTGCTGGACAGCGAGATGCCCCGCGCGGCGGGTGGGGCGGGGGCCAGCGCTATGGCCAGCGCGTCGGCGAGCTCACGCGCGGTTTGATAGCGCTTGTCGGGATCGCGATCGAGCGCGCGCAGAAACCATGCCTCGAATGCCGGCGGCAGATCCGGACGCAGCTTGTTCGGTCGCGGCAACGGCGCGCTGGCGATCTGCGCCAAGATCATCGCTACGCCTTGATCGACGCTCCACACCGTTTGCCCGGTCAGGCATTCGTAGACGATGCAGCCCAAAGCCCACAAATCCGCGCGGTGATCGACCTCGCCTTTGCCCTTGGCTTGCTCCGGGCTCATGTACGCGGGCGTGCCGAAAAGCGCGCCTTCGCGGGTGAGTCGCACGCTGACTTGGTCAGGGCCCGAGGTCTGCTCGTAGAATTTTGCCAGCCCGAAGTCGACCAGCTTGGCGAGCAGGTTGCCTTCCTCGTCCTTGGTCAGGAAAATATTCTCGGGCTTCAGATCGCGGTGCACGATGTTCGACTCGTGCGCTTTGCCCAAGCCGCGCGCCGAGTGCGTGGAAATGCGCAGCGTTGTTGCGAAGTCGAGCTGGCGCACGCGCGTCAGCATGTCGTACAGGCTCTCGCCTTCGAGCAGCTCCATCACCAGAAACGGACGCTCCTCGTACATGCCCGAGTCGTAGACGTCACAGATGAAGGGGCTGCGCACGGCGGCGGCGGCTCGCGCCTCGCGCAGGAAACGTTCACGCACGATGCGTGACGTGATCAGCTCGGCGGCGAGGATCTTCACCGCCACGCGCTTGCCGATGTCGATGTTCTCGGCTTCGTAGACCGCGGCCATTCCGCCCCGCCCAATTTCCCGCGTGACCCGGAACTTACCCTCGAGCAGGGTTCCGTCCGGGACCTTGGACTGGTTCTGTGTGGCCATGGGCGACGGGGCGAGAGGGTCCGGTGCGAGGGCTAACGGGGGGCGGGTGGCGGTGGAACGGGAACGCGCAGGGTAGTACTACTGGCGACTAATTTCGGGCACTTTGGACATCCAAGCGCGCGGCCGAAGGGCTGCCGAGCGTCCGGCCACGGCGGCCAGGCCTAGCCGGGGAAGTCGGGGAGAGGGTCACCAAAGTAGCCTGTCGAGTAGCGAGACTTCTATGCGAAACATTCGCGAAACACGGAGCCCGCTAATCCCTTAGGTCCGGACTCGAGCTGCGAGCGGCAGGAACTCATTCGCCCGGAGCTCAAAGTCGAGCGCGGGTAAGACGAAACGTCTGGGGCGATCGGCCCCCAACTGGATGGAGAGCGAGATGAAGAAGGTCGAGGCAATCATCAAGCCTTTCAAGCTGGACGAAGTGAAGGACGCCCTGTCCGAAGTCGGCATTCAGGGCATGACTGTCACTGAGGTGAAGGGCTTTGGGCGTACTGGCGGTAAAAAAGAAGTCTACCGCGGCTCCGCTTACGTCGTGGATTTCGTGCCCAAGGTGAAGCTCGAAATCGTCGTTCCCGATCAGATGGTGCATCAGGTCATCGACGCGATCGAGAAGAGCGCCAAGACCGGTCGCATCGGCGACGGTAAGATTTTCGTGATGCCGGTCGACGAAGCGGTGCGTATCCGCACCGGCGAGCGCGCCGAAGAAGCGATCTAGCCCCCGCTCTTTGTTGGTAGGCCCGGTCCCCGGCCGCCCAGCTGGGCGGCCAACGCTGTACGGATCCGTTGCCCCAGCTCCGTAACGGCACGAGATTTTTTCACAGGGAGTCCCTGATGACGGCACGGCCGCCGCCCTGATGGGACGAAACGGGTATCGCTGGGGCGCGTCGCCGCCAGTTTCTTCCTAGATCGAGAGATCGGGAGGGCGAGACAGAGGCGAGAATTTCGTGGTTCGGGACGAGCGTACCTCGGCGTCGACTGCGCAGGCGTCGTTCGTATTCTCGTGGCTCGAACCCCAAAATCTCCCGATCTCTCGATCTCCCTGTGAAAAAATCTCGGTCTTTGCGTGGGCTGGCCAGTTCCGCCCGTTACGGTGCGGTGTAGGCTCGGGGCAACGAGGAGGCTGCGCATGGATCCCAAGCACGCTATCGATCTGGGCAAGAAGCACTCTGCCGTGATGGTCGACCTGAAGTTCGTCGACTTGATTGGCAAGTGGCAGCACACGTCCGTGCCGTTCCATCGCCTGAACGCCGAGGCGTTCGAAGATGGTTTCGGCTTCGACGGCTCGTCGATCCGCGGCTTTCAGCCGATCAATCAGAGCGACATGCTGCTGATTCCGGACGCGGCGACGGCCGTCATGGATCCGTTCACCAAGCATCCGACGCTAGCGTTGATCTGCACGATTCAGGACACGATCACGCGTCAGAACTACTCGCGTGACCCGCGGCAGATCGCGCTCAAGGCCGAGGCGTACCTGAAGAGCACCGGTTACGCCGACACCGCGTATTTCGGGCCCGAAGCCGAGTTCTTCATCTTCGACGACGTGCGCTTCGACGTGCAAGGCCACGAGGCGTTCTACGCCATCGATTCAGTCGAGGCGCATTGGAACAACGGCCGCGCCGAAGGTCCGAACCTGGCGCACAAGATTCGTCCCAAGGAAGGCTACTTCCCGGTGCCGCCGCAGGACACGCAGATGGATCTGCGCACCGAGATCTGCCTGGAGATGGAGAAGGTCGGGATCGAGGTCGAGGTCTCGCACCACGAAGTCGCGACCGCCGGCCAAGGCGAAATCGACATGCGCTACGACAGCTTGCTCAAGTGCGCCGACAAGCTGATGTGGTTTAAATCGATCGTGAAGAACGTGGCGTTCCGCAACGGCAAGACAGCGACGTTCATGCCCAAGCCGATGTTCGGTGACAACGGCAACGGCATGCATTGCCACCAGTCGTTGTGGAAAGACGGCAAGCCGCTGTTCGCCGGCGACGGCTACGCGGGGCTGTCGGAGATGGCGCTCTATTACATCGGCGGCATCCTCAAGCACGCGCACGCGCTGGCGGCGCTGACCAACCCGACCACCAACAGCTACCGACGCTTGGTCCCCGGTTACGAAGCGCCGGTGAATTTGGCCTATTCGAGCCGTAATCGCTCGGCCGCGATTCGGATTTCGACGTACTCACCTTCGCCGAAATCACGGCGGCTCGAGCTGCGCTTTCCCGATCCTTCGACCAACCCGTACTTGGCTTTCAGCGCGATGATGATGGCGGGGCTAGACGGGATTCAAAACAAGCTCGACCCCGGCCAGCCGCTCGACAAGGACATCTACTCCTTGTCAGCGGAAGAGCTGAAGGACGTCCCGCGCATGCCCGCGTCGCTCGAGCAGTCGCTCGACGCGCTCGAAGCTGATCATGAATTTTTACTCAAGGGCGACGTCTTCACCAAAGACGTGATCGAGATGTGGCTCGACTACAAACGCGAGCAAGAGGTGCAGGCCTCACGTTTGCGCCCGACGCCCTTCGAATATTTTCTGTACTACGACATTTGACGACATGTAGTGCGAGAAACTACTAACGACCTGCTAGCGTGGCCGGCGCTAGGTCGGATGGCGTTACAATGACAACGGCTCGCGAGCGCAGCGTACAATGACAACGGCTCGCGAGCGCAGCGAGTGAGCTCGAGACCGAGACACCAGCGACTGACCGACTTTTGGTCATTCTGTCGGTGTGAGTTGGAAGGATCCCTGCGTTTGGTATGCTGAAGGAGCTATCGCGGCAATGCGCCGCGGGCTTTCGCCTTGCCCGAACCCGACGACAACTACGAGTCAACGCTCGAGGTCACCATCTCGCGCGACATGGGGACGCTGATCCGCGTTACGGCGGAACAGCGCGCGCTGATGCTCGTGCTTTCGGGGCCGCGTTTGGGCCACCGCCTGGTGCTCGGCGATGCACCGGTCGACGTCGGCCGCGGCTCTGCCGCCGGGCTGATTTTAGACGCCGACTCGGTCAGCCGTAAGCACGCGCGGATCGAGCGCTTTGGCGGCGGTCACAAGATTGTCGACATGGGCTCGACCAACGGCACCTACGTCAACGCCGTCCGGATCAAGGAGCAGATCCTCAAAGACGGTGACCGGATCGGCATCGGCAAGGCGCTGCTCAAGTACATCGCCGGCGGTAACATCGAGGGCGCGTACCACGAAGAAGTGCAGCGGCTGATGCGCTTCGATCCGCTGACCAACATCTTCAACAAGCGGCATTTCGACGAGAGCCTGCGGCTGGCAGTGTTTACGGCGGCTGGCGGCTCCAAACCGCTGAGCTTGATCGTGTTCGACCTCGACTACTTCAAGAAGGTCAACGACACGCATGGGCACATGGCCGGCGACGCCGTGCTGTGCGGCGCGACTGCGGCCGCGCAGCGCGTCCTCTTGCCGACCGAGGTGTTCGGGCGCGTCGGAGGCGAAGAGTTCGCGGTGTTGTGCGAAGACGCCGTTCTCGACGTCGGGCTCGAGCGCGCTGAGGCGATCCGAGTCGCGATTTCCCGTGAGCCGTACACCTTCGAAGAGAAGAAGCTCGAAGTGACGATCAGCGCCGGCGTCGCCCAACTTGCCGACGCCGAAGAGCCCGAAGGCCTGTTCGACCGCGCCGACGCGCAGCTCTACGCCGCCAAAGGCTCCGGCCGTAACTGCGTCCGTCCCTTGCTTTAGCGGTATTTCGGCTGTTAGGGGCGCCCGCCGATCCTGGTTTCTGGCTTCGTTTTGGTTGCGGTCCGATGCTCACGTACAGGAGTACGTTCCGCTTCGGTCCTCGCCAAAGCCTCGCCAGAAGCCAGGCTTGGCGGGCGGGTGCTTTAGAAGTTGCGCTAAAGGCGAGCTTTCGGGAGATGGTCAAGCGCGCTTGACGAAAGCGGAGCGGTGCGGCATATGGTCAAGCATCGTTGACCAAATTGAGACGGTGATGGATTGGGTGGATCGGGAGCAGTTTCCGTTCGAGTCGCGGTTCTTGCAGACGCGGCGCGGGCGGATTCACTATGTCGATGAGGGGCCCCGCGATGCGGAGGTGGTGGTGGTGGTGCATGGGACGCCGAGTTGGTCGTTCGAGTACCGGCATTTGATCCCCGTACTGGCGCGGACGCGGCGCGTGATTGCGCTCGATCATTTGGGATTTGGGCTGTCGGAGCGCCCGAGCGATTTTGCGTACACGCCCGAAGCCCACACCGATGTGCTGCGTGAGGTGATCGAGCGGTTCGGGCTGAAGCGTTTCGCGCTTGTAGTGCACGACTACGGCGGGCCGATCGCGTTGCCGCTGGCGGTTGCGGCACCGGAACGGATTTCGAGCCTGGTGGTGTTGAACACCTGGTTTTGGAGCCTGGAGACTGATCGCGAATTTTTGAGGAAAGCGCGCTTCGCGGCGTCGGCGGTGGGCCGGTTTCTGTACCGCTGGCTCAACGCCTCGTTGCGACTATTGATGCCGAGCGCCTACGCGAATCGTCGACGGCTCACGCCGCGCATCCACCAGCAATATTTGGAGCCTTTCAAGCGGCGCGCGGATCGCGTGCGCGTGTTGTGGCAGCTGGCTCGTTCGCTCGTGACCTCGAGCCCGAGCTTTGGCCAAATCTGGGAAGAATCCTCGCGCTTGGCGACCATTCCGTGTCTGGTGGTGTGGGGGCTCGGCGACCGGGCTTTGCCGCCGTACATGCTGGAGCGGGTGCGCGAGGCGCTGCCCCAAGCCCGCGTTGAGGTGTTACCCGATGCTGGCCATTGGCCGCAGGAAGAAGCACCGGACGAAGTGGCGCGGCTGTTGGACGGCTTTTTGCCGCGCAGCCCGGTCGCCCGCGATAAGCTGCTCACCGCTTGAAGACGATCGACGCGGAAAAATTCGAAGCCCTCAAGCGACAGAGCGTCGCGCAGCTCTTGTTCAAATGTGCGCGGCTCGTCAACGAACGCGCGATCGCCCGTGTCAACCAACGTGCCGGCGGACCCGCGCTGCGCGCTGCCCACACCGCCCTGTTTCCGCACTTGAATGCCGATGGGGTGCGCGGTGCCGAGTTGGCAAAAAAGCTCGGCGTGACCAAGCAAGCCGTGAGTCAGCTCGTCACCGAGCTGGAAGAGTGGGGCGTCGTCGAGCAGCTCGCCGACCCCCAAGACGGCCGCGCAAAGCTGGTGCGCTTCTCCAAAAAGGGCGAGCAAGCGCTGCTTCACGGTCTCGCCGTTTTGGGCGAGCTCGAGACCGAGCTGAGCGACAAAATTGGAAAGCGCCGCATGCAAGACCTGCACACGGCGCTTTTGGCTTTGGAAAAGGTGCTCTAGCCTGATGGGGCGGCACGCGCCGCCCTCGTCGTCCGAAGTGAATTCGGACGAGCCTCCCCCCACGCCGCTCGTCGCTATCGCTCCTCGCGTGGCGCTACGCTGAGCTCGGCTTACGCCGAGGCGCTGGCGCGCTTGCCGCCCTTGATCGGCTTCTTGTCCTTCTTGGCCGGAGCTTTCTCGGCCTTACCGTTGCCGTTCGAAGCGCCGTTAGCAATGCCGTGGCCCTTGAGCAAGCTGCCACCGAGATCAGCGGCGAGCTCCTTGGCGCGGGTGGTCTTTTCCCAGGTGAACTCCGGGCGACCGAAGTGACCGTAGGCCGCGGTGGCGCGGTAGATGGGACGCAAGAGGTCGAGCTCTTCGATCAGAGCGCGCGGGCGGAAGTCGAACTTCTCGGCCACGTACTTGGCGAGCTTTTCGTCGTCGAGCGTGCCGGTGCCGAACGTGTGCACGTACACGCCCATCGGCTTGGCGACGCCGATCGCGTAAGCGACCTGCACTTCGCAGCGCTTGGCGAGGCCAGCGGCGACGATGTTCTTGGCGACATAGCGGGCGAAGTAGCACGCCGAGCGGTCGACCTTCGACGGGTCTTTGCCGCTGAAAGCGCCGCCGCCGTGGCGACCCATGCCGCCGTAGGTATCGACGATGATCTTCCTGCCGGTCAGGCCGGCGTCGCCGCACGGTCCGCCGATCACGAAGCGACCGGTCGGATTGATGAAGTACTTGGTGTTCTTGTCGAGCAGGTGCTTGGGCAGCGTCTTCTGGACGACCAGCTCCATGACTGCTTCCTTGAGCGTCTTGTGCTTCACGCTCTCCGAGTGCTGGGTCGAGACGACGACGGTCTCGATGCGCTTCGGCACGTCGTTCTCGTACTCGACGGTGACTTGGCTCTTGCCGTCGGGCCGCAGAAAATCGACCTGGTTCTTCTTGCGCACGGCGGCCAGCTGCTTGGCCAGCTGGTGCGCGTACATGATCGGCGCCGGCATCAGCTCCGGCGTCTCGTCGCAGGCGTAGCCGAACATCAGGCCTTGGTCGCCAGCGCCCTGCTCCTTGAACAAGCCTTCACCCTCGGTGACGCCTTGCGAGATGTCGGGCGACTGCGGCTCGACCGCGATCAAGATGCCGCAGGTGTCGGCGTCGAAGCCCATCTCCGAGCTGGTGTAGCCAATCTCGCGGATGGCGGTGCGCGCCACCTTGCCGAAATCGATCGTGGCCTTGGTGGTGATCTCACCGGCCAGCACGACGAAGCCCGTCTTGCACAGGGTCTCGCAGGCGACGCGGCTCATCTTGTCGCCGGTAAGCGCCGCGTCGAGCACGGCGTCGGAGACGGCGTCGCTCACCTTGTCTGGATGGCCTTCGGTGACGGACTCGGAAGTGAACAGATAACGACTCATGACTAGCTCCAGTGCTCTCGCGCGAATTGCCCAAGACCCGCGGCCCGGGGGAAAAACCGGGCGGACCCTACCACGGATCACCGGCGCTGGAAGCGCGCGCTGCGGCACGAAAACTGCCGCGTTTTTGCGGGGGTTTAGGCTTTGGTCGGGTGCGGCGGGCGTGCTGAGCGGTGCAGGGTCACCCGAACCACGTGGCCCTCGCGCAGCAGCGTGAGCTTGACTGGGTCGCCGACGTTGCCGGACAGCGCCTGATGCACGCCGCGCGGGTCGAGCTCGCGCACATCGCGGCCGTCGATCAGCAGGATCTCGTCGCCCGTGTGCAGGCCGGCCCGACCCGCGGCCAGGTTCGGTGGCACGTCGCGCAGCACCAGGCGTTGATCCGGCGTTTGGGCGATCAAGGCGCCGATTGTGCCGCGGTCGGCGCCGCAACCGAGCGCGTTGGTGGCGAGCGCCAATCCGAGCAGCAGCGCGCCGGAACGACGGAGCGCGGGCTGCGTCATGAGCGGTAGCCGGCGTTGACGTCGACGTAGCCGTGGCCCAGGTCGCTCGTCAGGTAGCGGAACTCGCCGGGGCCGTCGCCCAGCGCTAGCTCGATGGTGTAGCTCGGCTTTTTCAGGAACTCGTTCGCCTGCTGCTCGGCTTCGGCGCCGATCGGCAGACCATCTCTGACGATCGCGATGCCGCCGACCGAGATCGCGGCGCGGCGTGGATCGAAGGCGACGCCGGCGCGTCCCGCGGCTGCCAGGAAGCGTCCCCAGTTGATGTCTTCGCCGAACAGCGCGGTCTTGACGAGCAGCGACGTGGCGATCGTCTTGGCGACCTGTTTGGCGTCAGCGCGCGTCAAAAGGCCGGTCACCTTGATTTCCGCGAGGTGGTTCGCGCCCTCGCCGTCCGCCACCATCGAACGTGCCAGCTCGTCACACACCTTCGTCAGCGCGGCCGTGAGTGCGGCTTCGCTCGGTGATTTGCCCGATGCGCCCGACGCCATCGCGATCACGGTATCGTTCGTGCTGGTGTCGCCATCGACACTGCACGCGTTGAACGTGACGTCGCTGGCTTCGGTCAGCGCGCGCGCCAAGACGGTTTGCTCGACCACCGCGTCGGTGAAGATGAAGACGAGCATCGTGGCGTGCGGTAGGCCACCCACGTCCGGGTGAATCATGCCCGCGCCTTTACCGATCGCCAGCACGTGCGCGCCGTCGGCGTCGGCTTCGGCGATTTTGGTCCAGCGATCGGTCGTGCAAATTGCCTGCGCGAAGTCTTCGTGCCCTTCGGGGCTGAGCTTGTCGGCGAGCGCGCCCGCTTGGGCGGTGATCTTATCGACCGGCAAGTGGGCGCCGATGACCCCCGTGGAAGCTGGCAGCACCTCTTCCGGCGAAATGCCGAGCGCCTTGGCGATCGCTTGCGTCGTTTCGTGCACGGCGCGCAGGCCCTGCTCGCCCGTCACGGCATTCGCGCAACCGGCGTTGGCGAGCACGGCTCGCGAAACGCCCGCGCTGGCGCGCTCCGCCGCGACCAGCACCGGAGCCGCCTTGACCAGGTTACGGGTGAACAAAGCGGCGGTCACGGCCGGACGGTCGCAAACGGCCAGGGCGAGATCGATACGACCGTCTTTCCGGATGCCCGCCGAAACCGCTCCGAACCGAAAACCCTGAACCTTGCCGCTCATTGCGGCCCGAAACGTAGCAGAAGGCCTTCCGCTTGACTAACCAGCGGCCGCAAGTATCCTCCCGCTCCTTTCGCCGATTTAGCTCAGTGGTAGAGCAGTGCTTTCGTAAAGCACAGGTCTTCGGTTCAAGTCCGAAAATCGGCTCCGAGTTGTCCCAGTAGCTGTCCCACCGCTGGGACGCTGCTGGCGCTTTCGCTGCTTCGCTTGCGGCACTGTAGCAAGCCCAAGCGCGACGTTCAGCGGAGTCCAGTCACCCAACCCAAGCTCGTCAGCGGTGCGGGCCGCGCGCTTGTACCGGGCGAGCATTTGGGAGCTGCGGTGCCCGGTTCGATCCGAAACCCAAGCCTCCGATCGGCCGTTGGCAAAACCTACCGTCACGAAGCTGCCGCGGAGGTCATGCACCCGAAGCGCGATCCGCTCCGCGCTCGCCTTGTGCAGCTCGGGCCGGGTGACCCCAGCTTCAGTGAGACGCGCCCGGAGCACCTCTGCCATGCCTAGCGGGTCCGCGGGCGGCTCGAAAACTAGATCACCTGGCTCGCCTTCGAAGATCGCCAGCGCCGCTGCTACGCCCGGGGGTCAGCGCCCACGCTCGAGGATCGTCGGTCTTGTTCTTGTCGAGCCGAACGGCACCGCGCTTGAGGTCGAGATCTGACCACCGGAGCCCCAACGCTTCGGATACCCGGCAGCCCTCGCGAACGAGGAAGCCGTAGAGCAGGCGTTCGCGGATTGGAATTGGTGAGCACCCCAGCAGCGCCCGATCTTCATCGGGGTAGAGATAGGTCATCGCACGGCGCTTGCCGGCCTTTGGCACGAGCCCTTTCGGGATGGGGCTCGAGGCGCGGAGCTTCAGCGGATAGACTGCGATGTTGAGGAGCCGGTTCAGCGTGAGGGCGATCGTGCGGCGGGTGAGCGGTACTAGTTTGGCCTGAGTCGGCCGCTTACCCGTGAGCGAAGCCATCACGCTTTCAACGTCCGCAAGCGTCACAGCGCTCACGCGCACCGACCCGATCACCGGGTAGATATGCCGCGCGAGCCGCGAGATGTTCTTATCGTCGCCGCGTGGCACCCGAATTTGGTCCGGATACTCTTTGGCCAGTGTGCCGTTGGTCCAAGCTTCGCCCAACTCGCGCACGGTCCACGCGCTACGCGGATCCTCGGTGATGCGTTTTACCTTCACGCCGCCCGCAATCTTGGCCAGCGTGGCCAGGATCTTTTGCAGCTCGTTATCGTCCGCCGCCGCACCGGCTTTCGTGAGTAGCCCCGCGCCAAGCTCCGGCTCTAGCCCTGCCGCGCCGATGGTTTCGCCCATCGTGACGAGCACGAGGGCGCGCACCTTCGCCAGCTCCAGATCTTGGATCAGGATGCGAAAGCGACGCCGCTCCTCGCCGAATCGAATGCGCGTGCGGTAGCCGCCGGAGGCGAGGGGTTCGAGGCTGGGAATTTCGCTCACGTGTTCTCGTTTCCTGGGCGGGGATAATGCCACAGCTCGCGGCCTACGCGGCGCGCTCGAAGCCGATCGAGGCCAGAACCGCGTCTAGGTCGGCGTCCGAGATTGAGGTGTGCCCGAGCGGGGCGCTGTTCGTAACCACCCTGTGGTGGTGGCCCGTGCACAGCGGTGAGCCATTCCGCGGTGGCTTCGCAGATCACGCCGTTGGAGTCGTACGCGATCGGCTCCGCCCAGCTCATCGCGGGAGGCCAGGCGTTGGGTGCTCTGCTCATGTTCGATCCTCGCGCTGATATCGGGCCCCGGCTTCAAAGCGAGCCGTGACCCGAGGGGTGTTCTCCTCCGTTGCGGCTTCCGCGGCTTTGCGCTGGGCTCGGACCACGCCGCTGGCGTTCCTCTGTGCTGGGTGCGCTCATTCTGTGAATCCTTCGGGAAGCTTTTTAAAAATTCTTTTGACCGTTGTTGGCGTGTACACCCTAAAGGGGGGTAACAACGCTCCAACTAAATGGTGGTGTGTTCTTACCAACCACCAACAACACTCGCCAACAGCCAAAAAAGGCTGCGGAATCCAACAACGCTCGGGGCGTTTTGCGTTGTTAGGAAGGGGTTGCTCATGCGGCCACCGCCTCAACAACGCTCGGGGCTAGGTGATAGGCGCGCGGGGCCCGTTCACCCCCTCGGCCACGGTCCACCACGCGCCCATCCTTGAGCAGGCGCGCCACGGTCTTATCCGTCACCAGCTCGGACAGGCCCGACTTCTTCCGGAGGTCGGCTCCGCCGATTCCCGGATTTTCGCCGATCGCTTTCATCACCATGGCGTCCTGTTTGGCTACGTTCTCAGCTTTTTGAGTGGCCTCCTTGGGCGAAGCGTCGAAAGCCTCAAGACGCAGCGATCGGGTTCGGGTGCCAGTGTCAATCGTACCGTCGGTGCCCGGTGTCATCCGGAGCCAAAGCGGCGCGATCAGCTCCTCGGACATGTCGTGCGCCCGAAGATTCACGAGCTTGCGCTCCTCGGTTGCCGAATCGACTTCGAGACCCCAGATGGTGCCGTGCGCCGCCAAGATGGCACCCGAGCCGCGCCCGGAGTTAAGCTCAACGAGGCCTGAATCGGATTTTTTGGTGTGATGCAGCGGCAACACCGTTGCTCCGGTCTTTTCCCCGGCCGTGCCGAGGATCTGAACGTAGGTTCCGAAGACGCTCGAGTTTTCGTCCGCGCCGCCTGTCGAGGATCGCAGGTTGTCTAGAATCACCAGCGAGTAGCCTTCAAACTTGATGGTGAAAGCTTCAAGTGCGTCCGGGCTCGTAAGATTCACGGTGGGGAATGGCGCAAGCTCCAGGCGCCCAGCTAGCTCGGCTGCGGTGACGCCCAGGCCGTTCGCTAGCTGGCGGTACCGAAGCTTCGTGGCCAAGGCGCCGTAGTCGTAAGTAATGTGCAGCACGCGCCCTCGTGCGCACGAGTAACGCCCAAAGACCGGGCGGCCTGTGGCGACACTCAACCCCATGGCCTGAGCCGTGACGTTTTTCCCTGCCCCCGCTTGTGACCACATTCCGGCGGGTCTACCGGGCCCGATGTCGAGCTCGGGGATCAGCATCGGAGGTTCCACGAAAGGAGCCTCAAAAACATCGAATGCCGTTTGTGTGTTCCACCGGTCCCGGGCGCTGGCATCCAGCGCGGGTGCTATTCTTCGTTCAGCCAATTTGTCCTGATTTCTTCCTGCTGCTCTCTCTCGTTTGGTGCCCTGCACGGTTTTTGCTCGCCGGTGCAGGGCGCGCGCTTGTTAGGCCATGAGTTCGGGGTTTGTGGAGATCGCCAGCGCGCCCTGGCGCTCACGGATAAGCGCCACCGTGCCCGCTCGGCAGCTCCCAGCAAGAAAGCGCGCCAGTGTCGAGCCTGGTACACCATAGGCGCGCGCAACGCTCTCCAGGGTGCGCTGCGCAACATCCGCCGAAACCACTGCCCGCAGGTCGTGCTCAGAAATCATCATTCGATCCTCGCTTTGAACAACCTCAATCGGAGATTGCTCAATCCTTAAAGCACGGCGATTTTGATCCGCTATATGGTCACGCGAACAAACCCGCCGGCGCCGAGCAGAAGTTGTGGTTAGGCCTTGGGGATCGGCGCTCTATCGGGTGGCTACTCATCGAGGCGCGGAGGTGGCGGAAAGGGGCCCCCGGTCGTCGCGCCCTCATCTAACCGTCGGATGTTATCTCGAAGCATCGATATGACGGCCTGTTCGCTTCCGTCGGCGAGCGTCTTCACTTCGGTACCAAGGACCGGAACGATGAGCGTGCCTGGCTTGGTGCGATCCTGGATCTGCCCGTCGTCCAAGTCGTGGCTGACGAAGCCGAACGGCCTAATCGGTTGACCATTGGCGGGAATGGCAAAAACCGGGCCGCCGCTCATTCCCGAGAGAGTGGGAATGGACGCCTCAATGCATTCTCTTTGGCAGTAAACGTGGCGTTCGTGACGGTGAACGACCAGCCCACGCCGTAGCACCAGCAGCATGGCCATCGAGTAATGGCCATTCGCTTGTCGCGGCGTTTCTGCTCGATAGCCCAACACGGCGATCTCACCCCCGACGTCAGGCGTTGTGGACGCGAGCACGAACGATTTCGAAAAAGCAGTCGCGTCGTTCGGGTCGTCTGCGGTGAGCGCGAAGAAGGCGACGTCACGGCTTTGGTCCGTGACCACCCAGTCCAATGTCGCCATCTCCGTCCTGTTACCGTTCACGACGGCTCCACGAATTGACTTACCATTTAGGTCTAGAGCCTGCGGCTTGGGCAAGAACTCCGGCAGAGCGCTTGCGTGGTGACGAGGTCTAGGGTTCTGAACGTGTTCAATTCCCTTGAAATTATGCGCAGCAGTGCACGCCGCTGCATGACCGTCAAAGACCGCGAAGACGAAACCCGTCCCAATTGGGATGGCGCGCTTTTCCGCGTCGAACGCGATCAGAAATACCAGACCAGGCGAAAAGCTAGCTGCAAACGACCCCTCGAACTGGTCCCAAAAGTAGCCCTGTGGAAGCGGAGGCATGTTTGCCATCAGCTGCAAGATACGACACCAGCGGCGCTGCCGCGATGACCTCGCTCCGCTCCCTGCTACCCTCGCAGCGTGGACGAGGACTTCGAGAACATCGCGCACGTCGAGCACATCGTGTCGGGTGCCGTGTTCGTCGTCGGCGCCGTGTGGTGGCTGCTCTCGGCGTGCGGGGACGCACGCGGCGTTGCTGTGTTGGTCGTCTACGTTGCGACGTTCGCGATCATTCGGGCTTGGCGTCTGAGCCGCGAGCGAAAACGATAGATAAATCCCGGTCGATTATCGGATAGGCGAACAATAACAGCGATTAACAGCTCCTGGGTCGGGTTGGCCTATGGGTGGCAGCCGCGTTTGTTTCCAATTCGGCGCGAAAACCAGATTCCACCACTACTTGCAGAAATCGTGCAGGAAGATGCTAGCGGGAGTTGGCCCGCTGGTTAGTTCGAAGCGGCGCGATCGACGACTCCAACCTTTGTTCGACGCCCGCAGCCCGACATTCAATCACGGCCGCCTCTCGGATCGTGAAGTATCTGCTCGACACCAACGCTTGCATCGCGTGCCTGCGGCGCAAGCTGCCTCCGGTGATTGGGCGCCTTCGACTTTTGCAACCGACTGAGTGGGCTGTCTAATCGTTGGCGCCGAGCTACTATTCGGCGTCGACCGAAGTCGCGATCTGGCCAAAGAGCATGCCCAAGTCGCCTGTTTTTAGGACCTGGGCGCGTCAAGTATTGGGCATCGGGGCATCGGACGTCGACAAAGGTCCAATGGCTTGACCAATAGGTCAAGCGAGCGTGCGCTTCAGCTCGTCGAGAAGCTCTCGTTCGGGACGTAGCGGTTTGGCTGAGCTTTCGGTGGCAAGCGCCGAGAGAAGAGCGGTACGTGCGGCTTCGGGCAGCACATTTTCGAGGTACTCGAGTCCCGTGCCGGTGAGCTTTTCGTCGCCGCTCACCAGGGCGGCGCGAGCCAAGCGAAACGCGTCTCGCTCGAAGACCAGTCCGAGCATTCGGAGGGCATGCTCGACTCGAGTGTCGGCGGAGTTGGCCTGATTGGCGAGTTCCTCGATGGCCCAACCGACCGTTCGATCTCGGATCAGTGTCATCGGCACCGCGTGATCGGCGATCTCTTCAAGGCTGCGCACCAGTTGTCGACGCACCTCGAAATCGGGATCGTCGATGGCTGTGGTCAGCGCCGCCGCTGCCCATTCGCTCTTGCCTACGGCTATTACGCGAACGAGACGGCGGCGAACGGCGGGAGACGATTTGGACCGGTCGAGCAAAGCGTCGGCGAGTATACCGGTGACGCTTGTGCCAAAACCTCCCAACACTTTCATCGCCTGCGCACCCACCTCCTGACTCGCCAAGAGTGGGATGATAAAGCTCGCAAGCGACAGATCGGCTTGGTCGAGCGCGCCGCTGACGCGTTCGACGTCTCGCGAAACCAAGTCCGACACCAACTGTGAATTGACCCGGTGTCGCGCGGAATCTGAGGGTGGTGTGCTTGCCCGCGTTTCCCGTTCCCGCAGCTTCAGGACCTCGGCGCGGAATCGGTCAGCCGTGGGACCGCTCATGGTGCGCGACAACGTCAGCCGGGTGGTTTCGTCGCTCACTTGAGCCTCGTCCAGAACGACCGCTCCCGACCGCAGGCTGGCAGCTAGCTCAGAGACATACCCACGGCGTAGTCGCCCTGCCAAGAAGACCGTGCCAATCGCCATCACCACCGCGACACCTGTCGCCGCCGTTCCGGCCGCACCTGGTAGAACCAGCACCAGTCCCCATGCGACCAAGCTACCGAGACCGTCGCCCAGCCTGTTGATGAGCACGTCAATCAGGCCTTTGACGGCGCGTTTTCGCTCCGGAGAGAGCGGCGTATAAAGGGGCTCGTACGCGGAACGAAAGAGGGAGCTCGAGAGCGCACCATCGGCGCCGCGCGCGACGCTCTGGGCCGCCAAACCAGGGAGGGCCAAGGCGATCAGTCCCGACCCAGCCACGAAAAGAGGAAGACCCGCAAGACCGACGCCGAGGCCGGCTTGGGCCAAAAGCCGTGGTGTCACGAACGCCTGCACGAAGAAGGCTGCCAAGCTCGTCGTCGTATAGAAGAGCGCAAAGAAATGAACGAGTGACTCCGCACTCGAGTAGGTTTGCATCGCGCGCATCTTGAATGCAAAGTCGATCACGCTAGAGGTGAGTGCCGTCAATGCGACGAAGAGCGCAAGGTCGCGAAGGTAGGCCGATCGCAAGATGCCTGTGTTGGGCGCTTGCCGCGCATGCTGCTTTGTCCTGGCGGGAGCACCGATCATCCACACCATGAGCGCCGCGAGCCCGCTCAACGCGGCAAGCGCGAGCAGCGTCTGGCGAGCTCCGGTCCAGGCAGCGACCCGTTCGGCGACGACGCCACCGACGACGCCCCCCACCGTACCGTAAGCCATCCGCGGCGGACGTAGCTTTGGGGTATTGCGGCCGGAGATCGGGGGTGCTTGCGGCGCGATTGCGACGGGCGTGGAGGCGTGCGACGCGAGCAGGGTGACCAGCGATCGTCGCCCGCCGCCAACGTTCTCG
>JBBRMI010000126.1:0-24240 GCA_038230915.1 Polyangiales bacterium | reverse complement strand
CCTGCTGAAAGGAGACCACTGAAACCCAGGGCCGAAGCCCGCAACCGAAACCGAAATTTCCGGCTCCGCGCCGAGTCCGAGAACGGCCCCGCGCGAGCGCGGCCCAGCCTCGGGCTTGCCCGAAGCCCTTGCCGAGGCCGCACCCACCCCCGCTCCCGAACCCCCTCCCGAGGGCCGCGCTCGCGAGGCGCCAAGACAACGGATCAAGACTGGGGAGATCGGGGAACTGGGCGGGGGGTTCGGCGCAGGGCCCTGGCTCGCATCGTCTCGATGTGAGCCAGGGCTGGCGACGGTAAGGGCCAGCGCCGAGCTCGGCAAACCCACATTGGCACCTGCTTCCGCCACGGCAGTTTCTGCGATTCAGGCTGCATTTTGGCAGCCCCAGCAGCCTCGAAAGCTTTTTGATCAGGCGCGGGGGGCGCGCTTCACCTTGATCAGACCAACGGAGCGGGTCGCCCGCCTTCGCAAATGGACTTCAGGATGCATGAGCGCACTGGCTGGGGTGGTTTACCGTCGACGTTACTTGCCCTCACGGTGACGACGGTTGTCGCCGGCGGGTGCACCGGCGTCGTAGACGATAACCGCAACCACGCGCAAGGCGGCGGCGCGGTGGGCGGTGCTGGTCCGATCACGAGGGCCGGCACCGGGATGATCATCGGCCCCGACGGCACCAGCATCGCGTGCGACGGCAACCCGGTCTCCGACGCCAAGCGCATCGTGCGCCTGAGCTTCAACCAAATTTCGAACACGGTGCATTCGCTGTTCGGCGACAGCTTCGGGCAGAAGGTCGACACCGACTTCGAGATTGGGCCCGAGGCGGCGATCGCGCGCACGTTCCCGCCGCTGGCCAGTCCGCGCGAGGGCGGCCTGATTGGCAAGACGATCTGGCCGACGAATGATCAGATCGCGTCGGCCGCCGGTGCCTACACGCTCGCCAATCTGAACGCTGTCACTGCTTGCGGCGCCGCGCCCACCGACGACTGCGCGCAGACGTTCGTGAAGGCGTTCGCCGAGAAGGCGTACCGTCGGCCGCTGAACGCCGCCGAGACGACTTCGATCACCCAGGTGTACACCGAGGTAAAGGCGATCTACGGAACCGTGCCGGAGGCGATTCAGTACAGCGTGTACGCGATAATGCAGGCGCCGGAGGCGCTGTACCGCACGGAGTTCGGCGCCAACCAGGCGGAGGATGGCAGCTTGACGTCGTCCGAGATCGCGAGCTCGCTGTCGTACTTTTTGACCGACGGTCCGCCGGACCAAGCGCTGCTCGACGCCGCGAAGCAAAACAAGCTGACCACCGCCGCCGAGATCACGCCGCACGTCCAGCGCATCTTGGCGACGCCCGCCGCGCGCAAGAACCTAGAAGGCGCGATGTTTTCGTACTTCAAGCTCGACAACCTGGCGATGGTGAAGATCGACGACCCCGCGTTTACGAACGGCACAGCGGCCAATCCGTACACCGGCGTGCGCGAGTCGGCCTACCACGAGGCCGAGCTGTTCTTCGGCACCACGCTGTGGAGCGGTCCTCTGACGGGGCTTTTGACCGCCAAAAAGACCTCGATCAATACGACGCTAGCCGCGTTCTACGGCCTCACGCTACCGACGACGCCCGCCGACGAAACCACGTTCGTGCCGGTCGACTTGCCGGCGACGCGCGCAGGGCTGTTGACCCAAGCTGGGTTTCTGGCCTCCAATTCGCGGCCCGACGTACCGTCGGTGGTGGCGCGCGGCCTGGTCGTGAACGCGGCGCTGCTGTGCGCGACCAACCCGCCCTTCCCGACCGACCGGGCACTGTTGGCGTCGATCGCCACCGCCAAGTCGCAGCTTGCGACCGCCACCTCGCGCGCGCAGTCGGAGTATCGAACCACGACCTCGCCGTGCCTCGGCTGTCACTCGAACTTCGACGCCTACGGCTTGGCGCTCGACACGTACGACTCGATTGGCCGTTACCGGACGATCGATCCGCAAGGTAGAGCGATCGATCCGTCGGTCATGCTGCCGGCTAGCGCGGGCGGCACGATCGCCAAGGACACCATCGACATGGAGACGCAGGTTGCCAGCCAACCAGGATTTGCCAGCTGCGTGGCCAAGAACATGCTCAATTGGTCGCTGGCCGAGGGCTCCGAGCTCACCCCGGAGAGTTGCGCAGCGCAGAGCGTAGCCGTCGGTTTCAACGCCAGCGATCAGACGTTCGGCGCACTTTTGCGCGAAGTCGCCGTTTCACAAGCTTTCACGACTCGTACTGCAGGAGCCGCCAAATGAAGTCCTATCGCTTCGCGCGCCGATCATTTCTTGCCAGCGTCGGTGGCGCATTCGCGCTCGAGTCGCTGCTCAACAACCTCGAGGCGGCGGCCCAGGGCGCGACGTCCCCGGCGCGGTTCCTGCTGACGCATTTTCCGATCGGCACTTACCGGCAGAGCTTCCTGCCGACCGGCTCCGGAACGGATTTCACGCTATCGCCGATCTTGAAGCCGTTCGAGAGCTTGAAGAGCGACATGATCGTGCTCTACGGCTTGACCGACAATCACCTGCGCTGCCCGGGCGGCGGCGGGCACGAGGCCGGCACGCCGTTCGCGACGACGTGCGCCAGCGCCGAAGGCACGCGCGCCAACGGTGGTGAAGGCGACGACGGCGTCGCGGGTGGCCCGTCATTCGACCAGATTTTCCTGAAGCGCGTGCCCGGCCTGAAGCGGCCCGGCGCCGGCTTCGCCAATACGCTGGCCGACGCGCGCGTCGATTCGCTGGAAACGTCGACGCAGTGTTTGAGTTACGACTACCAAACGTCGTCGATCAAGTCGGCCAATCCGGGCGGCAACATCACCGAGTACAACCCGCTCCGGCCCGAGCTCAGCCCGTCGAAGGTGTACGCGAACCTGTTTACCGGGTTCGTCCCGGGCGGCAACACGACCGGCAACAACGACGCCGTGCTGAAGGCGCTGAAGGCTCGCAAGAGCGTGCTCGACTTCTCGCTGCGCGAGCTCGCGACCTTGAAGACGCTCGCTCCCGGCAGCCAGGGCGACAAGATCGAAGCGCACGCCGCGGCGATTCGCGACGTGGAAATGCAGCTACAGGGACAGATCGACGGCGGCGGCATGGGTAGCACCTCGTGCACCTTGCCGACCGCTCCCGACGCTAGCTTGAAGGGCCAAAGCGGCTCCAAGTTCAACTACGGCAACGAGGCCACCGCCACGTCCGACGAGGACGTACACGAGAAGATTGGCAAGGCGCACGCGGCAGTGCTGCTGGCGGCGTTCCAGTGTGACGTCATCCGCGTGGCGACGTTTCAGTGGTCGCCGGGTACGAACCATGTGTCGTTCAAGGGCCAATATCCGGCTAACCCGAGCGGCAGCTACATGCACCATCCGATGAGCCATCGCATCGGCGACCAAGGTTTTTTCAACGGCCCGCCGTTGACGGGCACCAGCGCCGACGCTTCGCTCTACCAATTCTTGGTCAACATCAACACTTGGTACAATCAAAAGATGGCCGACGTGATCACGTCGTTCAAGAACGCCAAGGACGCGATGGGCAACAGCATCCTCGACTACACGGTCATCCCGTACGTGACCGAAGTTGGCGATCCGTCGCACTCACGCTCACCCAAGGCTTCGATGATCTTCGGCGGCAAGGCGCTCGGCATGAAGGGCGGCCAGTTCATGAACTTCGAAGGCAACCAGAGGAAGCAAGTCGACGTCTACCTCACCTGTGCCCAGGCGCTGATGCAGAATGCCGATCCGTTGTCGCTCTTGCCAGCCGGCGAGGAGAAGTTCGATCGCTCGGGCGCGAAACCGATCGATGGGCTCTGGGCAAAGCCGGTGTGAGGCCGCTTCAGCGAGCGCCGGCGCAGTCGTGCGTGGCGGGCGGGTAGGCGTGACACGATGGGGCTTGGTCTTTTGGCTCGCTGCGTCGGCATGCACGAGCCGGCACCACGCTGGCGGAGGCTCCGTGGGTGGCCAAGCGGCTGGCGACGACGCAGGCGACGGCCAAGCAGGACGCGCCGGGCCAGCGGGACTCGGTGGTGACGCGGGGCTTGGTGCCGTTTCGGTGCGGCTGGCGGGGCCGAGTTGCCTCGACTTGGCTGCCAACTGCGGCCCGGACGAGGCGTCGGATTGCTGCGCCTCGCACCTGGTGCCGGGCGGCACCTTCGAGCGCGACAACGGCATTGCCGGCGATTTTCAGGCCACCGTCAGTGACTTTCGGCTCGATGACTACGAGGTCACGGTGGGCAGGTTTAGAAACTTCGTTGCCGGCTACGCCGACCACCAGCCGGCCACGGGCAGCGGCCGCAACCCGAACAACGAGCTCGACCGGGGTTGGGACGCGAGCTGGAACGACTCCTTGCCAGCCGACGAAGCCGAGCTGACCCAAAGTGTACAGATCTGCGACGCGCGTTTTTCGACCTACGCCGGCGACGACGCGACGCTACCGATGAACTGCATCACGTGGTTCGAGGCGTACGCGTTTTGCATCTGGGATGGCGGACGCTTACCGACCGATGCGGAGACGAATTACGCCGCCGCCGGCGGTGCGGAACAGCGGACGTTTCCGTGGTCGGATCCGCCCACCAGCGAAGACATCGACCTGAGCCGTGCGGCGTTCTTGCCGGACGCCACCGCGGCGGAGCCGGTCGGCTCGAAGTCACCGCAGGGTGATGGCAGGTGGGGTCAGGCGGATCTCTCTGGCAACGAATGGGAGTGGTGCCAGGACTGGTATCGCTCGTACCCGACGCGCTGCCTGAACTGCGCGAACCTGACCGACTACTCGATTCGCGTCATCCGCGGCGGCAGTTTCTACAGCGACCGCGAGAGCCTCTACACGACGAGCCGGCTCTATCACGCCCCCAACCAAGCGGATTTTGGCGTCGGCATGCGCTGTGCGCGCACGCCGCACCAGTGACTTTCTGTCACGCTGCAGCGTGGCGAACGGCGCTGATTTGGCGACAATTCCGTGACGAACCTGTGCGGCACGAGATCCGCCGAGCAGCCGTCCCAATGCGCTGTCTTGCCTTCGGTCTCTGCTTCTCGTCCCTGGTTACTGCGGCTGTCGCACAGGCGGCCGAGCCGAGCCCGCCGACCCCGGCCGATACCCCGCCTGCCTCCACGACCCAGGCACCGATCGAACCGGCGAAAGCGCCCGAACGCAAGGTCTCGCTCGAACCGAAGCCCGCCGTTGCCAAGGCGGCAGGCCGCGCAACCTTCAACGTCGATCCGATTGCCGACACCTCGATTGTCGCGGTTTCGCTCGGCTTCGCGGGCATGCTGGAGCTAATCAACTCGACGGGTGAGCTCAGGCCGCAACAAATCGCGCCGAACTTCGATCGTTCGCAGCTGATCGGCATCGACCGCGGCGCCGTCACGGCCACGCCGGATAAGAGCGCCGGGCCGATCTCGAACGCGGGTCTGGGCTTGGCGGCGGCATTTGCGTTGATCGATCCGGTCGTCAGCGGCTTCCGAGAGAAGAGCGTCCAAACTGGGCTGGTCGACGGCTTCATGTACGCGCAGACCGTCGCGCTCACGTTGGCGATGACCAACGTCGTCAAGATGGCGGTGAGGCGGCCCCGCCCACTGGCGTACGTCGAATTCGACGCGCACCGCCATGACACCCTTGCCTTCTCGAACTCGAGTACCGACAGCGCGCTCTCCTTCTTTTCAGGTCACGCGGCGGTGACGGCCGCGATCGGGGCTACCGCCACGTACCTGGCATTCACGCGCTCGCCCCACACGGCACGCCCCTGGATCACGCTCGGGATTGCGGGAATCGTGACCAGCGTCGTTTCGATCGAACGGGTCCGAGCCGGTAAGCATTTTCCGACAGACGTGATTGCCGGTGCCGTTGCCGGCGCGGGTATTGGCATCGTCGTCCCTCATTTGCACCGTTCGGAGGACGTCGAGCAGCGTCGCGTCTGGGTCGGGTTCAACCCCACTACCGACGAATCCGTTGCGCGCGGTGGTATCCTGCAAGTCAGCGGCTTGCTCTGAGCGCTGTGGTAAGAAGACCGGCGTGAGCAAGCTCAAGATTCTGGTCGTCATCGGCAGCACGCGCGAGGGACGTTTCGGCGAGAAGCCGGCGCGTTGGATTTGCGATTTTCTCAATCAGGACGCGCGCTTCGAAGCGGAGCTGGTCGACCTCCGCGACTGGCCGCTGCCGTTCTTCGATCAGCTCAAGGCGCCGATACGCGTCACCGACGGCAACTACAACCATGCGGTCGCCAATGAGTGGGCCCAGAAGGTCGGCGCCGCCGATGGCTTCGTCTTCACCGCCTCCGAGTACAACCACGGTTACACGGCAGTGCTCAAGAACGCGCTCGACTGGCTCGGCGTCGAGTGGAAGCGAAAGCCGGTCACGTTCATCGGTTACGGCAACGCCGGCGGCGCGCGCGCGGTCGAACAGTTACGGCAAGTCGCGATCGAGCTACAAATGGCGCCGATCAAGTGCGCCGTGCACTTGCCGAGCCCGATTTACATGGCAGTGCGCGAGCTGCCGATACCGATCGATCCCGTGCATTTCGCCGCCGGCGAGCCCGCCGCGACCGCGATGCGCGACGACCTCGGTTGGTGGGCCGCCGCGCTGCGCGAAGCTCGGAACAAGTAGCGGAGCGTTCCGCAGCAGCTCAAGTCACGAGCACGACTTTGCCGCCGGCACCCTTTTGCGCAAGCGCCTGAGCTTGGCCCGCTTCGGACAGCGGCAGCTTCTTGGCGATCGGGATGACGAGCTGGCCGGCGGCGACGCTTCCGGCCAGCTCCGCCAGCCGTTTCGAGTCGGGATGCGTCAGCATGGCGCGCACGACGAAGCCTCGCTCTTTGGCGCCGACTGGCTCGCCAACGACACTGCCGATGACTCCGCCCGGCTTCAGCTTGGCGAGCAGTCGCTCGAGCGTTGAGCCACCAACGGTATCGGCGATGCTATCGATTGCCGGCAACGCGGCGAGCTCGGCATCGTCGTCGAGCGCAACGATACCGTCCGCGCCGAGCGCCGCGGCTTCGGCGCGCTGCTTGCCGCGAACACCCGCCCAAACCGTGGCGCCGCGTGACTTGGCGACGAACACCGCGACGCGACCGACGCTGCCGAGCGCGCCGGTCACGAGCAACACCTCGCCGTGGCGCGCCGGGACGGCGTCCTCGACGAGCTGCGCCCCGGTCAGCAGCGCTAGCGGCAGCGCGCCAGCGTCGACCAGGTCGAGCTCAGCCGGCAACTCGGCCCAAGCTTCAGTCGCGGCGACGACGAGCTCGGCGTAGGCGCCCATCACGAGCCCGACCACCCGTTGACCCACCTTAAACCCGTCGACGCCCTCTCCGACGGCCACGACGACGCCGGAAGCGTCGCGTCCGAGAACGGCTGGCAGCTCGAGCGGCATCCACGCCGTGAGCGCGCCGCTGCGCAACTTCCAGTCGATCGGGTTGATGCTGGCGCCTGCCGTGCGAACGGCGATCTGGTTGGGTCCAGGAGCAGGATCGGGCACGTCGCGGAGCTCGAGCTTGTCGATGTCACCGTAGGCGGTCAGAAGGACGGCTTTCATGCCGTTCTGCTCTGCAAGTTTCGTGGCGCGACAATCGGCCGCGAAAGAGCCGTACCCGCTTCGTCGCGCGGGCACAAACTCGCCACAACTCGTCGAAAACGCCGCGGCCGCCATCTTGGGCGTCAGGCGCTCAGTTGCATCGATGCTCGTGTCCACGGCAACCTCGCCGCGCTGCGCGGGTTCCAAGACGCGTGCGGCTGTTTCTTGCTAAGCTCTCCCTCGAGGAATGAGCCGTTGAAACGGGTATCGTGGTTGCTGCTCGTGTTGCCTGCGGTCGCCGCATGCGGGGGGGCCGTCGCAAAGGACAGCGCGCAAAAAGGTTCTGCCGGTACTACGGCGACGGCAACGCCAGACTCGACCCTCACTCCCGAACCGGACGCGACGGAAGTGATCGATGACGTCGATCACGTCGGCAGTAAGTACCCACCGTTGCCGCCCGGTTCCTCCGGATTCTTTTGGCACGATCGCCTCGGCGGGCGCGATCGTCTCGGCAACTGGTTCGTTACCTCCTCCGAAGGCAATACCCGCGACGCTCAAGTCTCCGAAACTGCCGACTCGCAGGGTAACGAAACCGGCAAGGCCTACTATGTCAGCGGCGACGGCCAGGGCGAAGGCGTCGATCTGTGGGCGCAGCTCGACCATGCCGGCGGGGTGCCTGTTGATCTGAGTGCGTACTCGGGCATCAGCTTCAGGATACGTCTGGTCGGCGCGACCGCCACGCTCGCCTTGGCGGTCGGCGCGAGCGGTCAATATTTTCCCCTCGAAGCTTCCTCGCCCAACGTGGTCGTCCCCACTTCGGGCGACTGGCAGACGATCACTCTCCCCTTCAGTCGGATGGCGCCTTTCAATTCCGCGGCCGTCACCAGCATCGATTTCATCGTGACCAGCGGCGGCGCCCCCTTCACCGTGTGGGTCGATGACCTGGCGCTCGTTTGCAGCGGCAAGTGCCCTTAGGAATCAACCAAGGTCGCAATCATCAGAGCGCGCCCCACCAGGGCTCGCCGTCGTCACGGCAGTCCGAGACAGCGCGCCAACCGTCGCCTTGGAGCGCGACCATCTGCACGCGACCGATCGGAAAGTGCGGCTGGCGCGCGCGTTTTCGGAGATCGGGCGGCAGTAGGGCGCGATCGAAGCTGGGCTCGACATCGAGCGCCTCAGGCATCCATTGATCATGGATCCGCGGAGCGCGCACGGCGGCCTCTGCGTTCGAATGACCTTCGACCATCTCGCGGATGACCCATGCGACTGCGCTCGGGATGGCGCTGCCACCGGGGGATCCCAGCACCGTGACCAGTTTTTCGTTTTCGAAAACGAAGGTGGGACTCATGCTCGAGAGTGGCCGCTTGCCGGCGGCCGGCGCGTTACGCTCGTTCCCGAGTAGGCCAAAACCGTTGGGACCCGCGAGGTAAAAATCATCCATTTCGTCGTTCAAGAGCACACCCGTTCCGGGCACGACCAGGCCGGAGCCGAACGGCGTGTTGATGGTCTGCGTGAGGGCGATCGCCATGCCCTGTTTGTCGATCACGGAGATGTGCGTCGTGTGCGTACCACCGGTGGGGTTGGCGTCGTTCGGTAGGGCGACCGGCGTAGCGTCGGCAACACGGCCGGCCTGCGCCGCTGCGTAGGCGTCCGAAATGAGCTGATCCGTCGGTACCGCAACGAAGTCCGGATCGCCGAGCAACCGCGCCCGGTCGTAGAACACCAGTCGCGACGCTTCGGTCCACAAGTGCAGCCGATTGGCGGTGGGTAACCGTTCACGGAGTCGCTCGTAAGTCTGAAGCAGACCTATGACGATGATGCCCCCCGAAGACGGCGGCCCCATGCCCACGATACGCCGGCCGTGGAAGTGGCCGGTGACCACGGGACGCTCGAACACCGGAGGCGCCGCGAGGTCACGCTGGCTGATCGAGCTGCCAGCCTGGGCGAGCAGCGCGACCATCTTGTTTCCGACTGCGGTGTCCCAGTCAACCGGATGAGCGTCGTCAGTGAGATCTGCGAGTGTGTGAGCCAGCTCCGGTTGGCGCAGGAGCCAACCCGGCAGCGGGCACAGTCCTGCGTGCTCGGTCAGGAAAATTCGGCGCGCATCGCGATCTCGGCGCAGCGCCGACAACCTCAGCCAACAGCGGGCGGAATAGTCACGCCCCACGCTGATACCGGCACGCGCGGCAGCGATTGCCGGGCGTGCCAGAACCGACCACGGTAGCCGGCCGAAGCGACGATGCAGCTCGAGCAGTCCTTGCCATTCGGCGGGCACGGCGACCGCAAGTGCACCGTTGCGTAGCGCGCTGGGATCGGCCTTCACGCTAGCCTTGAGCTTGGTCAGATCGAGCGCAAGTGGTGCGTGCTCCCGGAAGTCGAACGACGCGTCGCGCTGGGCTTTGGGATCATGGACGAGCGCGAGGCCGCCTCCGCCCAGGCCCGAGTTCCCCGGTTCGACCACCGCTAGCATCAAGGCGGCTGCGATCGCCGCGTCGACGGCTGTTCCGCCGCGCGTCAGGACCTCGGCGGCGGCCTGGGTTGCCTGCGGCTGACTGGTGGCGACGGCGGTATTCGCATTCCGGGCGAGCTCGGGCCTGACGAACGGCGGCTCGCTGCAGCGGTTGCGCCACGGCATCCCGCTCAGGTACCAAGCCGAGGCGCCGAGGGTAGCCGCAAGAATGGCCACCGCTGCGCCAAGTCTCTTCAGCCAAGTCGTTGCTCGGGCGGTCTTCGACCGGGACGCACTCGGTGCGGTTTTGGACATGTTGATTGTTCTCCCGCTGGAGCGCTGTGCCCTGACGGCACGCTTCCAGATTTCGGCCGCGCTCGGCAAGCTCCAACTGCAGTCAGTGCAAAACCAGCAACCCCGCTTACGCGCTGGATCAATCGAGCGTGTTCATGGCGGCGAACGGCCGGTACGCGTTGACCAAAAACGGCTGGTATTTGGCGTTGACTTCCACCATGTGCTGCCATCCGAGTAAAACGGCGTGGTCGAGCCTGGATCCCTCGTGACCTCCCGCGCCCGCTCAGGCCTCGCAAGCCCGAGCCGCCTAACCGCGGGCCGCGGTGCGTGCGGCCACGGCTGTTGGCGATGTCGCACTTGGGCGTTCGGCACGAAACCCGCGAGCTCCGCCGCCGAGACCTGCTGGCCAAAGAACACGCTGAGCGCGAGCGGCACCCGCAAGAGCTCGGGCCGCGGTTGAGGCTCGAGCTGTCGCAGTACCTCCGACTTCGACCTACGCCTCGGCAAGGTGATTTAACGTTGCTTGCTGCCTCGCGCGGGGCGAATCGTCACGAGAAGGGCTCGCAGCACGCCGCGTATCAGAGTGCGATTCGGCAGAATTCGTGGGGGTTCATGCGCGCCGAACAGCTGGCGCGCAGGAGGCGCGGATGTTGCTTGAGGTGAAACCGGAATGACTCGGCTCGAAGCCCACGATAGCTTGGACGCGGACCGCACCCGGCAGGATCCACCTGGGCCGACCGCGCAGCGCGATCCAAGCCGGCTCGTGCGTGGAGCGGTGCTGGCCGGTAAGTATCGCCTCGAGGCTCAGCTCGGCGAAGGTGGCATGGCCGTGGTTTGGAGCGCGTACCATCTCGAGCTGGAGATCCCGGTGGCGATCAAGCTGCTGCGTGGGCACGACCCGCGCCTCGCTCGACGGCTGAAGCTCGAAGCGCGCGCGGCAGCTGGGCTGGCACACCCGGCCATCGTGCGCGTATTGGACGTTGCCGCGACCGAAGAGGGTGAGCCCTTCATCGTGATGGAGTTGCTCACGGGCGAGACGCTGGCAAGCGCGTTGGCACGCGGAAACGTCAGCGCGCTGCGGGTCGTGCAGCTGCTGCTGCCGATTGTCGAGGCACTCGCACTCGCCCACGACCACGGCGTCGTTCACCGCGATTTGAAACCCGAGAACGTGTTCTTGGCGGCCGAGGGCGAGCTACTGCAGCCCAAGCTGCTCGACTTCGGCATCGCGAAACTGGCGGGCGGCGTAGCCGCGATTCGACTCACCGCGAACGGCACCGCTCTCGGCAGCCCGAGCTACATGTCGCCCGAGCAAGCGCGCGGTGACGAGGTCGACCACCTAAGCGACGTTTGGTCGTTCTGCGTGCTGCTTTACAAAGCCATCGGTGGCAAGGCCCCGTTCCGCGGCGCCGGTCCTCGCGAGATCCTCGACGCGATTCTCAAGCAAGCGCCAGCGCCGCTGCCGCTCGGTTCCGGAGTGGACGGCCACGTGGCCCGCATCGTGCTCAGCGGTTTGAACAAAGATCCTGCGGCGCGCCCGGCGTCCATGCGCCAGCTCGGCCAACAACTGGCCCGCTGGCTGCTGCTCCACGGAGTAGCGGTGGACGCATGCGGTGCGCCGCTCGTCAGCAAATGGTTGACCAGCGATCCGCCGACGCGGCCTCGCGCAAGCGACGCTCCGCCGCCGCGCAGCCCGCTGCCGCCATCTGCATCGCCCCCATCGCAGGTGGACGGCGCAACGGAAATTACTTTGCGCGAGCTGGTTCGCGCAGCACCGGCACCGCGACACAGCGGCGCGGTCAGCGCACGCAAGATTCGCTTCGTCGCGCCGAAGGGTCGTCGCGGGATGCTGTGGGCGCTAGCCGGCATGCTGATAGCGGGCGGCAGCTTGGCATTGACCACGTCCCATGGTTCGCAACCGAGCGAGACCGCAGCGCGATCGAGCGTTGTCGCGAAGGCAGCGCCCGTCGTCATCGCCAGCGATGCGGATATCCGAGCGCGCGAGCCCGAGCCCGAGCTCGACCAAGGCCTGGCCGTGAGCGACGTGGATGCGGGCACGTCGCATCGCGCTGCGACCGACGCGGCTACGTCAACCGCGACGCCGACCACCGCTACCATCGCGCCACGCCGCGCACCCCCTCCCCGCGCAAAAAGCTTCGCCCCGCCCGCCCGCCCGTCGTTGCCTTTTTAGGCGTCTCGAGCCTTCACGGTCGCGTCGTCGCGCTCAGTCAAGCGGCTGCAGTGCAGCGGGTACCGCCGGTTTTGTCGGGAAAGGCTGGGCCGTAAACGGGCCGCTGGCGTCTGTACGAGATCTACGTTTCAGTCGGTCGCACCTTGCTGAACACTGCCCATGGATAACCCGCTCGGACCCCTCCTCGAGGAGGGCATCATCAGCGAGGTCTTAGGTCGTCTGCAGAGCGGCAAGGAGGCCGAAGTCTTCATTGTGCGCTACGCGGAGCGCGTCGTCGCCGCCAAGGTTTACAAGGACCGCGCGCAGCGCAGCTTCAAGAACAAGTCTGCCTACCAAGAGGGACGGGGTGTTCGTAACTCGCGCGACCAGCGCGCCATCGGGCGGCGCTCAAGCTTCGGTAGGGACACGGAAGAGGAAGCTTGGAAGTCGGCGGAGGTCGACGCCATGTACAAGCTGCACGCGGCCGACGTCCGCGTGCCCGCGCCTGTGATGTTCTTCGAGGGCGTGCTGTTGATGGATCTAGTGCTCGACGCGGAGGGCGTCACGGCGCGCCGCTTGATCGACACGACGCTCAGCGCCGAGCAGGCCAACGCCGCGTATCACGACATGCTGGTGCAGCTGGTGCGCATGCTCAGCTGCGATCTCATTCACGGCGATCTTTCGGCGTACAACGTGCTGTGGGGTGCGGGCGGACCCACCATCATCGATTTTCCGCAGATCGTCTCGGCCGCGCAGAACAGCAACTCGGAGCGCTTCTTCATGCGCGACGCCGAGAATATCCTCGGCCATTTCCGCGCCATCGATCCGCGGCTCGCTGCGCGACGAGGCGATGCCGCCGAGATTTGGCGCGCGTACATGCGTCGCGAGCTGACCGCCGACTTCATACCCACCGGCAGGCTGCTGCTGCCACCGCCCCAAAGGCCGTTGCCGATCGGTGGGTCTCGCCCCGTCGCTAGGCCGCCCCAGCAGCAACCCCAACGAGACTTCCGGGCGCCGCAGCCACAACGGCGTGACGGTGGGCCTCCCCAGCAGCAGCACCCGCGCGGTGGCGCGCAGCACTCACAGCAGCACCCGCGCGGCGGTGGCGCGCAGCAGTCACAGCAGCACCCGCGCGGCGGTGGCGCGCAGCAGCCCCAGCAGCAGCACCCGCGCGGCGGTGGCGCGCAGCAGTCACAGCAGCACCCGCGCGGTGGCGCGCAGCAGTCACAGCAGCACCCGCGCGGCGGTGGCGCGCAGCAGCCCCAGCAGCAGCGTGCTGGCAGGCCGCCTCAACAACCACGCGATGGTCGTGGCGGTCCTGAGCAGCAGCGTCACGCTGCGCGTCCCTCGGGCCACGGTAAAGCGCCTCGTGCCGCGCCCGAAGTCATCGTGCGCCCGCGCGTCGCTTCAGGCGCGCCGCCGCGCCCAGCTAGACCCACGGAACCGACGGAGGCCGCTGGCGGGCCCGAGCGCGCACGCAAGCCCGAGTCCAAGCGCGGCTGAGCGGCTGAGCGACGAGAGGCAGGCCGAGCGACGCCCGAGGCCTTGCCGCGGAACTCCCTGACGATCAAGTGGGGGCTCGTCGCCCAGGCCCTCGCTTCGATCGTCGTACGAGGTGGCCGCGAACTCAAGCTCGGCTTCAGCGAATAGCGCGAGCCTCACGACGCGCCCTCAGCCGAGCGGCAATGCGTTTCTCGGCGTCGTTCCAGTCAACGAGGGTGGCCGTGCCATCGGCGACCGCCTGCGCACGACGATTCAACTCCCGTTGTCCGTGCTCGGCGCGCGAGCGCCGCTATGCCGACACCGATGAGCGGGTTCCGCGAAGCGAGCGGTTCGCTGAACTTTGGGCAGCCGTTGCCCGCAGCTTTGCCACCGGCGCTTCCAGCCCACAATGCTCAGAGTGGTGCAAGTTTCCAACTTGGAAGGATGTGACAGCTCGCGAAAAAAATCTGACCCGATCTCCTCCTGGGCCCGCCTCTGCATCGTTACAGATGAAACGAGGTCGAATGTTTGGAGCCGGCAACCGGATCAGCATGCTCGCCCTGCCAGCCTCGCTCTGCTTGGCAGGCTGCACAGCAGACATTTCAGGAGACATCGGCGGGGTCGGGACGCAGGAGCGAGACCGCCCGGGCTTGCCTGGAAATGTAGGCCCCTCACTGACACCGTCACCGGCGACTATGGGAACCGCGAGCGCCGACGGAGAGCTCACGGACCTATCGCGCGATTCCCTCTCGTCCCAGTGCAAAACTCCGACCGTTGGTCTGGCGCGTATCTGGCGTCTCTCGCGCGATCAGATCGGAAGCTCGATCAAGATGGCGCTCGGCGTCGACGTCAAACCGGCGCAGCTCGCGGCCTTCAACGACGGCACGGGCGCGCTGTTCCGCAACGAGACGGCAAGCCTAAGCATCCACAAGGCCGACGCAGAATCATGGGCGCTCAGCGTCGCTGATCTCGCCTCGGCCGCCCTTCCGGCCATGAGGGCGGCGAAGATTTGCCCCGATTCGGCGGCAGCGTCGTGCGCGCCGACTTTCGTCGACACGGTGGGCACCAAGCTATTCCGACGGCCTCTAACGACCGATCAAAAAGCACGCTACACGAAGGTCTATACCGATACGCTGGCCGCCAACGCCGGTGCCGCAGGCGGCGATGCCGCGACGACGGCTGTGCTGTCCGCGCTGTTGCAATCGCCCTACTTCCTTTACCGCACCGAGCTCGGCCATGCGGTGCCCGACCAGCCGCGCGTCGCCCGCCTTACCGGCTACGAAATGGCTTCAGCGCTTGCGTACACGCTGTGGCAGACAGCACCCGACACGGAGCTGCTGCGCGCTGCAGGTGCGGGCGAGCTCGACGTTCAAGCGGGTGTCCGCCAACAAGCGATGCGCATGATCGGTGACGCGCAGTTCGGAGGATTCTACGCCGCGATGCTGGCGGATCTCACGCACGCCTCGCACATGGCCAGTCGCGAGGGCGCGGACATCGTTCCCAACGGCGCAACCATCATGGGCGGATACGCGGACGAGTTCGATCGCTTCGTGCGCGCGGTGATGACGGAGAATCCGACGTTGGAAGAGCTGCTCACCCACCGCCAAGTCTCCCTGAGCGGCGATACGCGCCAGTTCAGAAATCTCGGATCTGGTATGGGCACGGCTCCGGTGACCGTCGATCTGCCCTCACCGATCGCTGGTCTGTTGAGCCTAGGCGCAGTGTCCTTCGCCAATGCGGGAACCGATCACCCATCCCCTGTGCGGCGCGGCTTGATGGTGCGCGAGCGGTTGCTTTGTTCCCCGATTCCGCCTCCGCCCCCGTCGGTGAAGATGCAGTTCGCGACCGGCGGAGACATCGTGACCAACCGCCAGAAATACGAAAAGACGATGGGACCGCCCGACTGCAACAGCTGCCACCGCCTCTTCAATCCGATGGGGTTCGCGTTCGAAGCCTTCGATGAGCTAGGCCGCTATCGCACGCAAGACAACGGACAGGACGTGAACCTGGCCGGCGCGGTCGTCGACACACGCGACGCCAATGTTTCTTTCACAAACCTGACCGAGCTTGCCCAGGGTCTCGCGGCTTCACAGCAACTCTCCGAGTGCTTCGCGCTCCAGGGGTTTCGATTCGTGAGCGGTCGCTTCGAGACCTCGGGTGACCTTTGTTACGTGGACCGCATTCACCAGTCGTTCGCCGCCGGTGGACGAAGCCTCTCGTCGCTCGCAGTCGAGCTTGTGGCTTCCGATGCATTTGCTCTACGAACGGTCGAAAATTGACGGCGAGCATGGAAAGAAAGACAGACGCATGAAGTCGATTCTAAAGACTCGCCGCCGGTTCTTGCGCCTCACCATGGCCGGGGCTGTTTTGGCGCCCTTCTTCGATCAACTCGAGGCACTCTGCGCAACCGACGCGCCGCAAAAGCGAGTCGCTTTCGTATTTTTTCCGCACGGAACCCCGGTCACGTCGGGCTACTGGCCCGGGGAAGGACCGCTCGGAACGCTGACCGGTGTGATGGGGCCACTCGCATCGCACAAGAGTCGCATGCTGGTCGTCGGCGGGCTCAGCTCGGGACTCGAGAAGGGCTACGGACACAGCGGCGCCAACACGGCAGTGCTCACCGGTCGAGGCAGCTCCGACAAAGACGGCGACTATTACAACCCGCTCGCGGCATCGGCCGATTGGATCATCGCGCGCCAGCTCGGACAAGAGCCGCTGGTCTTAGGCCAGAAGGTCTCGCCGGGCGCGCGGCTGCTCATCTCCTGGAGCCAGCCGGGAAAAGCGGGCGCCACGGCACCCATCAATGACCCCGCCGAAGGCTTTAAACGCGTCTTCGGGCGCAGCGCCCAGCCCGGCATGTGCAGTCAAACCGGTGGGCTCGTGAGCCCGCCAGCTGCGGGGTTGGCACCGGTGGGCTCACCGGCCATCTTCGATGCTGTCGCCGGCGACATCAAAGCGCTCAAGGCCGAGCTCCCCTCGTGGTCGAGAACAGTGCTCGACGATCAGCTCGATGCGATGACGGAGCTGCAGGGCAAAGCGGTGGCGGCCTCGGGAATGACGCCACCCCAGACGACGCCTCCAGCTGGGGCCAGCGGCGGTGGTACGAGCGAAGGATGTTACGCCACCGCGACGAGCGATTTCTATCAGCACTCGAACTACATGGCGGATTTGATCGTCGCCGCCTTTCAGGGCGGAGCCCGACGCGTGGCAACCTTTCAGCAAGGGTGCGCCTCCGGCGACAACTTCTCGGTCCCAGGCTACAGCGGTTACCACAGCGAGGTGCACAACCTGAACTCAGGAGCCGTGGGCGATCTCGGGCGTGTCGCCCGAATGCAGACCGACCTCTTCAAGGACATCGGCTACTTCGTCGACCGTCTGGCCGCGGTCAACGATCTGAGCGGCGCGCCACTCCTCGACAACACGCTCGTATATATCTGCACCGAATTTGGCATTTATGCCGCCTCTGACGATCCGCACAACACAGCCGGCGGACTCGCAGTCGCGCTGATCGGAGCATCTGACACGTTCGACACTGGCAAAGCGATCCCGGTCAAGGGCTCGGTGGGTGGCGTCTTGGTTCACGCCGCACAATACATGGGGCTCTCGATGGGAGCCGGGCTCACCGCCGACAACATCGGGAAGTTTGCTCCCATCGACGGAATTCGGAAAGCCTGAACACCCGTCTTCCAGGAGGCGATGAATGCTTCTGCAGCTTGCCGGCTACGTCGGCATCGACGCCGGCCCGACCGGCTGCCGGCTGCAGTGGCCCTGCCTTGCCGTGTGGAAGCGGCTGATGTCGCCGACCCAAGCGTGGATGGTCAACGCGACTTCTCGCCGATCGCCGGGACGGCTGCCATCGGGCAGCTGTTGTAGCTTCTCGATCCAGCCCTTCCCACTGTGCTGTCGCTCGTCGAGACCCGCGGCCTGCAACACCGAACTTTCTCTACCGCGTCGAGACCATCGGTACTAGTGCCCCTCCCCGACGATCAGAGCCAACAGTCAGAACTGATACGTTCCCATGCCAAGGTCGATGAATTGCTCGCCAAAAGGGTCCGTCAAGCAGTGCACCGCAACCACGTTGTCACCAACCACGAAGTGTGCGAGCGCTTCGGCAGGCAGGGGATACTGCCGATACCCCGATGTCCAGTCACCAAAGACGCCACTTGAAAGCCGTTCACGTAGACTTCGGCAGAAAAATCGTGATTGATCCGCAAGTCGAGCGCCGCCGGAAGCTGATTCAGCGTGAAGCTCCTACGAAGCCAGATGTCGTTGTCGAGCCACGTCGTCCGAGCCGGCGACGCGAGCGCCTTGCCATCGCCAAAGCCGCCGGGCCCGACCGCCCACCGGCTGTCGTCGAAACCAACGTTTTGCCAGCCACCACCAGGATTGCGAACGGTGTAGCGCCAAGACATCCCAGGCGCTGCTTCCGACGTCTCCAAGACGGGCGTCGAGATGGAGCCACGTGACTCGATGACGAAGCGCTGCGTCTCGTCACCGGAAGCAGGCTGAAAGTGGAGCGCTGTTGCCGGCGTCGCTCCGGTCGTCAGGTAAAGCGAAGTCGACGGATTGACGACGTGCCATTGATTGTCACCCGCGCACACGAGCTCGAACATTTGCGCCTCCTCACCGACGTTGCCAGGCGGGGTGCACGTCACGCTCAGCGCTCCGACGGCTGGCATCACGGCATTCGTGAGGCAGTAGCCGTTCCAGGCATTGAGCAACGAATAGACCCGCGGCGAGCGGGGTATGGCCTCGAACACTTGGCAGCGGCTGTAGTCGAGCGGCGCGGTGGTGAGCGCGCTTTGATCCACGTTGCTACAACCCTCTGGCTGTACGGCGCCCTCCACGTCCAGCGAATGGACGACATGGAACCTGCTGAGCTCCGCAGATTCTCCGATTTGATACTTTACCGCCGGCGCGTCGTCGAGCGTGCAGGGGGTCCGTCCTGCGGCGCCGCCTGCCCCAGTCGCGTCCACGCCACCCGCTCCAGGCGCGTCCGCGCCGCCCGCTCCAGGCGCCTGGTTGCCGCCGGCGCCCAGGATCGGAGCTGTGCCCCCGCCCCGTGCGTCGTTGATCTCCCCATAGCCCAAGCGACAAGCCGCCAACCCAGGCAACAATACCGAAGCGGCCAGTAGAATCAGCTGCGCGCGCTGGCGCGGAGGGACGCCGAGTGAGGTCCAGGGCGACAATCGGATAAGCATAACGTTCCAGAACCCCACCACGCAATGTGGGCCAGCGGTCACCAAAGGTGCGAGAAGTCCCGTGTGAATGCGTCAGCGAACTCCCGGAGCGCGCGAAAGGCTTCGGAGCGCGGCTCGCCTTGTGCAAGTTACGGCGCCGGGCACGAAGGTCAGGCTTGGCAGCTGCGGTCGACCTGGACGTCGGTGGACGGGGGCGACCCTAACTTCATCAGCCTGGTGGAGGTCGAGGCGCTGTCGTTGCCCCAGCTCACGCTGGATGCGTGGGTTCAGCAGACCAGCTTCAACGACTACAAGAACTCCAACCGCATCGTGTTTAGCACCAGTTCCCGACCACTAAATGAGATTGAAGTCGTACCAACACTCGCCGCTGGCGGCTCAGGTCGCAGGCTCCTGCGCGGCAGCGGATTGAGGGCCACAATAACGCCTTGCCACTCGGTCACCTGTCGCAAGGCGTAGACGAACCAGCAGCCGCCGCGTGCAGCAGCTCACTTCGTGATGCCGAGCAGCCAAGTGAACGGGTCGTTGCCGGCGCTCAGGTCGTAAGTTCGGGTCCACGAGTCGTGCACCACGCCTGGATAGCTCGTCATCTTGATCTCCTTGCGGGGCGGCATCGGGCACGCCATCAGGTTGGTGGTCGGGACCAGCGAGCCGGCGATCGGTACCGTGGGATCCGCGTCGCCGTGGAACGCCCAGATGGCCTGCTGGCCCAGGGCGCAGCCGATCGCAGTCCAGGCATCTTGGCCATCGCCGGCGATCGGGACGATGGCGGCCACGCGACCTCCCGGATGCTTGCCGATGTAGTCCCAGCTGCGAAACCCGCCGCAGCTCAAACCCGTGAGATAGACGCGGTTTGGATCGATGTCGTACTTGGCGAGCGCAAAGGTTAGAAACGCGTCCACGTCCTCGGCGCTGCGGCAGCCTTGGGCATGCTGAACGGAGAGCACGATGAAGGGCCGCTCGTTCGGCCATTCGTCGCGGCTGATCAACTTTGGCGGACCGTGCGCCAAGAGCCTGTCGAGCTGATCGGTGCCGTTGCCGAGCTCGCCGCTGCCCGGAAAGAAGATCAGCAGCGGCCTGGGGCAGTGGTCCCCATAGCCGGGCGGCAGGTATTCGTAGAAACCCTCGGCGGCCGCGGTGCTGCCCAGAGGTCGAGCCGTGTGGCGCGAGGACGCCGGGCTCGCGTTGACGACCGGATCACACTGGGCGGGCCCGCCCGCTGAACCACCCGACCCGCTGGACCCGGCAGACCCAGCGGAGCCACCAGTGCCCGCGTTGCCCGCGTTGCCCGCGTTGCCCGCGAGCCCGCTTCCTCCGCTGCCAGCCATGGCCGATGTGCCGGCGCTGCTGCCGCCCATGCTCGCAACGGAGCCGGCGCTGCCCGCGACGCCCATCTCGGCAGGGGCACCGGCGCCGTCCGCCGACGAGGGAGCCACTGCCGAAGTGCAGGACAACAGCAGCGCGCCGTACACGCCCAGCACGACAATTGGCGCAGCTCCGCGGCGGATAGTCCGCGATTGAAGAGATCTGGCGATGGCCACGGCGCCAAGCGTGACCAGCGACATCGAAAATGGCTTAGTGTTCATCGACTACTTTGCTTCTGGCAACAGGCCGCCGATAGCAGCCGTCAGGGACGCTTCCGACAGAACAGTTAGTGCCGCGGGTTTCGGAAACTGGACATCGACATCGACAATACGTGAAAGCTAACCAGTCGTCGGCGCGGCCCGGACTACGGCGGGGCCACGGTGATGGTGGCCCGAGCTTCTTTTCGACACCGCGCATGGACCGATCCTATCCATCCCGGATCGCGATGTCGATCCCAGCGGCTACCCATCCCTGAGCGCGCGACGCGCGCGATTTGGGAGGGGTCGGCCGCGCGCAGGCCGCAGGCCGAGCACGGACGGGGGTGGGCATCCCAAGCCGGTTGCTTCGTTGGCGTGTCGAACGCCGACGACCAGGCACGCCACAGTACAACGCGCTCCGTCGCGGCAGGGCTACGGCGCCACGCAGCGTTGGGCGGCGCACTTCGGGAAAGCTGGGTCCTTGCAGTCCTTGTCCTTACTGCAACCAATGCAGACATCACCCAAGCAGGGAACGGCCGAGCTTGGGGCCGACGCCCTAGTAGCGGGTCCACAGGCGATCGGTTGCAACTAGAGCGATCAACGGCGGCGACCCTTGCCCGTGCTCGTAGGCTGACGGTCCGCGAGCTGCTCTCCGTTCGGGCCGCGCAAACCTCAAAGCAGTATGTCGGATCGCCTTTGGCTTGCCCGAAGCCCCTACCGACCTGTTCCCGCTCCTCCAACCGAACCCCTTCCCCCGGGCCGCGCTCGCGCAGGGCCCGACAACGGATCAAGACCGAGCCCAATCCGCGGTTGCTTGCTGGCAGCCGGACCTCGGCGTACCGTGAAAGACTTGGAGCGGAGTTTTTTATGCTTAAGAAGCTGACGGCTTGGGTCTGTTTGCTGGGTGCGGTGTCGGTCGTGGCGGCTTGCGGGAAGTCGGAGAGTAGCTCCGGGCCGATCCCGAAGGCCGAGCTGCCCGCCCGTCTCGCGAAGATCGCCTGCGAGGGGCTGGCCGGCTGTTGCAAGACAGCGGCCCTCGCTTTCGACCTGGCGACCTGCAAGCAGGCGTACACGGCCCGGCTCAAGGGGGACATCAAGCAGCTCAACTCGCCCAACATCGACTACGACGCAGCGGCTGCGGGCGAGTGTGTCGACGCGATCGACGGCCACAGCCAGTGTGGTGAGTTCGAAGACAACAACGCGCCTGCGTGTGAGCGTGTCTTTCGCGGCAAGTTGGCGATCGGCTCGCTCTGTACCGACAGCGACGAGTGCCGCGGGAACCCGGGGCAGCGCGTAAACTGCACCAGCAGCGATGGCCTGGCCCCCGAAGTGTGCACGCTCGAGTCGAGCACGCCGAGCGTCCACGGCAAAGAGGGAGATGCTTGCTTTACCACCTGCAACGAGGGCCGGACTTGCGACTTCGGGAGCGAGCCCAGCCCGGGCATAGCTGCTCCGGGGGACCCAGTCTCGATGCCAGCGCCGCAGGCTGCTTGTTACCGGGCCGAGGGGCTGTGGTGTGACTCCACCAGCGGAACCTGCGCGCGGCTCGCGCAAGTCGGCTTCCCATGCAGCTACGAATCTTGCGTCGGTGATGCGTTCTGCGACCCAGAGCGGCAGGTTTGCACTACGCCGCGCGACATCGGGGCGCCGTGTACCAGCCGCAACGAGTGCCAGAGCCATATTTGTGGTGAGGACAGCGGCGGCCCTGTGATGGGGGATCCTGGCGTCTCGGCGCCCACCCGGTATTGTGCTGCGCGTCGCACGGTGACGGCTAACGATTGCTCGCCCGACTTCTCGACCGGACGCGACTCCACGGACCCGAGCTCGCCCGGATCATCGGCGCCACAGCCACAACCCCCAGCTCCGTGATGTGGTCGCAGGCCTGGTTCTCGGCGGCGCCGCCCAATGCCCAGCCCTAAGGGGCTTACGGCGCGGCCCGGACTACGGCGGGGCCACAGTGATGGTGATGGTGGCCGTGCCGGTTCCTTGGGCGATGCCGCTGGGGTTGTTCGACGCCACGGTGAAAGCGTAGCTGCCAGCTTGCGTCGGGGTTCCGCTTAGCGTGCGATACGCCGTGCTCCTGGCGAAGCCACCAGTCGAATCCAGATGAAGCCAGCCCGGCTGGCCGCTGACTGAGATCACCGAGGGTGGACTGGTCTTGTCCAGGGCCGCCGGCGGTGAGTTGGTGGCCAGGATGGTGTACGTGAAGGGCTTTCCCACCTGAGCCTCAGCGGTGCTGGGACTGAAGATCACCGGAGGCAGGCCATTGACGGTGGTCGTCGGAACGGCGTTCTTGATGCTCGCGAGCTCTGCCAAGGCCTCTTGGTTGCCGTACATCATGGCGTAGTAGATCAGGGCAAGACGCAACTCCGTCAGGTTAGTGTTCTTGGCGTCGCCGGATTCATTCCCCGGACCGCTGCGCGTGTTGAACGTCCCATCGATCGTGCCATCGGGCAGGACTCGCTTGACCAGGAATCTCGCAGCCTTCCCGCCGCGGGCTATGGCATCCGGGAGGAAGGGTTCGGCCGGAAAGTAGCAGACGATGTGCAGCAACATGTACAGCCCCGTGGCGTCGTAGCCGGTATCGTAGCCGCCGGCTTCTAGGAAAACGCCATCGAGTTCCCGGTTCAACTTGGTGTGGGAGTACGCATTGTCGACGAACTCGTTGTTCATCCACCACGTCATTTCATCGTAATAGGAGTCCAGCTTTGCCTGAGGGGAAAATCCTTTGAGCAACAGGTACCCGAAGGCGAAAGCATTGGCGGTGATCATGGTCCGGTTCGGGCTGCCGAAGTCGCCGGACAAGTCGGCCCGATGGGCCACCAGGTAATCGGTGGCAAGCTGTATCTTCGGCAGCAGCGCGTCGAGCCGGTCCTTGTAGCCCGCCGCGTAGGGGGACTTGCGCAGAAGGTTCATCGCATGGTTCGACCACGCGACGAAGAAATGGCAGGCATTGGCACCTTCCTGTCCGAAGTCCCCGGCCGCGGTCTGATGCTGATAGGTCACGTCGATCGCGCGCCAACCAGCATCCACGTAGGCGTCGATGCCATTGACGATGCCGACAACAAGGGTGAACATGGCCGTGCGCTGATTGTCGGCGCGGAAATTCGCGGCGCTGTTGCCGCCAACGTACCCATCGGCGCCGGGGATCTCCTGCTTGGTCTGCACGATGATGTCAGCAGGCATCGACTTCAGCAGGGCGAGCTCATCGAACCCCGGAGTCGCCACCCCGCCGGCACCTCCAAGACCGGAAGCGCCAGACGCGCCGGCGGCTCCACCGCCTAACCCCGCCGAGCCGCCCAAGGCCGACCCGCCAGGGGGTCCACCACTGCCCGAAACCCCGGCTGATTGGGGTAAACCGGCCGTCCCGCTCGCGCTAGGGGTAGCGGCCCCGGTGCTGCCTCCGCCAGCGCCACCTACCCCAGTGCCGCCTACCCCACCGCCCGAGGCGTCCGGCAGCGACGCGCCATTGGTGCACGCCGCGCCTCCGCCAAAAGCTAGTGGGCAGGTCAGTGAGGCGAGCGTGAAGCTCCGCGAAACCACCGCGCGCCGCAGCCCGCGAACGAGCAAGCCAAACGACGCCAGGGACGCTT
>JBBRMI010000125.1:0-24275 GCA_038230915.1 Polyangiales bacterium | reverse complement strand
GAGCAATGGGATGACTTCTGCGTGCACCTCGCAACCCGTCCCCTCAAGCTTGCCGCACAGCCGACACCGGCAAGGACCCACGACGCCAAACCTCAGCAGCTACGCGAGGCTGCCTGATGCAATCTGGGATCTGCACCCAAATCAAACTCAACGAGTTGACGTGCACGACCGTTCGGGACGCGCAGGGCAAAGCCCTGCGCTATGCGGCGACTTTCGCCGACAAGAGCGCAGATCCCATGCGTTACCTGGTCGTCACCACCGAGAGCTACTCCGGCGACGGCGTGTACGCAGAGGGCGTCTATACGCGGTGGGAGGGCGAGGGCTTGCTCGATGACTTCTTCACGAGCTTGACGCTATCCAATGGAGGAAAGCACGGCGTCGGCAAGAGCGCAGACGGCAAGTCCAGCTTCGAATTCGACTGCGACGCACAGGACGACACTGACCCCACGGCAACAGCTCGCCTTGGTGATCCCGCGCCTGGCACCGCGCAGGTCGCGGCAAGCACCGGCGAGGTCTACATGTTCGATCGCATTGAATGCACGACCAATCCCGTGGGCGGAGGCTTCCGAGTAGACATCCCGTCGTTCGACCCTATCGAGGACGTACTCGACCTGCAGCTCAACCTGCCCGAAAGCAATACCGGCCAACAGCCCACCCAGTTGTCGTTCAACTACTACCGAATCGATGCGGCACACGGAGAGAGCGGAACGTCCGCGCTGACCTGTAATGAACCCGTGACAGGCTCGTTCGAGGACCGCAACACTCCCCACCTTCTGACAGCTAAATTTGCCTGCCCCCTGCGCTGATCGCGGGAACTGACCTCTAGCGAAAAAATTTCAAGTCATGTCCCGTCGCAGTACGCATCGATTCGTTATTTGGCCCGCGATCGCATTGGCGCTCAGTGGTTGCTCGGGTCACGAGTCTTCGCTTCCCGCGCAGAACGAGCGTCAGCTGATCGCAATCGACATCTCATCGAATCGAGCCGGAATCAGTTTTTCGAAGCCAAGACTCGTGAGTGTGCCGAACGAATTCAGGCCGGTTGAGTCACTCGGAGGCGATCTGATGCTCGTCAGTTACGCGGGCGGCGCGATCGCCCAAGCCGTCCCGGTTCATCTTCCAACGGTGGTGCGTCTCGAGGGACCGAGCACGCATCGTGACGGCCGCAGCGAACCTGCCGAAGGACTGCCTGCGACATTCTTTCTCGACTACGCCGCGAAGGTGGACCGGATCGACTTGCTGGGTGAGCAGGGCGAGGTCGTTGCAGAAGTGTCCCCAAAGGCGCTCGACGCGCTCCGTCAGCAGGGTGGTGTGCCCGTTCGGCCGATGGCAGTCGGTGCGACTTCGGCCTCGATCAGCGATCTCCGAACTGCGTTCCCGCACATTCGCTTCTTGGATTCTGACATGGGCGATGAGCTCCCGGCGATCTTCAAGCTGCCCCGCAGCAAGGTCGAGGAGCTCGTCTCGCTCGACTCGAAGGCTGCAGGCGCCCTGCTGCCGGCTCTCAAGCGGATTCCCGAGGCCGCCATCGGCGCGGTTCGGAGCGTCGGCGTTGCCAAATTTGCGGCAAGTTCTGGCGTCATCGGTATCTCGTTCGGGGGCTCGATGCTGGTTAGCGACGAGATCCTCACGGAGACGAACCAGCTGGTCGAGACGGTCGTTCATGAGGCGACGCACAACCTGCAATTCCTGGTCGACGGACATTTCGCGACCGGGCTCTGGAACCCAGAGGTGTGGCCCTCGGACGTCAAAGAAGCGGCGGAGAAGACAATCAGTAAGCACCGGCTCGAAGCAGGCCTGACGCGCGCCTGGAGCGACCTCCATGAGACAGGCGTGGACCTGGACCTGGTTGCCCCCTACCAGGGCGAGGAGTGGAAGGAGTTCAGCGACGACTTGGCCAGCTACGGGGGTTTCGCGAGCCCATACGGCGCGTCCGAGCCTAGTGAGGACATGGCCGAGTATGTGGGTCGGCTCAACGTGCCAGAGAACGGCGGGGAGGCCGCGATCTGCCGGCGCATTCGTGCCGCGCCTGACCCGTTTCCGGCCAACCGAGCGGTACCGTATGCGAAGGTTAGATTTTTGGAGGCGCTGGAGCTCGTCAATCACGAGCGCGTCGAAGCCTGCGCGGGCATGCCGGCCATCAGTGGTCCGCCTGGAATTCATCTGGGCGAGGACGTCCACTTTGCGGACAACCAGAACGCCGGCTGGCTCAATCAAGATGGTGGTCGGTTCTTGGCGGTGCTCGGGGAAGCGCTGCCCTATCGCTTCATGCTTCGAGTCCTTGTTCCTGACGGCGCCGAGGCTCTGGGTCTGCATCGTCTCGACAACATTGGGCTCGGGAATGTCAACGACGCGAACAATGCCGTCTACCTCGCGCACGACGACGACAATCTGCGCGCGCGCACTTCCGCCGGCGGCCTCGTGCTGGTGACGGAGGCAGGTCCAGAGCGCGTGGAGGGCGCCATATTCTTGCTCTCGTTGCGGAGCGCCGCGGGTTTTGTCACGGACTCGTTCGCGCTCAGCACATTCTCGGTCCCGTCGAAATGACAAGGCCAATCCCGCGCGGCTGGCTCACCACCGCCTTGTTGGCGACGGGGGGCTTGTGGGCGTGGGACTGCTGGCACCACCAAGCTAGCTGGGCCAGCGCAGCCGTGCTGTTCGCGTGGCTTGCGGCACGCAAGCACTGTCCGCGGCGGTTAGTCGCTGTCGTCGCTTGCTTGTCCCCGTTCGTCGTCGTCCCCGTTCATGTCGTTGTTGCGACCGCGGCGTCCTACGCGCGCGGCGACGCGACATTGGCCCGAGCCGCCGCGGGACTTCCAGGCCCGGAGAGCAGAAATCTCGATCCAACCTATCGGGTGTTTCCGAACGGAGGACGCTGCGCCCTCGACACGGGAACATGGGCTACGGAGTTGATAGAGCGCGGGACACTTATTGCGCTACTACGCGCGCTGGGGCCGATGAAAGGGAGCTATCTGGGCCCCTATCCAACTGCTAGCGAGGCGGACACAATCGTGAACAGTTCGGGACGCGAGATCGACGTGGACAGCTGGGACGATGGCGAGCTCGTCATCGCTGGGCATCCGCTCCGCGTCGAACGACGATGGCGAGACCAAGTTGGTCGTCTCGCGCCCCGGCGAATTGTTGCAGGCACGCAAGCGAATGTCGCCGTGGTTCAAGTCGAGACAGACTCAGCTCGTTGGGTCTTCTTGACCGACCTTGGCAATGCGGGTTGGTTTGCCACCTATCGTTCGGAGCGGTGACGTATGGCGCCCACGCGGCGGGAAACTAGCCCCAATTCGACATTCGTGAAATCGATCTGAGCAGAACAAAAAGCTGGAAGTGCACCTTTTGTCTGTGTTTGTCTCGCGGTTACCAGACCAGAGACAGCAAACGAAAGGCAACTCCCAGTGCGGATAGGAAAGCGCGAGTTTGAGGCTCGGATCAAGGGCAATCTTCAGCTCGAGTTTGGCAGCGAGCAACTGACGTCGCATGCCGGGCTGGAGCTGGTGCGACGGTTGCTCAAGGGGTTGGGCTTCTTTCGCGAGTTGCGCGAGGCCGCGGCCAGGACCGGCGTTGGCGGTGACGTGTCATTCGGCAAAGTGGTGCTGATCGTGGTGGGGATGCTGGTGGTCGGGGCCAAGCGGCTGCGGCACCTGGCCTATCTTCGCGACGACCCGGTATTTCTGCGCTTCGCTGGGCTCTCGCGAGCCCCGACGGATCGGAGCCTGAGCCGAGCGCTTCAGCGCATGGGGTTTCGCACCTGGCCGGAGCTGGACCGGTTGAGCACGCTGGTGGCGCGGGCCGCAATCGAGCGGGTGGACGCCAAGCGCTGGACCATCGACATCGACGGCAGCGTGCTGACAACGGGTTTGCAGGTGGAGCGCGCCGAACGGGGCTTCAACCCGCATCACCGCAAGAATCCGAGCTACTACCCGATTTTGGCGACGCTAGCGCAGACCGGGCACGTGATCGGTCATCGGAATCGGCGCGGCAACGTGCACGACTCGCACCGGAGCGCCGAGTTTCTGCGCGAGACGGTGCACACGGCTCGACACGAGCTGGGGCTCTCGGGCTGCATCGAGCTGCGCGTCGATAGCGCCTTCTTCCAGCGGGCGTTTCTGGCGGCTTGTGACGGGACTGGTGTCGAGTATGCGGTGAAGGTGCCGATGTGGCCGTGGCTGAATTTGCGGGGCATCGTGAAGCGCAAGAAGGACCGCGACTGGCAATGGGTAGATCGGCGCGGTGGTCTACAGGGGCTATTCGCCGAGCTTCCGATCCCGCAGTGGGGCCGGACTGAACGCATAGCGATCTACCGCAAGCGCATCCACCATGAGCCGGCCAAGGGTCGGCAGCTCGAGCTCTTCAACCCCGATGATGGCTACTGGGAGTACTCGGTGGTCGCCACCAACAAGACGCTGGGGCTGCGAGCGCTCTGGGCTTTCCAGGCTGGCCGAGGAGTGCAGGAGAAGACCATCGGCGAGCTGAAGAGCGGTTACGCCTTCGCGTCGATCCCGACGCGGACCTACTGCTCCAACACAGCGTGGCAGAAGCTGAACCTCTTGGCTCACAACCTGATGACGACGTTTCAGCTGCTAACCACCGCCACGGAGAAGCCGCGCACGGGCAAGCGGACTGGGCTCTTTCTGCTCCGCTCGATCGCGACGCTGCGCTTCGAGTGGCTCAATCGTGCAGCGCGCTGGTTGCGGCCCGGCGGGACGCCGACCCTGCGGCTGGTGGACAACGGCGCCACGCGCGCAGTGGTCGAGAGCATCGAGCGGGCGCTCGATCACGCCGCCTGAGTGCCCGAGCAGATCGAAACCAGGCCCCTCGAGATCGCGGCCCTCCCTGCAACTGATCCCGTAGCCCTGGTAGACCAGCGGCTACCGCGTGACCTGAGCCCTCAGCGGGCCGCGATCTCGAGGGGCCATCACACGAACACCCCCAACTATTGTCGAATTGGGGCTAGCTGTCCAGCACGGCGTCCAGGGTCGCAGCGGTCAGCACCCGCTCGAGCCAGCGATCGGCGTCGCGCTCTGTGCCGAGCGCGATACAGCGCGCTGCGGCTTCAGGGACCGGACCAAACTTCAGCGCGAGCAGTTTGCGTAGCGTGTCGGTTTTGGCTTCTGCACGCCCCTTGGCTTCGCCTTCGGCGATCCACTTCTCTGCGATGGTCATGAGGGCATCCTTGACTTGAGGTTGCGTGGTTTGGAGGGCTTGGGCAAGGGTGGTTGTGACGGATTCGTCAGCAACCACGGCAATATAGCGAAAAAGAGTCCACAGCGCTTCCCGGCCATTCGGCGCCGCGAGGAGCTGCCCCAGCGCTGTAGCCCAGTGTTCGATGCTGCGCACCAGCCGCACGGGGCTGCGTGCATCGCGAAGCGCCCAGAGCGTGAGCACCGGGACTAGCCCGAGCGCCCGCGACTCGAGCTCCGCATCGCTCACGCTGGTCAGATCGTCGAGCACGAAGCCCAGCCGCGGGATGAGCTCGCCGACCGCCGCAGCTTGCACCAGCTCGGCGTCGAAGAGCTCCTCGAGCCGTCTCGCCGCCGTCCAACCTTGCTCGCCGTGATGCAGCACCACGGGCAAGACCATTGGCAGTGGCAAAGCGTCGCGCTGTGTAGCCGCCGCGTCATCAACGTGGCGCTGCAGAATGCGTACGACGTAGCTCAGCAACCGTAGCGGCATCAGCCGCGGTGCGCTGCTTTGGTGCTCGAACAACAAGTACAGCAGCGCGGGCTTGTTCGCGACCTGCACCGCGAACAGCAAGTCAGATTCTGATCCGGCCAACGTCTCGTCGACGTAGGTGCCCGGGCACAGTGACAGCGTAGAGAAGCCGGTCAAGGCGACGAGCGCGGGCGGCAATACCGCCCGCAACTCCCCGGCCGCGTGCTCTGGCACCGAGAAGGTCTCCTTGAACAGCGCGTCGTGCGGGTGACTGGGCTCGGTCAACGGCGGCAGCCTACCATTGCCTTCCCCGCTGGGTGACCGAGCCTGAGGGGCGCCGCGATCACTTGACGCCGAAAGTCGGGAAGCTCGGGAGCGCGAACGGGAAGGTAGCCTTGGTGCGCGGCGTTTGGCTTCCCACGCTGTATTCGCGCACCTCGAGGGAGTACCTGCCTACAGCGGGCGAAGGCAGCAGGAACCGCACATAGAGGTCGCTCACCGTCACGTCCTTCTTGTCCAGCGTTTCGTACGACGCAGAGGCGGGCGAAATGCTCGTGCCGTCCGGGAGCTGCAGTACGAATGCCTCGTCCTTGACGGTGTCGCCGTAACTGAGGTCTTTCGTCACCAGCCCGTTGTAGTGAAGCGTGATGTAAAGGTTGTCGGTGGGCAGGCTCGAGTAGGTCCACGGGATGTCGGCCCGCACGAGCGCGTCCTCGAAGTTGACCGTCAAATTGCCAGCCACTACCTTGCCCTTGATAGGCAGCACCCGCGGCTCGAGCGTGATCAGCGGATCCGGCGAATCCTTCCCGAGCGGCACCTTCGCCTGATGGTGCCCGGCATCGCCGAAAGAAAGCACGGCATCGTCGAGCGAGAAGGTGTCGTCGACGTTGAAAGCCAATGAGCCTTTGCCCAGGCGGCCTCCGGGCACATCGGGCAGATCTTGTCCGTACGGCAGCTCATAATCTTTGCTCGCCGACGAGAGCAAGGTGCGGACGTCGAAGGTGTGCGTTTCCGTGCCGCGGTTTTCGAACTGCGCGTCGACCGTCAGGATGCCAGGCGAGCAGGACGGCGTCTGCGGCTTGAGGGTGGCGGTGCCGAGCGTGACCTTGAAGCCGGTCTGCCAGAACGCTTGATTGAGCTCCACAGTCTCGGTCGGACGCTCGTCGCAGTTGACGATGGCGGAGCCGCCGTCTCCGCCGCGGCTATCGCCGGCCGCGGCACTGGTGGCGGGCTTGCCGGCGAGACCCGCCGTGGCGCCCGATGCCTCGTCAGCGCCAGCGCCGCCCTCGCCGCCGCCGCCTGCGTAGCCGGATGAGGAGCCGCCGCCGCATGCGAGCAGCAGCGACGAAGACCCGAGCAGCGCGATGGCGAAGGCTGCGCGCGAGGCGCGGAAGTGGCGAGGGGCAATGGTGGAGCTGATGTTCGAAGCCTGAATGGTCATGGGAAATCTCGTTCGTTCGAAGGGGTCGGTGTTTCCGACGTTTGCCTTCGATGTCGGCTCCAGCTCCGGGGCCGGTTCCTGAAATCGACGCACCTCGTGTTTTTTTTGCGAGCTCCCAAATTGATTCTGGCGAGCATGCGCGAACGCATGCCCGCCGGAGGGCCGCCGGAGGGCCTCAGCTGGGTCTGTCAGCGTGCACCGATGCCGTAGCCCGCCAGCAATGGCCCTACTTGTCCAGCGCGTATAGCGAGAAGTGAACGTCTTCAGTTGGCGTGCTTGGAACGCTCAGCCAAACAGTTTGGTTAGCCGTGAAGACCAGACCTGCCACGGTGCCGCCCTCGCACGTCACAATCGAAGGACCGCTCAGCGTGGTGTTGGTGTCGACCCGCAAGCGGTATAATGGCGAGTTTTGCGACGCCATGTAGATGTCTTTACCGTCCATCCCCAACGGATCGAGAAAGAGCCCGATCTCAATTGGCTGATCAACTTGGCGTCGTCCCGATCCATCGAGCGCGAGGAACTCAAGCCGATCCCTTCCGCCGCAGAAAATGCCGGTCGGCGCCATCTGCATCGCGCCTCCCAAGCAACCGTCGGGGTAGACCCGCTGCGGAACCGCTGCTTCGGCGTCGAGCGACACACGAAAGACTGCGGAGTAATCCCGCTTGTACCAAAGATCTCGTCCCAGCACTTGCAGCTCTGGCGGGAGCGGAAGGCCACTGACCCCGTGTTCGGCGATCTTGGTCTCCACGCCCGTTTGCAGATCTACCCGATAGAACGCTTTGTCAGTGCCAATGTACGCCGCGCTATCGTCGTTGTAGATGAATCGGGCCTCGTCGCCATAGCCCGAGGTACCCTTTGGGCCGATCAGCTTGGGTTCAGCCCCCGATTTCGGCACAAGATATGCGAAGGCCTCGGTGCCATCTGTCGAAGTCGCCTGAGCGTGCTCGAGAACCAACAGCCCTGCGTCAACCGCCCGATAGTCTTGCAGCTCCCTCGAAGAGGGTTCGTACGCCGTCGCAAGGTTGCCGAGCTTGCTTACTGGCGACTTCAACACGCGCTTGTAGGTTGTAGTCGTCTGGGCGCTACGGTCGAATTCACCCACGTAGATGCTGCCGCCACCCACCTGGACGTTCCAGAAGTCTCCGACAATTTCGGTGGCGCTGGGCGCCACGCAATTCGCATCGCCGACGGCGGCGTCCGCTTGCCCGCCGTCAGTCGTCTCCATATCGCCTCCAGCACCTCCTTCGGCTGCTTCACTGTGCTGGCTAGAGGAGCCCGCCGTTCCACTGCATCCGACGTTCAGCACTGCTGCAGCGAAAGCAACAAGTCCGAGTTTGATGGTCCGCATGTCTGTTCTCTTCCTGCGGGAGCCACCAAGTGGGCCCGCGCCTTCGATGTCGGCTCCAACTCCTCGGCCGGTTCCGAAAATCGTCGTCACGGCGTTTCTTTCGAGCCGCTCGATTTTCTAGGAAACGCTCGCTCGTTTGGAGCCGACACCGAGATGCCAGGCCTCTTTTTGGCCGGCGTTGAGAGTGAGAGGCACCATGGCGATTGGACGACGGACCCGAGTAGTAGCCGCGCTGGCGGCGTTGCCCTTGTTGATGGCTTGCGGCGGCGGTGGGCACGGCAGCCCTCAACAGGCAGCGGCAGTGCCGGAGGCCGACTGCAAGGACGGCCAGGACAACGATGGTGACGGGTTCGTCGATTGCGACGACTTGGATTGTCGCTCGACGAGCAAGTCGTGCGAGCTGGCGCCGCCGCTGAACCGCACGGTCGCGACGACGGTTTGGGAATCCGCTCAGTTTCTGTTCAGCGGTAAGGACCCGATCCAGAAGGGCACCAAAGCCAAGCAGTTCTCTCGCAAGCGCATCGCCATCCTACGCGGCAAGGTCGTCGACCGGGCGGGCGAACCACTCGCGGGCGTGCAGGTGAGCGTCGCTGGACACGACGAATGGGGCACGACGCAGACCCGTCCCGATGGGCTGTTCGACTTTGCGGTCAACGGCGGCTCAGAGCTGCTGGTGCAGTTCTCCCGCGATGGCTACCTCGCCGCTGAGCGTGGTGTAGCTCCGCGCTGGGAGAGCTACCAGGCAGTGCCCGCGGTCGGCTTGGTCGAAGAAGGGGCGAGCGCCACCAAGGTGGCGGCGCACCTCGACCACGAGCAGGTCGCTGTCGGCGACGCGGTCGAAGATGACCTCGGCTCACGCCAGCCGCTGCTGGTTTTCGTCCGAGATTTGACGGCAACCGCGACCCTTCCCGACGGCACCGACAAAGACCTGTCGGAGTTTCACGTCCGGCTCACGGAGTACCCGTTCGAGACACCTTCCATCGACAACCTCAACCAACCCTCGCGCTTCGCCCCCGGCACCACGCCGACGCGCGGCGGTGTCACTTACGGCGTCGAGGCGAGCATCGATGAGGCGCGCGACCTTGGCGCCTCCGAGGTGACATTCTCGGACCCGATTTCGATCGTCGTCGAGAACTTCTTGAAGCTGCCCGTCGGCAGCCCGGTGCCGCTCGGGTACTACGAGCGAGGCAAAGGCCATTGGCAACCCGAGCAGGGCGGCCGCGTCCTGCAGGTGTTGGGCGTCACGGGTGACGAGGCCGATCTCGACGCGGATGGCGACGGCAAGGCTGACGACGACTCGACGCTAACCGACCTGGGCGTGTCGCACGCCGAGCGCCGCGAGATCGCGCGCCGCTACAAGCCAGACCAGACCATCTGGCACCTCTCGATTCAGCATTTTTCGCCGCACCTCTCGACGATTCCGCTGGTCGCGCCGCACAACGCTGTCGCTCCGACCGCGGCGGTCACGCTGGTGCGGCACATCGATGAGCCGACTCGGCGCGGTCCGGTGCTCATCGAGCGCCAGGCGCTGAGCCAGGCCTTTGGCGTCGCGGCGACGCCCTACTCGCTCGTCTACCAGTCGGATCGCACGCCCGGCTACCGCCAGGGCTATCACGTCGAGCTCCCGGTAGTCGGCGATGCCGTGCCGGAGGGCCTGAAGCAGGTAGTCGTCCAGCTCAGCGTCGCCGGTCAGGTGCAGAACCAAGTGATCGAGCCGGCACCGAACGTCACGGCGTCGTTCGACTGGGATGGCCAGGACGCGTTCGGGCGCTTAGTCCAAGGCCAACAGCGCGCCGACGTTTCGGTGAGCTACGTTTATGATGGAGAGCTGCGACCCAGCGATACCTTCGGGCAGGCGTCGAACGCAACGATCGGGCTCGACGGAGTCACGCTGGACACCTCGCTTTCTCGCGATTTCTCGCTCACCATTGGTACCTGGGACGCGGGCGGCTATGGCCTCGGCGGCTTCTCGCTCGACGCACTGCACGCGCTCGACCCGGCCACGCAAACCATCTACTTCGGTTGGGGCGACGAGCGCACCGCCCAGAACGTCGCGCTAGTTGCGACGCAGCCCGCCGGTGACGCAACACTCGGTACGCCGGACGGAATCACGGTGGCGCCCGATGGCAGCTTGATCGTTACCGACGACGAGCAGAACAGCGACGACGCACAAGGGCGATTGTTGCGCATTGGGACCACCGGCGACGTCACGGTCATCGCCGGGCCCGGAGCAATCGGCGACGCCGGGAGCCTCGCGTTGGGCTCGCCGCAAGGCGTGCTCATGAAGGACGACGGGTCCGTCATTGTCGCGGACTTTGGCGAAAATGCGGTGCGCGAAGTCGCACCGGACGGCTCGGTGCAGACGCTGATCGGGGCAGCTAGCGAGAGCCCATTGGTCGAAGCCGACGTCAGCGACCTGGACGGTATCGCGCTCGGCCAACGCGGCGAGCTCTACGTCGTGAACGCGAACCAGGTGCTCCGCTTCGAGGCTGGCACGCTCACGCCATTCGCCGGCAACGGGCAAGACGCTTCGGATCGCGACGCAGCGGCGAGTGACAGCCCCGTCGCGACCGCGGTACCGCTAGCGGCGCCTAGCGGCGTGGCCATGGGCCCTGACGGCAGCGTGTTCATCACCGAGCGCGCAGGCAACCGGGTGCGGCGCGTATCGCCGAACGGCGCGATCGATACCGTGGTCGGCACGGGTGTGGCCGGCTTTTCTGGCGACGGCCAGCCTGCCGCCGCTGCGCAGCTGGATGGCCCGCGCGGTATCGCGGTGGGTGGCGACGGGGCCCTCTACATCGCCGACCAGAACAACAATCGTATTCGGCGCGTCACTCCAGATGGTGTCATTCAAACCATCGTCGGTGGAGGCGATGCCAAGCTCACGGAGGGCCAACTCGCCGAGAAAGTGAGGCTGGACGCGCCCGACGGCATCGCCTTCGGCAATGATGGCGCCCTCTACATCGCCGACGTGGGGGCCGTCTACAAGGTCGCACCAGGGCTGCCCGAAATCTCCGATCACGAGACGCTCATCCCCTCGACCGACGGCCACACGATCTATCGCTTCGACAGCCAGGGTAAGCACCAAGAAACCATCGACGCGGTGACGGGCGTGTCACAGCTCTCGTTCCGCTACACCGATGCAGGACTGCTCGACAAGGTCGTCGACAAGTTTGGTCTCGCGACCACCTTCGAACGCGGCAAAGACGGTGACCTCGAGGCCATCACGGGACCCTTTGGACAGCGCACGGCCTTCGACACCAACGACACGAACCAGATCGAAGGCATCACCGACCCACTCACTCGCAAAGTCTCGCTCGAATACAAACAGCTCGACTTGCTCACCAAGGTCGTGTCGCCCAAAGGCGCCGAGACCCTATTCGAGTACTTCGAGGACGGACGCCTCAAGCAAATCACCGACCCGACCGGCTACTTCGAGAAATATGCACCGAAGCCAGGCAACGTGGTCGAGGCGACGACCGCTGAGGGCTATCTCACGAACTACCAGGTCTCTGGCGGTGCTGCGGGGCTCATCGAGCGCACCATCACGGCGCCGACGAAGGCGGCCATCAAATGGAATGACGAGATCACCAAACAGTCGGTGACCAGTCCCGACGGCTCGCGCTCGACCACCTTTTTCACGCCGGATCAGTACCTTGGCGCGCAGACGCTCATTCCAAGCAACACAATCGTGACCACGCCGGGTGGCCGCTCGCTCGAGGTCGACTACAGCGAGGCGAAGCAGCTCGACGACGTTAAGAACGTCCTGAGCGCGACCATCTGGAACTACCAAACTCGAGTCGGAGACCGCCTGGCGGAAACCGAGTTCCGCCGCAGCGATCGCACCATCACGAGTACCTCCCCGATGGGCCGCAGGAGCACCGTCGTGCTCGACGCAAACGGGCTCCCGACGGACATCACCGCGCCCGGCGTCGGCACCGTGCACCGCGACTACGACATGCAGGGGCGCCTCGTCGGCATCACCGCGACCGCCGGCAAGGACACAAGGACGCAGGCGTTCGTCTACGACAAAAACGGCTTCCTCGCCTCCAGCAGTAACACACTCAACGAAACCTCGTCGTTCGAGCGCGACATCGTCGGCCGCCTGCTCGGCGTCACGGCGCCCGACAAGAGCGTCACCCGCCAAGACCTCGACGACGACGACAATCTGCTCGACCTCTTCCTCCCGCGCGGCGCGCCCCATCACTTCGAGTATCAAGGCGTTTCGGCTCAACTCGTCGAAACGCTGCCGCCAGCGGTGGATGGCGACACGCCCACCGGCTTCGCGGTTGGCGAGACGCACTACCAGTACGACAAGCACCAGCAGCTGATTCAGATCCAGCGTTCCGACGGCGACGATATCAACTTCAAGTACAACGGGGTCACCGGTCAGCTCGAAACCGTCAAGACCTCCGGCATCACCGTCACCAACGGCTATGACGGGGTCGGTCGCCTGAATCGCGTTACTCGCTCCGACGGCGTCACTGTCGACCTCGGCTTCGATGGCCCGCTGCCAACGAGCGTGGAGTGGAGCGGCGGCGTCAAAGGCAAGGTCACCGCCGACTACGACGAGCTTTTCCAGCTCAAGACCCTCACCGTCAACGACGCAAGCAGCGCCTCCTACGAGTACGACTTGGACGGAGCAGTCACGCGCGCCAGCGGCAACGGCCACTCGCTCGACATCGCACGCGACGCCGACACAGGCTTCGTGACCGGCACCACGCTGGGAGCCGTGGCCACGACCTATGGCTACAGCAGCTTCGGCGAGCTCAGCGACCTTTCGGCTGACTTTCAGGACAAAACAGCATTCTCGCAGTCGCTCACGCGAGACGAGCTCGGTCGCATCACTAGCGTCACCGAACGGTCGGGCAACGTCACGCGCAGCGTGACCTACGGCTACGACAACATGGGGCGCCTCGATCAGATCGACCGCGACGGCAGCGTCACAAAGTTCAAATATGACGCGAACGGCAATCGGACGTCGGTCAAGGTCGACAAGAACGCAGCGCTCACAGCGACATACGATGCGCAAGATCGGATCCAGACCTTCGGCGACGTGACCTTCGAGCAGACCGCGCACGGCGACCTACTGCGCCGCACCGACGCAAACGGCGCGCTCGAGCTCGAGTACGACAGCCTGGGCAACCTCCTGTCAGCCACCACGTCCAACGCCAAAGCCACAAAGGCCGTGACCTACACGGTAGACGGCATGGGCCGGCGCGTGGGCAAGCAGGTTGCGGGGAAGTTCTCGCGCGCATGGCTCTACCTGGACGGGCTCCGTCCTGCCGCGGAGATCACGGACACCGGCGTTTTCAGCCAGTTCGTTTACGCGGGCAGCGCCAGCACGCCCGACTTTTTGCTGCGCAGCGGCGTCGCCTTCCGCTTTATCAAGGACTACCTCGGTTCCGTCCGCTTCGTGGTCAACGCCACGAGCGGCGTCATCGCGCAGGCGCTCGAGTATGATGACTTCGGCAACGTCACGCGCGATACCGCGCCTGGCTTCCAGCCTTTCGGCTTCGCTGGCGGCTTGTACGACTCCGAGACTGGGCTCGTGCGCTTCGGGGCGCGCGACTATGACTCCACCATCGGGCGGTGGACAAGCAAGGATCCGATCGGCTTCGACGGTGGGCAAAACTTCTACGTTTACTGCGAGAACGACCCGATCAATTGCGCCGACCCTACAGGCAACGAGCCACTACAGGTTGACCAACTAGACGTTTCCAAGATGGCGGCCGCAATGCCGCGACTGGGCGGAGGCATGTGCGACGTGAACTACTCATGTCGCGCGCCTTGGTATGAGGAGGCGGTCGCCAACAGCTCGAACTTGATCAACAGGCCCGGCGACGGCAGTGAGAAGTTCACCGAGGTGCGTCTGGCCAAATTGTTGGCGAATGATCGACCGCTCGACAACGTTTCGTATGACCTTTACCTCGCGGGGGCGGGCACTGCGTTGCGCATGTTCCGGCTGTTTACGGATGCCACCGAGGGATTCGTGATTGTGAGTCGGTGGGGACGACCGGGACTCGAGCCCGGCGATTGGGTCATGCGGGGGCGGGCGGGCAGGTCAACGTGGCTACGCTCGTTTAAATGGGAACGCACCCCTTGGAATATCCCCGCCGCACGAGAGACCGGCCAAGAATTCCTGGTTCGATCCTCTCAGCTCAAGTGGCCGACTGGGTGGCAGAGCTTCAAGGTGATGTTTGGACAACGAAAGTATTGGCCGTAGTCTATGAGGAGAGAGCGATGAACGATTCAGAACCGTGGCCCTACGGGCTCCCCATCTTCGCTCGCACACACCGCGCGACCTCACCGAACGGTGTCGTCGTTGCGGAGATCGTCGAAGCGTATGAAGTCTCGATGAGCAACCCGACGAGCGGGGCGCTACGACTATCGGTGGGCTTGGTCCTGCAGGACTGCAATCCGAACTTCATTTGGTCGACCGACTCACGGTACCTCGCGGTGCCGCAGTTCTTCAGTCGCTTCGGCGTGTTTCGACGTCAACGAATCCTCGTGGTCGATGTTGCCGGACACCGCGTCTATCGGTCGAAAGCAACAGCGTACTATTTTGCGATCGACTCTTTCGAAGGGAATGTCCTGTCGGTCATCCGCGAGCCCCTACGCGATGGCTTGCCAGAGCGATGGGCGATCCCAGGGGATCCCGGACAGCATTGGGTCCAACACAGCGCGTGGATACCCTCAACTGCGTGACGGACTTCGCAGGCGCAAGAGTCGCGCGTGATCCCCGAGCAAGACCTCCACTCTCGACGAGTGGCGGGTGCGAACGGTACACGCGGCTGGCTCCGGTGGGATGGCCCTAGCTCGAGGGGGCGCTACACCAAACAGTCGGCACAGAAGCCCGCGTTGTTCTCCGTGGTACTGGTGGTTGGGGGTTTACCTTATCCAGACGGGGTTCCCATTATGAGCGAAGACCCAGGAGCAGGCACCGCAATGGGGGGCTTCATTGGTGGCGCGGCAGGTGGCATCCTCGGCTACTTCGGTGGTGAACACGCCGCCCTCGCCGTCTACGATTGGTTTCGCGAACTAGGAGGCAATCTTGGCGGACAGCGTCATCTTAGAAAATTTCGGAATAGTAGTTGGGTACCTCAAAGGAGATCGGCTGCCGCCAGCGTTGGCCTCAACCCAGTTGTGCAGCCGTTGCGCGGTGCTCTTGGCATCGCATCGACCGGGTAAGGCTGATGCTGACTTCGATCGGCAGCTTTACACTGATGTTGTGAGCTTCGCTTTTGGCTCAGCTGTTGATTGCCAAATTGATGTCGCAGCGTTTTTCAAAACTGACGTCGTAGCGTTTCCGAGCAAATGCCACGCTGAGGTCGTAAAACGGGCCCAAATGCGTCGTAGTCGGTGGTGTGACGGGTGTGGCCAAATGATCAACGCCGCCGTAGCGCGCGAGGCGACTACGACGGCGTTGGCCGGATGCGATGCTGGGGGGCGCGGCGCGCTACTGCGGCAAGTCGGCCTCTTTGCGCCAGTGCGGCATGAGCAGGACGCGGTTGACGTGCTTGAGGTCGACGGATTTGGTGCGGTCGCGCACGGCTTCGAGCAGCGCTCCGAGGCACAGGTTTCTGGCCTTGCGTAGGCCTCCCTCTGACGAGCGGACGATGAGACCGAGCGCGTCGTCGGTAAAGGTGCCGTGGGAAAGCGCCACCTTGTCGAGCTCGGCTCGGATGAAATCAGCCACGCTATCGGGAGCCAATTTCTTGAGCAAAACCGAATAGGTGACCCGATTCTTCAGGTCCTCGTTGACGATGAGGGCAAGGCTTTGGAGTAGCTCGGGCTGCGCTACCAGCACCAGGCAGGTGTTCTTGGGAAAGTCCTCGAAGAGCAGCCGGATTTTGCGCAGGTTCGTGACGTCCATCAGGTGCGCGTCGTCGATGATGGGAGCCAGCATCTTGCCGGCGGTGTTCAGGCGGCGGGCCTCGGCAATGAGGCGGCGCTCGCAGCGCACGTCGTGCCCCTCAGCTTCGATCTGAAACGCCTCGCACAGGATGCGCAGCGTGCTGTGGTAGGTGTGCAGGGTGCGGTTGACGACCGGCGTCATGAGACGCTTGGGGTCGTACTCGCACAGCGCGCGCTTCAGGACGCTCTTGCCGGTGCCCGGCTCTCCCACGATGAGGCAGAAGCCGCCCTGCTGGCAGTGCACCCGCACGATGTCGAGCACCTCCTGCTGTTGGGGCAAAAGCGTGATGTTTTCACCAGAAAATGGGTCTCGGGCGAGCCCGAAGTGGGCGCGGATCATCGCGTCTCTCCCGCGGAGCGGCTGGCGCCGTAACAGCTGGTGCTCATAGCTCCACCTCACTGCCGTCGTACGACTGGTGCTGCGAGGTCTTGGTCTTGAGACTCGGCTTTCGGTCATTGGCGATGAAGTCCACTGGGCGAGCCTCGCCCATGCGCTCGCCTTTGAAATACACGATCGCTCGGTCGAATTTCAAGCGGCTAAAGCGGATTTGCACTTTACGACCACGCAGGTCGCGCGGAGCTTCGAAGCGGGTGTTCTTGAGCGAGAAGGTGTTGTCGGCCAGCACGCTGCGGTCTTGCTCGACGAAGAAGAGTTCGTCGCTGACGTCGCTCGGTGAAAGAAAGCGGATGCGGCTCATGTCGAGCGCGAAGCGGTCGAGCGGCTTCATGCCGAGCGAGCTGTGCTCGCGCTGGTGGTATTCGTCCTCGAGCCAGCAGACAAAGACGCGATTGAGCGATTCGAGGCTGGAAAGGTCGAGGTTTTTCGTCAGAAAGCACTCTCTGACAGATCTGAAAAATCTCTCGACTTTCCCCTTCGCCGCCCCGTCGCGCACCGGAGCGTGGCACAGAATCGTGCCCAGTCGCTGGCAAACTTGTGACAGCTCGAGCGAGGCGTAGTTGCTGCCATGGTCGACGTACAAGCACTCGCACAGGCCGCGCTTATAGAGCGCTGTCTTGAAGCAAGCGAGCAAGGCTTCAGTGTTGTCATTGTAGAAAAACTCGCCGTGACAGACGACGCGGCTCGCGTCGTCGAGAAACGCGATGAGCTTGGCCTGCACCTTGCCCACGCCCTGGGCCACGTAGGGCCCCACCATGGTGTCGGCTTGCCAGAGCTCGTTGGCGTGGGCCTTGGCGAAGGCCAGCCAGCGCTTGCTCTGCACTTCGGCATCGGGCTTCAGAAGCTCGTGCTCTTTGACCACGCGGCGGAAAGTGTTCGGGGCAATGCGGTCGCGTTGCAGCAGCCCCTTCTCGATGCACGCCCGGTAAAAGGCCTGGATATTGTGGGGGCCGCGGAAAGAGCCGCGCACCTGCTCGATGGCTTCCAGTACCTCCTCGGGCATCACCTTGCGCGTCTTGCCCTTGTCGGAGCGCGGCTTGGGCAACATCGTCGTGATGCCGTCCTTCTTGTACCGGCTGTGCCAGGTCAGGATAGTGCGCCACGTGAAGCGGAAGCGCTGCCCGTCCTCGTCGAGAAACACCTGCTCGCTGACATGGTGGATGCGCGCGATGCAGGTCTCGCCCGGCGCTGACTCGATGGCGCCGAGCACGCGCATCTTCAGGTAACTGCTGACTCGTTTCATGGGTGGGGTCCTTTCGAGGCGCGAGATGCGCCTGCCGCGAAGCACTAGGTCGGACCCGCTTCGGACCCAGATTGCCGTTTGGTGTTGTCGCACCACGACGGCGCGCGGCGTTCGGCGCGCTACGACGTCAGTGCGGGCGCGCCGTCGACGCGGTGGTGCTCGGCTACTGCGCCAGCAGTCCTTGCTGACCAACGTTTTGAAACGCCGCAAATGGGTCGGCTTCGCTCTCGCCCACGACCAAGCGGAGGTGGAGCAGCAGCTGCGCGAGGGGCTCGCGTGCCGGGCTGTCAGGCGGCGGGACCGCCCGCCACAGGCGGGCCCGCAGGGTGCTCTGCGCGGCGCACAGTCGCCGCCAGAGCCGGTAGCCGCTCGACAGCGACAGCGCTCCCCGCGCCTCGCGCAACCACGCCGCGCGGCGCGTTAGCCCCGCCAGCACCGCCGTCGCGAAGCAGAAGAGTGTCAGCGTCCGCAGTACAAAACCGCTGAGCACCGTGCAAAGCAGCACCGGGAAAGTCCGACCACACCCCGGACGCGCGCCTCGATTCGAACAGAAGACGCGCCGCCCCCGCACGCCGACCTCCGAATCGCGCTCCGCGTACCCGCGAAGAAACCCGTGTCCGATCAAGGCCCCCGTCTGCCGGCAGTGCGGGCACGGCGCGAGCTTCAGGCCGAACAGCACGGCACCGAGCGCCGACGGGTCTCGGACAAAGCGCGGTGGGTTGAGGAGGGGAGCCAAGGGCCGGCGGCCCTATCGACGGCACCAACCCCCGTCAAAGGAGTCGCTCCAAGTGCCAAATTCTCGCCGCCGTCCGTGGCCTCAAGCGCGACGTCAGTTTGGACGAGAAGCGGGCAAAGCTACGACTGGAGGGCGGCTTTCAACACTCAGCCTCGGCCGACGCCGCGCGGGTTGCGTTCGAGAATGGCGCGATACGTCACGCGGCTGGCATCGAGGATCTCAAGACGTTGTTCATTTCTCAAGAGGAACCGGGGGAACCGTTCTCGGCCGTGGCGTTCTTTCACGGAGGGGAGCTGGCGGCCGCGCTCGTTTCCGAGCCCTACGCATTCGTGGGAGGACGTGCTCCGTATCACGATACCTACACTCAAAACCTCTATGCCCGTTCCCCCGTAACGGCGCGGTTCATGGAAGAGATCCGGGCGAATTTCGGGCAGCGCATCGGCGGGTGCTTCGAGGGAAGCAATCTCCCCACACATGGACGAACAGACGCGCTGCACGCGCTTTGGAGACGGGCTGCTGGGAGCCGGTGGCAGCGCCAGCGTGAGCGGCTTGTGTCACGCGCGCTATCTGGCCCGCACAGCGGACGTCAATGACCACCGACGGCGTCGAGAGGAAGGTGCTGGAACTCATGACCGAGTGTCGGGGCTTAGCAGTGCCGCCGGCCGAACTCGACGACATGACGGCCCTGACGCGCGCGGGTGAACCTGGTATCGCGCTCGAGAACCTTTGCGAACAGCTCTTCGAGTACGATGTTGCTGTGTCGGCCGCCCTCGTCGAGCGCATCCGGGTGCTCGGCACCGCGATGGGTCTGCGCGCTGAGTACTGGACCCGTCTTCGATGCTGAGGGCGGACGGTTCGCATGCCTTTGCTCATCCATTTGCGCCAGTTCAGTTTTTCAGCAACGGCCATTTGGCCGGAGCCGACATCCTAGTTACGGCACGATGGTAGGCCCCGGTTAGGCCCAAGCCATTTGGAGGTCACGATGGACAGCGCGCAAGATCAGGAACTCTCGTTCAAGGCAATTGGCAGACTGTTCCTGGTTGGCGCGGTGGGCACCGTGCTCGCGCTCGTGCTGGCCTTGGTTGCGGCGGGGACCGCATCGGAGTTTCCCGGACGCGGGATTGGCTTCGTAACAGGCCCGGCCGCGGCCGCATTGTTCTTTCTAGCTATCGTCCGCCTCCTCCGCGCAACCGAGCCGGCCGCTGCACGCGAGGCGCGTCGCGCCAGGCTGAGCGAATGGGAAAATCCCGGCCTTCTCGATGCTGTGCTGACTGAGCTGCGCGGCGCGCCCGCGACAGCCAAGAGTCCTGGCGCCGTAGTGCTGCTCCTCTCACTGGTGGCGTTCGTGGCCTCAGGATCCGGGTTCCGGTCGGCATCGTCGCTTGTCTTGCTCGTCGTGGTTCTGTTGGTGCACGAGCTCGGACACTTGGCGGCGATGCGAGCGTTCGGCTACCGGGACTTGAAGGTGTTTTTTATCCCGTTCATCGGCGCCGCGACTGCCGGCAGGAAGGACCGAGCGCCGGCATGGCAGCAAGTAATCGTGTCCTTGATGGGGCCGGCACCCGGCTTGCTTGCGGCGTTTTGCTTCGCGGCTATCGGCCGGAATTGGGTTGGGCAGCCGCTGGTCCAGCAAGCGATAGGACTCACGATTTTCTTAAACGCGGTGAACTTGTTGCCGTTCGAGCCGTTCGACGGCGGTCGCATCGCCAGCATCCTCCTGTTTGCAACCCATCCGCGGGCACGCGTCGTGTTTGGCGCACTGACGGCTGCCGTGCTGGGCGTGTTGGCCCTCCGCTTCGGTGCGATACCATTGGCTGCCGCTTCCGGCCTCGTCGTAGCTCGTATGGGCGCCCGCTATCGGATCGCAGCCTGCGCGGCGCGGATTCGTGCGACTGCTGCGTCGGTAGGCGCGACCCTACCGATCACGATCGGCGACGCACCCGATGAATTGATCCGTAAGGTGTTCCGCGATTGGCGCAGCGGCTCGCAACGGGCCGGCAAGCCCGCTGAAAACCCACGAGCCGTTGCGACCGCGATCCGCGCCATCTATGATGCCGCTCTCGTGCCGTCCGCGGGTTGGGCTGCGCGCGTCGTGCTCGCAGTCGTCTATGCAGCGCTGCTTGTCCCGGCGCTCTTCGTCGTCGCCAACCTCTGGTCTTAAATGCGCACGATGGATACCCACCAAGCACCCCCCCAACCCGAAAATGAAGGCGCCAATGGTCAATTGCAGCCCGTCCACGTGAGGCGCATTCACGCGGCACGACTTTGTGTGCTCGTTGCCGCGCTGGCAATGACGACCAGCGGCCTGATGCCGGTGCTGCTGCTCGACGAGAGCGCCGTCCTGCAGCGCATGGCACGTCTCGTGGTTGGAACTTTGCACGGAGTTGCGATGTTCGGGTGTCTGTTTTTGTTGAACCGAGGGCCCGCACTCGCGCTGGCCTTTGCCACGTTGATCGTCGCAGGTGTGGTCGGCGCGAACCTTCTCAGCTTCGACGGCGGTGCCGCGCGAGGCGCCGGTCTCACTATGCTGGCCGCCGTCATGGCCATCCTGTGGATGGGGGCCAACGCTGCATTCGCGAGTGCGAGGGTGGCTCGACGATGACGGTGGAGGCTGAAGTGGTGCGTGAAGGCCACAACGTTCGGCGTGTCGACCTAGTCCGCAGGAGGCTTGTCGTTGGAATCCTGATCGGTCCAGCGACGCTAGTCGCGGTTGAGCCTCGTTTCTCGTTCGCTATGCCAGCAGGGTTCGTCTCGTTGAAGGACAGCGCTCGCATACCCGAGCTTGGCGACCGCGAACCAAAGTTTAGGGCCGAGGCTTCCACGACGGACGCTTACGCGGTCAGGCTCAAGAACGACGTGGCAGTGGTCTTCGCCGTGGCGAAGATATATGCAGGCGGCGCCCCGCTCAGGACGTGGAAACAGTACCTGAAGGGAAGCGTCGCGAAGACGCGGTTCGCCAATGACGCCATCATTGGGCCCGCGCATCCGATCTGGGTGGGTGGAGTCGAATGCGCCTTCGCCGACGTGGAGCGCGTAACTGATGGCGTGGCGTTTCGAGAGCGCTATTACGTGCTGCCTGGCGGCGATCATTGGGCGTTCGTGAAACTACTCGCCACAGCAGAAGAGTTCGCCTCTGCTGCGCCCACTGTCGCCGATGCAGTTGCGGCAACGAGAGGCGTCGCTCCGAGCACATTGGATGAGCCCATTTGCCTTGAGATCCAACGCGCGACTCTGTTTGGCATTGGCGTAGCGGTCCTGAGCACCGTGCTTCTTGTTAGCTGGGTGAAGAGATCGGCGGCGCGGCGCAAGCGAGTTCTGCCGAGCGAGATGTAGATCACGTCGCTCACTCGGTTTCTACTCAGATCGCCGTCCACTGCGGTCGGCACCTGTTGGTTGGTTGCACGAGACCGCTCCTCGCGGTGCATTCGGACTTTCTCACGGCTCAAGCTTGCAGAACGAATCGGCGCCGCACCCCAGCCCGCCCGCGCAATCGTCACCGCTCACGCAGGCCATGCTGCAGCGGAACTGCGACGCCCCAAACGGTAGACACTTGGAGTCATTGCTCGGCGCAAACCCGCACTTCTGGTCATCGCCCGCGTTCGACGTCGCGCAGTCTTTGGAGCTGAACTGGTTTCTGGCGATGCACGTGCTTGAGCGGAGCCCGCAAATCGTCGCCATCTTGCCATCAACGCTGGTCTGGTTCTTGAGCGCTGCCACGTACGGAATGTTGGCGGGAAGCGTGCAGTCCGCGGGCGCGCCGCCTGCTGGCGCCCCCTGTTGCCAGAAGCAGAAGTTGCCCACGTCCTGCTTGGGGGCACCAAATTGCTCCTTAACGCAAAGTTGTCCTAGTGCGCACTGCGCGTCGGAAACGCAAGGAATGCAACGGTCAGCGCTGTGCTCCTTGTTGTTCGTGCAGGTGCGCGCCTTGCTGTCGCAGATGAGAGGTTTGCCGCCGCTCATCCCGCAGCTCGCGTAGTCCGCGCCCGTGCACTGCACGCATTCGCCAGCAGCCGCGTCGCACACGGTCTTGCCCGCGACGTGCGCACAGTCGTCGTTGGTGGTGCATTTAACGCAGGTGCCTGCATCGCACTTCGCGGCTGTCGCGCCGAGGCAGTCCGTCGAGGCCAGACACTCCACGCAGGTGTTCTTCCCCGTATCGCACTTCATCGCCGTGGCCGTCACGCAGTCGCTCGGCGCCAGGCACTGCACGCAGGTGTCGGTGCTCTCCTTGCACACAGGCTTGGTGCCGGCACACGCGCCATCGCAGGGCAGCATGATTGGCGTGCCGCCGGCACCGCCGTCGCCGCCTGCCCCCGCGCCGCTCGCGCTCGGGCCGCCGCTTGCGCTGCCGGCCTTTCCGGAAACTCCGCCCATTCCGGCTTTGCCGCTCGACGAGCCACCCGTTTCGGCGCCGGCCTCGGACGTGTTGCCCGCAGTGCCAGCAGTTGCGGCTCCGCCCCCGGGGCACGTCGAGTACGTGTGGCAGTCGTTGGTATCGACCGCGTCTGAGCAACCGACGACGACGTGAGCGGCTACGAGAGCCGTGAACGGAACCAGGATATGGGTAAGGCGCATGACGAAATTCTCCTCGATCACCATCAAAAGCTACCGCTGAGCCACAAGCCAGAGCCGGCGGGTGTGACCCCTCCGCTAACGTGAAGGCGGCTGGTATGTGCGGCACTGCCGGGCGCCGCGCCCCGCGGCCAGAACCAGTACACCGCCGTGCCGACAGCCGCGACCCCCGCAACCACGAAGGCCGTCGTCGAAACGGGTCGCTGCCTGTTTTCCGAATCGACCGCGTCGCGTTGCGCGGCACAGTCGGAAGGCGAAGCGCTGCCACTCGTGCAACCAATTGCGCCGTTCTTCTTTTGCAAGCGCACGAAGTCGTCGTGGCTCGAGCCTGCGGCTACACGAAACCCGATCCCGACGCCGAGGGCGACCAGAGTGGTCGCGCCGCCGAGGATCACGGGAACCACAGAACGCTCCGCGGTGTCGCGGCGCTCGCCCGGCGCAGGCGACGTCGGCGGTTCCGGCAATCCCGCGCTAACCGAAGCCTCGGCGCTCGGCGGCTTCGCGGCAGGCCCGACCGGCGCATCGGCAAGGCTGAACGAAACGGCCTGCTCCTGCCCGGCGACGGCTTCAAGCTCCTGCCCGCTCTTCAAGGCGCCGCGTCGCAGCTCGAACGTCCGCTTGCCCGGATTGACGAACACCTCGCCATCAAGGGGTGCCACACCGGCGAGACCTCCATCCACCCAGACCTCGGCGCCGGCCGGAGCTGTCACGCGCACAGTCGAGACCTTGGCCTTCGCGATCTCGAAGCCCTTCTTGGCATTGGCGTAGGTTTTCTCGCTCTCTTTCGCCGATACGTTACGAAAGTAGTACGCGAGCAGACGCGCACTTTCAGCATAGTGGCTGAGATTGAGCTCGGCCTGGGCAAGCAGCAGCGCCACGTCGTACGACGGGCTGATGGCCCACGCCTGCTCGAGAGCAGTCTTGGCGTCCACCCAGTGCATCGCTTTGATCGCTGCCTTG
>JBBRMI010000124.1:0-24447 GCA_038230915.1 Polyangiales bacterium | reverse complement strand
CGGGTGCGCGCTCTCGGCATGAGTCCCCAAGACAAGCAGGCCCGAGCCGACCGAAACCGCTGCCGCGTCCGAAGCCGCTGCCGTTTGCGAATTTGTGCATTCCCGAAGCCGCTGCCCCAGCCGAACCCCATCCCGCTGCCGATCAGCCGATCCCGACCCCGAACCCGGCCCGATCACCAATCAAGGCTGTTCCTTCGTGTCGGCGTGTCGGGCTCGGCAGGCTACTTGGCGGGCAGTATGTCCGCGGCGCGCAGCTCGAAGTCAGGATAGTGCTTGGCGCGGACGGTCGAGCTTTCGTCGTGGTGTTGGACTTGCCAGTAGCGGCCGCCGCCAGGCTTTCTATGCACCTCGATGCAGCGGTCGACCAGGTTGACGATCCAGTACTCGCTCACGCCGCACTCAGCGTAGACCTTCAGCTTGGCGCCGCGGTCGTAGGCGAGCGAGGTGTCAGCCACCTCGATGATCAAATCAGCGGTGCTTGGATGTTGCTTCTCGTAGTTGCCGAGCGGCACGACGGCGAGGTCCGGTTCGGGCTCGGAGATGTCGAGTGCGGCGAACGGACTTTGGACGCGGATCCGTGCGCGTCCGTCGAGGTGCCGAAAACACAACGCGACGAGCTTGTCGAGCGTGGAGCTGTGTGGCGGCCCGATCGGGCTCATACGCACCAGCCGTCCGTCGAGCAGCTCGATACGCTCGCCCTCGAAGACGCCCAGCTCGACCAATTTGTCGTATTCGGCCCGCCGCAGCGGGCGGATCGGCAATTCGAGCGAATCAGCCATGTTGCTCCTCCCAGGTTAGCATTCACCTCGCCTGGTCGGTCGCCGTGGGCGAAAGTTGACTGGTTTTTCAAGCCAGGCGCGGCTGACACGGACGATGGCTCAGCAGAATTTGCAGTGGGGCGTGATTGGTACCGGCGCGATTGCGACGGATTTTGCGACGGCGCTGCAGGGCTCGGAGCGGTGTCGGATTGTCAACGTGACCAGTTTTCCTGGGCTGGCACAGCTGTTCGCCGCCAAGTTTGGCATCGCGCGCGCGACGGATTCGCTGGCCGAGCTGCTGGCTGACGCTGAGGTGCAGGCTGTGTACGTCGCGACGCCGCATCCGATGCACGAGCAGCTTGCGCTAGCGGCGATCGCAGCAGGCAAGCATGTGCTGGTGGAGAAGCCGATGTCGACGTCGGCGGCGGCTGCGGGGCGCATCATCGAAGCGGCGCGACAGAAGCGCGTGTTCTTGATGGAAGCGTACATGTACCGTTGCCACCCGTTGCTCACGGAGCTGATCCGTCAGCTGCGCGCCGGCGTGATTGGTCAGATTCGTCACGTGCGCGCTGATTTCGGCTTTCGTGATCCGCGCAATCCGAAGGGCAGGCTGTTCGATGTCGAGCAAGCTGGTGGCGGCATGCTGGATGTCGGCGGCTACCCGGTGTCGCTCGTGCGCTTGATGGCCGGGCTCGCGGTGGGTAAACCGCTGGCGGAGCCGACCAAGCTGACGGCGGTTGGTCAGATTGGTCCCACGGGCGTCGATGAATTTGCGGCCGCGACGTTGTCGTTCGAATCCGGCGTCACCGCCGAGATCGCTTGCGGCATCCGTTACGACTTCGGCTGCGCTGCGACGATCTTTGGCGAAGAGGGTCGCATCAAGCTAGACGACGCGTGGCTGCCCGGCGGCAAGCGGCAAGGCCTCGAGAGTCACTTCACCATCGAACGCGACGACCAGCCGCCCGAGGTCGTGGAGGTCAACATTCCGCGGGCGATCTACGCGCTCGAGGCGGAGCTGGTCGCCGACTCGCTGCCCGGCACGCAAGCAACCTGGCCGGCCATGACCTGGGACGACACGCTCGCCAACCTGCGCGTGATGGAGCAATGGCGCGCCGCGATCGGTCAGCCGGCGCTGTAGCCGCTTTCCGCTCGTAGATCGAGCCGGTCGGCGCCGCGCCCAGAACGAGCTTGGTGGCGCCGTCGGTCGAGGTGTAGCGTCCGGCGCTGTCGTGCCAGCGGTGTGCCAGGGTGAATTGACGTGTTGAAGACTTGGCAGCGCGTCGGTCTGAGTTTCCTCGGGCGCATGGGGTTGTCGGCGATCGGTCTGTGGTTGGCGCTGTTGGCCGAGGCGCGGCCTGCTCCCACCTTGTTCGACGCGCTGCTGGATGTGGTGCCGTATGTGCCGTTGGTCGCTCGCTACAACTACTTGCTGTGGCTAGCGGCGTACCTGCCGGTGGCGCTCTGGTTCTGGAAGACCGACGTCGAGCGCTTCATTCGTTACATGTACTTGGCCGGCGTCGTGGCTTTGGTGCGCGGCCTGTGCATCATCGCGACTGGGCTCGGGCCCGTGTACGGCCCTGATCTACATGCTGGTTTGACGCCCGCGCAGCGTATGCACGCATTTTGGGATCTGGCCAATCCGTTCGCGTTCTTTGCGCCGTCCGCGGGTGCGCGGCTGTACTTGACCAAGGACTTGTTCTTTTCGGGTCACACTGCGACGACGATCTTGCTGCTGCTGTACGTGTGGCCGTACCGGCCGTTGCGCTGGTGGATGCTGGCCGGCCACGTCCTGGTCGTGGTCAGCGTCTTCCTTTCGCACCTGCACTACACGATCGACGTGATTGGTGCTTATGCGGTGACGTTCAGCTTGTTCGCGCTCTGCGAATGGCGACCGAAGACCGCTACGTGAGGGGATCAACAGGAAGGCGGCTGACCACTCATCGCATCTTGCCCGAGTGAGCAGGGAACAACAGGAAGGCGGGAAGCCGGGAAGGACGGGAACCCGCAGATTGGGGGTGGGTGGTACGGGTAAGCTCGACGCTAGGGATAGCAATTGGGCTTCAGTTGCTTGCTCGAACACCTGGAATTCTTCCCGCCTTCCCGCCTTCCTGTTCGCTCGTTGCTCGAATCGCAAAATGCGATGAATGGTCAGAGGAAGGCGGGAAGGCGGGAAGGGAGCGCATTTTTCGTTCGGGGAGACCGGACGAAAAATCGTTGCCTCCGGGGCCAGATCGCGAAGCCGCCCCAGGTTGGAGCTGAGACCTCCGGGGTAACCGGATGCCCCCAAAAAATCTTCCCGCCTTCCTGTTGTTTCAATCTCGAGTGCACCAACGTGGCCCGTTAACGCCACGTGAGCTTCTGCGGGGCGGGCTGCGGGGTGGCGGCCCCGCGGAACCCGAGTTTACCTTAGTTCCGGTGCATGGATTCGAACCACGATTCAGGGATTCAAAGTCCCTTGTCCTGCCTTTAGACGACACCGGAAAGGAAAGCGGGACGCATCCGTACAACGTTCAGCGGCCCCGTCAAGCGCGACCTGCGCAGGCGGCGTCGCGGGCGTGTTTCGGCGGCCTGAAGCTAGGTTTCTGAGGCATTTTTCGGACGACCGGAACCCACCGGCCGTTTGGTTGTCTGGGGTGGTACGGTCGCGTTGCAGCTCACGATGGAGCCCGAGGACAAGGAAGAAGCGCGCTTCATCGCGCGGCTCGCGTCGCGGGACGAGCGCGCCTTCAACGAGCTGGTGGTGCTGTACCAGGAGCGCATATTCCGGATTTTGCTGCGCATGTTGGGGCGGCGCGACGAAGCCGAAGACATGGCGCAAGAAGTCTTCGTGCAGGTGTTCAAAGCCGTCGGCACCTTCCGCGGCGACTCGAAGCTAAGCACGTGGATTTATCGCATCGCGGTCAACTTGTGTAAGAACCGCGTCAAGTATTTGAAGCGGCGCCGCAGCGACGCGCAAGACGAGTACGAAGCACTGGCGGAGCGCTCGCCGATGACTTCCGGCAGTGGAGTTACTTCGGGCGACATCGCGCGGCCGGATCAGATGGTCGAAGGCATGCAGCTCGAGCGCGTGGTTCAGCTGTGCATCGTCGAGCTGGATCCGGATTTTCGCGAAGTCTTGATTTTGCGCGACGTGGAAGACCTGACCTACGAAGAGCTGTGCGAGGTTACCGGGTTGCCGGACGGCACCGTGAAGAGCAGGCTTCATCGAGCGCGCGCGATGCTGAAACAAGCCGTAGAACGCAAGATGGGAGAAAAGGCCAAATGAGCGAGGCCGACGAAAACGAAGAGCTTGCGGCCGATCTGCGCTCGGCGTTGAAAGGCGGGGTGGCGGAAGAAACGCCGCCCGATGTTTTGGCGGGCTTTCAGAAGAAGCTGCGCGAGCGCAGCGGCGGCAAGTTTTATGAAGACGGCTGGTCCACCAGCCGTCACCCGCCGATCAACACGTACCTCATCACCAGCTTGATGATGCTGGCGATCTTGGGCGTGATTTACGCCCTCTTGGCGCCGCTGTCGGGCGAGCCTACGCCGGTTCAAAACACGCCGCAGCCGGTGCAGATCATCAGCCCTGGGCCGTGATGGCGACATGACGACGACGGACGAACGCACGCTTTCGCTCACGCCGATTGGCGTCGTGCGTTCGCCGTTCACGGAGAAGATGCAAGCGCCGCGGCAACCGAACACCGCGCAGGCGGCGCCAGGCACGGTGGAGCTATTTGCGGGGCGAGACTTCGAGCACGCGCTCGAAGACTTGACGACGTTTCGGTACATCTGGCTGATTTTTTGGTTTGATCAAAGCGAAGGCTGGCGGCCGAAGGTGTTGCCGCCGCGCAGTGAAAAGCGCCGCGGTGTGTTTGCGACGCGCTCACCGCACCGGCCGAATCCGCTCGGCATGAGCTTGGTCGAATTGGCGGGCATCGACGGCCTGGTGCTGTCGGTGAATGGGCTGGATTTGCTGGACGGCACACCCGTACTCGATATCAAGCCGTACATTCCGTACGCCGACTCGCGCCCGGATGCCGATCACGGCTGGCTCGAGGAAGCGGCGGGATTGCGCGATCCGCTGGGGGCCTTTCAAGTCGAATTTTCGACGCAGGCGCGCGCCGAGGTTGCGCTGCTGCAGCAGTTTGGCGTCGAGCTCGAGGCGCCGATCCGTCACGTGCTCGAATTGGGGCCGGAGCCGCACCCGTACCGTCGAATCAAGAAGGCGGATGACGGCGCTTGCCTGTCGCTGAAGGATTTTCGCGTCTCTTTTACGAGCACGGCGGGCGCGCGCGTGATCGTCGTGACAAGGATTGCCACCGGTTACCGCCCCAAACAGTTGGCGACCCTGACTGACCCGGCGCTCGACGCACATCGCGCGCTTGCGGGCATGTCGCGGTGACGTCCTGCCGATCGTTGCGAGTTGGGCGCGCAAGTCGCGACATGCGCGGCGCCGACTGACTGAGCTCGGTCGCGGGTGGTCGGAGGTGCGACCTTTCGGTCGTTGCTCTCCCGTAATTTCGCCGGACATGAGCCGTCCCGCATCCGCGGCGCAACTCTCATCCGATGCTGATCCGCATGCGGTCCTGGCCAGTGCTGGTGTGCTTAGGGCTCGCGCTCGGCTGCTCGAGTAGCAACGACACCGATAACATCAAGACCGGTGCGCTCGGCGGCGCCACCGGCAACCAAGCGGGCAGCACCAACCAAACGAGCGGGGGCAGCCAAGCTGGCAGGGGTAACTCAGCCGGTGGCGTCGACGCGGGCGGTGGCGGGCGGACTGGCGGCATGGCTGGCGGCAGCTCGGGTGGCGCAACCGGCAAAGCGGGCGCGGGCGGCATGAGCCCTAGCGGCGGCATGAATGGTGGCGCCGGCACGACCAACAGCGGCGGCATGACTGGCAGCGGCGGCATGACCGGCAGCGCCGGCAGTGCTGGCAGCAGCACCAACCCGAGCGATCCCTATGGCGACGCGCGCAGGCGTTGCGTCGACCGCACCAACGCGCTCCGCGCCACCAAGGGCCTGGGTCCGATTCCGCTGCTCGCGAAGGCGGAGCCGTGCGTCGACGGTCAGGCCAAGGCCGACTCCGAATCGGGCAAGGCGCACAGCGCGTTCAACGCCTGCCTCGATCAAGTGAAGTGGAAGAGCGCGGGTCAGAACGAGTGCCCCGGCTACGCCAGCGTCGAAGACACGCTCACCAAATGCCTCGACATGATGTGGGCCGAGGGCCCAGGCGGCGGTCACTACGACAACATGGTCGGCGGCTCGACGCACACGGCCTGCGGCATCTACACCACGCCCGCCGGCAAAGTGTGGCTCGTGCAGGACTTCTGGACGGAGTGAGGCGCGTCGGTCGTAGCGCTCGCGTTCGAAGCGCGCGCTACTCGATCCAGCGCGCGATCACACACGTGATGTTGTCGGGGCCGCCATTTTCGTTGGCGTTCTCGATCAACCGATGCGACGCCGTCGGCAAGTCCGGGCTGTTCAGCACGATCTCGAGCATTTTCTCGTCGGTGACCGGGCCACACAGGCCGTCGCTGCACAAGACCATAGCATCGCCGGCGCGCGGCGCTTCGAAGCGCGTGTCGACCTTGACGGTGTCTTTCATGCCCAGCGCGCGCACGATTACGTTCTTGTGGGGGAAGTTGGCGATCTCTTCCTCCGTCAGCTTCTTCATCTTCTTGTAGTCGTTCAGCAGCGAGTGATCTTCGGTCAGCTGCTCGATCTGCTCGTTGCGAACGCGGTACACGCGGCTGTCGCCGACGTGCGCGATGTACACGCCGTCTTCGACCGCGAACAGCGTACAGATCGTCGTACCCATCCCGCGCTGCTTCGAATTTCGCTGCGCTTGCTCATAGATGCGCAGGTTACAAAGCTTGATGCCGGTGATGAGCCGGTTCTCTTCGTAGCCCTTGGCGCGGTCCATCTTGTACGGCCACGTGCGCTCCGGGTCGTCCGCCGTCGAGGCGAAGAACTCGTGCAACGTGTCGACCGCCATCTTCGAGGCGATCTCTCCGGAGGCATGACCGCCCATGCCGTCCGCGACCACGTAGAGGCCGTACTCCGCCATGATCGCGAAGTTGTCCTCGTTGTGAGCGCGTTTACGGCCTACGTCGGTTTGGCCGGCTACCTCGATGCGAAGGGGCCGTGACACTCGTGAGGGGGTTCCTGGCGAAAAGGCCGAGTAGAAGCCTGAAATCCTCCTCGATATCGATGGGTTCTGTCAATCCACCCCGACCGGATCGCTGAAAAAGATCGTCTCGGTCGAGCCGCGGCGCGCGACCTGGGCACGAGGCCCGGCGGCCGACTCGAGCCTCGGTGTGGGTGTCGGTCTCGGTCTCGGTCTCGGTCGTGGGCTGTGCGACGCCGCATGGGGCCGCAATCGCAATCGCTGGCCCCGTCGCGGAACTCCGAATAAGAGGTGGGCCATGGACAGTCAGCGGCCTCGGGGGTGGAAAACTTGGCTCACGCTGGGAGTGATGCTCGCTGTCTGCGTGGGGGCGTGCGGGCATACGGGGTTCATCGATAAAGATCGGCTCGAAACCTCAGGACAGGGACCGTCGGGGTGCATCAAGAGTTGCGAGGACCTCGGCATGCGCATGGCGGCGCTAGTGCTCGTTGGCAATAGCGTGCCCGGCTGTGTTTGCCAGCCGTTGACCACGCAACTCGCAGCGCCCTCGCCCCCTGCCGCGGTACCGGCCCAACCGCAAAGCGCGAGCGATGGCGCTGCTGCGTCGACAACTGGCTACGTCGTGCTGGCTGCTGCTGCTGCTGCTCGGCAACAGCAAGAGCAGCAACGTCGACAAGCGCAGCAATCCACCAAGCACTAACTCGGCGCCGCGCGTCAGCGGTACGGATTCGGGAGGCGCGGTTTACCCGGCTTGGGCGCCATGTACGGCGGCGCGATGAGCTGCGGCGCCGGGCGCGGCTTCACGCTGACGTGACGGTACCGGCCCATGCCGTAGAGCAACAGCTCGACGCTGTCGCCGGCGGTGCGAGCGCGCACGGCTTCGTTCAGCTCAGTCGGCGTGGTCACGGGCGCGCCATCTACCGCGACGACCAGGTCGGCCTGGGACGGATCCTTGCCCGGTCGAACGCCGGCGATGGCTGCCGGGCTGCCGGGAATGATCGTGACGATGCGCACACCGCGCACGCCGGCCGCTTCGTCGCTCGCCGCTTCGACTCCGAGCCACGTCGCTTCGGCCGGCACGCGCTGGAGGAATTGTTTGACTGCCGTGACGGGCGCGCCGTACGGCCCCGGCACGCAGCCGGCGCTGCTGCCCGTTGCGCAGGCCCGCGCCACGACCGCGATCACTTCGCCCTCACTATTTACGACCGGCGCGCCGACAAAGGTCGGTTTCTGAGCGAGCTCGTAGGCGCCGGTCAGCGTCGCGGCGTCGCCGCCCAGCAGACCCGGCGAGAGCTTGAGCGCTGCCGGCGCGGCCGCGACCTTGTTCGGGGGTGCAAGATTGAAGGTTTGCAGATCCACGAAGCTAGCGGTGCGGGCTGCCTTGAGGCCGACCTTGTGCGGCGGTTGCGCGGGCGTGCTGACCGGCGTGAGCAGCGCGAGATCCCAACCGCGATCACTGTGGACGAGCTTGAGCGGCGCGACGATGCCGTCGGCGTAGCGCGCGCTCAGGAAGTTGCCGTTGGTCAGCGGCGACAGCGCGGTCAGGATGCGACCGTCGCCGTCGAGCACCACGCCGAGCGCGAGCGGCTTGCCCTGCCGCTCCAGCACGACCACGCCCTGGCGCGCCGTTTCGACGCTGTTCGGCGCGGGTGCGGCCGGGGCAGCTGGCGGCAGCGTGGCCGCTGTGGACGGACCTGGCGCCGTGACCGGCGGCGTTTTTACGACCTTCTTCGCCGTCGGCACGGCCGGCGGTGGCGGTAGCTTCGCCGGCGGTGGCTGCGGGGGCGCTTCGTGCGGGCGAATCGCCATGCACATGAGGCCCAATGAAACGACCCCGACCGACGCTAGACGCCGCAACATGCGGCGAGCTTAGCGCAGTTTCAGCGGCGCAGCTCGCGGACGCCGCTTTCGGCGGCGACGATCACGATGTCGGCGCGGGCCACGAATAGGCCGGTTTCGACGACGCCGGGCAACCGGCGCAGAATCTGGTCGAGCCGGCCAGGCTCGGCGATCGGCCCCGTCGCCAGATCGACGATGTAGTTACCGGAGTCGCTCAGGAATGGAGCGCCGGATGCGCTGCGGATCTCCGGCTCGCCGAGCGCGCGTAAGGACTGCAGCGTGGTGTGAAGGCCGAACGGCAACACCTCGACTGGCAGCTTGCGCTTCTCTCCCAGGTGTTCGACGAGCTTGCTGTCGTCGACGATGATTACGTTCAGGCGCGACGCGAAGTTGACGATCTTTTCGCGTGTGTGCGCGCCGCCGCCGCCTTTAATCAGATCGAGCTGCTGACTGACTTCGTCCGCGCCGTCGACGCAGACGTCGAGATGCCAGGGCCCGGCGTCGTCGAGCAGCGGGATGCCGCACTGTTCGGCGAGCACGCGACTCGCGCGGCTGGTCGGCACGCACGAAAACGTTCGGCCGCCGCGCACGAGCTCGCCCACCGCCTCGATGAACCAGCGCGTGGTGGAGCCGGTGCCGAGGCCCAAGACGCCCGCTTGTGGCAGGTGCTGGATGGCGGCGAGCGCCGCAGCGCGTTTCATGTAGTCGGACGACATGGGGGCGCTCTATACTAAAGCACCCCTCCTCCGTGGCGAAGCTCGTTCCTGCAACCTGTCCGAAGTGCGGCGCGAACGTGCAACTCGACCCCGACCGCGAGTTCGTAACCTGCCAGTTTTGCGGCGCCAGCTCGTTCGTCCAGACCCAAAAGCGGCCCGTCACGCAGTATGTGCACGCCCAAGCCATGCCGGTCATCCACGTCCCCCACGTGCAGCGTGGCTGCGCGGGGGCGATCGCGGTGGTAGCCGGGCTGCTCGGGGTGGGTGGCGCGATCGCCGGCATCTTGGTCGCTTATTTTGCTTCGTCGGCCGCGTCGGCGTTGACGCCGAGTTTCGCCCCAGCCCCGCAAGCCACGCCGGTCGGGGCCGCAGCGGCGCCCGACGAACCATCGGGTCCGCTCGTCGAAGAGGATTACTTCGGCGACGCGACGATCGCGAAGAAACGTTACGAGGCCGTGCTCGGCAAGCCGATCATGGCCAAGCAGCTGGTCTTGATGCAGTACTACGCGACGCTCGAAGCGCAGGATCCGAAGACTCGCGAGCACGTCGACAGCTACAAACTGTGGGCGAACAAGGTCGAGCGACCGCAACCGGTGCGGCTCGGCAGCGACAAGCAACAGCTGCAGCAGGTGCTGTTCTCGCTCGACGCCGTCGACTTCAGCCTCGTCTCCAAGCTGATCAAACGCGCACTTTTCGAGCTGAAGATCGAAGAGGGCAAGGTCTCGAACGTGATCCTCGAGCGCGACGGGACGAGCCCCCAACGCGAGCCGATCTGGCGCGTGTACGTGATGGGCAGCCGCGATAACGGCTTCGTCGAGTTTTCAGTGACGGGCGAAAAACGCCGCACGTATCCGTGAACGCCGGTCGAGGCGGGTGGCTCGGCATCAAAAGCTGACCTGCCCGGCGGGGGCAGGGTGGCTCAACGGTGGTGGTACCCTCTTGTGCGTTAGGTGCGCGTCGGCTGCGCCTCCCACTCGTCGTGCTGGGGGGCGTCCTCTCCGTTAGCTGGCTGAGCGCGTGCGCGACGGCCCAAGAAGACCCGAAGCGGCTCGGAGATCCGTACCCGTCAGACGGGGGTACGGGCGGTGGTGCGGACGGAATCGCGGGCGGCGGCGGCGGCAGCATGCCGGGCGCTTCTGGTAGCGCGACGGTCGCGGGTAGTGCTGGCTCGGGCGGTTCTGCGCTCAGCACCGCAGGCTCCGGCGGCAGCGCGGCTGGGAGCGGTGGCAACAACGCAGGCAGCGGCGGCGCGGGTGGGACCGGTGGCGCGGCTGGTGGTGGTGGCGCTGGCGCTGGCGGCACGGGCGGCACGGGCGGCGCGGATGCGTGCCCGACCGATCCCGACAAGACCGCGCCGGGTAAATGCGGCTGTGGCGCGTCCGACACCGATTCAGTCAACGGTGCGAGCTGCGTGCCGCTGCAGAATTCGCTGATCCACCGCTACAGCTTCGAGACCGATGCCAATGATTCGGTCGGCACGATGCACGGCAAGCTGATGGGCGGCGCTACGCTCGCCGGCGGTGCGTTGACGCTAGCCGGCGCCCAGAGCGGGCAGTACCTCGATCTGCCGAACGGTTTGATCAGCACGCTTACGAGCGTGACGCTCGAGGCATATGTCACCTGGACGGGGTCCGCGGGCGGCGATTGGCAGCGCATCTTCGACTTTGGCTCGAGCGACATGGCCGAAGGCGTGGCGGGCAAAGGTAACAAGTACTTGTTCCTCAGCGCGCGCAAGCTGCGCGCCTGCTACACGAGCGCTACGCCGCCGTCGGAAGTCTTCACCGACTCGACGACGGATCTCAGCGCCACGCCCACGCAGCTGGCGGTTGTCGTCAACGGCACCGCCCACACGATCGCGCTCTTTCTGAATGGAGACAGCACCGGAGCTGCGGTGCCGATGAACCTGGCGCTGTCGGCGATCAACGACGTGAACAACTGGCTCGGGCGCTCGCAGTTCGCCGCCGACGACTACTTCGCTGGCAAAATCAGCGAATTCAGAATCTACAACGCCGCCCTGACCGGCCCTCAGCTCAAGACGAGCTTGGCAATGGGCGAAAACACCACCTACCTGAAGCCGTGACGGTACCTCGCGCGGTGCCAAGCGGGTACACTTGGTGGGTGCGGCTCTTCTTCTCGTCTCGGGCGGTTGGGCTCATGCTACTCGCGCTGCCGGTAATGTCTTGCGACGGCAGCTTGCGGCTGGTGGTCGTCGAACAGGGGGACCGCGGCAGCCTTTCGTTCGGAGGCAAGAGCGACACTGGCGGTACGCTGAGTGTCGTCCCGACGGCGGGCTCGGTCGACGAAGGCGGCACCTCGCAGGGGGCGCAAGGTGGTACCGCCGGCAAGCCCGACGACGTGGGTACGGCAGGGGCCGCCGGCGACGTGCCGGCCTGGGATGCGTCGCCGCTCTACACGGCGTCATTCGTGCCGTATTCGTTTCCGGAGCAGTACGTACGGCACCTCGGTGGCAAGGGCCTGATCGCGGTCGTCGACATGGCATCGACGACCGACGTCGAAGCCGCGAGCTTCGAGATGATACCGGGCTTGTACCAAAAGAAGAACGACGTGGGCCGAACCTGCTACTCGTTCCGTGCGGTCAACAAGATCGGCACCTTCTTTCGCCACTCCGGCTCGCGCCTCTACATGCAGCCAGCAGCCACGGAGCCGCTGTTCTTGGCTGACGCGACCTTCTGCGCAGAGCCTGGCTTTGCGGATCCTCAAGCCATCACGTTCCGCCCCTCGAACTACCCCTGGCGCGCCATCCACCTGCGCAACACGAGCGAGTTGTGGATCGACGACGTGCCCGACCCGATGACGCCCGAGTTCGCTGCTGCCTCGAGCTTTTATCGGACGACGGCGCTCGACGAGAGCCCGGGAACGACCCCGTGAGGCTCGGCGCCCCGGCTATCTGAGCGCAGGGCTAAGCTCGAGCCCAATGCCGAAGAACAACGCCGGGCGACCCCAAACCGCCGCTATTTCGCGGTCGATCACGATTTCGACGGGCATCGACGAAACCGCCACGCCGGCTTGTGCGGTGACGTTCAAAATCGGCGCGATCTCGAACGCGGCGCGCCCGCCACCAGCTCCGACGAAGACCCATTTGGCCTGTTGGCGCGTCACCGCTTGCTTGGCGGGCGCCGAAAACCCGAGCGCGACGACGTGTGCGCCACCGAGCCCCCCGAACGCGTCGAGGCGCAACGACGGAACCGGATTGAACCCGAGCGCCAGTCCACCGACGGTCACGACCGTCTGCACTTCGGCGGTCGCACCGTTCAAGGTGGTCTGCGAGCTGGCTGCCGGAAGTCGCACCAGCGCGCGCAGTGCGAGCGGCTTTGCGACCTGAAAGTCGACGTTCAGCTGGTAGCTCGAGCCGAAGCTGAACTTGGAGCCCGCCTTGTCGAGCCCGACGACGGCACCGATCGCCAACGGGCGGTAGTCGGTTGGAGCCGGCGGGGGCGGTGGTGGCGGCGGCGGTGGCGGCGGCGGTTCGGGCTCGGGCGCCTCGCGCCGCGTCAGCAGACGAACACGCAACAGCTCCATCGTGCCGACCACGACCGATTCCGAGCGCAGATCGGGCGAACCGGCCTCGGCCTGAACGACGCGCTTGAGCTTTTCGCCTTGACCAGCCTGACTGAACCAAATCGTCGCCATCCGGCCGTCACTCGACAAGAGTACCAACGCTTCGCCGCCGAAGAACTGCGCCAGCTGCGCCATGCGTGGCTCGTCGGGGTCCACGGGCTCATCGGTCTGCGCTACACGCACACCGACGTCGAGCTTCGAGATCTCCGCTTTCAGCCGACGCGACGTCGGCGTTTCGTGCTCTGGCAGCAGCAGCACCACGTAGTTGCGCGGCGCTTCCTCGCCCCAGCTAGGTGCCGGTCCAAGGGCGCCTAGCGCAACGAACGCTGCCGCTAGGAGCCTGTTCACTCAGCGTATTGTCACCTGTGGAGTGCTTCGCGCGCCAGCGTCGCGTGAGGCCCATCCGGGTAGCTCTTCAAGTAGCGCTCGGCGGCTGCCCGACTCGAGACGCGATCGCCCGCGGCCTGATAGGCCTCGATCAGGCGGCCCAGCGCTTCGCGAGCCAGCGCGCCGCTCGGCTGTTCCTTCAAGTAGGCAGAGAACCACTGGGCAGCTTGCGCGCCACTGGCCGAGCGACCGAGCAGGAAGGCAGACATGGAAGCTTGCTGCGAGCCGGAAAAACGCGCCCGACAAGCCATGAGCGCTTCACGCGCGACATCCATGCGGCCCGCGAACCGGGAGGCGCGCGCTAGGGCCAGCAGGTCGTCGGCCGCGCCGCCTTGATAAATGCCGGCGAGCCCGCGGCGCTCGGCGGTTTTGACGGCGTCGGCGTATTTGCCGCCGGCCTCGAGCGCGCGCCACGACGGCTCACTGCGAACGTGCGGAGCCGCGGCGGTCGCTTCCTCGGGAGCCACAACCTCGGCTTCAGCTTCGCGCGAGAGACTATCGACTGGCACTGGTGTCGTCTCGGGCACAGCGCTAGCGGCGGCGCTGTCTTGCGAGGCGACCTCGACCATTTGGTGAGCGGAGACGAAGCGCGTGCCGCGGAACGCCGGACCACGCACCGCGACCGTACCCTCCGTCACGCTCACGCGCAGCGGCTTGTCACGCCCCGCCACCCAATCGACGGTGAACTCGGTACCGATGGCTTCGACCTCGTACGGGCCAGCCGCCACGCGCCAGGTCGAGCCGTCGCGGTGGTGAACCTTGAGCCGGACCGCTCCGCGATCCAGGTGCACGAGGCCGCCTTTCGCCTCGACGAATTGCACACGCGCGCTGGACGCGTTCTCGAGCCGTACCGACGAGCCGTCGTCAAACTTGCGCTCTTCGGCCACGCCCGTCGTCGTCGACAGCCACTCACCCGCCGGCATGGCAGCGGTCACGGCCGGCGTGGAGTGTCCACGCCCGACTTGATACGCGACTCCCGCCGAGACCAAAGTGAACGCGGCGGCCATCGCCAGCCCGGCTTGCAGGCGGCTGACCGTACGCTTGCGCGCGGCAGCTCGCGTACGCAGCGTGCCGCGAACGCGCTGTTCCAGCCGGTTGATGTTCGGTGATTCGTGCGGCTGAGCATCGAGCTCTTCGGCGTAAGTTTCGAGTAAACGCGCTACCGGATCAGTCACGAGAGCCTCCCCTCTTCGCCCAGCCAGATGCGCAGCGTGGTCGAGCGCTTGGCGAGCTTCAGCAGATGGCGCTCGCCGCGACGCAGCCGGCGCTTGAAGGTACTGCTCGAGATGCCCATGACCTCGGATGCATCGTCGACCGTGAGGCCGTCGACCCGATAAAGCATCACGGCGATCTTGTCGTCGGGCCGCATCAGGTTGAGAATCTCGTGGATCGAGGAAAAAGCCGCCCGCGACTCGACGTCGACCGGTGAGCTGGGCTGCTCTGGCAGCACCCCGGTGGGTGACAGCGACAACCAGCGCCGTCGGTACTGCTTCTGTAGCCGGCGCTTGGCAGTGATGACCGCGATGCCCGTGACCCAACCTGGAAGCGCCGCCGGCTCTCTCAGCTTGTCGATCGCTTCGAGCGCGTCGACGAATACGTCGTGAACCAGGTCTTCCATGTCGTCGCTCGGGCCCAACAGTCGTCTTAGTGTCCGCTCTACTCTTCCCGCGTACATCTCGAAGAAACGTCGCGTGACTGCAGGATCAGAACGACGCAGCCCTTCCACCATCGCCGTGACGGCGAACGTTGCCGCTGCCTCATCCAAGACAGGCTCTGTCGAGCCGGCCGAGGCGAGACGCAACGGACTGGGGGTGGTGGTCCGAACTGCCAACATGCGGATTCTACGGCAACGTGAGATTTCCGGCCATCACAACTCTTGGTTTGCCCATGACCGGCGGGCGATGGTGTTCGTCGCTAGGGTTAAGCCGCTGGGGTGTTCGGTTCAGGGTCAGGATTCTGCGGTGCCCGTTCTATTTTGCGGCGACTGTATGCCGCCGAGTACGATGAAAACCTACTGAACGGCGATCACGGAGCCAGTTTGGCGTCGACCACGTCGAGCTGGTAGAAGTTGCCGTCGAACGACTTCGGGTACGGTTGGATACCGGGGATGGTGACGCTGCAATTGCGGATCTCGCCGCCGTTGATGTCGTCGAAGTCGAAATTGATCTTGGTGCCGCCGGCGACGCGGAATGTCCAAGTTTGGTCGATGCTGTCGACGCGGTGTGGCGGATGGAGCTTCACCGCGTTTAGGTAGAAAACGTGCTTCGGTTCTTCGATCGCGAACTGATACACGTTGAATTGCACTTGCCCCGAGTTGGCGAAGCCATCGCAGTTCTCGATGATGCCGATCGTGGCCTGATTCGCGGGGCCCCCTGGTAAGAAGGTGCATGCTGCGGGGTAATCGCGCGGCTCGATCGCGCCGCGAATCCGTAGCGTCACGTCGTATTGATGGCCGACCACGCCGCCGATCTGAATCACCTTCTTTTCGGCGAAATGCGCCTTATTCGCGTCTGGCCAGCAGATCTCTCCCGAGTTGCACTGGCCGTCGGTCAACGTGTGGCCATCGACCGCGCCGCACGGATTCTCATAGCGCCAGCCTTTGAGGTTCTTCACGGCGTCGTCGATCTCCGCTTGCGGATTGGCCATCATGCCGCCCATGCCGCCGCTCGCATTGCCAGCGGTGGCGGGGGTACCACCGTTGCCGGTGCCAGCCGTGGTCGCGGCTCCGGAGGCGCCGCCAGTCGAGCTGCCGGTACCGGCAGTCGCGCTGCCACTGCCGCCGGTCGAGCTGCCGGTGCCGGCCGTCGTCGTGCCCGTGCCCGCGTTCGGAATCACCGTGCCCGAGCCGCCCGAGCTGGTCGTGCCGGTGCCGCCGCTGCTGTACAGACCCTCGGGAAAAGACGGCAGATCAGCGCAACCGCCCCAAGACATCGCGACGCCAGAAAGTACTACATAACGCCATTTCTTCATGTTGCTCTCCAAGCGAGTTGTCTTGATCACCAGAGGACCGTGAGGCCCGAGTTCACGACGTTGAGCCGTTGCTTGTCACCGAAGTACCAAGTGTGATCGGCGTGGAAGTATTCGAGCGCCAGCACCAGGTGCTCGCCGATCGCATAGTTGACACCGGCCGAGATGCCGGCCTGCGTCTTGATCGGATCGAATCCGTTCATCTTGGCGGCGACGAAGTCTCGCTCCGTCGCGAAGATGCGCGTGATGCCGTAGCCGGCGTTGAGCGTGACCGGATTGAAGTTTAAACCGACGACCCCGTAATAACCGTCGAACTTGCGCGGGTTGGGGTGCTGGGGGGTGTGAGGCACGCCATTGATATCGAAGCCCAGGTCGCTGTCGAACACCGCGCCCGTATTCTCGAATGCGTTGTTCATGCCCAGGCCCTTGCCTTGGAACATCGAGAAACCGGCTCGAACGTGGAACAACTCAGCCCAAAAGCCGACGTTGACGCCCCACGGGGTCACGCTGCCGGCGACGTACTTCGGCCGGGGGGCGCGGTCCGGATTGCCCTGCTCCTTCAGCGTTTGCACCATGCCGTTGGCGAAGGCGTGGAAGTTGCTTTTCACGCCGCCGACTAGGAAATCTGCGTCGTAGTCGATCTCCCCTTCCACGCGCGGCCACGGCGTGGCTTCGAACTTACCGGGCGCGTTGACCGGATCGAACAAGCCGACCGACACCTCGAGCCCGGCCATCTTGGGGGTGGTGTACGTGAGCTGCGGATTGAAGCCGGCGAAGATCACGCCGTAGCCCACCATGCCGCAGGTCGGGTCGCTGTTGTCGGACGCACACGGGTAACCGAGACCGTTGCCGTGCTGGTAGTTGAAGTCGAGCGAGATCGCGCCGCGCATGAACAACGCCAGCGAGCGACCGGCGAGCAGCGCGCCCCACGGCCCTTCGAGCTTGGCGTAACCTTGACGAATGTCGGGCGCGTTCACGGCCGCCTTCGAGCGCGCGGTGCCGATCGTGTTCCAGATCTCGAAATGGGTGCTCGCCGTCGTCGTATCGGTGACCTGCAGCTTGCCGCTGAAACCGAGCACGTTGCCGAGAAAGCCGCTCCGAAGCCGCAGCGTCGACAGCTTGTTCTTCGCGTCGGTTTGGAACGACTCGAGCCCGGCGCCGGCGGCGATGTTGTGCTTCTGGCCTGCGTTCTTGGCCGGGTAGCCGTCGCCGGTGATGTAGCTGAGGAAGGCGTTCACTCGGCCGTTGGTCGAGACCTCCCATTTGTCGCCCTTGGCGATCGTGAGATCGGCGCGCGCTTCCGAGGCGTGCGAGACGACGCCCAGGGCGGCGAGTGCCGCCGAGAGCACCAAGCCGACCCGCATCCGGGGGCCGCGGGAACCAGAGGAGGGGGGGAGGGCGCGAGCGTTCGCGGGCTTCATCAGTTGGGGATTTTTTTCGGTTAGGGCCCCGCCGCTGCGGCCAGGTAGCTGGCCGTCCGCGGGTCGGTTGGGGACGGGAGGGTTTTTCGGGGTAAACCCCAAGGTCCCCGACCTCGCGGTGAGTGACCGGACTAAGAGCCTCGCGTCACCCCCGAATCGGTCCAATTTCTGAGCGGATAAATGCGCCGCGCAGCTACTGATCTGACGGTCAGTTCGGCGGATGGCGGAGAGCAGAAACGCGCATTCCTCGGCCTTTGTGCAAATCTGGCCGCCGGCCAGCTCGCTAGTTTCTAGCTAGAGGCTAGGTCTGACAGCTTGGGCAGAAGTGCGAAGAGCGCTGGGCGATCACCACGCGGCGAATCGGAGCGCCGCAGGTGGGGCAGGGCTCGTCCTCGCGGCCGTACACGCGACGCTCGTTCTGGTAGCCGCCGTCGGAGCCGTCCGGGTTGACGTAGTCGCTGATGCTGGAGCCGCCGGTTTGGATCGAGCGGCGCATGACTTGCTGCGCTCGGGCGACGATCGCGGCGCACGTTTCGGCGTCGACGCGGCGGGCGGCGCGCTTCGGGCTGACCCCGGCGAGGAACAGCGCTTCGTCGGCGTAGATGTTGCCGATGCCGGCGATCACGGCTTGATCGAGCAGCAAGGACTTGATCGGAATTTTTCGCGCGCGCGCCGCGTCGAACAGGTGACTGCCGGCGGCGTCGAGCGCGTCGATGCCGAGCTTGTCGAGCCGCGGGTCGCTTTTGCCCGCGGGTACCAGCAATACCTTGCCGAATTTACGCGTGTCTCGAAAGAAGACGCGCGGTCCGCCGTCAGCGAACACGAACTGTAAATGCGTGTGCTCGTCGGCCGAGAAGGCGCGCGGGCGCTCGGTGGCCTTGGAGCGTTTGTCGGGCGCGCGCAGCAGGCGCAGGCTCCGTGCGCCTTCGCCGAACAGCTGTCCTGTCATGCCTAGGTGCAGCAGCAAGGTCGCGCCGCCGTCGAGGCGCGCGAGCAGGTACTTGCCGTGGCGCTCCAGCTTTTCGACCGTGCGCCCTGCCAGCGCTTGCTGCAGCTTATGCGGGCTGGTGAGGAAAAAATAGCTCGGCTTGGTCGTGACCAGCCGCGCGATTTCGCGGCCGACCAGCAGCTTTCCGATGCGGCGCCGCGTGACTTCGACCTCCGGCAGCTCGGGCATTTACGTCGCCTCCGCGAAGTCGTTCGCCGCGAAGCAGACTGCCATCTCGGGCGATTCGCGGTTTGGTTGCGACTCGAGCAGCGAGCGAACAGGAAGGCGGCTCACCATTGGTCTCATTTCAGTTGGTGACCACGCCCGCCGATCCTGGCTTCTGGCTGCGTTTTCGCTGCGCTCCGATGCTCACGTAGCCACCTACGTTCCGATTCGGTGCTCGCGAAAGCCTTGCCAGAAGCCAGGCTTGGCGGGCGGGCGGCTGAAAAATGAGACCAAGGCTCAGAGGAAGGCGGGAAGGCGGGAAGATTCTGCTTGTTCGAGCAGCCACTTGCGCCCCAATCGCTGCGCCAAGCTTCGACCTCATCAGTACCACCCACCCCCAAGTCTTGATTGCTCGCTCTTCCCGCCTTCCTGTTGTTTCCCTGCTCCTTCGGACAATGATGGGATGAATGGTCAAGGTCCGAATCGCTCGCTCGCGGTGGCCCGGCGACGCTACGGCAGTTTCTGCAATCAGGCGGCAGCGCGGCAGCCAGCGAATGTGATGAATGATGAGCGCCTAGGGACACGACTCATTCCTTCGCAATGTAGCCGGCGGGCGGGGAAACGCCGGTGTCGTTGCGCATGAGGTAGAAGAAGTCGCGGCGCTGCTTCTTGCGAATGTACTCGTCGGGCGAATACTCGAAGCCGTCGGCCAGCGCGACGGCCTGGCGCTCGGGACCGCCGCCGCCAAGCTCGAAGGTCACGAACTTGGGGTAGCTCCAGTTCACGTCCAGCTGCGCGACGTCGATCGCGCCGCAGTGGTGCACGCCATCCGCTAGCACCCGCGCGGAGGTGTGATTGGTGATCGACACGTACAGCACGTCGCGCGCGGCGTTCAGCCCGATCGCCGAGCGACGAATCACCGTATCGCCGTCGAGCGTGGCGCCCCATTTTAGGCTATTTTTGCCGACTAATCCTGGATGCAGCTTGTCCGCCGCCCACATGCACTCCGGCGTTTGGCGAAACCAGCGCATTTGCGGCTCATCGGCGGCGATGTCGCGCCACGGCGCGATCCTGACCGAGTCGTCGTTGTAAACCGCGATGCTGCATGCGTTCGGCTTGGGTTTGACCAGCGTGACGCCGTCGACCTTCATGCCGTAGCCGCCGTGCTCGGTCATGAAGCCACCGTTGAAAGCGCCGAGCAGCTCCTGATCGTGCTCGGTCGGGATCAGCGCTTTCCTTTCGTACTTTTCGCCATCGGGTGAATCGGCTGCTGGCTCGCGCGTGCCGACGACCGTGTACAACCGCACGCGCCGCAGATCGATCGCGACCACGAACACCTCCGCCCACGAGCGACCGGCGTCGGGGTGGAGCAACGTCTTCATCATGTACGGCGGCTCGCCCGGGCGCCGTGCGTCGGTGATCGGCACCCACTTGCCGTCGCCGGGCGCGGACCACGCTTTGAGCGCCGGCCCAGGGTCTTTCGGGGCGAACGCCGGCAAGCGCGGCGCGTCGCTCGACGCCGCGGGCGCCGCACTGGCTGAGGCTGCAGGCGCGGCCGCCGGCACCTGCCAGTGCGCCTGCGGCTTCTCATTCCTACGCGTGACACGGTTGACGCGATCTTCGACCGCGTACACGAGGTCTTCCAGGTGGGCGACGTTGTCGACGCCGATCACCGAACGCAAGCTATTCGCGACCAGCGGCCCGGCCCATTCGAAGCGGTGGACCGCCCAGTAGGTGAGCGCGACCAAGGCCACGCCGATGCCGAAAAGCCACAGTAAAATGCGGCGCCAGCGGCCGCGGCGTCGTTGAAGGCGCTCGGTCCTTTTCGACGAGCGCAACGAGGCCGACGCCTGAACCATTCCCGGCCCATACCACAGTATAAGGGAGCCGATGCACGCCCCCCCGAACGCCGATCAGTTTGCAGCCACTGCGTTCTTGGCCTTCCCTGGTGGGGGCGGCACTCGCCGCCCCCCTCAGCCGAAGTGAATTCGGCTGAAGCTCCCCCCATGCGGCGACTCTCGTCGTTCGCAATTCGCGCAAGCACGTTGCCCCCGCAAATCGTTTGTCACTCTAGAGCGCTCCGTCTGGCCCAGGCTGTGGCGCTGGTTTTGTCGCTGCTCTGCGTGGCAGCGGCGGCGTTCGGGCAGGCGCGCGTACCCGAGCTGCATCCGCCACCGGACCTGTCGGCGCTGTCGAATCGCCCGTTGACGCGCGTCGAGGTGGTCGTGAGTGGCACGCGCTGGCTCGGCGAACGCCCGAGCGTGCCCGCGGAGGTCGGACAGGTGCTGTCGCCCGAGCTGGTGCGGCGCTCGCTCGATAAGCTGCTCGAGAGCGGCAAGTTTGCCGACGCGCGCGCTGAAGTGGAAGCCGACGGCGATGGCGTGCGCTTGCGCTTCGTCGTCGTGCCGCGGCGTGTGATCGCCGACGTGCGCGTGACTGGAGGCGTGCTGGCCGACGACGTGCTGTTGCGCGCCGTGGGGGTCCAAGTCGGTCGCGAGCTAACCAGCGATGATTTGCAGCGCATTCAGGCGCGGCTGCGCGAAGAGCACGCTAAGCGCGGCTTTCCGAACGCACGCGCCACGCTGACCGTGATCGACACCGATGACCCGTTGCGCGTCGCTTTGCGGATCGATTTGCAGCCGGGGCCGCCGAAGCGCATCGACCAACGCAAGTTTTACGCCTGGCCCGACCCCGACGAGCCGGCTTTGCACGATCTACTCGGTCGATACGCGCTCAACCGTGGCGACCGCGCCGACGAAGAAGAGCTGGAGGCCGCCGACCGTAAGTTCGAGACGCTGCTGCGCGTGCGCGGCTTTCATCGCGCGGCGGTCGACCACCGCTTGGAGACCGACGCCGCTGGCAAATTGGTACTGAAGGTCAACGTGCGCGCCGACCAGCGCATACGCATCTCGTTCGAAGGCAATCGGCTGTTCGACGCCGACGAGCTGTTGGCGGTGCTGTCGCTCGAAGAGACCGACGATCGCTCGCCCGAGAGCTTGGCCGAGAAGCTACGCCAGCAGTACCTGACGCACGGCCGGCTCGACGTGCAGGTGACGCCAAGCATCCGTTCGCGGCCGGGCTCGGCCGTGAGTGATCTGGTGTTCACGATTCGCGAAGGTGACGCGCTGCGCGTGGCCGTGCGTCGCTACCCGTGCTTGACGCGCTTCAAGTCGAGCGATGTGGACGCCGAGATCGACAGCTACCTGGCCGAGCTGCCCGGCGCCGAGCTGCTCGGTCCCGTCGATCCGCGCGCCACCGAATCGGTGTACGGCCCCACCCACAGCGCGGCTGCACGCCATGCGCCGCGCGATTTCAGCCCGTACAGCTACTACGTGCCCGACGTCTACGAGAAGGCCGTCGATCACCTGCGCGACCTGTACCGCTCCGAGGGCTACTTGTCGGCGAGCGTGGGGCCGTTGACGCTGCTGCGCCGCACCTGTGATCGGCGCTCGCCGGTCGGCCAATGCTTGCCTGCGGGCAATCAACCCGCGCTTAAGGTCGCCTGCAGCTACGACGACGTGGGGCTGCCGCTCGAGTTGCCGGCGCCCGACACGGCGCTCGGCTGTGTGCCTGATCCGAAGCACGGCAAACATTGCTCGGCCGAGGGCTCGCTGTACCTGCCGATCCGCCTCGGTCCACGTACTTACCTTCACGATGTGTCGTTCGAAGGTAATAGCGCGCTGGTCGAGAGTCGGTTGTTCAAGGCCTCCGAGCTATCACTGGACGTGCCGCTCAGCCAGGCCGAGCTCGACCGCGCGCGTCGCCGCGTCCTCGACATGTACGCGGAAGAGGGCTTCGCTTTTGCGGATGCCGAGGTGGAGCTCGATCTTTCGCCAGATCACACGCGCGGCCGCGCGCGCTTCGTCGTCAGCGAACGCGAACAAGTGCGGGTTTCGCGGATTGTGGTGCGCGGTGCGGAAGTAACCAGCGAGCGGCTGATCAGGAGCCGGATCGCGCTCAAAGTAGGCGATGTGTACCGCCGCAGCCTGGTGCGCCGCACCGAAGAACGGCTGGCGACGCTGGGCGTGTTCGGTAGCATCAGCGTCGGCTTCGAGGATCCGTACGTTCCGGCGCGCGAGAAGGTCGTGATCATCAACGTCGAAGAGCGACTGGCGCAGTACGTCGACGTGCGACCGGGCTTGAGCAGCGGCGAGGGCTTTCGGATTTCCTTCGAGTATGGCCACCGCAACCTGGGCGGTGAGGCGATTGCGCTCACGCTGCGCTCACAGCTCAACTTCTTGCCGCAGCAGTTCATCATCGAGCCGGACGTGCGCGCCAAACACGAAGCGGTCGAGACGCGCTTCGGTCGCCACAACTCGGCTAGCGTGGAGTTTCCGGAGATCGGCCTCGGTCCGCTATTCCGTTTGAACGTCGAGGCGATCGACGTGCGCGACAACGCGCGCGACTACAGCTTGGTCAAGGACGCGTTCATCCCAACGTTGATCTTCCGGCCTGAACGCCGCTTGTCGGCGCAGCTCGGCAGCTCGTTCGAGCTGAACACCGCCACGATTCTGGGCGATACCGGCGGGCTCGTGAAATACATCCGCGACAGCGGGCAGCTGACGACGTTTCGCGTGCCGGAAGGCACGACCTTCGTCACCGCCGAGCGCGCGTCGGCGACCTGGGATCAGCGCGATGTGCCGCTCGACGCGACGCGCGGCTTTCTGATCTCGGGCTCGCTCGAGCATGTGCACGCCAAGCCGGTCGGCGACACCGCCAGCGCGGCCGCCAACAGCAGCGGTACGGGGCCGTTCGATCCGGTGGTCAGCGACTTCATGCAGTACACGTCGCGGGTAGCTGGTTACATTCCGATCACCAAGCGCGGCATGGCTTTGGCGCTGTCGTTTCGCTGGGGGCTCAATAGCCAGCTGATCGAGCGCTCGCACACCTACCCCGATCGCTTGTTCTTCATGGGTGGCGTCGACACGATCCGCGGCTTCACCCAGGATTCGCTGATCCCGGAAGACATCGCCCAGCAGCTGCTCGACGCTCGCGCGTTGTCCAAGTCCGATCCGGGCGACAACGAGCTGCTCACGGTCGATCGGATCTTGATCCGCGGTGGCGACGTCTTCATCAACCCGCGCGCCGAGCTGCGTATCCCGCTCACCGGCAGCGTGCAGACCGCGCTGTTCCTCGATACCGGCAACCTGTGGAGCTCAATCCGCGCGTTTCAGGATCTCAGCTTCCGGCTGCGCTACGCGGCCGGCACCGGCATTCGCATCTCCACCCCTGTCGGCCCGCTGGTATTCGACTACGGCTTCAATCTGGAGCGTCTGATGGACCAAATCGACGCGTCGCGAAAACGGCAGCGCCTCTGGGAAAGCCTAGGCGCCTTTCACTTCAGTATCGGGCTTTTTTAGCTCGTGTCGGGACGAGCAAGGAACAGGAAGGCGGCTGAGCATTGGTTCCATCTCAGGATTGCCCGGGAATTTCTGCTGGTGGCACGCGTTGACCGCGGATGGACAGTACGCATGACTGGGCTTTGGAGGAATTTGGACGCGTTGAGCTAGGTGACCGGCGG
>JBBRMI010000123.1:0-24571 GCA_038230915.1 Polyangiales bacterium | reverse complement strand
ATCTTCCCGCCTTCCCGCCTTCCTGTTCGCTCGTTGCTCGAATCGCAAAATGCGATGAATGGTCAGAGGAAGGCGACAGGAAGGCGGGAAGCCGGGAAGATTTCTGGGGTGGGCAAGCCAGCCGCGACGACCCATCAGGCCAGCTCGGGGCGACCGCCGACTGCTCGAGCAACAAAACCTTCCCGCCTTCCCGCCTTCCTGTTGTCTCGCTCGCCCGGCGGCCCGGAAAGGCGCTATTTGAGGGGGAGTGAAGGCAGGCGTTTGGCTGGCTGGTATTGCGGCGAGTTGGCTCGCGGCGTCGCTGGCGCAGGCGGGTGATTTGAAGGATGTGAAGGCGCGGGGCGAGTTGAGGTGGGGTGGGGATTTGCAGGGTGGCGAGCCCTATGTGTTCGAGGACGAGCAGCATCCGGGGAAGATTCAGGGCTTCGAGGTCGAGATCGCCGACGCTTTGGCGAAGCGGCTCGGGGTGCACGCCAAGTTCATGCAGAACGACTGGTCGAACTTGGTGCCGGCGCTCGAGCGCGGCGACTTCGACGTCATCCTCAATGGCCTCGAAGAGACACCCGAGCGACGCGCGCGGATTCGCTTGTCGGCGCCCTACTACACGTACGGCGAGACGTTGACGGTGCGGGCCGGCTCGGCCTTCAAGACGCTCGCCGACCTGAAGGGTAAGCGTGTCGGCACCTTGAACCAGACGGTGGCGAACGACCTGCTCAAAGCATCGCCCGTCGAGGTGGTGCTTTACGAAGGCCAGCAAGAGCCGTACATGGATTTGGCGAAGGGGCGCACCGATGCAGTCCTGCTCGATCACGTGATTGCCGATCGCTACGGTTGCGTGCTGCCGGAGCTGCGCTGCTTGCCCGACGACATCGCGCGCGGCCATTACGTGCTCGGCGTCGGCAAAGACGCGGCCGCGCTGCAAGCAGCCATCGACCAGGCGCTCGCCTCGCTGCACGACTCCGGCGAGCTGGAGCGCATCTTGACGCGCTGGAAGCTGTGGGACGCGCGACAAAAGCCACCTGAAACTAACCCCGGCGTGGCACCGGTCGCGAGCTCTGCCCCGTTCGCGACCGCGACCGCGACCGCGACCGCGACTGTCACTCCGGCAGCGTCACTTCCGCGGCATTTTAGCCGTGGCCACGCGCTGTTGTTCCTACAAGGCGCGCTGGTCACGCTGCTGATCTCCGTGCTTTCGTTCGCGCTCGCCTCGCCGCTCGGCATCGCGCTCGCCACGCTGCGTCTGTACACGGGGCGCCCCGGGCGCTGGCTGTCGGCGGCCTACGTCGAGGTGTTCCGCGGCACGCCGCTCTTGCTCCAACTGTACGTGCTGTACTTCGGCCTGGCCGACGTCATTCGTTTGAGCCCGCTGGCAGCTGCCGTGCTCGGACTCTCGCTGAACTACGGTGCTTACGAGGCGGAGGTGTATCGCGGTGCGCTGTCTTCAGTGCCGCACGGCCAAACCGAAGCCGCGCGCGCGCTTGGCTTGAGCAAGTGGCAGGCGCTGCGCCACGTCGTGTTCCCGCAAGCTCTGCGCACTGCGCTGCCGGCGGTCACCAACGATTTCGTCGCGCTGCTCAAAGATTCATCCTTGATCAGTGTGATCACGGTGGTCGAGCTGACCAAGCGCATGACGATTCTGGCGGTCGAGCTGCGCGATTGGATTACCCCGGGTCTGATGTGTGCGGCGCTCTATTTCGTGATGAGCTTCCCGCTCGCGCGCTGGGCGCGGCGCATCGAGCGACGCCTGGAGCCGACTCAAGCGGCCGTTGCCGCCGCGGAGGGACTGTCGTGAGCGAGCCCGTGATTCGCTTGGTCGATGTCGGCAAACGCTTCGGCACTCGCCAGGTGCTGCGCGGCATCGACGCAGAGGTGAAGCCAGGCGCGATCGTATCCTTGGTCGGAGCGTCCGGCTCGGGCAAGACGACCTTGCTGCGCTGCCTGAATGGGCTCGAAACTATTGATGTAGGCCGGATTCAGATCGCGGGCCACCTCGTAACGCCCCAGCCTAGCGACGCCGCGCTGACCGCGCTGCGCGCCGATGTCGGCATGGTGTTTCAAGACTACCAGCTGTTCCCGCACCTCTCGGTGCTCGACAACCTGTGTTTGGCGCCGATAATCGTTCGCAAACGTGCGCGCGCCGAAATCGAAAAGCACGCGCACGCCTTGCTCGACCAAGTCGGGCTCGCCGACCGCCACGCTTCGCGTCCGAGCCAGCTTTCCGGCGGTCAAAAGCAGCGCGTGGCGCTGGCGCGCGCGCTCGCGCAAGACGTCAGAGTGCTGCTACTGGACGAGCCGACGAGCGCGCTCGACGCGGGCACACGCGACGAAATCGTCGGCATTTTGCGGGAGCTCGTCAAGCGCGCCGCGCTGCCGCTCACGCTGCTCCTCGTCACGCACGATCTCAACCTCGCCGAAACGCTGTCCGACGAGGTGTGGACGTTGGTCGAAGGCCGCTTGTCACACGTCGCTACCTGAGCCCAGTCGGGCTAGGCGGCGCGTCGACGCAGACCGGCCAGCGAAAGCACCGACCCGAGCAGCAGCCAACCGAGCGCGCCGCCGCTGCGGTGTGACCCCGGCGTCGAGCAGCTGCAGCCGCCGTTGTCAGTCGTGGCCGAACCGGCCGCCGCTGGCGAGCCAGCCGCGCTCGACGCTCCGGCGGTAGCCGCACCCGCAGTTCCGGGTGTGCCGGCGGTGCTAGCTCCCACAGTCGCGGTTCCGCCAGCTCCCCCACTGGCGCCACCAGCTCCCCCGCCGCCGCTACCACCACCGCCAACGACTCCGCCGGCCGCAACCGTGAACGACACCTCCGGGCTGGTCGCATTGGCCAGCGTCGCGTCGACCACCTTGGCGGTGACCTTGTGCGCGCCAACCGTCGCGGTCCAAGTGAACGTGAACGGCTTGGTCATCGCCTTGCCGAGCGAGGTCGCGCCCTCGAAGAACTCGACGCCGCTGATATCCACGTAGTCAGCCGCGGCGTCCGCGGTCAGCGGCAACATCCCCGCGCTCACCATCGCACCCATCGTCGGGCTTGTAATGCTGACGGTCGGCACGCGCTCGAGACCCTTCTTCACCAGATCAGCCATCACGACGTAGCCGCCGTCGTTCGGGTGCACGCCATCACCGAAGTACTCGGGGTGACCCGTCGTCGGCGTGTTCAAATCGATGATCGGAAGGTGCTTCTCCATGGCGACCTGCTTGATCAGCGGCAGCTGTTCGTCGTGAATCACGTTGCCGCGGATGGCGCAGCACGGATTATTGCCAGTCGCGAGCGGGTACCCGACGTAGACCACCGGCGTCGGCGTCAACCCCAAGTAGTGGTCCACGAGCGCGCGGTAGTCCTTCAAGTATTGCTGGTCGTTCTTGCCGGCCGCTGGATCCCAATTGAACGGCTTCGAGTCATTCGCGCCCAAGATGATCACGACGCTCACGACCGCGCCCGCGCCCGCGTCTTGCACGAACTTGGTCGAGTCCATGTACTTCTGCTCCAGCGTGTAGGGCTTGTCGCCATACGGCGCCGAAAGCATCGTCGCGCCGCTCACGCCGAAATTGTTCACCTTGACGCCGTTCCCGAGCAACCCTTGCAGCAACGAGACGTAGTTCTTGGTACTATCACTCGCGCCCGCACCCTCGGTGATGCTGTCACCCACGCAAGCCACGTGCGTGGGCTTGCGGGGATCAGCCTGCCCGGTGGCGGCAAACAAAATCATCGAAAGTGAGCAAAGCGGTACCAAACGGATGAATCGCGACATCGAAACGAACCTATGCAGTTGGGGCCGCTCAGACAAGCGGCATTATGTCAATATGATGAAAATCAGGCAGATGACCACTGCTAGAGCGCCAAGGATCTAGGATTCAAAGGCATACCGCGCGCCTTTTGCAGCATGAACCTGTTCCTCCGACTCCTGGTCTTGCTGCTCACGGTGGCGTTTCGGCCACGCTGCGACATCCTGGGCCCGACTCGCAAACGCTTCATCGTCTGGCCGCCGGACTTGGACGTGCTGCTCCACGTCAACAACGGCGTCTACCTCTCGATGCTCGACGTGGCGCGCACGGACATGATGCTCCGCTCGGGCATGACGTCGCGCTTGCGCAAGCACGGGTTCTACCCGGTGGTCGCTGCCGAGACGATCCGCTTTCGCCGTTCGCTGCAGTTGTTCCAAGCCTTCGAGATTGAAACGATGGTGATCGGTTGGGATGAGAAAGCTTTCATCATTCAACACCGTTTCATACGTCGTGGCGAGGTCGTCGCCGAAGCGGTGGTACGCGCGCGATTCCTCAAGCGCGGCGGCGGTACCGTGAGCAGCCGGCAGTTGCTGGACGTCGTGGGAAAAACCGGGCCGTCACCGGAGCTACCAGGGTGGATCGACGCCTGGAATCGCGAGAACAGCCGGTAGAAACTAGCGGAAGTGCAACGATTTTCTCGAGGCATTCCAGACGTCGATCAGCGCCTACATCTGCTGCTTGAGCTTGCGGTAGAGCGTGCGGCGGTCGAAGCCCAGCACCTTGGCAGCGAGCGTCTTGTTGCCGCCTACGGCGGCCAACACCTTGCGGATGTAGCGCTCTTCCACGAGATCCATGCTTGGTAGCTGCTTCGGATCGTCGCTCTCGGTGTAAACCTCGGTCGGCCGATGCTCGCGGATCTTGGCGGGCAGATCGTCGGTCGTGATCTCGTCGAAGCGCGCGAGCGCGACCGCGCGCTCCATGCAGTTCTCGAGCTCACGCACGTTGCCGGGCCAGTCGTAGCCCATGATGTGCTCGGCGACCGTGCGACCGAGTCGCGTCACGCTCTTGCCCGAGCGCGCGGCGGCGCGGTCCAGGAAGAATTGCGCCAGCAGCAGCGCGTCGTTGCCACGCTTGCGCAGCGGCGGCACGTCCACGCGCACCACGTTGATGCGGTAGAACAAATCCTCGCGGAAGCGCTTGGCCGCGACCTCGGCGTCCAAGTCGCGGTTGGTCGCGGTGACGATGCGCGCGTCGAACGCAATTTCCTGCGTCGCGCCGAGCGGCCTTACCTTGCGCTCTTGCAAGGCGCGCAGCAGCTTGGCCTGCATGCCGAGCGGCATTTCGCCGACTTCATCCAAGAAAAGCGTGCCTTGGTTGGCCTCGACGAACAGGCCGCTGCGCGACGTCCGCGCGTCGGTGAACGCGCCGCGGGTATGACCAAACAGCTCGCTTTCGAGGAGCGTTTCCGGAACCGCAGCGCAGTTGATCGCCAAAAACGGGCCGCGGCGACCGCTGCGTTCGTGGACAGCGCGCGCCACCAGCTCTTTGCCGGTTCCGGATTCGCCGGTGATGAGCACGTTGGCGTCGGTCTCGGCCACCCGCGAGACGATGTCGGCCATGCGCTGCATGGCTTCGCTCTCGCCGATCACGTTGGGTAGCTCGTGCTCGTCCACCCGACGACGCAGACGCTGTAGCTCCTCAGTCATTGCCCGGTGACGGAGCGCGCGATCGATGGTCAGAGCGAGGCCGTCCATCGACACCGGCTTGGTGACGAAGTCGTAAGCGCCAGCGCGCATGGCGCCGATCGCGTGCTCGAGCGTGCCGAACCCAGTCATGACGACCACGACCAGATCCGGGCGCTTGGCGAGCGCGGCGCGACATAGGTCGAGGCCGCTCATGCCCTCCATGTGGATGTCGACGAGCAGGATCGAGAAGTCTTCCTGGTCGAGGTACGCCAGTGCTTCATCGGGCGACAGGCGCCAGGACACGTTGTACCCGCGTTGGCTCAAGCCGGCCTCGGCGAGCTCACACATGTCGCGGTCGTCGTCCGCGATCAGGATTTTGGGGACTGCAGCACTCATGCGCGCGTCCGAAGATCGGGTTTCCGCAACTGCTAGGGCGCCATTCATCCCCCCCTTACCAAGCACGTGCCATGCCGGTAGCTCCCCCATCAAAAACCACGACAAATCCAACCGGTGACGCGCGACGCACCGATGTATTTTGTCACACCACCCCCCTCCAGCGTGGCGCAATGCCCCGGCGCGAATCGCCCTATGTGACCCCACCGGCGGTATGCGGCAACGCGACTCGGGGGCGCCGAAGCGCCTCAGGTGACCTCGACCGTCGATGTAAGAAATGGCGCTGATCGCGAGTCATGGCGCTGGATTGGCAGGGGTACGCGACTTGCAGCGGGGGTTAAGGCTCAGAACTTCCACCAGACGTTCGCCAGGAGACTCAGGATGCCCCAAGCCCAACCGACGCCGCTGTCGCAGGTCATGCGCGAGCCACTGTTTACGCTCCAGAGTCGGGACACGGTTTCGGCGGCGCTCGATAACGCGCGCGAACACAGCGTTCACCACTTCCCGGTTTGCGACGGCGAACGCGTGGTCGGCATGGTTTGCACGTGCGATCTTCAAGAGGCGACGCTCGAGCAGCCGGTCGGGGACGTGATGCGGCGCGCCGTGACCATGCCCGCCAGCCGCTCGACTGCCGACGCCGCGGTACTGATGAGAGCCTCCGATGTGGGATCGGTGCTGGTCACCGACGGGCGAGGCAGCCCCTGCGGCATCGTGACGCGCGGTGACCTCAACGGGGAACCGAGAGTGGACGCGATCTTGAAGGATTGTCATTGCGAGGCTTGCGGCTCGACCCATCACCTCCAACGCTATAACCAGCGCAGACTGTGTTTTTCGTGTCGAGAACGCGCCATCGAGCCTGAAGCATTCGAAACCGGCGGCGGAGACTGACAGGAAAAACATGAAACATCCCCAAGCGTTCGTGGTGCTCTTGATCGCGATGAGCGTCGCGTTCGGCGTGCTGATCTGGGTGGGCTCCCTTTGGGGGGCGTTGGGGGCGTTGATCGGCGGGCTCGTGCTCGCCTTCGTGATGGCGATGGCCTGGCTTTGGTCGCCGCGATCTGGCATCGGCCGGCGCAAAAGCCCTACCCACGACTCATTCGACGGTCTGCCCTAGGCTGGCCAGACCGCCTTCCGAGCGGAGGTTCACGCGTCACTGACCCGCTTGGCCGCCCTGATTGAGTGCGTTGCGCTCGCGCTTGAGGCGCTTAGTGGTGTCGGCTGGCATCCACAAGGCTGGGTGCGCGAGGAGTTGGTAGCGACCGTCGGCGATCGTCTCCGGATGATCCATCCAGTCGGGTTGGTCGTTGTCGCTGAGATCGTCGAGGTAGTTGTGGACTCGCGTGTTGTACGTGTCGAATTCGTAGATGCCCGTGGCCAAGAGCTCACGCTGATCCAAGATTAGCTCGTTGTTGAGCACGTGGTTCAAAGCGAGATGGCTGCCGTGTGCTGCGTAGTAGCTGGCTTTCAGTCCCGTTGTGCTCTGCCAACGCTGGTTGTACGCGGTCAGCAGGCCGGGTAAATCGTCGTTGATTGACCGGAGCTGCAGGACGTCGTGGGCGGCCGGGATAATCTCGATGCCGTCGCGGAAGGTGTCGATGGTGTAGTCGCCGTGCGCGAACGCTTCGAGCTGGGGCGTCGATTTCTCGCGCCACGGCGGGCGATACTGGCTCACGTACATGTCGTCGGGCGAGATGTGAGGCTGCACGTCCACTCCCTCTGCCGCCAGCTCCAGGATCAAGTCGAGGTAGTCCTGTTGCACGGGAGCGTTCGCGGACTCGGGCGGAAAATCGAGCATGACGAAATACGTCGCTGAGTTCTCGGGCAATAGCGCCGCCTCGATCGCTCGCATGCCCCGGGCGCCGACGATGTCGCGATGATGCACGTCATGGCGAATGACAATCAGCTTCTCTGGCAAGTGCTGCTTGTCGGCGCGCCAGAACTCGCCAAAGTTCATGAACACGAAGCCGCGCGCCTTCAGCGACTGCAGAAGGTCGAAGTAGGGCGGAACCACTTCGCTCGGCGCGTCCAGCTGCATGGCGCCCGGCGTTTCCTGACAGGCGTTCAACAGGCAGAGCCCCGCCACGACCGGAGCAGCAATGAAACCCGCTTTCACTGCGCGGAGTGTGCGGAGCCACGCTGAAGCCAAGTCCCTAAAAAAAACCTTCATCTGCTCCCAGCGCCCAAAGACATGGCGGTGGGCAACACGTTGGCGCGGAAGCTATTCCCTAAAGCGCGGGGTCTCGCGGCGAGAAAACGCCGCGGAAAATTACAACGCAGCTTCGCCGTTGGACGCGATGACTTTGGCGTACCAAAGCGCCGAGTCCCATCGCTCGGATCTACTACAGGCTCAGGGCTTCTTCAGCTCAGAAAGCGCGTGCTTTATTGCTCGGCGGAAGGCAGCAACGGGCTGCGCCCCGCTCAGGTAGTAGTCGTTGATCACGAAGGCCGGCGTGCCGTTGATGCCAGTCTTGTTGGCCGCGTCGATGTCCGCCTGAACTTTGGCCTGGTGGATGTGGCCGTCGAGCGCGGCTTTGAAGCGCGCCATGTCCAGGCCGAGCTTGTCGGCCAGGGTGTCGAGGTTGATGCGGTCGAGCCCCTCCGGTTCGGCCTGCGCTTGGTACAGCAGATCGTGATAGGCCCAAAACGCCGTCGTGCCCTTCTGCGCCAGCACTTCTTCCGCGGCCTCGGCAGCCAAAAACGCGTACTGATGGAACGGCAACGGCATGTGTCGCCAAACAATGCGAATCGCGCCCTTGTTCTCTTTCTCCAGCTCGCGCAGCGTCGGTTCGACCCGTTTGCAAAACGGACACTGAAAATCCGAAAACTCTTGGATCACGACCGGGGCCTTGGCGTCGCCGCGCGAAGCAGCCTTGGCCGGCACGTCGCTGTGTTTCTTCTCCGGCGGCGGCGGATTCTGACCCGCCTTCATCAGCTCCGCATACACGTGGGCGCGCGGCGTACCGTGGTCGATCAGCGCGCGCGCTTTGGTCAGCTCTTCGTCGACCAGCTTCTTGAACGCGTCGAGCGGTTGCGCGCCGCTCAGACGTCGGCCGTTGATGAAAAAATGCGGCGTGCCGCGGGCCTGAAAGGCGTCGGCGTCTTCGATCGAGTCGTCGATCCGCGCGCTGACCTTGTCCGAAGCCATCGCAAGCTGCAGCTGCTTCCACGGCAAACCCTGCTTCTTGGTCAGCTCTTCGAAGTCGCTGTCTTCGAGCGACGCTTGGTTCTCGAACAAGGCGTCGTGCAGCTTCCAAAACGCGTCGCTGCCCTTGCTCTGAAAGACCGCCCGCGTCAGCTTCGCCGCGGGCAGCGCGCGCGCGTGAAACGGCAGCGGGTTGTCTTTCCAAACCACGCGCAAGTCTTTGGCGTACAGCCGCCGCAGCTCTTTGAGCGTGGTCTCGGCGTGTTGGCAAAATGGGCACTGATAGTCGGAAAACTCGACGATCGTGACCAGCGCATCTTTGGCGCCACGCTGCGGATCGTCCGCCGCGACTGGGACGTTCCAGACGGCGTTGACCAGATCCGCCGGTTCGTCGTCGGCGGCCTCGCGCACCGGCGTCGGGTTCACGAAATTCTTGTCGGTCAAGGTCACGTAGACCAGGCGCGGCGGCGTGCCAGACTGCGTCAGCTGCCGTGCCGCGGCCAGCTGCTCGTCGACGGTTTTTACGAACACGTCGAGCGGTTGCGCGCCCGAGATCGGCACGCCGTTGACCCGGAAAGCTGGCGTCCCGTTGGCGGCCAAGTCACGCGCCAAACGCAGGTCTTCATCGACCTTCTGCGCGGCCCGCCCCGACGCGAGCCACGCGCGCAGCGCGGCTACGTCGACACCCGCCGTGGCGGCCCAACTCTCGAAGTTCGGTTTCGTGAGCTTGTCTTGATTGGCAAACGCCAAGTCGTGGAACGTGAAGAAGGCGCGGCTGCCCCCCAGCATGAACACCGCGGCAGCTGTGTCGTGGGTCGGTCGGGCGTACTCGTGAAACGGTAGCGGATTGTGCTTCCACACGATGCGCAGCATGGTCGGGCCGTATTTTCGTTTCAAGCTCTCGAGCGTGGGTTGAACGCGCTCACAGAACGGGCACTGAAAGTCGCTCAGCTCGACGATCGTCACGGGCGCGTCGACGCTGCCCCACTGTGGATCGGCAGCCGTGACCGGCACCTTCGCCAACGCCTGCTCGGGGCGCGCGTCCGAGCCGGCAACCGCGACTACGTTTCCGCTCGCACCGGGGCTCGAGCCGTGACCGCTCGTGGTGTCGAGGTCGGCCGCCGCGGCCGCAGGGACGCGCTTTGCCGCTGAACAACCGAGGGTTGCTGAGCCTCCGAGCAGGGCCAAAAGCCAGAGACCGAGCCAGAGACCGAGAACGCGGAGCCGAATAGCAAGCCGGGCTTTCGAAACGAAGCGCATCGCGGGGACCCTAGCGCAAGGCGTGTGGGATGCTTTTCGAAAAGCCTCGTGATACGTCGAATGAAGCGCGCAGATGAGCTCGTCCACTTCTTCTGGCTCCCCGGCTTCGGCAGATCGACTCGGCGCCGATGGCGAGCGCGTCTCCGAACGGCTGGGTTTGCATCGTCAGCTGCTGTCGAAGCTGGCGCATTCGCAGGCGTTGACCGGCCAAGACATCGAGTCCGGCTACGCGCAAGTCACTGAGCTGATGACGACACTGCTGCGCGTCGAGCGCGGCAGTGTCTGGCGCTTCGACGCCGAGGGTACGCAGCTCGAGTGCGTGGATCTGTTCGAATGGACCACACGCCGTCACTCGAGTGGCGCGGTGATCACGGCCGAGACGGTGCCGGCCTACTTCCAGGCGCTGGCCCAGAATCGCTGCATTGCGGCTCATGATGCGGCCCGTGATCCGGCGACGGCCGAGTTAGCCGAACCGTACCTGGTGCCGCTCGGGATCGGCGCCATGCTGGATGCTCCGATCTGGGTCGGCGGTCGCATGGTCGGCGTCGTGTGTCACGAGCACCTCGGCGGCCCGCGCCGCTGGCAGTTCGATGAAGAACTATTGGCCGGGACGATGGCGGACTTCGTCGCGCGCGTGATCGAAGCTTCGGACCGGCTGCGCGCCGAGCGCACGCTCGGTCAGTACCGCGACCACGTCGACGAGCTGACGCGCGTCGAGCAAGCGTTGCGTCGCAGCGGCGAGAACCTGCGCATCGTGCTCGGCGCGGCGCCGGTGGCGCTGGTGCTGACGCGGCTGCGCGATCAACACGTCGTGCTAGGCAACGAGCGCTGCGCCGCGCTGTTCGAGGTGCCGCTCGACGAAGTGGTCGGGCAGCGGACCCGCGACTACTACGCAGACCCCGAAGAACGCGACAAAATCATCAACGTGCTGGTCGAACGCGGCCAGGTCGACGCGGTGCTGGTTCGGCTCAAGCGGCGTAGCGGCAAGGAGTTTTGGGCCGAGATGTCGGCGCGCATCGTCGAGCTCGACGGACAACGCTGCTCGCTCGTCGGCATCTTCGACGGGACCGCCCAGAAGGATTTGGAAGAGCAGCTGCGCGCGCTCGCCACGTGTGACTCACTGACCGGCGCGGCCAATCGTCGGCACTTCGTCGAGCTGTCGCAGCGTGAGCGCGAACGCTCGCTGCGCAGCGGAGCGTCGCTGTCCTTGTGCCTGTTCGACGCCGATCACTTCAAGAAAGTCAACGATCAGTACGGGCACGTGGCTGGCGATCATGTCTTGTCGGCGATGGCTCAGGCCGCCAGGGGCGCGCTCCGAACCAGCGACGTGCTTGGTCGCTTGGGCGGTGAAGAATTCGCGATGCTGTTGCCCGACACGGATCTGGCTGGCGCCATGATCGTCGCCGAGCGCGTTCGCGCGGCAATCGCCAGCACCGAGGTGCAGAGCAGTGAGGTCCGCGAAGCCAGCGCGACCGGCTCGATCCGCGTCACCGTCAGCATCGGCGTCGCCCATCTGCGCGGTGACGAGCCGATCGAGTCGCTGCTCAAGCGCGCCGACCGCGCGCTCTGCGCCGCCAAAGACCTGGGTCGCGACCGCGTCCAAGCGTGACGGCTTTGGCCCGGGGCGGTCTCCGGCCATTGACGCTGCGTGTTGTTGTACCTAGGCTCCTATCTGCGGATCAACCGCAACTAGGAACCGATGAGCAGTATCGCAGATGCTCGGACCGAGAGTCGGCTGGCCCACATCACGACGACCACCAAGGCGGCGGGTATCAAACTCACCCACCAACGCTTGGAAATCTTTCGTGAAATCGCCTCAAGCGTGGAGCATCCTGATGCCGCCACCGTGTTTCGCGCCGTGCAGGCGCGGATGCCGACGGTCTCCCACGACACCGTGTACCGGACGCTATGGCTGCTCCACGACCTGGGGTTGGCCCGGACAATCGGTCCCCAGCGGGATGGGGTGCGCTTCGACGCAAACCTTGATCCCCACCATCACTACGTCTGCGTGCGCTGCGGCCTGGTCCGCGACTTCGAGAGCGCAGACCTGAACGCGCTCCCTCTCCCCGACACCGTCAAGCAGCTCGGCAGTGTCGTCGATGCGAACGTCGAGGTGCGCGGTATCTGCGCAAACTGCGCCAAAGAGAGCAATTCGTCAGTCGAGACCACCGCCACGCGGACCCATGAAGGAGTGCACCATGAATGACGAGAATAAACCAACGCCCGGCAAGTGTCCTGTGGTGCACGGCGCGCCCTCGAACGCGAACGGTGCGGGCACGTCGAACCGCGAGTGGTGGCCGAACCAGCTCCGGCTCGATCTCCTGCACCAGCACCCTGCCAACTCCAGTCCGATGGGCGCGCACTTCGATTACGCCCAAGAGTTCAAGAGTCTCGATCTTTCGGCCGTGAAGAAAGATCTCGCGGCGCTGATGACTGACTCGCAACCATGGTGGCCGGCAGACTTCGGTCACTACGGCCCGTTGTTCATTCGAATGGCGTGGCACAGCGCCGGCACCTACCGAACCGGTGACGGCCGTGGCGGCGCGGGAGCCGGTCAGCAACGCTTCTCTCCCCTCAGCAGCTGGCCGGACAACGTCAGCCTCGACAAGGCCCGCCGCCTGGTATGGCCGATCAAACAGAAGTACGGGGCGAAGATCTCCTGGGCCGACCTGATGGTCCTGACCGGCAACGTCGCGCTGGAGACAATGGGTTTCAAGACCTTCGGCTTCGGCGGCGGGCGTGAGGACGTGTGGGAGCCCGATCAGGACATCTACTGGGGCAGCGAGAAGACTTGGCTCGGTGGCGACAAGCGCTACTCCGGCGAGCGAGATCTCGAGAAGCCGCTCGCGGCCGTTCAGATGGGCCTGATCTACGTCAACCCAGAAGGTCCCGAGGGCAAACCGGATCCGTTGGCTGCGGCCAAAGACATCCGTGAGACCTTCGCCCGCATGGCGATGAACGACGAGGAGACCGTCGCGTTGATCGCCGGCGGGCACACCTTCGGCAAGACCCACGGCGCCGGCCCCACATCGCACGTCGGGTCGGAGCCCGAGGCCGCGGCCATCGAGCAGCAGGGCTTTGGTTGGAAGAGCGGCTTCGGTGCCGGCCACGGCGGTGACACGATCACTAGCGGCCTCGAAGTCACCTGGACCACCACACCGACGCAGTGGAGCAACAACTTCTTCGCGAACCTGTTCGGCTACGAATGGGAACTCACGAAGAGCCCGGCCGGGGCACATCAGTGGGTCGCGAAAGGGGCCAGCGCAACCATCCCGCACGCCCACGACCCGTCGAAAAAGCTCGTGCCGACCATGCTGACCACCGACCTCTCGCTGCGCCTCGACCCGGTCTATGAGAAGATCTCGCGGCGCTTCATGGACAACCCGGACCAGTTCGCGGACGCCTTCGCCCGCGCGTGGTTCAAGCTAACCCACCGCGATATGGGTCCCCGCACCCGCTACCTTGGCCCTGAGGTTCCGGCTGAGGAGCTCCTCTGGCAAGATCCCGTGCCGGCCGTCAACCATCCGCTGATTGACGCCAACGACATCGGTGCCCTCCCCAGGTCCTCGCCTGCGGGTTGTCCGTCTCGGACTTGGTCGCGACGGCTTGGGCGTCCGCCTCCACCTTCCGCGGCTCGGACAAGCGTGGCGGTGCGAATGGGGCGCGCATCCGCCTCGCGCCACAGAAGGACTGGGAGGTCAACCAGCCCGCTCGGCTCGCGAACGTGCTCAGTGTCCTTGAGCGCATTCAGAGGGAGTTCAACGCGGCGCAGACGGGAGGCAGGCAGGTCTCGCTCGCCGATGTGATCGTCCTGGCCGGCTGCGCCGCGGTCGAGCAGGCTGCGAAGCTCGGCGGGCATGACGTCCAGGTTCCCTTCACGCCGGGCCGCACGGACGCTTCTCAGGCGCAGACCGACATCGACGCCTTCTCGGTGCTCGAGCCAATCGCGGACGGCTTCCGCAACTACAGGAAGACGGAGTTCAACGTCCCGGCAGAAGCAATGCTGTTAGACCGCGCACAGCTCTTGACGTTGACCGCCCCCGAGATGACCGTCCTGGTCGGCGGCTTACGCGCGTTGAACGTGAACTTCGGGCAGGCGCAGCACGGCGTGTTCACGAAGCGCCCTGGCACGCTCAGCAACGACTTCTTCGTGAACCTGCTCGACATGGGTACGACGTGGAAGGCGACGTCGGAGGCGGCGAATGCGTTTGAAGGACGCGACCGCACGACGGGCGAGATGAGGTGGACGGCCACCCGCGTCGATCTCGTCTTCGGTTCGAACGCGCAGCTAAGGGCGCTCGCGGAAGTGTACGCTTGCGACGGAGCGGCGCATAAGTTCGTGGATGACTTCGTAGAGACCTGGACCAAGGTGATGAACCTCGACCGGTTCGACCTCACATGATCGGGCAGCTCGACAACGGCCGAAACCCGACGCTGACGCCAAGGAGACGACAATGAAGATCGACATCGGCATCGACGTGAAGCAGCGCGAGGAGATCGCCCAGGGGCTCTCGCGCGTGCTCGCGGACACGTACACGCTGTACCTCAAGACCCACAACTTCCACTGGAACGTGACGGGACCGATGTTCCAGACGCTGCACCTGATGTTCGAGGCGCATTACAACGAGCTCGCCCTCGCTGTGGACCTCGTCGCCGAGCGCATCCGTGCTCTCGGGTTCCCTGCGCCGGGCACCTACAAGCAGTTCACTGCGCTCTCGACGATCGTGGAAGAGGATGGCGTGCCCAAGGCGCAGGAGATGATTAGCAAGCTCGTCGAGGCCCACGAGACCGTGGCGCGGACCGCCCGCCACGTCTTCAAGTCCGCCGATAGCGCGAGCGATCAGCCAACGTGTGACCTGCTCACGCAGCGCATGCAAGTGCATGAGAAGACGGCGTGGATGCTACGAAGCCTGCTGGAGTAGGAAGCCACGGCCTGGCGGAGCCCCCGGCGCACGAAACTCCGACCTTGCGAAAGGCGAGAGCGACACGAGGTCAACGACCTGAGCGACGGCTCCAGATCGCAACTGAGACGCCTACAAGCACGAGTACGCCTGCGCCCACCAGACGCGCGGTCAGCGGCTCGTCGAGTAAGACGACTGCCGCGACCGCTGCCAGCACCGGCACGATGAGTTGCACCAGTGCTGCCGTCAGAGAAGTCATTCGAGGCAGCGCCGCGTACCAGCACGTGTAGGCGAGACCCGACGCGGCGGCGCCAGAGGCGATCGCAAGCATGACGCCGTTAGGTTGCGCGTGCGCGACCGTTGCACCAAGCACCCAGCGCGAGCCGCACCACACGAGCATAAGAGGTAGGCTGATCGCGAAATTGCCGGCGGTTGCGCCAAGCGGGTCGTTAGTCGTCCGCCCCCGGAGTGAATACGCAGCCCAGGCACCACCGGCCACCGCCATCAGCAAGAAAGAGCCCACATCCGGTCGCGTCGCGCCGGGCAAGCTAAGCGCAACCAAGCCCGAGAGCGCCAGCGTCAGTCCGAACCACTCGCCGCCACGCGGCCGCTCGCCATGAAACAATCCCCAGCCGATCATCGTCAATTGGACGGTGCCGAAGAGAATCAGCGCACCGGTGCCGGCGCCCAGGTGAACGTACGCGTACGAGAACGGGGCTGCGTAGGCAACGAGGAACAGCGCTGACTGCCAGCTACCACTGCGGAGGCTAGCCGGAGGCTTTCGGACGCGAGCCAACACAAACAGCACGATCGCTCCCGCGGTCAATCTCACGGCCGCAAAACTGGCGGCGTCGATGAGGTCGGGACGCAGGGCAAGCCTGGTGAGCAGCGAGTTGGCGGCAAAGCCAACGATCGCCAGAGAAGAAAGGAGCCCTGTCCGGAATGACGCACCTGAGCTGGCACCCTGCACCGCCCCACCATACCGCGTTTCGTCGCCTCGCCGCGGGCGCGCGGCAGCATGGATGCTGCGTGCGCCGCGCGGCAAACACGCCGTGCAAAAGCTCAGCAAGCGGCCGGCGCGAAACCCAGGTCCCGAGCATCTCCAGGATAGGGCTCAGCGTTTTCGACGAAGTGAACACGGGTTTCAAAAGCGGCTCGAGCAGGGTGCCAACACGCCGCCTTTGATGACGACCTCAGCCGACGTCGTCACGAGTGTCTGGTCGCCTCGCGCCTCGACGCTCCAACGGGTTGCGCCCTGGCACGCTCACCAACGACTTCTCGTGAACCTGCTCGACATGGGCACGACTGATGGCCTGGAGACGCACGCGGCGTTTCGCCGCATCGCCGCGCAACGCCTCGCTTATCACCGAGCGTTGCGCAGCGCCGAACCGTCGATCGAGATTCGAACTCGAAATTTCATCGAGCTAGTAACTGCCGTCGACGGTGAGCCATAGCAGTGATGCTCGCGGGCAATGCCCTGCGTGACCTGAGCTTGCAAAACGAAGGGTTGAATTCATGAGCCGAAGTCTCAAAAAAAGATCGGTCGTCGTACGACTTTCTGCGCTGTTCGGTGGGCTAACGACGCTGAGCCTGGTGGCGGTCCCGCTACTGGCTGAGCCCGAACATGCTCCAGCCCTGCCTTCGGTCGGAGCTGATGTTCCCGTCACTTACTTCGGCCCCGCTCCCTCGTCAGTCGAGCCGGAATTGATTGGCCCGCACCAGCTGTTGACGGCCGGCCATCTAGACTTGGAAGGTGGCACGGTCACGCTGCCACTCTACAAGGGGTCCATGAAGGGGAGCGGCCAACCCGTTTGGTACATTCTCACCGACACGAGTGACCAGGGCCAGGCAGACGCGCTCGGGCTCAACTACTCCGCGAAGCTCCCGTTCGCAGCGACCTGCAAGGCGGCGCGCAACGCGTACTTCGCCAACGACGGTTCTGTCGTGTTCGAGCAGGGAACAGTCGATTTCACGCCCGAGCACGTTCTCACCCCCGGCAAGGCGCCGAACGCATTTCCCCCGACGAAATTTCAGCCAGGCGCCGAAGGTGATGCGGACTACAGCCCCTTGGTGCGCTTGGGCGGCATCATTTACAACGCCCCGATCGTGGCGTTCGGTGTCGAAGCCAGCGACATCGATTACTGCAAAAAAGCCCCCGATTACGCGAAAGTTCACGACAAAGTGACCCGGATCTGTCCAAGCGACAATACCGTCACTTTGAAGCTGACCAACGGCTTCAGCTTCTCGCGACCGATCGTCTACCTCACCACCGAGTCGAACGATGCGTTGGCCGCCACACTCGAAGGCGCCACTCTCGCACCCGGCTTGAACGACATCACGGTCGGCCGCGACGACAGCTTCACCAGCGGTGTGGAGCGGCTTTTTGCTTTCACGAACGGTCCGACCAACGTGTCTGCGGACGAGGTGAACCCGCAGCGCCAAGGCTTCAACAGCGCACTGCTCGGGGATGGCGCAGGCCCACTCAATGTGTTGGGAGGTTTGCCGACGCTAGCCACCGACTACAGCCCGATGTGGGACGTGAACCTGGGGGAGTGGACGCAAGAGGCCATCGACAACGGCTATCGTTCCCGCATCACGGACGAGTTCACCTGGCTCGGCATGGTGGTGCGCGGTTTCGTCACGGGCCCGGGCGGTAAGCCCTTCGGGTCGACGGGGATCATCGTCAACTGTCCAGCCGTCGCGCGCTTGCTCTGAGCCCGGCACCGCAACCTTTAATCGGAGTCGAAACTGTCATGAAGAACTCTCTGTGTATTTTCCCAATTGCGTGCCTCATTTCTCTCGGCGTGCTGTTCGGCTGCGACGGCAAGGACGGCGCCCGAGGACCAGCCGGAGCTCCCGGTGTGGACGGAGCTCCGGGACCGGATGGAGCCCCCGGGGCGGACGCTGCCAGCGGCGCCGGCGGCGAATCTAACGTCGTCGTCAGCGCGACTGACCTGCGCACCGGCCCGCAGTGCCAAAAGGCGCCCGCCACGCGCACACCGCAAGATTCCGCCGTCCTGGCCGGTGAGATCGAGCCCGCACCCGCGTCGATTGGAGCGGACGTTCCTGCAACCTATTTCGGCCCGCCGCCTTCCTCGGTGAACCCGAATTTGGTGGGACCGGTCACGCTGCTCAAGAGCGGTCCGATCGACTTCGAGAAAGGCACGATCACGTTGCCCTTGTACAAGGGACTCGTGCGCTCCACAGGCAAGTCGGTCTACTACATCTTAACCGACACGAGCGACAAGGGCCTGGCTGACGCGCTGGGACTGAATTTCTCAGCCAAGCTCAAGTTCGCCAACGCCGGCCCAAGCACCGGCATCAATGGCACGAACCCGGCCGTCACAATGCCAGCGCGTCAGGCACACACAGCGCCTGATCTAACGTTGGAGTTCGACAACGGAACCGTCGACTTTTCCCCAGTTGTGAGTGTCACGCCTGGCAAGGCACCCAATTACTTTCCGCCCGCTGCATTTCAGCCAGGTTCCGTGGGCGACAGCAACTATACCCCGATCATCTATGTGAAAGACCAGGGGGTGGCCTACAACGCGCCGATCGTCGCGTACGGGCTCACCGACGCCGATCTCGACTACTGCAAGGGCAAGCCTGACTTCACGAAGGTGCATGACAAGGTGACGGCGATTTGCCCGAAGGATGGCACCGTCACGCTGCGCCTGGCCAACGGCTTCAGCTTCGGCAAGCCGGTGTTTTACCTGAGCACCGACGCCAGTGACCCGCTTCCCGCGGCGGTCGAGCAGGCCAATTTCGCGCCAGCGCTCCAAGGCACCCGGGTCGGCGGTGACGACGGCGCGTTCAGCGCGGTCGAACGCCTCTTCGCGTTCGTCAACGGCCCGATCAACGTGGATCCGAAAGTGGTGAATCCCCAGCGCCAGGGTCTGAACAGCGCGCTCAAGGGCGAAGGCGGACCGTTGAACGTGCTCGGTGGCATACCCCATGTCGCCACGGATTACAGCCCGCTTTGGGATTTCAACCTTGGAGAATGGACTCAAGACGCAATCGACAAGGGCTATCGTTCGCGGGTGAACGAAGAGTTTCAGATCTTGGGCCTGGTTCGGCGTGGCTTCATCACCGGGCCCGGCGGCAAAGCGTGGGGTTCCACGGGCCTGATCGTGAACTGTCCGATCGTCCACCGCTTCCTGTAGACGCGAGGTGCACGGATTGTAGCGGGCTTGCGGCGCACCGATCGCGGAGCGATCCGTGCGCCGAGCTCGCGACGTTGTCCGACAAGCTACCGAGGATGAGGGCGGCCAGCAGATCTTCGGGATTTTCGAGCACCTGGATGAATCGCTCGCCACCGTTATTTCGTGCTGTTACAACCGCGCTCCGACGTAAAGGAGACGCCCGATGTTTGTCGTCACCGGAGCCAATGGCCAGCTAGGCCGAGCAATCACCGAGCGCCTGATCGAGCGCGTGCCCGCCGCACGGGTTGGCATCAGCGTGCGCGACCCCGAAAAAGCACAGGCGTTCCGCGAGCGCGGTGTTCGTGTACGCCAGGGAACGTTCACGGATCCCGAGAGTCTGCGGCATTCGTTCCAAGGCGCGTCACAGGTGCTGCTCGTCTCCAGCGGCACCACCGCTGGTGACACCTTGAGCCAGCACCGCACGGCCATCGAAGCGGCGCGCGCCAACGGCGTCCGGCGCATCGTGTACACGAGCCACATGGGCTCGTCCGAAACTTCCGAATTCGCCCCCATGCGCAACCACGCAGCCACCGAGGTCATGCTGCGCGATTCGGGCATCGCGTTCACAGCGCTACGCAACGGATTTTACGCATCGTCGGCGCTGATGTTCATGGGCAGGGCGCTCGAAACGGGCGAGCTACTCGCACCCGAGGACGGTCCCGTCTCGTGGACCGCTCATGCTGATTTGGCCGATGCGGCCGTGAGTGTCTTGACAGACGAAGGGCGCTTCGAGGGTCCGACTCCGCCGCTCACTGCCTCGGCGGCGCTCGATATGGCTGGCATCGCTGAGCTCGCATCGGAGCTTTCGGGGCGTTCGATTCGGCGCGTGACCGTGAGCGACGAACAGCACCGCGCGGGCATGCTTGCGCGCGGATTGCCCGAAACCGCTGTTGAAATCGGCATGGGCTTGTTCCGCGCCAGCCGCGCGCAAGAGTTCGCCGCCGTCGACCCAACCTTGGAGCGCCTGCTTGGCCGCTTGCCCATGTCGATGCGTGATCTCATCGCCGCACGTCTTGCGAAGTCCACCTAGGTCGGTCTCAGACAGGTGCAATTCTCCCCCTTGGAAACCTACGACTATGTGGTGATTGGCGCCGGTAGCGGCGGGCTCGCATCGGCGCGTCGGGCTGCACGCCATGGGGCACGCGTCGCGTTGGTCGAGGCGGGGCCGCTGGGTGGCACGTGCGTCAACGTCGGCTGTGTACCGAAGAAGGTGATGTGGAACGCCGCCGAGTGTGCGGAGTGGCTGGCGGACGCCCCGAAGTATGGCTTCGAGATCGGGGCGACTCGCTTCGACTGGGCGACGCTCAAGCGCGCGCGCGACACTTACGTGAAGCGCCTCAACATGCTCTACGCCCGCAACGTCGAGCTCGACGGGATCACGCTCGTGGAGGGGCGCGCTCGGTTCGTCGCGGCGGGTGTCGTCGAGGTGGGTGAACGGAGGCTGGCTGCACCTGCGATCTTGCTCGCTACTGGCGGCCGCCCGTTCGTGCCCAATGTGCCGGGCGCTGAGCTCGGCTTGACGTCGGATGGCTTCTTCGAGCTGGAGGCGTGTCCGGCTAGGGTGGCGGTGGTGGGGGCCGGCTACATTGCGGTCGAGATCGTCGGTGTACTGTCGGCGCTCGGCTGCGACGTCTCGGTGTTCTTGCGCGGCTCACGCCTGCTCAATGGCTTCGACGAGCTACTGTCGAGCACCTTGGCCGATGAGATGGCGTCGTCGGGCGTCAATTTGCTGTCGGGGCACGAGCTTTCGTCGTTGATGCGCGAAGCCGATGGCTCGCTCACGTCGGTGGCCCAGCACCAGAAAAAGCACAGCGGTTTCGACGCCGTGATTTGGGCCACCGGGCGTGTCGCCAATACCGCGGGCCTGGGGCTAGACATCGTCGGCGTCGCGCTGGGATTGCACGGCGAGGTCCTGGTCGACGAGTTTCAGAACACGAACGTCGCCGGCGTGTTGGCGGTGGGCGACGTGACCGGCCGATGGCAACTCACGCCCGTCGCCATCGCGGCTGGTCGCTTGCTTGCCGACAGGCTGTTCGGTGGCAAGCCGGATGCGCGGGTCGACTACGAGGGCATTCCAAGTGTGGTCTTCAGTCATCCGCCAATTGGCACAGTGGGTCTGACCGAGCTCGAAGCGCGTGAGCTCTACGGCGACGACGTGAAGGTCTACAGCACGCGCTTCACCAACATGCGCTTCGCCGTAACCGAACGTAAACCGAAGACCGCCATGAAGCTGGTCTGCGTCGGCCCGCATGAAAAAGTCATTGGTCTCCACAGCATTGGCGCCGGCTCGGACGAGCTGCTGCAAGGTTTTGCCGTCGCCATGAAGCTAGGCGCCACCAAAGCCGACTTCGATCGCACCATCGCCATCCACCCCACCGCCGCCGAAGAGCTAGTCACGCTGACGTAGCGCCGCGGTCTTCACCGTCGAAGAAAGACTTTTCTGCCTAACGCCCGTAATCGGCGACCGGTTGGGCACCTCTACTCAGGTAACCGGAGGATGACCCACCCATGGCACGCAAAACAAATGCACGACTTCTCGACACAGGAGACACGTTCCCGACGCTTGAGCTGACGCTCACGGACGGTAAGCGACTCAGCGTCCCCACCGGTCTCACGCAGCCGTTCAACGTCGTGCTGGTTAACCGCGGCTCCTGGTGCCCTTTCTGTACGGCGCAGCTCAAGGCGTTCCAGTCGGGGCTTCCGAAGCTCAGTCAGGAGGGCATCGGTGTGGTGAGCTTTTCGGCTGACTCGCTTGACAAGGCAGCGAGCCTGGTCGCCGAAAACAAACTGGAGTTCCCGGTTGGCTATGGCGCGTCGGTCGAGGCGGTCGCCGAGATGCTGGGTGTCTACTATGACCCAGCGCCGTCACACACGACTCCGTACCTTCACACCGCTGGCTTCGTGTTGGCGCCCGGGGGCAAAGTCTTGAACGCCGTCTACAGCTCCGGCGCGATCGGACGGCTCGTCTGGCAAGACGTGTTGGGTCTTGTCAGCTATATCAAGTCGCAGTCCGTGGCCTCATAATGCGCTGGTGACCAACTTCGTCGGCTGGATTTCCGTGCTTGCTCGCACGCACGCGCGGCCGCTCGCCGCCGTGGCGACCCGCGAGGGGTTGACTCGTTTCGAGGCGCTGGACGCCGTGCAAGAGGCGTTCTTGACGCTGCTCTTGCTGCCCCAAGCGCGCGAGCTTTCGCAAGACGACGAGGGCGCGGCGCGTTTCATGGCTGTGCTGGTCAGAAACGCGGCGCGCAACCTACGCCGGCGGCGTCACCGCTCCCTCCCTCACGAATCACTCGACGAAACCTTGGAAATTCCGGCGGGCACACCCAGCGTCGAAGCGTTGCTCGCCAGCGCTGAAGAGCACGTCGCTCTGCTCGGTTGTGTGAGTCAGCTGGCAGAAGTCCAGCGCCGCGTGCTCACCCTGCGGGTCTTCGAGGAGCTAACGCCCGAGGACACCGCCAGCACGCTTCACCTGACCTCCGGCCACGTCGGCGTTTTGCTCCATCGCGCGAAGGGCGCGCTCATCGAATGCCTGGAGCGGGGACAGGGCGAGAGCGACTAAGGAAGCTGCGCGAGTGAGGCGGGCGCAACACCGCCCTACGGGCAACTAGTCTGCGAGCCGTGCGTCGGTTACACCCAACCAGACCGAATTCACGCTATTCGCAAAGTGCAGAATACGGAGCACATTCCCGTTGACCTTGCCCAGTACACTTGGCTATTGCAGCAACGCATGCGGGCTCACCTTGCTCTAGGTCTGGTGTTTGTCATGGGCTGTTCGAAGCCGGCTCCTCAGAAGCCGGCTGAGACAATACAGGCGGCGACATCCGAACAGGGCGACCTGTGCGCGCCCGATGCGTTCGACGCTCTCCTGAAGAAATATGTCGTCAACGGGCGTGTGGATTACGCGCGGTTCAAAGCCGATAAGGCCGACCTCGCCACGTTCGACGCGTACCTCGGCCGCGTCGGAAGATGCGACGCTTCAAAGATCGAGGGACCTGCGCACTACGCCTTTTGGGTGAACGCATACAACGCCTTCAACATCAAAGGCGTGCTCGACGCTTGGCCGGTCCAGAACATCAAATCAGTTGATGGGTTTCTCGACAAGAAGCAGTGGAAGGTCGGAAACATGGATCTCACGCTCAACGACATGGAGTACAAACAGCTAATCCCGCCGCACAAAGACGCGCGGGCGCACTTCGCCGTTGTCTGCGCTGATCTCGGCTCGGTTCCGATCGCTCCACGTGCGTATACGGCTCAGAACGTCGAGGCAACCATCGACGCAAAGGCGCGCGAGTTCGTCAAGGATCCGCAGAACTTCTCCGTCGACATCCCCGCCAAGCACGTGCGGGTGTCGAAGCTCTTCTCGCCCGAGTGGTACGAGAAGGACTTTCTTGCAGACAAGGCCTTCAAAGGCAAAAAGGCCGTCGAGTACCTCGTGCCTTACGTCGATGCGGAGACGGCGAAGTTTTTAACGAGCGGCGACTACACCGTCGAATACAACGACTGGAATTGGTCGCTCAACGCGGCGAATTAGTGGAACCGCTCCGCGCCTTCACACGCCGCTGACGAGAGCTTTAGTCGAGCCGACCCACAACGTTGAGACAGTAGAACCAAAGAGACGATGACCTTGCTTAACCGATTGTTCGAACCGCTGCTGCTCACGGCAGCCATGCTCGCCACCAACCCCGCTGGCGCGCAGGCGGCCGCCGCGCCCACGCAAGTTGAAGCGCCTTCTGGCGACGCCCAAAGCCCTTCGAGCACGGGTACACCGGCGCTCAATGCGGGCATGCCCGATGCGAACACCGCGAATCCGGTCCAATCGCCAACGGTTGCGCCTGCGTCCACCGTTCCACCGCCTCCGCCGACGAACCCAGCCAGTCTACCCGAGGCCCCGACGCCACCGGCAGCGGCCGATTCGTTGCCGAAGAGCGTCGACCTTCATGGGGGCGTCTACCTGTGGCTCTACCAGCCGCTCGGGCTTACTGGCGGCAAAAACAGTCTAGATATCTATTTCGCGCATCTTCTGTTCGACGCAAAGCTCGGGGAGTTCGGTGTTCATGTCGAGCCCCGCTTTCGCGATAAGAAGCTGCGTGACTTCTTCGCGAGCAACTTCTGGATCCAGGAAGCCTACGTTTACTGGAAGCGCGATCTAATCGCGGTGAAGGTCGGCAAAGTCTACAGCCACTTCGGTCGGTTCTGGGACAACTCCTTCTACGGCAATCTTCCCTACTTCGACGGATTCAAGTTGGCCCCGGAACAAGGCGT
>JBBRMI010000122.1:0-24930 GCA_038230915.1 Polyangiales bacterium | reverse complement strand
CGGGTTCCCTGCATTCGGGCCCCGGGTCGGTCTTCTCCTTCCTTTCTGTTGCGCCTGCCAGGCGCACTCCGATGCTCACGTAGCCACCTACGTTCCGCTTCGGTGCTCGCGAAAGCCTTGCCAGAAGCCAGGCTTGGCGGGTGGGCGGCTGAAAAATGAGACCAATGCTCAGAGGAAGGCGGGAAGGCGGGAAGGTTTGGTTGTTGACCATTCCGACCAGCCGCGCCGACGTTTATTCGTGGGCCACTGCCCCTGATGTTTCGTTTCTCGAACCCAAGAAATCTTCCCGCCTTCCCGCCTTCCTGTTCGCTCGATCTCGCGGCGCTACGCGATACTTGAGCGGTTGGTACCGACCATCACCAGTCGATCGAAGCCGAGGGCGTTGCCTGCCGAGGGTGGCATCCCTTCGACGAGCGACGCCAAGAATGGCTCGTCGAGCGGGTAGACGGGGCGCTTGAGGGCTTTGCGCCGCTTGGCTTCGGTGGCCATGCGGCGGCGTTGTTCGACGGCGTCGGTTAGCTCGCCGTAGGCGTTGCACAGCTCGACACCGCCGAAATAGAGCTCGGCGCGCTCGGCGACGCTCGGATCATCCGCATGCGGGCGCGACAGGGCGGCTTGGGAAATCGGGTAGTGCGTCAAAAACACCGGCCGCGGGTGCTCGGCGAGCGCAGGCTCCACGCGCGAGACCAGCAGCTCGAAATAGCGATCTTCGTCGCGTGCCGCGAGCCGCGCGGCGTCTTGGACCCCGGCATAGCGGGCGAACGCTTCGCGCACCGTGATGCGCTCGAACGCCTTGCCGACGTTGACTTTGCGTTGGCCGAGCACGAACACTTCGTCTTCACCCGCTAGACTCCGCACCACGCTCCGCACCAGCTCTTCGGTGTCGCGCAGTACTTCCTCGAGCCCGCAGAAGGCTCGGTACCACTCGAGCATGGTGAACTCTGGGGCGTGCATCGGCCCCTGTTCGTCGGCGCGCGCCACCCGCGCAAGCTGAAAAATCCGCGGCATACCGCCGACCAACAGTCGCTTCATCTCGAGCTCGGGCGAAGTGATCAGGTATTGCCCACTGGCTGCGATCGCATCGACGTGAAAGTCCACGCCGGGCGCGGGCACGCGCAGTGGCGTCGAGACCTCCACGAAGCTGCGCGCGCCGAAGAAGGCACGCGTCGCTGCCGCGGCGCGCGCGGAATCTCTCAGCCGTTCGGCCTCACCCGCGAACACCAACCGGTAGAACTCGCCGTGCGCGGTCGGCGTGGCGCACGCCTGCCGGGAGATCAGCGAGCCGTGCGTGAGCCGCTTATCGGCGAGCCGTCCTGACACGACGACCAGATCACCGGGCTGCGCGCCGGGCGCGCGCGTCATCTCTACGGCGACGCGGGCAAATGCGTCCGCGACTACCAGCAGCTTGCCCTCGACGTTGAAGACGCGACCAGCCACTTGGACGCGCTGCGTGCCGGGCGAGTCGAGACCCCGACCCAAATCGCTCGGCGAAAGCGTCGCCACGCTAACCGCCGAACGCTCGCAGCGCGAACTCGGCGATCTGCGAGCCAATCCACGGCCCGGTCGCGACCAGGACCGCCACGACCACCAAAAGCCGCGGCAGATGCCCGAGCGTATGATCCTGAATCTGGGTCGCGGCCTGCAGCACGGAGACGACTAGGCCGATCAGCGCGGCCGCTCCGACCACCGGCAACGCCACCGCCACGGACAGCAACAGTGCTTGCTGACCGAGCGACGTGAGGTCGCCGAGCGCGGGCATCAGTCGACGCCGCCTTTGCCGCCGCTGGCATCAGCGGGCGTGGCGCCGCCATCGTTCGCGGGAGTGCCTCCGCCGCTCATGCCGCCATCGCTCGACGCGGGGACGCCGGAGCTGCCGGCTGCCGTTTCCGCCGCCGCGCCGCCGCTGGCGTCGCCCCCGGTACCACCGCTGGTGCTCGAACCGCCCGAGCCCCCCGTCGTGGTCGTCATCGGCGTCCCGCGCGCGCAGCGCGAGTCGCTCTCCGTGTTGGCGGCGGGGCAGCAACGATCGGTCACCCTGTCAGCCAGATCATTTGCTTTGACGCAGGTGAACCCGCTGTCGCAGTCCAGATCGCCGTTTTTGGAGAAGTCGCAGCGCTCTCCCTCGCCCTGCTGGGAGCAAGCCGGCGCCGAGAGGATGGCGATGGCGGACGCGAACGCGAGCACGGCAAAGGAACGAAGCGCGGAAGGCATGACGAGCGGTGTCCTAACACCAAACCTCGGGGGTTTGCAGCCCGCGTTTCGGCCGCGCCGCCTGCCGCCGACTAAGGCCGAGATTTTGGCGAAATTTAGCCTTCGCCGCGTTGCCGCTCTTCTTTGGCTTCAACTGCCGCCGAGAATAACCGGACGTACGATACCGCGCTCGAGATCGAGAAAACCAGCGAGGCGTAGATCAGCGCGCGACCGACGTAGACCAAATCGACCATGCCCAGATCGAGGCCAGGCAGGCTGAGGTGATACGGGTAGCCCAAGATCAGCGCCAAGATGCCGATCATCTGCAGCGCGGTCTTGCTCTTGCCGTCGTCGCCAGCCGCGATCACCACGCCCTCGCTGCTGGCGATGCTACGCAAGGCGGTGACCGAAATCTCGCGCGCCAGCAGCACGGTCACGGCCCACTCTGGGATCCGGCCCATCGGCACCATATAGATGAGTGAAGCCATCACGAGCAGCTTGTCGGCGAGCGGATCCAGAAATTTCCCCAGCACGCTGACCACGTTCATCTTGCGCGCCAGGTAGCCGTCGAGCAGATCGGTGAGCGCGGCGCCCGAGTACACCAGCGCAGCCAGCACGCAGTCCTCCGGGGTACCGCGGTCGAGCAGCAAGATCACGATCGGGATCGCGAACACGCGTCCGAACGTCAACAGGTTGGGAAGATTCAGCGCGTCTTGACGTAACGAACGCCGGCGTCGCTTGCGCTCGCCGAGCGGATTTTCCGCTTCCGAATCGTCGTCGCCGTCATCGTCCTCGTCACTCATCGAGTCAAATCCAACAGCAACGCGCCTTCTCCGCTGAAAGCCACGGCGCCCGGCAAACGCCCTGGCGACGCCTCGGTGTCGACGGCTTGTCCGAGCAGTCGCCCGGTCCAGCCGATCACGTCGTCGACGCGCACGACCGCTTGCGTCTCTTGCCCGACGCTGAGCGACGACACGGCGCCGTGCGTTTCCAGCACTGCGAAGCCTCTGCCCGACAGCTGCACCATCGCCACTGGCTCACGCCCGCCGGCTGCGAGCCGGCCGTTTTCGTAGCGAACGCTGCTTTCGAAGGCGACCAGGCTCGACTCGCGCACGTAGACGAACTCGTCCGCCAGCTCCAGCGCCCACAACATGCGGTCGCGGCCAGCGATGATCACCGCCTGCCCACCGCCTTCGTAGCCGTGCCAGACGCTCGAGCCAGCGCCGAACGGCTCCGCCGTTTCGCGGCCGCGAAGACGGCGCATCAACGCAACCGGCGAAAGCGCCTTCGAGGTAACGACGACGCTCGACAGCACATCGGAGCGAGCCGCAAATCCTTCGCTCGTCACGCACGTGCCGATGCGCGCGCCGGTGATCAGCACCTTGGCCGGCGGCTCCGGAAACGTCAGCGCGCCCTCGAGCCCGAGCGCGCCCGACGTTGCCAGCGGAGCGCGCAACGACGGCGGCGGCGGCAAGGAGTCGCGCGCTAGCTCGGTAGGGTCGGAAATCGCGGGCACGGCGGGCCCGAGCCGGCCGACCAGCGACGGCAGGCGGCGCTGTTTCGGCAACGGCGGCACCGAGGCGTCGCCGAGCTCGACTGCCCGCCAACGCCCGGAGCGCGAAGGATCCGATTCGTGTCCGCCAGGCGCCCGCGAAAAGCCACCTTCACGGCCGTCCAGCTCCTGGACGGCGTCGGCTGCGGCCAGCCGCACTTCGGCGCGCTCGGGATCGACTGGTTCTTGCTGAGCTGGGGCTTGCTCGCCCAGCAGCCGCTGCATGCGCCTCGCCAAATTGGGCTGACCCGCCTTGTCGAAGGCGGCTTCAGCCTTCGCCAGCTCACCCAGCCGTTCGAATGTGAGCCCCAAATAGCCCCACGCGCGCACGTGGTCGGGCACGCGCTGAATGACTTCCTCCAGCACGTCGCGTGCCAAGTGCATCTGGCCCGTCTTCAGGTAACAGAGGCCAAGATTCACGCGCGGGCTGACCTCATTCGGGCGATCTTTGATGATCTCTTCGTAGATGCCGATCGCGCGCGGGTAGAGGCCGAGACGAAAGTACACGACACCGAGCAGGCCTTGGCCTTCGGTGTCTTGCGGTTGCAGCTTGAGCGCTCGCTCCAGCTCCTCTTTGGCTTGAGGAACGCAGTTGTCCTGGAGTAGCTCGCTGCCGCGGTACAGGTGATAGAGAAAATCCTCGCCGTCGAAGCTTCCCGCTGACGGCGGCAGCTCGGAGTCCGACTTGCTGGCGGCGGCAGCCGCCAAGCGCGACGCGCGCGTGCTCATTGGGCCTTGCGTCGCGCGCTGCGAAAGCGGGCCCGTGGGGCCCAGAGCTGGATCGGCGTCGTCACCCATGCGAAGGCTGGAGGCTACCTTGTGGCCTACGCGGGAGCTTGAATTTTCGCCGCTTGGACCGCCTGATCCAAGGAAAACCGCGCCTCATGCAGCGCGCGCCCGACGATCGCACCCACGATGCCGGAGCCGGCTTGGGCGAGCGCGGTCAGGTGGGCGAGGGTACCGACGCCGCCGCTGGCGATGATCGGGACGCCGGTTTCTCGACCGAGCCGAGCCGTCGCGTCGATGTTGGGGCCGACCTCGGTGCCGTCGCGATCGATGTCGGTGTACAGGGCAGCGGCCAATGCGTGTTTGGCCAGCTCGCGCACCAGATCGGTCGCCAGGCGCTCGGATTGATCGAGCCAGCCAGCGGTCGCGACTTTGCCGTCGCGCGCGTCGACCGCGATGATGATACGCCCCGGGTAGGCCAGAGCGGCTTGTTCGATCAGCTCCGGCTGCTTGAGCGCGGCGGTGCCGAGCACGACGCGCTCCACGCCCAGGTCGAAGTAGCTCTTCACGGCGTCGAACGAGCGCACGCCGCCACCGACCTGCACGCCGCTACCGAACGACTTCACCAGCCGCGTCACCAGATCACGCTGCACGGCGTGGCCGGCGCGCGCGCCCTCCAAATCGACCACGTGCAGGCGCTTGACGTGCCCGGCCCAACCCGCGGCCAAAACCGGCGGATTGTCGTGATACACGGTCACGTCCTCGTAGCGCCCCTTGAGGAGCCGCACGGCCTTGCCGTCGAGCAAGTCGATCGCCGGTATCACTTCCATTTGGGGCTCCGACTACACCATTTCGTTGGGAACGCCACGTGTTAGCTTGAGGGGCCGAGGGGTGAGGGGTTAGGGGTTAGTCGGCGGAGGGGTGAGGGGAGCATGGGGGACCGCTGCCGTGGAGCCGACGTGTTGGGGTGCACGCTGCCGCGGGGCCGGGAACTCCTACCCCCTGTCAGGTCGAGAGGAAGCGCCGTAGAAGCGCGATCCCGGCGGCTTGGGATTTTTCAGGGTGAAACTGCGTCGCCATGACGTTGTCGCGACTTACGGCGGCCGTGACGACGTTTTGGCCGTGCTGCACGGTGGCCTTCACGACGTCGGGCTCGGTCGCGGCCGCGTGGAACGAGTGCACGAAATAAACGTAAGTGCTTGCCCCGCCGGCGGCGTCCAACAGCGGGTGACCACCGCTCGTGAGCTCGAGCGAGTTCCAGCCCATGTGCGGGATCTTGATGGTGGCGTCGCCAACCAACTTCTTCACGGCGCCTTTGAACCAGCCGAAGCCCGCGGCGCCCGGCGCTTCCTCGCTGCTCTCGAACAAGAGCTGCAGCCCTAGGCAAATGCCGAGGTAGGGCGACCCAGCCCGCATTTTTTCGAGAACGCTCTCGGCCAACCCGTCTTCCGCCAACCGCGCGGCCGCGTCGCGAAAGCCGCCCTGGCCCGGCACGACCAGCCGATCGGCGCCGCGCACCACGTCGGGCGCGCTGGTGCGAATCACTTGCGTACCTTCCGGAGCCGCGGCGCGCAGCGCCTGGACCACGCTCTGCAGGTTGCCCATGCCGTAGTCGACGACGGCGACGCGCGTGGTCACACCAGCATCCCTTTGGTCGACGGCACGCCGGGCGCCCGTGGATCGAGCTCAGTCGCCATGCGCAGCGCCTTCGAGAACGCCTTGAAGCTGATCTCGACGATGTGGTGCAGGTTGTGGCCATCGTGCAGCACCATGTGCAGGTTGGCCTGCGCGGTGCGGGCAAACGCCTCGAAAAACACCTCTGCCAGCTCGACGTCCCAGGTGCCGATTTTCGCCTTCGGCACCGGCACCTTCCAGACGAAATAGGGCCGTCCCGAGAGGTCGATGGCGCACGTCACGAGCGCCTCGTCCATCGGTAACGTGGCGGAGCCGTAGCGCCGAATACCTTTGTGATCGCCCAACGCGGTTCGCACGGCTTCGCCCAGCACGATGCCGATGTCCTCGGTCGTGTGGTGGCCGTCGATTTCTACGTCGCCAACGGCCTTGACGGTCAGGTCGACGGCGCCGTGGCGCGCGATCTGCTCGAGCATGTGCGACAGAAAGGGCAGCGGCGTGTCGATCGCGGCTTGGCCGGTGCCGTCGAGGTTCACTTCGACGGTGATCTCGGTTTCACGCGTCTTGCGCGTGACTTTGGCGGTACGTGCGGTCATTTCAGATCCTCGATTTTCCAGAGTCCGCGTTCGCGCACTAACTCGACGCTGCCACCAGCGCCGAACGCCAAGGTCGCGCGGTCTCCGAACAGCTCGACCTTCGCGGTCGGCAACGACGCTCGCAGCGCGCCGGTCAGCCGGTCCATGTCGACCCGCTCTTCACCTTCCCAGGCCTTCTTGAGCTCGGTCGCGGTCAAGCCTTCGCGCTGATCCTCCGGCACAAACTTGAGCAGCACATCGAAGCGCCGATTCGCGTAGGCGCGCAGGAACGCGCGCACCGCGGCTTCGGGGGTGCGTTGGCTGTACAGATCGATCGCCGAGGCATCGACGCGCCAGCCGCCCTGCTCGTACACGAGAAGGATGGAGGACTCGCCATCCGGCCCTGTGACCGTCGCGGTCACCCGCGGCGCGGCCACTTGCGGGCGCCGCAGGCTCTGCGCCAGCTCCTTCGTTTCTTCAGGATTTTCCTTTAAGACTCGCTGGAACTGCTCGAACGATATGGTTTTTTTGGATTCGGTGCTGAGCAGGGCGTAAGCCTCCGCCGCGCGGCCACGTTCGACCGCGAGGGAGTAGTCGTGGAGCACACGGTCCGGATCCGCGCCAGCCGCTCCGCCACAAGCGGAGGTCAACCCGACTAAGAAAAGCAGCAGCCCGGCACGACGCATCGAGCCCGGAATTACCACACCGGACGCGCTCTCGCGACTTCCGGGCGCGAGACAACAGGAAGGCGGGAAGGGGGGAAGGTTTTTGGGGGGGCCACCGGCCACCTCCGGTCGTCGCGGCTTGGGCGCGAGCCGCGCAGCGGGCCGCAGGCCCGGCGAACCCAAGAATCTCGCTTCCCGCCTTCCCGCCTTCCTGTTGTTTCGTTCTCGCTCTCGCCCTGGACGACAGCGCGTACGGTAGTACTGTGAGTTCTATGCGTGGCGGTGAGCGTCCGGGCGAACCGGAGCAGATCCTGATTCTGCCCTTGCGGAATTCAGTCTTGTTTCCGATGTCGGTGGTGCCCATCAACGTGGGCAGGCCTCGCAGTGTACGGCTGGTGGAGGAGCTGGCTGGCGAAGACAGCGCGCTGGTCGGCGTGCTGACCCAGCGCAACGCCGACACGGTCGAGCCGGGCTATGAGGATCTCTACGCCATCGGCACACTCGCCCGAGTCGTCAAAGTCATCCGCCTCGGCCCCTCGAACTACAGCGTGGTCTTGAACGGCCTCGGTCGCTTCAAGCTCAAGGAGCCGCTCGGCCTCGAGCCGTACATGCGCGCCGAAATCGAGCGTGTGCCGGAGCCGAGCGATCTGGGCGAAGAGCTGCGCGAGCTTGGCCGGAAGCTGCGCGAAAGCACGCGCCAGGTGCTGGGCCTGCTGCCGAACCTGCCGAAGGAGACGGCCAGCATCCTCGACAATGTGCGCGAGCCTGGTGCGCTCGCGGACCTGATCGCTTCGAACTTCCCCGAAGAGCACGCCAGCATCGCCGTGCGTCAGCGTATCCTCGAGGCGTTCGACGTGAAGGAGCGCGTCGGCCTGGTGTTGGGAATGGTCGAGCGTCAGCTCGAAGTGCTGCGCGTGAAGGACGAGATCTCGTCGTTGGTGCAGACCGAGCTGAGCCGCTCGCAGCGTGATTACGCCCTCCGCCAGCAGATGAAGACGATCAAGGAAGAGCTGGGCGAGGCCAGCGACGATGACGAGGTCGAGCAACTGCGCGACCGCATCGCACGCGCCGAGCTGCCGCCAGAAGCTGAAAAGACCGCCAGGAAGCAGCTGTCGCGCCTGAGCGGCATGCAGCCACAATCGGCCGAATTTCAGGTCACCCGCACCTACGTGGAGTGGCTGGCCGATCTGCCGTGGAACCGCACCACGCCCGACCGCATTGACGTGAAAGAGGTGCGGCGCTGCCTGGACGAGGACCATTTCGGCCTCGAGCGCGTCAAGAAGCGAATCGTCGAGTACTCAGCGATTCGTCAGCTGCGCAAGGACAAGAAAGGGCCGATCCTGTTGTTCGTCGGCCCGCCCGGCGTAGGCAAGACGTCGCTCGGGCGCTCAATCGCTCGCGCGATGGGTCGCCGTTACGGCAGGATTTCGCTCGGCGGCGTCCGTGACGAGGCGGAGATCCGCGGCCACCGTCGCACTTACGTAGGTGCGCTGCCCGGTCGCATCGTGCAGGCGCTTAAAAAGGTCGGCTGTCGCAATCCAGTCTTGGTGCTCGACGAAGTCGACAAGATGGGCTCGGACATGCGCGGGGATCCAGCAGCGGCGCTGCTCGAGGTGCTGGATCCGGCGCAGAACGACACCTTCCAGGACCACTACATCGATCTGCCGTTCGATTTGTCGGAGGTGATGTTCATCGCCACCGCCAACTACCGCTGGAACATTCCGGACGCGCTCCGCGATCGCTTGGAGATGATCGAGGTACCGGGCTACACGCGCTCAGAAAAATGCTCGATTGCGCGGCAATTTCTGGTGCCCAAGCAGATCAAGGAGCACGGCCTGACGCCGGCGCAGATCGCCTTCGAGAACGAGGGCATCGAGTGCTTGGTCGATTCGTACACGCGCGAGGCCGGCGTTCGGAACCTCGAGCGCGAAGTCGCAGCCGTGTGTCGCGACGTGACGGTGAAGATCGCCGACGGCACCGCGCCCGCTCACACCAACGTGACGGCCGAGCTGGTGCGCGAGCTTCTGGGCCCCGAAAAGCACCACCCGGAGATCTCCGAGCGCAAGCTGTCGCCCGGGATCGCTGTCGGGCTCTCGGTGTCCGGCGTTGGCGGCGACTTATTGATTATCGAAGCGACGAAGATGCCGGGCAAGGGTGAGATCTTCATCACCGGCAGCTTGCGCAACGTCATGAAAGAGTCGGCCGCGACCGCGGTGTCTTTCGTGCGTTCACGCGCCGAGCGGCTGCGGCTCGATCCGCAGTGGCTGAAATCGATCGATCTACACCTGCACGTGCCGCGCGGCGGCTCGGCGCGCGACGCGGCCAGCGCTGGCGTGGCGATGTTCGTCGCGGTGACCTCGCTTTTGCTGCGCGCGCCCGTGAAGCCGCACGTCGCCGTGGCCGGAGAGCTCACGCTGCGCGGCAGTGTGCTGCCCGTCGGCGGCATCAAGGACCAAGTTTTGGCCGCGCACCGCGCCGGCATTCTCGAGATCGTCCTGCCCGCCCAAAACGCGCGCGATCTCGAGGAAGTACCGGCCGAAATTAAAGCGGATTTGAAGTTCCACTTGGTGTCTCGTCTCGACGAAGTACTGCCGCTGGTCCTGGCCGAGCCTGAGCCTGATCCGGACCAAGAAGAAGCCGCGCCGGCTGCTGGCGGCGAAGCGCATGCGTGAGTTGGCAGTTGGCAGTTGGCAGTTGGCGGTTTCGAGCTGAGCCTGGCTGTGCTGCCTCGACTCTTGGGCTCGCGGGTGGAACGGGGGGCGCTGCTGGTGGCAGCGGCGTTGGAGGTCGCGGTCGGGTTCGTGCCGCAGTTTGGCGGACCTGGCTACGAGTCCGCCCTCGCCGGTGGCCTCATCCTTCCCAGCATCGCCGCGATCGCCACCGCGCTTCTCGTCTCGTCCGCAGCTGCCAACTACAAACTCCAGACTGCAAACGCTTTTGATGCCCTGGGCCGCGGCGTCGCGTTCGGCGCCGTCCTGGCGCTGCTCGGTGCAGCCATCGCGACGCTGCATGGCTTGCGGACTGGCTTTTGCGACGCGCCGCTCGGGTATGAGCTGTGGGCGACGGGGCCGGGGCCGGGCGCGGTGATCGGCGGCGCCTGGGGAGCCGGTGCTGGTCTTTGGGCGGCGCGCTGCAAGCGCGTGCGGTTGTGGGCCGTGCTGCTCGCGCTCGCGGGGCCGCTCGGCGGCGTGGCGATTGGGTTTTGGCGCTTTTACACGAGCCCGATGGTGTTCGGTTTCGATCCGTTCGTCGGTTATTTCGCTGGCCCGCTCTACGACACGGTCGTCGATCCGGGGGTGCGGCTGTTGAGCTATCGCGTCGGCTCGCTCGCCAGCTTGCTGGCGGTGGCGGCATTGGCCTGGCACCTCGAGCTGGATGAAGCGAGCCATTTTCGCTTGGTTTGGCGCCGACGCCCGGGCGTCGTCGCGGCCGGTTCGCTGGCGCTCGGGTTGAGCCTCATGCTCACGTTGAGCGGGGCGCGGCTTGGGCACTGGAGCACTACGGCGAGCATCGCGGACGGCCTGGGACGCTCGCTGACCGTCGGCCGTTGCCGGGTCGTTTACTCGTCGGGCGTGCCGCGCGGCGATGCGGAGCGCGTCGGCGAGGAATGCGTTGGGCACTTGCTCGAGGTGGAAGCCTATTTAGGTGCGCGCGGGCCGGAACGGGTGAAGGTCTTCTTGTTCGCGTCCGACGCCGAGAAGGGCGTGTACATGGGCGCGACCCACACGTACATCGCTAAGCCGTGGCGCGGTGAGGTGTACGTCCAAGCGGCTGGGTTTCCGCACCCCACGCTCGGCCATGAGCTGGCGCACGTGGTCAGCGGCAGCTTTGGGGTCGGGCCGTTTCGCGTTGCGGGGCCGCTCGGCGGCTTGATCCCCGACCCGGGTCGGATTGAAGGCATCGCGGTGGCGGCGTCGCCGGGTGAAGACGATGACTTTACGCTGTTGGAATGGTCCAAGGCGCTGCTCGACCTGAACCTGTTGCCCGAGATGCAGTCGGTGTTTCGGCTCGGCTTTTTGGCGAAGGCGTCGAACACGGCTTACACGGTGGCGGGCGCGTTCGTCAGCTGGTTTCACGATCGCTACGGCGCAGAAGCCGTGCGCGGTTGGTACAGCGGCCGCGCGATCGAGGACGTGACGCACGGCAAGTCGTTCGCGGCGCTCGACAGCGAATTCCGCGCTGCTTTGGCCAAGATCGAGCTCCGCCCGGAGCTGATGGCGATGGCCAAGGCACGCTTCGATCGGCCGTCGATCTTCGGCCGCCTCTGCCCGCGCCGCATCGATCGTGATCTGGGGCTGGCCGAAGGGCGGCTCGGCGCTGGCGATATCGTCGGCGCTCGCGAAGCGTTTCAGTCGCTGCTCGATTTGGAGCGTGACAACACCCACGCCCGGCTCGGGCTGGCGCAATGTGACGTGCGGGCCGGCGAGCTCGACGCCGCGGTGAAGCGCTATCAGGCCTTGGCCGGCGACCCGAAGCTCTCGGTCTTGGAGCGCGCCGCCGCGCTCGAGGCGCGCGGTGACGTCGACGTGATGGCCCAGCACCCGGAGCGCGCTCTGCAGGCTTACGCGGCGGTCGCGAAGATCGACGCCGATGACGACCGCCAGCGAACGCTCGAGGTCAAATCGCTGGCTGCAAGCGCGCCGTCGACCGCCGGCATGCGCACGTTGCTGATCGGCGAGCCTCGGCTGGGGCCGAGTTGGGACGAGGCGGCGCCGCTACTCGGCGCCGAGGCGGCCGCCGGCGATCCGCTGTCGCAGTACCTGGTCGGTCGCAATCTGTGGCTGCATGGCCGGCCCGAGGCCGCGCTTCAATACCTCGACGCCTCGCTCAACCCGGAGCCGAACCCGTTGCGTGCGAGCAACGTGAATTGGCCGCCGTCGCTCAGTATCGTGCGCGAGACCTTGCGCTTGCGCGTCGTGATCACGTGTTTTGACTGGCGCTTCGACCGCGCCAAGGGCCGTGACGCATTGAGGCGTTTCGACGCAGATCCTGGCGTGCCCGCGGCCAAAAAAGCAGCCACGCGCCGCTTCGCCAAACGCTGCGGCCTCTAACAAGCTCGACACAAGCCCGAGACCGAAACAACAGGAAGGCGGGAAGGCGGGAAGGCGAGAGTTTGTTGGTGGGCGGTCGGCCACCTCGACGCTTCAAGCCCGAACTGCGCCCTCAAGGCGAGTGGCCCTCCGCGGCAATCAAAAATTGCGCTTCCTCTGCCTTCCCGCCTTCCCGCCTTCCTGTTCTCTCGCCCGCTTGGCCGTTCGTTCGTCAGCCGACGCCGCTGCCGAGGCCGCGCAGTAGGTATTTCTGGGTAAAACCGAACAAAGCGAGCGCGGGCAGGCTGAGTAGGGTGCTGCCGGCCATGATGATGTGCCAGCGCACGCCAGAGCCTTGTTCGCGGAGCAGCGCGATGCCGAGCGGTAGGGTGCGCACCGAGTCGTCGACGGTCATCACCAGCGGCCAGAAGTAGTCGTTCCAGTGGTGAACGAAGCTGACCAGGAAAAAGGCTGCCAGCGATGGCGCCAAAATTGGCGGCAGGAGCCGATAGATGATGTAAAGCTCGCTGGCGCCGTCGAGGCGGGCAGCTTCAATCAAGGAGTCGGGGATCGACAGCAGCGCTTGGCGCAGCAAGAAGGTACCGAACGCGCTGACCGCGAACGGCAGCACCAGCGCCGGCAGCGTGTTGATCAGGCCGAGCGCCGAAAACAGCGTGAAAGTCGGCACGAAGCGCAGCTCGGCCGGGATCAAGAGCGCAGAGAGCAGGAACGCGAATGCGGCACCGCGCAGCCGGAAATCGAGCTTGGCCAGGGCGTACGCCGCCGGCAGGGCGATCGCGATTTGGAGCGCAGCGATCGAGAGCGCCATCACAGTCGTGAGGCCGAGGTAACGCGCGACCGGGAGCGCGTGAAACACTTCCGCGTAGGCGTCGAGGCGCAGCGCGCCGGGCAGAGCCGTGGGCGCCTTAATCAGTTCCTGCGGCGTTTTTAGGCTGGTCAGCAGCATCCAGGCGTAGGGAAACAGCCAGCAGAGCGCCGCCAACAGCGCGAAGCCGAGCGCCAAGCGACGCACGTTGCGTTCGCCGGTCACGCCGGCTCCTCGGCGCGAAAGGCGCGCAGCTTGAGCCAGGTCAGCGCCGACAACACCAGGAAGAATACCACCACCAACGCGCTGGCGCGGCCGACCCGCAGATCGCGAAACAGCTGCTCGTAGATGGCGTAGACAAGCACCGTGGTCGAGCGCACCGGGCCGCCTTGAGTGAGCAGCCGCACCACGTCGAAGAGCTGGAAGCTCGCGATCAGGCTGGTAGTGGCGACGAAGGCAGCCGTCGGGCGTAGCAGTGGCAGGGTGACGTGACGCAGCCGTGAAAACGGCCCGGCACCGTCGAGCGCTGCGGCTTCCTGCATTTCCGGCGGCAAGCCGGCCAGGCCCGAGAGGAAGACGACCATCGCGTAGCCGGTGACCTTCCAGAGCACGATCAGCGCGACAGTGAGCGGCGCCACGCTGGTGCTGGTGAGCCATTTCACCGGCCCCAAGCCGAGCACGCCGAGCAGCCGATTCACGACGCCGGCGTCGGCATCGAAGATCCACAAAAACAACAGCCCCACACTGACCCACGACACCACGTAAGCGCTGAACACCGCGCCGCGCGCGAGCGCCGCCAACCGCCCTGGCCGATTCACCGCCAGCGCCAGAGCGAGGCCGAGCACCAGCGAGCCGGTCACGACCACGACGCTAACCAGCAGCGTCGTGCCGAGCGATGCGAACAGCTCGCCCGAGCTCAAGATGGCGCGGTAGTTCGCGAGGCCAACGAACCGCGGTGGCGTCAGCAAGTCCCACTCGTAAAAGCTCGAATCTAGCGCAGATAGCAGCGGGTAAACGAAGAAGACGCCAAGTGTGGCCAACATGGGCGCCAGCAAACACCACGGCTGGCTCGGGCGCGTGGGCTTCACAGTTCGCTCTCCTGAGCGAGCCTTCGCGCGTCGGCCAACGCCTGGGCTGGCGCGAGCTTCTCAAGCACAGCGGCTTCCAAGCGCGGCTGTACGACCTCGCGCTGGATCCGAAACAGGCCCTTCGACCAAGGCCAGGGCTCGGCGACGCTCAGCTGCTCGAGCGCGACGCGGTGGTTGGGATGCTTGGCGTAGAAGCCGCTCGTTTCGAGCAGACGTGCGGCGTCGCTCGTTACCGGCAAATAACCGGTCTCACTCGACCAGAACGCCGCCGAATCGGCCTGCAGCATGAACTGCACGAAGCGCCACGCCGCCTGCTTCAGCTCGCGCGGCGCGCTCTTCAATAAGACGAAATGGGTGCCGCCGGTCGGCACCGAGCCACGCACGCCGTGCGGCAACGGCAAAGCGCGCACCGGAAAGTCGGCGGTCTCTTCCAGGTAACGCACGAACGCGGTCGAGCTCCAGATCATCGCCACGCGGCTGGCCAGGAAATCTTGGCTGAGCTGTTCCCAGGCGTTGTAGTCGCGGCCCGGCGGCTGCTTCATCGAGCCTTCGCCGACCAGGCCTTGCCACAGCGCGAGCGCTTCGACGCCCGCCTTCCCGCCGAGCGAGACGCGCCCGTCCGGTTCGACGATCTCGCCGCCAGCTTGGCCGACCAGCGCGGCCCAGTACCACCAGTCGATTGGACAGCCGAAGCCAAACCGGCCCTGTTTGGTGAGCGCCCGGGCGACCTCGCGCAGCTGCTGCCAGGTGCTTGGGCTGCCGTGCTGCGGGTCGAACAGGCGCTGGTTGACGTACGCGATCGGCGTCGAGCGGTTGAACGGCACGACCACCAGCGGCCGCTCGGCGCCGCCGCGAAACGAGCCCGCCTGGCCGAGCGCCGGGTGCACGGGCAGGGAACGCGCGCCGGGGTAGTCGTCGAGCGGCTCCAGCACGCCGGCTTCGGCCAAGTACGGCACGACTTCGCCCACCACGTGGCTTAGGGGTGGCGCCGCGCCTGCGGCTAGCGCCGTGCGCAGCTTGGCCAAGCCCTCGAAGTAGTCGCCTTGGAAAATCGCGCGCACCCAGACGTCGCGCTGGGCGTGGTTGAAGCGCGCCACCAGCGTCGACAAGGTCGCTCGGTTGCGCCCGCCGTAGGTGAACCAAAACGGGACGACCAAGCGCCCCGGCGGAGCGTCGCTCTCGGCACAGCCACCCGCGGCCCCACAAAGGGCGGCGGTGCTGAGCAAGAACGCCCGGCGCTTCATGGCCAGTGCTATAGCCGGGCGGCTTTCCGTGTTGCTCGCCAAACTGCATTTTCGCCCGCCGGCTCTGGGTTTTGTGGCGCTTTATGCGGTCTCGAGCGCGTGTCATTCCGAGGGCGATGTCGCCAAGGCAGGCTCGCATGTGGCGGCGCGGGCGGCTTCAGCGGTGGCAACCGCGTCCACGCCGGCGTCCGCCGCTGCCTCTGCCTCTGCAAGCTCCGTTGCGGCCGCGGCACCGCCGTCCTGCGCCGCCGGCCAGCAGCTGATCCCGGGCGGCAAGGTTTGGATCGGCTCCGACCCCAAAGAGCACTTCTCCGACGACGAGAGCCCGCGGTTTCTCACCGAGCTAGCTGCGTATTGTCTGGATGAAACCGAAGTCACCGTGAGCGCCTACCGCGCCTGCGTCGCCAGCGGCGCGTGCACGAAGCCTGTCGACAAGCAGTTTCATTGCAACTTCCGCTATTCGGATCGCGAGCAGCACCCGATAAACTGCGTGACCTGGAAGCAGGCGAGCCAGTACTGCACCGCGCAGAGCGCACGGCTGCCGAGCGAAGCCGAATGGGAGTTCGCGGCGCGGGGAGGGGAGCAGTACCGCGAGTACTCGTGGGGCAACGAGCTGCCCGAAGGTCACACCTGCTGGAAACAACCGCATAGCTGCGCGGTGAAAAGCTTCGCCGCCGGCGCGTTCGGGTTGTTCGACATGACGGGGAACGTGTGGGAATGGGTCGACGACTATTACGGTCCGTACCCGTGGCCGCCAGCGAGCGGCTTTTCGCGGGTGTACCGCGGCGGGAGCTGGTCGCGTCGCTTCGAGAAGTGGCTGCACAGCCGGCTGCGTAACCGCGAAGCTGAAGGCTTTTCGGGCTCGCACCTGGGGCTGCGCTGCGCGGTGTCACCCGTCGGAATGAAGTGTCCGTTCGGTGCCGGCGCCGCCGGACGTTGCCTGCCCGGCGTGCTCGAGCGCGCCTGCGAGGCGCCGCGCGTTTGGAACGGCGCCCGATGTGCCAAGCCCAGCGAGCCGCAGTGCCGCGAAGGCTGGGCGGAAACGCCCGGCCACGGCTGCGTGCTGGAGGACGAAGCGGCGCGGCCCGAGGTCGATCTGGAAGCCGAAAAGGCTGGCGTGAGCCGCGTGCCGTCGCCGGAGTTCGAGGCCGACTGTCTGCAGAATTTTCATGGTCGCCCGCATGCCTTCCGGTATTCGGGGGGCACCCACCGCGGCCGTAATTTGGTAAGTCGGAGCGCAGGATGCAAAAACCGAGACGTCGGCGTTGGCTTCAATTCTGCGTGCTGCCCCTAGCCGCCGCCTGCGCCGCCGCCCCGCCGCCAAGCGCAAGTCCGGCCGCGTCTCCTGTCGCCGCAGCGCCCTCAAGCTCCGCATCGGCCCCTCCGGTTGCAAGCACGCCTGCTCCACCCCAAGAAACCTTCCCGCCTTCCCGCCTTCCTGTTGCCTCGGATTCTCCCGCTCCCGCGACGCCACTAGCCGACCTGCCTCCAGGCACCAAGGTGCTGCAAGTTGGCGACTCGTTTGCCGCCGCGCTCGGCATCGAGCTCGGCAAGTTGCTCAAACATGCGGGACTGCGCACGTCGCTCGAAAGCAAAACGCCCAGCTACATCGGCGACTGGGCCTTCGGTCCCGTGTTGAAGAAAGCCATCTCGGACTACAACCCGGATCTGGTGCTGATCACGCTCGGCGCCAACGAGGTCGAGATCCCGGTGCCGGCTCAGCGCGTCGGGCCGATTCAGCGCTTGGTGAAGAGCTTGGGCGATCGCCCGTGCGTTTGGATCTTGCCGCCGCTTTGGAAGCAGGACACTGGCTTGATGCAGGTGATCAAAGATAACGCGCGACCCTGCCAAGTCCTCGATTCGTCGGTACTGGTGCCGTCTCTGCCGCGCGGCCCCGACCACATTCACCCGAGCAGCGAGGGCCGCGTGATTTGGGCGACAGCGGTCTTCGAATGGCTCAAGCAAGCGCGTGAACCGTCGGGCCCGCGTGCTTGGTCGCTGCGCGGCGGCCCGCAATGAACGATGAGTCGCCGCGCTCGGCGCTGCCGTGGGTGATGGCGGCCTTGGTGCTGGTGGTGGGTGGCGCCAAGCTCGAGGCGGCGCGCCCGTTCGTGGCGGAAGGCTTGGCGCTGGCGATTCCGATCGTGCCGGTGGCGCTCGCGGCCAAGCGTGTTGAAGGCGGCGGCGCGACGCTCGAACGAGCTGCCGCCTTGGTGGGCTGGCTGACGATCTTGGCCGGCGAGGTGTGCGTCGCCGGCAGTTTCTTCCATGTCGGTGCGTTCGAGGGCTTCGCTCCGCTGGCACGGGCTGCGCTCTATGCGGCGAGCGTCGGCGCGCTCTTCGTGCACACGCTCGAGGCGCGCAGCTTGGGCAAGGCGCGCTACGCTGGCTACGTCGGCATCGCCGCCGGTTTTTCGATTTACCTGTCGACCCACGCCGCCAAAGACGCTTTTGGTAGCGTCTTTGGCGCGTTTTTCCTGGGCTTGCTCGTCGGTGGCGGCGCAGGCTTGCTGCTCGGCGAGCTGCTTGGCCGCGTCTTCAAGAAGGCGTGAGACGCCTCAGCCCTCGGACAAGATGATCAGCCGATCGAGCGCGGTCCGCTCTTCCACAGTCAGCAGCGCCCGTTCGCCGCGCAGTCCGTCCACGTAGTAGGTGAACAGCTGGCGGTCGAAGTCGCCTAGCGACAACACGACGCTCTCGAAGCTGCCAGCCGTTTCCGGATTCATCGCGCGGCGCGCCGCTAGGTGCAGCTCCACCACGTAGTCGATCCAGGTTGACTGCCCGGTCCAGCGCGCCAGCGACAGCGAGTGCCGCGAAGCCAGCAAGCAAACCTCGTCCGGCACCGTCAGCCCGGCCGTCGCGCCTTGCAGGATGCGTTTGAGGTGCGACGACAGTACCCGGCGCGCTTCATCGATGTTGCCGTTCGACGCCAGACGTTCGGCCAATGCGCCGATCACCTCCAGCGCGTCGGCGCGCGCCGTCGAAGGCACGCCAGAGCGTCGGCTGCGCAAGGCCTGCAAATCAGCTGGCCGGGACGAAGGTGGCCCGTCGTTGCCGGACTCGATCGCCAACTCATCCAGATGCAACTCAAGCTTGCCGAACGACTCGCCACGGGCCGGCAGTGTGGTGGGTGCCGGAACCCGCGGGCTCGGCGGCGGCACGGGGACTGACACCTTCTCCTCGCGACGCGCGCGCAGCGGCGTCACACGCGCGTCGGGTCGCGCCTCGAACAAAGAAATCTCGGTCGTGCCGAGCAACAGTCGATCGCCTTCGTGAAGTAGGGCGCTGTGGGTAATTCGCGCACCATTTACGTACACGCCATTGGTGCTGTGCAGGTCCTCCACGACCACCGAATCGTCACGCACGCTGATCCGCGCGTGCATACGCGAAACTAGACCGTCATCGATCATGACGTCACATTCCGGAAGCCGACCTGCTAGAAGGGAGCCTTCGCGCAGCTCCACTTCACTCACCGGGGTGATAATACTCACAGGCGACCGCAACAGCGGCGGGCGGTCCCGCACATCCCCAGCTGGTGGCACGCTGGGGGCGGGTGCACGCACGACCGGCGTGGCGCGTGGCGTATTAATCCTCATCGAACGGGCATGGTATCCCGCAGCGCCGTGAAACGAAGCCCCAATTTGCCGTAGTCACAAGCCGCTGTCATCGGGGCGGAGCTGCGCCGGGCTACGGGGGTTTAAGGTGGAGCCTGCGACGACAGCCGCCAAACGCCGGTCGCGCGGCTCGGGTTTGCGGCGCCGTTTTGGTCGGCCTGTCTTGCCACTCGTCTCACCGAGTGGCTGGGGTCTGGTGACTCCAGCGAGAATCGAACTCGCGTTACCGGCGTGAGAGGCACACTCGATATCACGGATCCAGCAGAGAACATGCTTGATTCGTGTTTTAGGCCAGCCGGGCCAAACAGCCCAAAACGTCGGGGAACTGGTCGGTCTGGGCAAATCGTCCGTGCCGAAACTCCGAACGGGCATGTTTTCCGCTGCGGCGTGCCGCCGGTGCCTGTTTACACCATGCCGGTGCGCCGGTCGATGGCGGTGCCGATCGGCGTCGAGATCCTGATCTGTCGAAGCACTGGCGGCTCACCGGCCGCCCGGCTACCGGGAGAGGCCTGAACTAAAGGCGCCCCGCAACCGGTGAGACGGCTCGGGGCGATGGGTCGATGATGACGACCAAGAAGAAGCATAGTTTAAAGAAAACGAAGCGCCAACAGCGGGTGGTCCCCGTTTATGAAGGCCGTGGGCGAGCTCGGCTCGTGTCCTACGCTCACGTTGCAAGAGCATCGGCTCCGGCTCCGGCTCCGGCTCCGGCTCCCGAGTCCGAGTCCGAGTCCGAGTCGGACGGCCTTGAAGGCGACGAGAACCTGGACGTGCCCAGTTACGACCAGGCATTCGAGCCGGCACCCGAGGACGATGCCGATCTTCGCTGGTACTTCGGCTTGGGCCAAAAACGATCGCCCCAGTGGTTGAGCCCAAGCCAGCAGCGCAAATGGTGGCGCATTAACCGATCGTTGGACAGCGAAGGGCGGGCGCTATGCCTCTACTACACAAACCCGATGCAAACAGAGCGCGCGCTTGCTCCAGCGGTGGGCGAACCCTGGCTCTATTGTTGGAGGCTTTACTCGGCGGCCGACGAATACCTATCTCGGCCGACCAACAGTGACGAATGCGCCGCGTTCGTCCACCGCGTCGTCACGCGTCGTGCGACGGCGCGCCCACAATCAGCCGCGCTTCGCCATGATACCCAACGGGTTTATAGCCAGGGGCGAGACGCCGCAGAAGACGCCCTATTCGACAGTGTGCGCCAGCGAGTTGTTGAAAAACTGACCATCGAATACCAGACCTATCTCGAGCGCAAAGCGAAGCGCTCTGAACAATCTGACGCGGTCGTCTTTCCCCGAGCACCAGCCGTCGCATATCTGGGTCAGAACCAACTGCTCAATCGTTACATTCCGACGGGGCTTGTGACCTTCTCAACGTGGGGCGACATCCGTATCAGTGTTGATTGCGCGCGTAGGATCCTCGATGACCGAGTGGCTCCTGGTGGTCGACCGACGCCGGCCGCTGCGGCTTTGGTGGTGGAGAGCATGCGTGAAGCAATGCGCGCAGCCCTTGAGGCTGAGTCCTGGCGTGAGCGCATTGCTACCGAAGACGGTGCGGACCGACGAGGGCGTTTCGCTGCTCTGCGTGACATCGCCGATGGCGCCGAGTGCTCCGTGAAGCACAACGGGCTGCCGAATCAAGACGCCCTCAATATCTTGGAGTTGGTTCGCACGGAGCGAGGTCGGTTCGATCGACGTACTGGGCGATACGAGAACGATCCCCGCCTCCTGGAGATCGACCCCACGCGCCCGAGCACAACCGTTACCGAGGTAGCTGCAATTGCTCGCATCCCAGCCAAGCACGCTCGAGCCTTGCTACAAAAACTCGCGTGCCCGGGAGCGACGGTCATGCGGGGGGAGTTGCCGACGGCGTGGTTTTCCTCGGACATCGGCGGGGACTTCTGGGCCGAAGCCAAGGAGATGCGCCGAAGTATTGCCCGTAGCGGTAAGAGGAAGCGCGGTTAAGTACATGAAAATAAAAGCAATTGTTGCCGGCCCCTTGTTCGGGGATCAACGTCCCGGCCTTAGTCTTTTTGAGGGGCAGGGATACCTGCGCCCAAAGGAGTGACGTGATGTCTCGACGACGATATGCACCCGTCGGCCGCCCCGTCGCTCCTCAGCTGCGATGGTGGGCCACAACGCTAACCCATACCGTGGGGCCAGTCTGCGCAGCGCGTGAGATGGCCCTTACGCGCGGCACTCTTGCCGCCGTGCTCGCTGGCTTGCCCGTGTCGGCAACGACCGAGGCGCATGTCCAGCGTGCGCGCGATCGCTCCCGACCGCGCGCCGCATAACCGACTTCAGCCGAGGACAACACAATGCGTAAGACGCGACCCACGGCCGCGGCGGCGGAGATATATCCGCAGCCCGGCAACGACAACTCACCGATCGTCATGTTGACCACGGCGCAGCTGCGCGAACTCATGCACGAGACGGTACTGCGCGCGCTCGATGAATATCGGCAGGGTGAGCAACCCGAAAAAGCGACGCTTTCGGGTGATGAGCTGTCCCGCAGAATCGGTGTTTCGCGCTCAAAAGTGCATCATTTGAGGCACGCGGGAATGCCCGCTCTCAAGGTCGGCGAGACGTATCGCTTCGAGCTTAAGGCCTGCCTGGCGTGGCTCCGGGAGCGCGGCAATGTCTCTGGCTGAACGTGACTCCCTGATTGCGCGCTGGTGCGGTCTGACGGAGCTGGACCGGCTTAGCAAGTCTTGGCACCGAGCTGCTGCGAGGCGTGCCGTAGCTAACGCGATCCTCGGCATGCTTCGCCGGATGGGTGGACGATGAGCCCGGCAAAAATCGCCGCTGTGCGCACGCTGGTGCGTGTCGTTGACGACTCCGAGGCGCCCGGCACCCTGACGTCGCACTTACGGCGGTTTGAGCGTCACGGTCGTGACGTCGCCCAACTTGAACAGGCCCGCGTCCGGCGCCTGACCAATGCGGAGCTTGCGAGCTTTGGCTTCGATTTTGACCACCCGCTCGACGTGTCGGGCTGTGAGCGCTGCGACCGGCACTGGTCGCGGTGTGTCTGTGGGAGCCCGTGAGCAAGCCCAAGCCCTACATTCTCACGGTCATCGACGCCATATGTGAGAGCACGCTGCCGGCCGACTTGCGCCACTTGCTCATCGTCATGGCCTACAAGGCCGACAACGATACAGGCCGCGGAATCACCGGGCAAGATACGCTCGGCCGTCTTGTCGGCTGTGGAACCCGGGAGGTACGCCGGAAGCTGGACCGCCTCGAAGCGCTGTCCGATGCGCCGGTCCGGGTAGTTCGCCGCTACCGCTCCCGCTCCGATGGTCGCGGTCGAACCTCCGATGAGTACCAACTGGAGCTGACCAACCGGACGTGCACGTCCGCTAGTACAGTGCCACCAACCGGACGCCCACGTCCGCTAGAACGCTCTGATCTGGGTGACGACCAACCGGACGTCCACGACACACCAACCGGACGTCCACGACCGGACCAACCGGACGCCCACGTCCTAGGATCTACTCAGGGATCTACTCAGAAGGATCTACGCAGTTCTTTTGTCGCGCCCAAGGGCACGACTCGTAGCTCCGCTGACTCTTCGAAAAGGGGGAGCGAGAAGCGGCGAGCGAAGGCCAGTAAGCCAAAGACAAAGCCCCAGCAGCCGAAGCCCGACCGGACGCCGGAGCAGCAGCAAGCCCATGCGGTCGTGACGGCGCACTACTTCGCCGAGTTTGATCGGCTACGGGGTACCAAGCCGATCGGCTGGGGCGCCAAAGAGGGCAAGGCCGTGCACACGCTGCTCGAGAAGCTCAAGTACAACACCGACGACGCAACGCGGATCATCACCAACGGCCTGACGTCGTGGGCGCAGGCGACGATCATGGACATTGCCGGCAACCCGAGCCGTTACACGACCGCGCCAGCCAAGACGCGCGGGCGGGGTCCCGCTGTGCAGCCGGGCGACGACTACGACTTCAAGCAATTCGAGGCTCGCAATGCTTAAGCCCCACAGGCGCAAGGCCTCGCTTTCGTCCGAGGACTTTTGGCCAGCAGACCACACCGAGAAGGAAGAACTGCTGATTTCGTCGCCGTGTCCGCCGCCCAGCTCGGTACTGGCTCACGCCGAATGGCTCAACGCGTGGAAGACTCGCACCTACGCCGAGAAACACGTTCGGCCGGGATCGGGAATGGCAGCGACGCTCGCCACGGCAATCGCCGTTCGGCGCACGGCTGGCAAGCTCCCCGCGTGGCCGACGCTAGAGACCGCGAACGTCCGGCGCTCGAAGATGGCCGCCGATCTCGTTTCGGCTACCGAGTCCTACGACTGCACTACGGGGCTGATTCTCCTCGGTCGCACCGGATCGGGGAAGACAGTCGGCGCCGTGCACTTGCTCATGACCATGTGGGAGCGATCGTTCAGCACGCGCGTGGCTGTCCCGATGCCGATGTTCTTGAAGGCCACTGACTTGGCAGGCGCTCGCCGCGGTCATGCACTCGGCGAGGGTGAGCCCGAGGTGGTTCTGGACGCCACTGAGGCGCCTCTCCTGATCCTCGATGACCTCGGGCAGGACCCGAGGAACGACAACACCGTCTTCGAAGTTATCGACGCCCGATACGACGCGAAGCTCCCGACCGTCGTCACCAGTGGCTTCCCGCTCGAAGAACTTAACGCCAGGTACGGGCAGGCTCTAAGCCGACGCCTGCTCGAGACTAATGGCCCGGGCAAGATCGTGAACTTGCTCAAGGGGCAGGGGCTGAAGGTTGCGAAGTAGCCCAAGAGTAAAAATGGCACAGAAGAAAACCATCGCGGACGCGCGACCAAGTCGACACGATGATCTCGTTGCTGAACTTTTAGGTAACGTTCCGCACGTCATCAATCAATGCGGTTGGGATCGCGAAGAAAGGCCTCTCGTTGTCGTTGAGAGACCATGCGGAAAGGGGTTCATTGATCTATGCATCACCTGGAAGCTCGGAATATGTGGTCACCAGCCAGCGGTGGGTTGGGACGCCGTCGCCCGCGGCATCATTGTTGAAGTGAAGAGCGAGCTGGAACAGTGGTCAGCTGGTGATGTGATCCGCCAACTGAAGGGCTACCAAAAGAGTCTAGATACGTTTACGCGGACTTCCTTCTGCGAGGCCTGCCACGCGGAACCCCTCAGGCCGAGGCCCTCGTCCAAAGCGATGTTCTCCGGAAGAGAGCTAAGCGCTTCAGAGCGACTGCTCTTTCAGCATGAGCGCGTTCGAGTCATTGAGCCGCGTTGGCGCGTTCATGCGCAGGCAGCGGAGTAGACACCGCGCTGCCGGCACGCGCTTCGCTGAAAGCCCACCTCCCGGAATACGCCCGGCCCACGGTCCCGGTCCATGGACCGACTCAGCGGCACGGGTGGCGCGGCACGGTGGCGAGGCGAGGCTTTACCGATTCCGATTGGTCCATTTTCGACGCGCAACACGGCACCGAAGTCAGGCTTCCGGCGGAGTCCACCGGCAACAGCCACGCGAAAACGCCTTGTAAATGGCTACCGCGTAGCAGTGGGGCGCCCAGTTTCGCCCATCTGAGTTCTGCCCAGACCCCAAGAAACCCGCATTTCATGACAAATCGATCAAGGCGCCGATCTGCTCCAAATCCCGCGGAAAACAAGCGGATCAAACATCCGCTGGCCGGTTTTCCAGCTGGAGGTGCGTGCGCCGGGCCATCGTGATCAGCGATTCCACGGCATCGTGATCACACAAAACGGCGCATCGTGATCACCGATTCCGGCATCGTGATCACACAAAACGGCAGCGTGATCACGCTGCGCTAGCGGGCAGGCGACGTG
>JBBRMI010000121.1:0-24990 GCA_038230915.1 Polyangiales bacterium | reverse complement strand
TCCGGTGCTCACGTACCCACGTACGCTCAAAGAGAGGCGACCGGAAGGGTCGCTTGGTCCTCGCGAAAGCCTCGCCAGAACCCAGGCTGAGCGGGCGGGCAGCTGAAAGATCAGACCAATGGTCAGAGGAACGCGGGAAGGTAGGAAGATTTCTAGATTGGGCGAGACCCAACCCCAAAATCCTTCCCGCTGGCCCTTCCCGGCTTCCCGCCTTCCTGTTGTTTGGATCTCGTGTTTACGCGGCTAGGCCGGGCAGCTCTTCGGCTTCGGCGGCGTCCGGCGTGGAGATGCGGTCGGGCGCCGGGACGGGGCGGCCGAGCTGTTCGAAAACCACCTGGCTGGCGACGTAGCCATAGCCGAGGGTGAACAACGCGGCGAATGGCGTCGCGAAGTAATGTGACGTCTTGAGCGAGGCCACGACGCTGGCGGCACTGACGAGGCACAACCCCATCTCGACCAGCGGCAGTTTTGCATGCTGGAAGTAGCGAGCAGCCACTGTCCCGCGCTTCGGCGTGCGCACGAACTCGCCGGCCATCTTGGTCAGGCCGTCGAACACCGCCGACGTCAGGTGCGGCGCCAGACCGGCGCCCAGGGCGATCAGCGCCGGCAGCCGCTTGGCCGCACCCCAACCCGAGCGACCTTGGGCCACCTCGGCCGTGATGTAGAAGGTCGCGATCGACCCGGTTGCGCCAAAGCACAGCGGCAGATCGATCAGCAGCATCGTCTTCAAGTCGGTAGCCGGCATGAAGATCAGCGCTGGCAAGAGCAGCAAGCTGAGCATCACCATCATCGGATAGGCGAAGTGCGGCAACATGTGGAAGCACGCCTCGACGCGCTGACCGAAGCTCAGCTCGGACGACACCACGCGCTTGAGCAGCTTGCGCGCGGTCTGCACGGTGCCCTTCGCCCAACGGAACTGCTGCGCGCGGAACGCCGAAATGTCTTCCGGCAGCTCCGACGGCGTTAGCACGTCACTGCGGTAAATGAAGCGATACCCAGCCATTTGCGCGCGGTACGACAGATCCAGATCTTCCGTCAGCGTGTCGTGCTGCCAGCCGCCGGCCGCGTCGATCGCCGCACGGCGCCAGATGCCACCGGTGCCCGAAAAGTTGAACATGTGACCGGCGCCGAAGCGGGCGCGGTTTTCGACCATGTGGTGACCGTCGAGCATCAACGCCTGCACTTGCGTGAACAAGCTGTGGTCGCGGTTCATGTGATCCCAACGGGTCTGCACCATGCCGATGCGCGAATCCTGAAAGTGACCAACGACCTCGCGCAAGAAGTCCGCCTGCGGGATGAAGTCGGCGTCGAAGATCGCAATCAGGTCACCCTTGGAGGTGTCCAGGCCGTAGTCGAGCGCGCCGGCTTTGTAGCCGTGGCGATTCGGGCGCCGCACGTGCTGCGCATCAATGCCGAGTGCCACCAGCGCTTCGACCGCTTCGCGGGCGATGCGCACGGTCTCGTCGGTCGAGTCGTCGAGCACCTGAATCTCGAGCTTGTGCGCCGGGTAGTCCATCTTGCCGGTCGCCTCGATCAGCCGAGCGGCCACCGTGGCCTCGTTGAAGATCGGCAGTTGGATCGTCACTGTCGGCAGCGCGTCTTCGGCGATCTCGACGCGACGCTCACCGACTTGGATGCGCCGGCGATGCCGCCAGCACTGGTAAACCAGGTGCGCGCGATGGGCCCCATAGGCACACAGGATGATCAGGACGGAGCAATAAGCCGCTAAGAGCAGGATTTGCATCGGTTGCTCTCCAGCGACTACCAACCCCTGGCCCGGACATTGTCACGCAGATGTAATTCAGTGTACGGCCCTGTCGGCGGAAGGCCGCGGCCCCCGGCCTTGAAGCGCCTTGCCCGGCGGCCTGCCGCCACAACCCCGCAAGGTTAGAAGCCGACGTCGGCGCCGCCGGGTGCGGCGGGGCCACCCGGCTTCGGCGGCTTTCCAGCAGGTTTGAGCTGCGGATGGGGGGGCGGCGGGAACGCTTGGGGATGGCTCGGTTTCGCGACCGGCACCGCTGACGGCGCGGTGGAAGCGATCGGGGCGAGCGTGGCCTGCGGCTGAACCGCGGTGGGCTCGACCGGCGGCGTGACGGGAGCGTGTGCGGCGGGCGCCGGCGCGACGGTCGCGGCCGGGCCAGGTGTAGCGGCGTCGTGGTCGCCGCCGCGCGTCTTCAGCAGCAAGGCGCCGCCAATCGCCAACACGACGACTGCCGCAGCGGCAGCCGCGATGATCGCGCCGGTCTTTTTGGCGACCGCAGGCGCCGGGGTTTGGGTGGTTGGCGCGCCGGTCGCCATGTGCAATGTGCCGGCGCCGCTTTGGCTCAAGACGGGGTTGGGCCCCGTGCGATCCGCCGTCGGGTACGGCGTGACCGGCATCACGCCGTGCGGAGTCCATGCACCCGGCCCCGGCGTGAGCGCGGGCGATGCATGAGCGTTCGGCCCACTGGCGAAGCTGGGGATCGGGATGTCACCGGTCGAGTACGAGCCGCGCACCGGAAGCCCGCACACCGCGGCCAGCGACTCGGCCAGCTCGCTCGCGCTCGAGAAGCGACCTTCCGGCTCGCGTGTGAGCGCCTTGGCGAACCAGGCGTCGAAACCAGGCGGCACGTCGGGCGCCGTCTGCGAGGGAACCGGCAGCGGTGCCGTGCATAGCTTGACCAACAAATCGCCGACGGCTTCGCCTTCGAACGGCAAGATCCCGACGACACAGCGGTAGGCGATCACGCCGACCGACCACAAATCCGAGCGGTAATCGACGCTGCGCAGACCGCGCGCCTGCTCCGGGCTCATGTAGTACGGCGTACCCAGCACCGATCCCGTGCGGGTCGCCGACGAATTGCCGAGCTGGTTGTCGATGAACTTGGCGATGCCGAAATCGACCACCTTCGCGACATCCGCGCCGTCTTCGTCATCCCACACCAGAAAGACGTTTTCGGGTTTGAGATCGCGATGCACGATGCCAGCCGCGTGCGCGCGGGACAGCGCGCGGCACACCTGCATCAACATGCGCGCCGTCTCTTTGGCGGGCATGCGCCCCAGGCGATCGAGCCGTTTGTCGAGCGGTTCGCCGCGCAGGTACTCCATCACGATGAACGGGCGACCGTCGTCGGTGACGCCGTGATCGTAAACTTCGACGACGTGTTTGCTGCGCAGCTTGGCGGCCGCGCGCGCTTCGCTCTCGAACCGGTTCCGCGCCTCAGGGCTCTCGGCGTACTCGGAGTCGATGAACTTAACGGCGACTTGCGTGCCGAGCGTGACGTGCGTGCCTTCCCAGACCGAGCCCATACCGCCGCGCCCGATCAGATTCGAGAGTCGGTATTTCCCCGCCACCAGTCCGGGAGGAGCGACGTCCTGAGCCAACAAGCAACCAAGATTAGCGACGCTTGCGCGTAAACGCCAGACAAGCCACTCGGCAAAGCCGCTGGTCATTGTTTTCGGTCCAGCAGCGTGGGGGCCAGGCCCAGCGGCCGAGAAACCCGGATCGTTCCGCGAATCAAGGCGCTCAGCGCCGCGTAGCCACTCGCGCGGGACTCGACGGGTCGGTACCGCGGTTGGGCATGTTAAGACCGGCGCGCCATGGCGACGCGGCTTTTTCCACCGGGTTCCGACGACGTCATCTACCTGGTCGATCTCTCGAGCTACGTGCTGCGCGCGTATCACGCCGTTGCGCCGCTCTCCAGCCCCAGCGGCGAACCGACCGGCGCTGTGCACGGCATGGTCAACATGCTCGAACGCATGTTGCGCGAGCGTAGCCCGCGGATGCTGGCAGTGGCACTGGACGCGGGCCGCGAAACCTTCCGCCGCGAAATCTACCCCGAGTACAAAGCCAATCGCCCACCATCACCCGATGATCTGCGCAGCCAACTCCAGCGCTGCGAGCAGATCGTGCACGGCTTCCACGCCGCCATCTACAAGCAACCGGGCGTCGAAGCCGACGACCTGATCGCAACGGTGGTGCGACGCGCCCGCGAGCTGAAGCTCAAGGTGGTGATCTTGGCCGCCGACAAGGATTTGATGCAGCTCGTCGGCGACGACGTGATGCTGTGGGACACTATGCGCGACCGCGTGATCGGACCGCCGGAGGTAGTAGAGCGCTTCGGCGTCCGCGTCGACCAGCTGCACGACTTACTGGCGTTGATGGGCGACACCTCCGACAACATCCCGGGCGTGCCGTCGGTCGGGCCGAAGACGGCGATGGAGCTGCTCAAGGCGTACGGCACGTTGAGCGGCATCTACGAAAACATTGGGCAGATCACCAAGAAGGGGCTGCTCAAGAACCTGACTGATTTCCGCGAGCAGGCGTTCCTGAGCCAGCGCTTGGTGGCGCTGAAGGACGATTGCCCGATCGAAGTGAACCGCGACGCCTTGGCCTACCGCGGCCGCGACGTCGAGAAGCTGCGCGCGCTGTATGCGGAGCTGGGCTTCACGCGGATGCTCGGTCTTTTGAACACCGACTCGCTGCCAAACCCGAACGCCGGCTCGAGCTTGAGCTCTAGCTCGGCGGCCGCGCAGCACGCCGAGATGACTCAAATCGGACTGCCGCTCGGCGGCTCGGTCGCGGCGAGGCCCGCCACCCAACCGAGCGCAACACCGGCCGCGCCCTCCCCCGCCACGATCGCGACTGACTACGGATCCTTGTTCTCCGTGCAGGAGATCAGCGAATTCGCCGCGGCACTGAAGAGCGAAGGCGCGGCCGGCATCGAAGTCGTGACGACCGAGGAGAGCCCAACTCGCGGCGCGCTGGTCGGTTTCGCGCTCGCCGGCAAGAGCGGGCGCGCTCGCTACGTGCCACTCGGCCATCGCTTCATGGGCGTGCCCAAACAGCCGGCAGCCGCCGAGCTGAAGGCCGCGCTCGCGCCGTTGTTCGACTCCGACGGGGCAGAGCTCAACGCGCACGACTTGAAGCGCACCGACGTCGCGCTGTGGCAAGCCGGCTTGCGTTTCCAGCGCTATGGCTTCGACGCGTCGCTGGCGAGCTATCTGCTCGATCCTGAAGCGCGACACGATCGCGTGTCGCTCGCCCAGCGCGAGCTGGGACTCGTGACGGGACCGCTGGCGGACTTGGGCAAACCGGCGCGCGGCAAACGCGTGCCGCTCGATGAGTTGCCGATCGAACCGGTCGCCAGCTGGGCGTGCGAAAACGCGGACTACGCGTTGCGCCTCTCGGGCCAGCTCAGCGAGAAGCTGGAGGGACATGGCTTGGGCGGGCTTTACCGCGACGTCGAGCTGCCACTGGCCAAAGAGCTGTCGGACTTGGAGCTCAACGGTATCTTGATCGACACCGCCGTGCTCGAAGGGCTCGGCCGCGAATGCGAAGCCGAGATCAAGCGCTTGGAGGCCGAGGCGCAGCGCCTGGCCGGCCGCGAATTCAACCCGAATTCACCGCGTCAACTGGAGACGCTGCTGTTCGACGAGCTCGGACTCAAGCCGCTGCGCCGCACCAAAACCTCACGCTCGACCGACGCTGAAACGCTCGAGTCGCTCAGCGACAAGCACGAGCTGCCGAAGATCATTCTGGAGCTGCGCCAGGTCGCGAAGCTCAAGGGCACGTACATCGACGCTTTGCCGGCCCTGCAAAACGCCAAGACCGGCCGCGTGCACAGCTCGTGGGAGCAAGCCGTTGCGGCGACGGGTCGGCTGTCGTCGACCGATCCCAACTTGCAGAACATCCCGATCCGTACCGAGCTGGGCCGGCGGATTCGCGCCGCCTTCGTCGCGCCGCCGGGCTACCAGTTGGTAAGCGCCGACTATTCGCAGATCGAGCTGCGCGTGTTGGCGCACCTGTCGCAAGACGAAGTCTTGTGCGATTCCTTCCGCAGCGGCCAAGACGTCCACCAGCGGACGGCGATGGAAATCTTCGAGGTCAAAGCGGAGGAGCTGACGCGCGAGATGCGCACGCGCGCCAAGGCCGTGAACTTCGGGGTGATCTACGGCCAGGGCGACAGCGGGCTGTCGAAGGTGCTGGGTATCCCGCGCGCCGAAGCTTCGAACTTCATTGCCGCGTATTTCAGGCGCTATGCGGGCGTGCGCACGTTCATGACCGCGACGCTCGAGCGCGCACGCGCCGGCGAAGCGGTGCGAAGCTTACTCGGGCGGCATCGGCTCCTGCCAAACATTCGCAGCGCCAACCGCGCCGAACGCCTTGCGGCCGAGCGCATCGCGATGAACATGCCGATCCAAGGCACCGCCGCCGACATCCTCAAGCTCGCGATGCTGGCGCTGCGCGAGCCACCCACACCCGGCGCGCGGATGGTGCTCTCGGTCCACGACGAGCTCGTGTTCGAAGTGCCGGACGCAGAGGTGCCCGACGCGGAGCGCAAAATCAAAGCGGCGATGGAGAGCGCCTACGCGCTGTCGGTCCCGCTCGAGGTATCGGTCGGCCACGGCCGCGATTGGAACTCAGCGCATTGAAGCATGACGGCTGAACGCGTTCCGGTCGCAGTCTTGGGTGGAGGCCTGACCGGTCTATCAGCCAGCTTGCATTTGGGGCGCGCGGACGTCGCGCATCGGCTGTTCGAACGCGCGGCGATCGCTGGCGGCCATGCGATCACGACCGTCGAGCAAGGCTTCCGCTTCGATCGCACCGGGCACCTGCTGCACCTGCGAGATCCCGAGATGCAGGCGCTGGCCAGCGAGCTGTTGCCGCCCGAGCAGTACCGCAAGCTTCAGCGGCGGAGCGCAGTGTTTTCGCATGGCGTGTACACGCGCTACCCGTTCCAGGCCAATACGTTCGGCTTGCCGCCTGAGGTCGCCTACGAGTGCGTGGCGGGCTTCTTAAAGGCTCACTTCGCCGCCAACAAGGCCGAGCCGAGGAGCTTCGAAGAGTTTTGCCAAGTGCACTTCGGCGCTGGGATCAGCAAATACTTCATGCTGCCGTACAACGCGCGGCTGTGGGGCGTCTCACCGAGTGAAGTGACGAGCGAGTGGTGTCAGCGCTTCGTACCGAAGCCCTTGCTCGAGGACGTGCTGCGCGGCGCGCTCGGCGCGCAGACGACCGAGCTCGGCTACAACGCCAACTTTTGGTACCCGGAGCTAGGCATCGGTACATTTTCGGACGCGCTGGCGGCGCGGACGGCGGTCGAGCTGTCGCGCTCGCCCGAGCGCATCGATCTTGCCCGACGCGTGTTGGTGTTCGCGGACGAAGAAGTGCCGTTCGACGTGCTCGTCAGCAGCATTCCGCTGCCTGCGCTGCTGCAGTTGCTGTCGAACGTGCCCGAGCCGGTCGAGGAAGCCGCCAGCAAGCTGCGCGCGACCCACCTGCACTACTTCGATCTAGGCCTGAGCGTCCCGAACCGCAATCCGTATCACTGGGTCTACGTGCCGGAGGACCAGTATCCGTTTTATCGCGTCGGCTGTTATTCGCATTTCAGCGACAAGCTCGCGCCGCCCGGCAAATCCAGCCTGTACGTCGAGTTGGTGGATCGGCGCGCGCCGAATCCAGAGCGCGCTCTGGCCGGCGTGGTGGAAGGCTTGCGTGAGCTCGGCATCCTGCAAAGCGAGCGCGATATCGAGCTATGGCGGCTGCGCAGCATCGACTACGCCTACGTGATCTACGATCACCACTACCGCGCGGCGCTCGACGTGATTCAGCCGTTCTTGGTCGAGCAGCGCATCATCAGCAGCGGACGCTACGGCGCTTGGAACTACTCGTCGATGGAAGACGCGCTGATCATGGGACGCAGCGCCGCTCGCGACGCCCAGGCGCTGCTCGGGACCGAAGTATGAACGAAGCGCCCGAAGTTTCGTTCGTAATCCCGGTATTCAACGAGGAGCCGATCTTGCACGCTGCGGTCGTCGACCTGCGCGAGCGGCTGGCACCGCATGGCCTGCGCTACGAGCTGATCCTGGCCGAGAACGGCTCGCGTGACCGCACGGCCGACGTGGCGCGCGAGCTTTGCGCCCGCTACCCGGAAGTGCGCCTCGAGCAAAGCCCGACGCCCAACTACGGCCAGGCGCTGCGCGGCGGCATCGCGCGCGCACGGGGCGAGCTTGTCATCTGCGAAGAAATCGATCTTTGCGACGTCGACTTCCATCTGCAAGCACTTACGCTGTTGCGAGAAAATCGGGCAGACTTCGTGATCGGCTCGAAGCTAATTGGTGGCGCCCGCGATGCGCGTCCGCTGTTCCGCCACAGCGCGAGCCAGCTGTACACCGGCATCCTGCGCGTGCTGTTCGACTTTCGCGGCACCGACACCCACGGACTGAAGGCATTCCGCCGCAGTTTAATGTTACCGATCGTCGAAGCCTGTCGAGTCGAGCGCGACGTTTTCGCGAGCGAGCTTGTGATCCGCGCCTACCGCGCGCCGCTGCGCGTCGTCGAAATCCCGGTGCGATTGCTCGAAAAGCGCCCGCCTTCGACCAACTTGTGGCGGCGCGTGCCCGGCGTCGTGAAAGACCTGTGGCACTTGACGTGGTCCGTAAGACTGAGGGGTTAGGGGTCGGGGGTCAGGGGTCAGGCAGCGGAGGGATCAGGGGAGATGAGGGCGGAGACGGGCGGCGCTCCTCCCTCATCCCTGGCGTCAACCGCGCGGCAGCGCACGCGCGGCAACGTTGGCCCCTCGCGAGCAGCGACCCCTGCTTCACCCTCCCCCCTTGTTCGACTGACCCCTGACCCCCGACCCCTGACCCCTCACCCCTCGAGTCACCAGGCTTCGATCGGCCAGCCGCGCTTTTGGGCGATCTTGCGTAGGCGCCGGTCGGGGTTGATGATGATCGGCGCCTTCACGAACTCCAGCAGCGGTAAATCGGTGATGCTGTCGCTGTAGAAACTGGCGTCTTCGAGCCGGAAACCCTCGCGTTCAGCCACCTTCGACGTGCGCTCGACTTTGCCTCGGCCGTAGCAGAGCGGCTCGACGATCTGCCCGGTGAAGCAACCTGCGACGTCGATCTCGAGCTCCGAGCAAATCACGTGCTCGATACCGAGCTCTGCCGCAACCAGCTCGGCGACGTAGCGCGTCGCACCGGTGACGATCGCCACGAAATCGCCCGCCTCGCGGTGCCGCTGGACTGCCTTGCGCCCGGCCTGTTGCAGCTCGGGCAACACGTATTTCGGGAACCATTCAGCGCAGCTCTGTTCGAGCCAGCTCTCCGCGCGGCCACGAAAGCTCTCGAGCGCCTTCTTCGCAACTCTGGGCGCGTCAATCACCCCGAGCGTGTACTGGGTCGCCCAAAGCGCAACCCGCAGTGCATCCATCAGCGACGCTTCGCCTCTATCTCTGCGAAATTGCGTGTACAGGCGCGCTGAGTCGACCCGCAAGAGTGTGCGGTCCATATCGAAGAGGGCGGCGTTGCGTGCCAAAACGAGAGGGTTGTAACACGCGCCGCTCGGTTGCACGATGCGCCCGCTTGGTCGTGCGCCTCGATATCCGCCCCCGCTTGACGCTCCCGCCGGAGCGGCGCGCCGCGGTGCGTCGACGCTGGAGCATGCCGCCCTTGGCACTACCGGCAGCTGGCTACTGGTTGGCGATGGGCGCGCTCACCTATGTCTTTGCTCACCTGGGGCCGCACCCACTCGAGCCGGCAGAGGCCGAGGCATTCGAACGCGACACGGAGCAATCGCGGCCCACGCCGTTCGACCGACGAGCCGTTCAGGAAACCGTCACGAGCCCGCCATCGCCGGTAGCCGACGCGCCCGCACCGGCCGAACCCGTTCCAGCGCCAGTGGCCGAGCCGGCCTCGGTCGTTGCAGACACGAAAGATGACGAGCGCGAGATTCGAGACAACAGCAAGGCGGGAAGGCGGGAAGACTTCTTGGGTTCGAGACACGAGCGCGAGCAGGGAGAGGCGGAACCGCGGAGAGCCGAGGAGCCGCGCGTCGCCTTGTCGTTTCCGGAGTTCACGGACTCGTCGCGCCCGCCAAAACGCGAACGCGCTGCAGACGGACCACGCATCGATTCCCTGTTCGAGCCGCCCGAGGAGCGGCCAGCGCGCGACACGCCCCCGGACGCACCGCCCCCACCTGCCAGCGAGCCCGATGCCCCCGCCGTCGCGTCGAGCTGCGAGGCCGCGATCGCTCGCAACAACGAGCAGCTCACGATCGGCGCCGCGCGCGGCGCACCCGACATCTCGCGCGAGGCTTACGCTGGCATCCTGCAGAACGGTCGTTACCTCAGCGGCTGCTCGATCCCCGAGCGCACCGTGTTCGAGATCTGCGCCGCCGTGAAAGACGGCCATGCCATCGGCATCACGATCCTCAGCAACCCGCCCATCTCGAAGCTCAACTCCTGTGTGCGCAGCGCGGTCGCCCGCCTCCAATTTCCGCAGAATTCACGGCTAGACGTCACCCACACGCGCTTCGAGGCGGTCAGCCGTTGAGCCCCGGCTCGCCTGAGCTAAAGCTAGCAGCGATGAAGCTCCGGTTCCTTTGGGCGACTGCCTGCGCCCTCGCCACTTTCTGGGCGCCGGCAGCGCGAGCTGACACGTCGACGATCAAGCAACCAGGCGCTCACCCCGACTACATCTTCGAAGCCGAGCCGCACGCGCTCTTGGCACCCTTCGACGACTTTCGGCCCGGTCTCGGCTTTCGTGGCACGATCGAGCTGGTCGACAACGGCTTCGTCTCGAGCATCAACAACACGGTCGGCATCGGCTTCGGCGTAGACTGGTCCAAAGACCATTTTCGCCTGCCGGTCGTGATGCAGTGGAACTTCTGGCTGTCGCGCAACTGGTCGGTATTCGGCGAGCCGGGCGCGCTGATCGATTTTGGAAAAAAGACGTCGCCGCATCCGGCGATCTACGTCGGCGGCCGGTTCCACTTCACCGATCGCATCACGCTCACGATGCGCGTCGGTCACCCAACGGCCAGCGTGGGCGTCTCTTTCCTGCTGTAGCAAGCGTGCTGACTCCCCTTCCCATCGACGCGGTGTTGCCGGAAATCCGCGCGGCGCTCGCAAGCGGTTTGCCGCTCGTGCTCGAGGCGCCGCCGGGCGCTGGCAAGACCACGCGCGTGCCGTGGGCCATCCACGAGGCCTTCCCGGCCGGGGAGGTGATCGTGGCCGAGCCGCGCCGCTTGGCCGCGCGCCTCACCGCTGCGCGCGTCGCCAGCGAGCGCGGCCAGCGGCTCGGCGACATTGTCGGCTACAGCGTGCGCTTCGAGGAGGTTTCCGGCCCCAAAACCCGGATTCGTTACGTCACCGAAGGTGTGCTTTTGCGGCGCTTGTTGGCCGAGCCGGAGCTGCCCCGCGTCGGGCAGATCGTGCTCGACGAGTTTCACGAGCGCAGCTTGCTCACCGATCTACTGCTCGTGTTGCTGCAGCGGCTGCGCCAGCGCCGGCCGGAGTTGGGCCTGACCGTGATGAGCGCGACGCTCGACGCCGAGCCGGTCGCAGACTTACTCGGGGCGCGGCGCGTGCGCAGCGAGGGTCGCACGTTTCCGCTCGTCATCGAGCATCTACCGGCGGCCGATGATCGCCCGCTCGATAAGCAAATCGTCAGCGCCGTGCGCACCGCGACCAGCGTCGACGACGGCGACGTGCTCGTCTTCTTACCCGGCTCGGGCGACATTCGGCGCGCGCTCACAGCGCTCGAGCCGCTGGCCGCTGAGCGCAACCTGCTCGTGTTGCCGCTGCACGGTGACCTGCCAATCGCCGAACAAGCGCGCGCGGTCGAGCCGGCCGCGCGCCGTAAGATCGTGCTCTCGACCAACGTCGCCGAAACCTCCATCACCATCGATGGCGTCACCACGGTCGTCGATTCGGGGCTCGCTCGTTTGGCTAGCCATTCGCCGTGGAGCGGCTTGCCCACGCTCACCACCGTCAAAATCAGCCGCGCATCGGCCACGCAACGAGCCGGTCGTGCCGGCCGGACACGCGAAGGGCGCGTGCTTCGGCTGTACACGAAGGGCGATTTCGAAGCGCGCCGCGAGCACGAGCTGCCCGAAATCGCCCGTGCCGATCTGAGCGAAGCCTTGCTGGCGCTGGCCGGTGCCGGCATCACCCGGCCGCGTGAGCTCGGCTGGCTCAGTGCGCCGCCAGAAGCTGCCTTGAGCGCCGCCCAAGACCTGCTGCAGTGGCTCGGAGCAACCAACCCCGAGGGTGACATTTCGGTTCTGGGCAAGCGGCTGCTCGAGCTGCCGCTTCACCCGCGCTTGGCGCGGATCGTCGCCCGCGGCGAGCAGCTGGGCGTCGCGAGCGAGGCGTGTCTGGCGGCCGCGTTGTTGTCGGAGCGCGACATTCGCAGCGACGCCCGCCTGCGCATGGCGCCGGGCGTGCAGCGCGATCTAGGCGCGAGCGGGCCGTGCGACGTGCTCGAGCTGATGTCGCGCTTCGCCGAGGCCGAAGCCGTCAACTTTCGGCCGGATGGCGTAAAGCGCGCCGGTCTCGACGTGCGCACCGTACAGTCGGTCGCGACCACGTTTCGTAAGTTGTCGAGCAGCGCCCGTAAGCGCACCGCCCGCCCCGACTCGCCCGACGCCGTCGACGCCGCGGTGCGCCGCAGCATCTTGAGCGGTTTCCCCGAGCAGGTCGGCAAACGACGCCGCACCGGGCATCCGGACATCGTGCTGTCGCAGGGCGGCTCGGCCAAGTTGAGCCCGACCAGTGTGGTCCACGAAGGCGAGCTGTTGGTCGCCGTCGCGGCCGACGAGCAAAGCAGCGGCGGGCGCGCCCAAGGCGCGGTGCGACTCGCGACCAGCATCGAAGCCAATTGGCTGCTCGAAGACTACGGCTCGCGCATCGAGATGAAGGACGAGCTGGTTTGGAACGCCGACGCCGAGCGCGTGGAGCGCCGCGAAGGCATGGCGTTCGGCGCTATTTTGCTCGACGAGGAGCGCGGCGTGGCGCAGCCGTCGCCGGAGGCTTCGCGGCTGCTGTTCGAAGCCGCCAAATCGCGCGGCATCTTCAACTCGGTGGCAAGCGATGGTTGGGGAGGCCTGGTCGCGCGGCTCGCGCTGCTGCGCGAGCATTTTCCGGACGCCGGCCTGCCCGAAGTGACGGCGACGCTCGACGACGCAGCCGCCGAACGACTCTGCCAGGGTCGCGTCAGCTTCGCGGAGCTGCGCGAGCTCGATCCGGCCCGCGAGCTGCGTCAGTCGGTCGGAGCGACCGCCGAACGGCTGCTCGCCACCGAAGCGCCCGAGTCGTTCCGACTCCCGGGCGGCCGCAACGCCGACATCAACTACGAGGCCGGCAAGCCTCCGTGGCTCGAATCACGTCTGCAAGACTTCTTCGGCATGAAGCAGAGCCCGCGCATCTGTCGCGGCAAGGTCCCGCTCACGCTGCACTTGCTGGCGCCGAACGGCCGCGCGCAACAGGTGACCAACGACCTCAGTGGCTTTTGGGAACGCCACTACCCGACCGTCCGCCGCGAGCTGATGCGCAAATACCCGCGCCATCCCTGGCCCGAAGACGGCCAGACCGCCACGCCGCCCGTTTGGCAACCCCGCCCTCCCCGCCGCTGAGTGCGAGAGGAATCAACAGGAAGGCGGGAAGGCGGGAAGGTTTTTAGGGTGGGCAGACTGCTACGCTTCGCGTCTCCGCCAAGCGATCCGCTCGTTGCGGGCCCCGGGCCCGGCGAGCCATGAAATTCTTCTTCTGATCTTCCCGCCTTCCCGCCTTCCTGTTGTTTCTGGCTCGTTTTGGCGATCGATCCCGGTTGCTACGCGCCCGACCGGCTGTTGGACGGGACACACCGCCTACCAGACGGCGAAGAAATCTTCTTCGTGTCCAACCCAGGCCGTGGCCTTTGGGCTTTGCGAGAAAAATTTCACGCACACGCCTAGCAGCGCTGGCCTCGCCAAGGATTTCGTTCGAGAACGCAGGAACGGGGTTCGCCCCGCGAAACGAGGCTGACTTTTTCGCGACAAAGTTCGCGGCCCCGCGACATCCAACAGGAATACCGACCATGGCAGGCTTGAATATTCGTCCCGACGGCGCCCTCGACATCGTTTCTTTGGGCGCGCTCATCCACCGCATCGATCCCGGCGTGATTCCGTTCCGCAAGGCCACGGATTGCGCGATTCACGTCAGCGGTGGGGAGTTCAACGTCGCGGCCAACCTGTCCGACGCCTTCAACATGAACGCCGGCATCGTCAGCGCGATGGTCGACTACCCAATCGGCGAGCTCGTCAACGAGCGCGTGCGCGCGATGGGCGTGAAGCCCTTCTACAAGCGCTTCGAGCACAACGGCGTGAACGGCCCGAACATCGCTGCCGTGTACAGCGATCGCGGGCACGGAGTTCGCGCGCCGGTCGTGTTCTACAACCGCGCCAACGAAGCCGCTTCGTTGATGAAGCCCGGCGACGTCGACTGGAACACGATCTTCGCGGGCGGCGTGCGCTGGTTTCACAGCGGCGGCATCTTCGCGGCGCTGTCCGAAGGCACCGGCGAACTGATCATCGAAGGCATGAAGGCGGCCCACAAGGCCGGCGCGATCACCAGCTTCGACTTGAACTTCCGCGCCAAGCTGTGGAACGTCTGGGGTGGAGAAACGAAGGCCGTCGAGGTCATCGGTCGCATCGTCGAGCACGTGGACGTCCTGATCGGCAACGAAGAGGACCTGCAAAAAGCCATCGGCATCACTGGCCAAGACGTCCACGCGCAGTCGAAGCTCGATCCGAGCGCGTTCTTCGCGATGATCGAGAAGGTGGTCGCCAAGCACCCGAACGTGAAGGGCGTCGCCACGACGCTGCGCGAGGTCCACAGCACGAATCGCCACACCTGGGGCGCAGTCGCCTGGCTCGATGGCAAGACGTTCCAGTCGCCCACCTGCCAGCTCGACGTGATCGACCGCGTGGGCGGCGGCGATGGCTTTGCCGCCGGCTTCATCTACGGCTTGCTCTCCGGCAAGACTCCGCAAGAAGCCGTCAACCTCGGCTGGGCGCACGGCGCCTTGCTGACGACGTTCCCCGGCGACACGACGATGGCCACGGTGGAGCAGGTGCTGGCGTTCGCCCAGGGCGGCTCGGCGCGGATCCAGCGCTAGCCGGCGCGGCTCCGTCAGGAGCCATGTTTTAGAGCAACGCTAAGCGATCAATCCGCGTGACGCTGACCAGCGTCGCTCGGATCGCATCTAGCTTCACGTCCAGCGTGCGCCTCTGCCAACCGAGTCCGGCTTCGGCGATGCCTTCGAAGAATGATGGGTGCCCGACCGCGGTCGGCAATCCGACGCGCTGCAGCCGACGCTTCACGCCGCCTGCCAGCAAGTACGAAAGCTGGCACATCGCGCCCTTCACGAGCGCGTCAGGTAGCTGCGAGCTCGCCGGTTGACCCAACAGCCGCCGCGCGAGCACATGACAGTCGTCCGGCGATGCAAACACGCCGACTTGCAGCGCCTCTGTCTTCCCCGATAAGTAAACGAGACCGCCGCGGCGCGAGCACGCCGGCGGCTGGGCGTCGCTCGGCCCTTCCACCTTGCAACTGGCGCAGCCCAAAGCCAGCTCCGCCAGGTCAGTCAGTGCGTCGAACAGGTGGGGCATCGCGCTCGCTGCTGCAACCGGCGAGCCATCCGTCAAACTGATTAAGCGGGCCGCTTTCTCAAGTGCTTACGCGGTCTTAGCCTCCTGCGCCTCAGCTGCACAGTTCCGGAATTTCGGACTTCGTCGCAGATCCTGGACCGTAGCGCGGCGCGGCGATGGCCCGCGCCATGCCTTCGGCCAAGGCCATCGCGTTGAGCGGCTTGACCAGCATGTCGATCAAACCGAGCGAGCGAACCGACGCCGGCGTCCAGGTTCCGCTGAAACCGCTCATCAGCACGACCCGCAAGCTGGGCCGAATCCGCAGCAGCTCTTGCGCCAACATCAGACCCGTCATGCCGGGCATGGTGAGATCGGTGAGCACGAGCACGAAGTCGTCCGGCGCCTGCCGAAACAGCTCGAGCGCGGCCTGCGGCTGTGCCTCGGCGACCACCTGGTAGCCAAGCCGCGTCAGCAGGTGCGTGAGCGAGACGCACATTGCTTGCTCGTCGTCGACGACCAAAATGCGCTCGCCGTGCCCGCGCGGTAAAGTCGACGGCGACGCCTGCACGATGCTCGGCTCGCCGAGATGCTCTCCGAAACTCCCCTCTCGGACGGCGCCATGGTCGTCACGCTACTCTAGCTTTGCAGCGCGCGGCTAGGACAGGATCGGCCGCAGCGCCGATTCGAATTGTTCGGGTGTGAAAGGCTTGGCGATCAGGAACAGCGCGCCGGCTTCGTCGGCCATCGCGCGCATGTCGGGCGTGCCTTCGGTGGTGACGAAGCCGAAGCGCACGGTTACCTTGCGCGCGTTCAGCTCTTTCAACAGCTCGATGCCGTTCATCTCCGGCATGTTCCAGTCCGAAATCACGAGCGCCGGTGCGGCTTGCGCAATGCGCTCAAGGGCTTCGACGCCGTTGACTGCCTCCTCGACTTCGTACTCGCCGAAGCCAGCCTGGCGCAGAGTGCGTCGCACGATCAGCCGCATGGCCTTGCTGTCATCCACCACCAGAATCGTCTTGTTCATGCGCTGTTTTCCTTGGCGGGGGCCCTGCCCGCGGTTTGAAGCGTGACTCCACTGCGTGAGATCGGCATGGTCTGCTGCTTTTGTGTCAGGAGCAGCAGATTGACCGACGCTGTCGCAATCTGAAGGGTGCGCAGGTCGACTTCCTGCTGCTGATTGGGCAGCGGGTGACCGGCGACGAAGATCGGCAGCCCCATCGTGACTTTCATGCGCTCGCTCACCCGGCGCTTCAGGCCACCAGCGATGATGTTGATGATTTCGCACATCGCGTCGCTGACGTCCGACTGCGCCAAGTCCTCGTCGGTCGGCGCCATGCCCAAGAGCAACTTGGCTAGGTGTTGGCAGCCACCGGTATCGACCAGAATGCCGACTTGGATCGGCTCATCCGCGGCGACCAAGCCGAGATAGGCGCCGTGACCAGCCAATGGCTCCACTCCCTCGGGCAGCGCCGCGAAGGGCACGCCACCCAAAACCGTGGCCGTAAGCTCACTCGCCGACTCCGTGAGCGCGTCGAGACAACTGGACTTGAGATCCGGAGTCATGTCCCCCGAAAACGGCAACTCCCGGCCTCGAGTTAAGGTCTTTCTGGCAAGCCTTCGCAACTTTCGTCGGCAGTTCGCGGAGGCGTTCGTCGCCTGGGCCTTCATTTCCGCGAGAAACGCGCGTAGACTCAAGAACTCGGCCTTTAGGATGCCGAGCACCTGCTCAGGTCGCGTAGGAGTCAATCAGCTTGGACAAAGTACTGGTCGTCGACGACGACGTTCAAATGCGAAACGTCCTCGCGCTTTACCTTCGGCGCTGTGGTTTCGCAGTTCAGGAAGCCGCCAACCTGGCCGACGCCCGCCACCTCCAAGCCAAAGAGTCGCCGGATCTCACGATCGTCGACTATCACCTGCCAGACGGCACCGCGTTCGACCTGCTGACCAGCACGCGTGAGCGCGAGAGCAGCGAAGCTGTGATCGTGCTCACGGGGCTGGGCACGATCGATCTGGCCGTGCGCGCGATAAAGTCCGGCGCTGAGCACTTTTTGACCAAGCCGGTCGACCTCGAGTCGCTGGAAATATTGGTGCGCCGCACGCTGGAGCAGCAGCGTGACCGACGGCAGCGCGCCTTCAGCACCGCCGTGGCTAGCGCCGCCCCCATGCCATTTTTGGGCAAGAGCCACGCCGTGCACCGACTCGAAGAGATGGCCCAAGCCGCGATCGAGTCCGACGTCCCGGTGCTGATCTTGGGCGAAACCGGCAGCGGCAAAGGCGTATTGGCACGCTGGATTCACGAGAATAGTGCCCGCAGATGCGAACCGTTCGTGGACTTGAACTGCGCCGGTCTGTCACGCGAGCTGGCCGAGTCGGAGCTATTCGGTCACCAACGCGGTGCGTTCACCGGTGCCGTCACCAGCAAGCCAGGGTTGATCGAGGTCGCCCACAAAGGCACGTTGTTTCTGGACGAGCTCGGCGACTTGGATTTGGCGGTCCAACCCAAGCTGCTCAAAGCGCTCGAGGAAGGCACGTTCCGCCGAGTCGGCGAGTTGGCGTCGCGCAGCAGCGATGTACGGCTGTTGGCAGCGACGCATCGCAACTTATCCGGAATGGTGAATGAGCATCGCTTCCGTGAAGATCTGCTGTTTCGGATCAACACGCTGACCCTGGACATCCCCCCGCTACGCGAGCGGCGCGAAGACATTCGCACGGTTGCGCTGACCGTGCTGAACGACTTGTGCCGACGGCGCGGTCGCACGGCGCCGGAGCTGGGCGCAGACGCCGCCGCAATTTTGGAGCAGTACCGCTGGCCCGGCAACGTGCGCGAGCTACGCAACGTGCTCGAGCGCGCGCTGTTGTTTTGCAAGAGCGGCGTGCTCGACCGCGACGCGCTGCGCTTCGACCGAAGCTTGGAGCCCGAATCCGGCGTCATGCGAGTGTCGGGCGACGACGCCCAAACGCTGGACGACGCCGAACGCCGCCACATCGCCGCGGTGCTCGGCCGCACTGGCGGCAAGGTCGACGACGCCGCGCGGATCTTGGCGCTGTCGCGCAGCTCGCTGTACGCCAAGCTCAAGAAGTACGGGCTCGGAGCGGCGAGCGGCTGACACCGCGTGACGGCGGCCGCGCTAGCACCGACGTGAACCTTAGGGCCCGCGAATGGCTAAGTCAGTCGCCCTCGCGGCCGATACATCCCGCCGGGCTTCGTTGCTCCTCAGTTACATACCGCAGTATGCGCCTTCGTCGCGCCTCGCCATCCGGGCGCCTCGGCCGCGATCATCGACTGACTTAGCCATTCGCGGACCCTTAGTTAGCAACCGCCGCGCACGCCGCGCGCGCGATCCGCTCGAGCGGGAGAATTTCGATCGCGCCGCCGACGGCTGCCGCCTCTTTGGGCATGCCGTAAACGATCGATGTTTCTTCGTCTTGGGCAATCGTGTGCGCGCCGGCGCTGCGCATCGCCAGCAGCCCTTTGGCGCCGTCGCTGCCCATCCCGGTCAAGATCACGCCAACCGCATTGGCGCCAGCGGCTTTCGCCACCGAATGCATCATCACGTCGACGCTGGGCCGATGATGATTGACCGCCGGCATGTCTTTGAGCCGCACCACATAGGTGGCACCGACGCGCTGCAAGAGCATATGGCGTCCGCCCGGCGCGATCAGCGCCTTGCCGGCCAGCACTTCTTCGCCGTCCGTCGCCTCGGCGACGCGCATCGCGCACAAGCCGTTCAGGCGCTTCGCAAACTCGGCCGTAAATTGTGCCGGCATGTGCTGCACGATCACCGTGCCGGGGCCGGCCGGCGGCAGCGCCGTCAGCACGTCCTCGATCGCGCGCGGGCCGCCGGTAGAAGCGCCGATAGCTAGAATCTTGCGCGTGGTGACGAAGGTCTGCTCGGGCCGTTCCGGCGCCGCCCGGCGCGCGCTCGGTGCCCTGACCTTGGCCAGGAAGGCCGCGCGAACTTGGTGCACGATGTCGCGCGCCACGTCGGGGATCGAGAACTGCGAGCCCGGTTTGCACACCACGCCGGTCGCGCCCAGCTCGAGCGCCCGGAACGCCATCGGGCTGCTGGCTGGCGTGAGTGAGCTGACGACTACGACGGGCATCGGGTGGGCTGCCATCAGCTTCTCCAAAAACGTGAGCCCGTCCATGCGCGGCATTTCGATGTCCAGCGTCAGCACGTCCGGCTTGAGCGCGGCGATTTTCTCGCGTGCGGCGTATGGAACAGCCGCCGTACCGACGACTTGAATACCGGCCGCCGTCGACAGAGCGTCGGACAACACGCGGCGCACCACCGCCGAATCGTCGACGACTAGGACGCGGATCACGCCGCCCCCTGCGCGGTCGCGAGCTCGAGCGAGATCGCAGCGCAGACCAAGCCTTCGTCGAACAGCACGCACGACGAGGCATCGAAAATGTAGCCTAGATTTGCGTCCATCGTCGCGATCACACGCGGCGATGCCAGGTCGAAGACGGCACGCTCGCCAGCGACCAGCGGCAAGACATTGCCACAAACGATGTTGGCTAGCTCGCAAACCGCGTCGTACTGGTCGCTCAGCTCGAGCGGTCCGTCCTCGCCCAGCATGGCGGACGCGACTGAGGTGATCATCGAATCGGGCAGCGTGATGTGCAGCGCGCCGCGACCGGCACCGCTAAAGTCGACGGCCAGAATCACGCGCGACAAGCTGCCGGCGTCCGGTGGGATCGAAACCCCGCTCGGACTCGGCAGCATGAAGCACAGGTTCTCGAACACTTCTCGAACCGCCCGCGCGAGCGCGGCTTTCCACTCGGCGTTCATCTCATCCTCCGGTTGCGCTGATGATGGCGTCGAGCAGAGCCTCGGGGCCAAAGGGTTTACGAATGAAGGCTGCACCCAGGCGTTTCAAACGCTCGATGCGCTCGACGCTGCCCTCGGTGGAGACCATGATCACTGGCAGGCCTGCGATCTTCGGCTCGGCGCGGATCTGAATCACCAAGTCTTCGCCATTGAGCACCGGCATGTTGACGTCGAAAAGCCCGAGGTTGATCGCGCTTTCGCGCGCCAAGACGTCGAGCGCTTCGCGCCCTTGGCAAGCTTCGTGAACGCTCTCGATCGAAAGGCCGCTCATGCCTAGAACGCGAATCACCATTTTGCGCATGACCGGACTGTCGTCAACGACGAGTACGTTTAGGCTCACGTCGGACTCCCTTCGAACAAGACTCGAGTTTCCCCGCCGAAGCCGACGGTCACCTCGCCGCTCTTTACGTCGAGGCTCATATTGCGCGGCTCGCTACCGCCGAGCTCGTGCTTCTTCAGCAGCACGCCGTTTTTCCACATCACCTTGCGCAGCATGGCGATGTTGCGCTGACCAATCGCCAGGTCGGCGTCTTCGTTCATGTTGAAGCTCGCTCCGCCCGCCACCGTCACGATCATGCGTTCCTTCTTGGCGCCCAGCGCGTAGCTGCCCAAAAACAGCTTCGGGATGCCGGTGTCAGCGAACATCAGCGGATTCGCGCCGGCTTTCTCTGGCGAAAGCGCGCCCTGCGGCAGCATCAGGTGCAGCATCCCGGCGACGCGCGCCACCGGATCGAACACACACAGGCCGAGGCAGCTGCCGAGTGCGTAGGTCACGATCACCTCGCGCGGTTCAGCCGAAACCACCATGTCGGCGATGCCAACTACCCGTCGCAAGCGCGTGGCGTCGTGATTCGCGAACAGATTCTCGGCGGTTGCAGAAGCCATGGCTTGGTTCAGTGCGCGTAGATCGCGGGTTCGATCAGCTGCAGCGGTTGGTCGAGTGAGGCCAGGCTTTCGGCGTGACCGATCATCAGGGGGGCGCCCGGCGCCAAGAGCTCGGCAAAGCGACAGGCCAGCGTCGTACGCGTGTCGTCGCTGAAGTAGATCATCACGTTACGGCACAAGATCAGGTCGAACCGACCGCGCATTGGCCAATCGCCCATCAAGTTGAGCCGAGCGAACGCGACCAGCGCCGTGACGTCCGACGTCACTTCGTAGGCCGCTTGCCCCTCTTCGAGCGTGCGACGCAGGTACTTGCTGCGTAGTCGTTGCGGTACGTCCTCGACTGTCGCGGGGGTGTAGCGCGCCGATTTGGCGCGAGCCAAGACGCGCGTCGACAGGTCCGTCGCCAAGATCCGCACGTCGAGCTGCGGCAGCTGCTCGCGCAGCAGCATGCCCAGCGTGTACGGCTCCTCACCGCTCGAGCAGCCTGCGCTCCAAATCCGGCGTGGCGTACGCTCCGCGCGCCAGACCGGGAAAACATGCTCGCTCAAGTAATCGAAGTGCTGCTGTTCGCGAAAGAAGCTGGTCTTGTTGGTCGTGAGCACGTCGACCATGTTCGACAGCTCGATGCGATCGGTTTGGATCCGGTCGAGGTACTCTTCGTAGCCGCCGATTTTGAGCTCGCGCAGCCGCTTGGCTAGGCGCGCTTTGACCAGCTCTTCCTTTTCCTCGCTCATCGAGATGCCGGCCACAGCGAAGATCAGCTCGCGGATGGCCGCGAAGGACGCGGGGGAGAGATGTGGCGTGGCGCTCATGTTCAGCGCCGGGAGAGCTCGATGACGTCTTCGGTCGACAAGATTCGGTCGATGTCGAGCAACAGCCGCACTTTGCCGTCTGCCTTGGAGATACCCAGGAAGTACTCGGCAGAGATCTCGCCGCCCAAGTCGAGCATCGCGTCGGTCTCGGCGGCGGCTACGTTGCGCACCTCCGACACCGCGTCGACGACGATGCCGAGCTCGAGATCGAGCCGGCGCACCACGATGATGCAGGTTTCGCGACTCGCCGCCTGCGTCGGCATCCCGAACTTGGCACGCAGATCGATGACCGGGATGATTTTTCCACGCAGGTTGATCACGCCCTGCATGAACGACGGCGTGCCCGGCACCGGCGTAACCGGCACGATGCCGATGATCTCGCGGACCTTCAGGATCGCGATGCCGTACTCCTCGCTGCCGAGGAAGAACGTCAGGTATTTGCCGCTCAACGCGGCGCTTTGGTCGGTGGTCGAAACTTCTGAGCTCATGATTGCACCATCGTCTGGGGTTCGGGCGAGATACTGGGGCGGGCGGCTTCCGGCTGCAGACGTTCGGGTTGCGGGCGGCCCAGCCGGGATTCTTTGGCGAGCGTGACCAAGCTGCCGGGGTCGAGGATCAACCCGACGCGACCATCGCCCAAGATCGCACCGCCCGACACTGCGGCTACCTTGCCGATGCCGGCGCCGAGTGATTTGGCGACGACCTGCTGCTGGCCGAGCAGCTCGTCGACGAGCAGGCCGCACGAGCCGACGCCGTCGCGGAGCACGACGACGAGGCCTCGCGTCGCTTCGGTCACGGCACCGTTGACCTTGAATAGTTGGTGCAGGCGAAACAGCGGAATCAGCTCGCCGCGCAGCAGAATCACCTCACCGCGACCGACCACGGTCGAGACCTGGCTAGGCTCAGGCCGAAAATTCATCGCGATGTTGACGGTCGGGATGATGTAGCGCTCCCTGCCGACGCGCACGATCATGCCGTCGGTGATGGCGAGCGTGAGCGGCAACCGAATCGAGAACACCGTGCCTTTGCCACGCTCCGAAGTGATTTCGATCCGCCCCTTGAGCTGCTCGATGTTGCGCCGCACCACGTCCATGCCGACGCCACGCCCGGAAATGTCGGTGACATTCTCGGTGGTCGAAAATCCAGGCAGGAAGATCAGCTGGTAGATCTCGCTGTCGGACAGGCTCTTGTTCGGGTCGATCAGGCCTTTTTGGGTGGCCTTGGCCAAGATGCGGTCGCGGTCGAGGCCACCGCCGTCGTCGCTGAGGTCAATCACGACGCTGCCACCCGAGTGGTACGCGGCGAGCCGCACGGTGCCGGTCGGCGATTTGCCGGCCAGAATGCGCGCAGCCGTCGATTCGACGCCGTGATCGGCTGCGTTTCGGACCATGTGGATCAACGGCTCGGCGATCACATCGACCATGTTGCGGTCGATCTCGGTGTCGTCGCCGGTGCTGACGAACTGAATCAGTTTATCGCTCTTCTTGGCGACGTCGCGCACGATGCGGATCAGCTTCTGGAACGTCGGACGCAGCGGCACCATCCGCAGCGACATCGCCATATCCTGCAGCTCGCGGACGATTTTACCGGCGTGACCGACCTTGCGCGAGAGATCCGGGTCTCGCGAGACGTCGTTACGCGGGTCGGCCGCTAGCATCGAATGCGCGATCACTAGCTCGCCGACCATGTCGATCAAGCGATCGAGGCGGTCGGTACGAACGCGCACGGAGCTCTCATCGCCAGCGGCGGAGGCGTCGGCGGCCGGGCGAGCCGGAGCTGCTGCGGGCGCGGCCACAGCAACTGGGGCAGCCGCGACGACAGCGACGGCAACAGGCGCCACCACCGGTGTTGGCAGGGTCACGGCCGCAGGCGCAGGCGGGCTCGCGACCGCGGGAGCGACTGCGGGCGCTGGTTCAGCGTCGGGATGCTGCAGCTCGCGAACCAGCTCGGCGTAGCCGGCCGGGAGCTTGGCGTCTTGGCCCTTGAGCTGAGCGGCCACGGCAGCCAACGTCTCTTTGAGCAAGTCGATGCCGCGCAGGCACAAGTTGGCGTACACGCCGGTGCATTGGATTTCCCCGTCGCGAATCCGTGCCAAGAGCGATTCGGCGTGATGCGCCAGCTCGGCTAGCGCCGTCATGCCGAGCATCGACGCCACGCCCTTCACTGTGTGGAAGGCGCGGAACACGGTATTGACCGCTGCGGCGTCATCCGGCCGCTCTTCGAGCGTGAGCAACGCCGCCTCGGCGTTGACCACATGCTCGTTCGCTTCGGTCATGAACTCCCCGATCAAGTCGAGATCGGGGTCGGCAGGCAGCAGCGTCGGCTTGCCTGGTGGCAGCGAAGGCGCTGGCGCGGATGCAGCCTCCAGCGTCGCCGCCGGCTCGCTGCTCCAATCCAGCTCGGCTTCACTGTCCGCCGACTTGGATTCGGCATCGGACGACGTCGCCAGGCAAGTCAGCCGAATCGCGGCCGCCAGCGCCTGCTCGGCGTCGGCGGCTTCACCTGCCAGCAAGGCGTCGAGCTTGGCCTTGGCTGCCGTGACCAGCTTCTTCACCGACGGCGAAGCCGCTGAATCTTGCTCGTCGGCGCAGCGACCGAGCGCGTCACGCAGCTCGGTTAACGCTGCCGTTTCATCGGGCTGGGCCTGCATCAGACGAGCAGCGATCTCTCCGAGGTCGAGCTGGGGCGACAAAGCTTGCTTGTCCATGGGTTGCTGCCTAGTCAACGGGCTCAGAACGTGCCGATGACTGCGCTGTCGTCGTCGTCGAACGGGATCAGATCGCGACCGTTGCCATTGGCGTGGCCGTTACCGTTGACATGACCGTTGCTGGCTGCGTGACGCACGGCTTTGGGCAAGGACGGCGGCCTCACGACAGCCGGCCGGGTCGCGCTACGTTGCCGAGCAGCCGGCTTCGGCGAGTAAGCCGCAGGCGCGGACTGACCGAGCCGGAACTGCGACGTCAGCGTGCGCATGTTCTCGGCCTGCGCAGCCAGCTCTTCGGCCGCGCTGGCGGTCTGTTCGGTGGCCGCCGCGCTCTGTTGCGTTTCGCGCGACACGGTGTCG
>JBBRMI010000120.1:0-25159 GCA_038230915.1 Polyangiales bacterium | reverse complement strand
GTGGAGGCGCCGGGAATTGAACCCGGCGCCTGCTTTGGTGAAGGCCTCAGCCTCGCGTCATCTTCCAGAGAATTGCGGCAATCCGTCGGAGAGCGGCGGCGGCGGGTTCGGATGTGCTGCGACTTGAAGTGCCATGAAGCCTCCGTGAATTCTTGCTCTCGCTTGCTTGCGAGCCATACCCGGCACACCGCAGCGCGCGGAGACTCTGTCCAGGCTGACCGCGTTGCGCGGGCACCGGCGAAGCCGGCTTGGCCTGGACAGAGGCGAGCACGCTGCCACGATGAGGAACCAGCCGAGCCCCCTCCCCTTTGCGGATATCGTGCTCGCCAACCGCCCCCGGCGGCCACCGCGTGCAAGCGCGTTCACACTCACGAAATCGGACCCGAAGGGACCGTTCACCCCTGCCCGCCGCAGGCGGTTCACGAAATCGGGCCCGAAGGGACCGTTCACCTTCCCGCCCGACCGCAGGTCGGCGTTCACGTCCACGTTTACTTTCACCTGGCCGCCGCTTGGCGGCCAATGGGGCCGGGGGTCGACACGGAAGCTTCTGCGATTCGGGCTGCGTGGTGGCAGCCCCATGCGGTAGACCTGCGGTGTCCATGACCGTCGCCGTCGTTGCCGAGAAGCCGTCCGTGGGACGCGACTTGGCCAACGCGTTGGGGGCGACGCGGCGCGGGGACGGGACGCTGTCGGGCAATGGCTATGTGGTGACGTGGGCGATTGGGCACTTGGTGGGGCTGGCGGAGCCGGAGGGGATTTGCGCGGAGTGGAAGCGTTGGCGGCGTGAAGACTTGCCGATGTTGCCGGAGCGCTGGCCGTTGACGGTGTTCGATGCGACGCGCGCTCAGTTCGAGGTGGTGCGGCGGGTGTTGAATGCGCCGGATGTCGACTCGGTGATTTGCGCGACGGACGCGGGGCGCGAAGGCGAGCTGATCTTTCGGTTGATTTATGAGGCCGCGGGGTGTCGGCGGCCCGTGAAACGATTGTGGATTTCGTCGCTGACTGAAAGTGCGATCAAGGAAGGGTTACGGCGGCTGCGGCCAGCGCGCGACTACGACGACTTGGCGAATGCCGCGATCGGACGGAGCCGCGCGGATTGGTTGGTGGGGATGAATTTGTCGCGCGCGTACGGTTTGGCGTTCGATGCGCCGCTGTCAGTGGGGCGCGTGCAGACGCCGACCCTGGCGATGTTGGTCGAGCGGGAGCTGACGATTCGCGACTTCGTGCCCCAAGACTATCTCGAGGTTTTGGCGACATTTTCGCCGCGCGAGGGGCAGCGCTACGACGGCACCTGGTTCAATCCGCAGCTGAAGGAGCATCCGCAGCGGTTGCCGGCGTCGGGTGAAGCAGCCGAGGCGATTGTCGAGCGAGCGCGGAGCGGGCACGCGCGGATTGCGAGTGTGACGTCACAGACCAAGCGGTTGCCACCGCCGCTGCTTTACGATTTGACCGAGCTGCAGCGGCACGCCAACCGCTTGTACGGATTTTCGGCGCAGCGCACGCTGGATGTGGCGCAGGCTTTGTACGAAAAGCACAAGTTGATCAGCTATCCCCGCACCGATAGCCGGCACTTGTCGAGTGACGTCGCGGGGACGTTGCCGGACGTCGTGAGGGCGATTGCGGCGCCGTACGCTTCGCAGTTGGCGGCGGGTACGGGTGAGCGCGCGTTGTCGCGGCGTTTCGTCGACGACGGCAAGGTGACGGATCACCATGCGATCATTCCGACCAACGTATCGGGTCACGGGCGAGCGCTGAGTGGAGATGAGCGGAAGCTTTATGAGCTGATCTGTCGGCGGCTGTTGCAGGCTTGGCACGAGGATTTCGTGTGGGCGGCGACGCTGGTAATCACCGAGGTACGCCCCGAAAGTGGCTTAAGCGAGCCGATCGATAGCTTTCGCAGTCACGGCACCGCGATTGAGCAGCAGGGCTGGAAGGTGCTCGACGTCGGCGAAGTGAAGGCGCCGCGCGAGAAACGTCGTGACTCGGCCGGCGAAGAGGCTGACACCGACGACGGCACGTTGCCGGCAGGCCTGGCACAGGGGCAAACACCGCGCGTGCTGGACGCGAAGGCGGTGCTGAAGACGACGCGCCCGCCGCCGCCGCTCAACGACGCGACGCTGCTGACCGCGATGGAAACTGCCGGCAAGACGCTCGATGAGAAAGAGCTGTCGGATGCGATGAAAGACAGCGGGCTCGGTACGCCGGCGACGCGCGCGAACATCATCGAGACGTTGTTGAGCCGTGGCTATGCGGCGCGCGACGGCAAAGCGCTGCATGCGACGGAGCGCGGGATCGGATTGATCGCGGTCGTGGATAGCGACGTAAAGAGCGCGGCGATGACCGGAGCCTGGGAAGCGCGGCTGCAAACGATCGCGCGCGGGCAAGCTGAGCTGCCGCAGTTTTTGAGGCAGATTGAAGCCTACGTGACGGCAGTCGTGGGGCGCGTACCGCCGCTGTTGCCGCCTTTGCCGGGCGACGCGAGCGCGAGGCCGAGGCCTGGCTCGAGCTCAAGTGCGGGTGCTTCGCCAACGCTGAGCGTGCCGCAGCGAACGGCGGCGAAGGCGACCGGCGGCGTTCCGGCAAAGGCGACGAGCGCTACGGCGACGAAGCCGAAGAACGCAGCACAGACGAAGCCGATAGGCGCCGTGACGACGGCAGCTCCCGCGATGAAGGCACCGCTGCCGATGCCGATGCCGACGCCGATGCCAGCGCGAAGCGGCCCGCGCGGCACGCCGGACGCGCCGTTGCCGCTCGAGCCGTTGCTGCGCGAGCGCTTCGGCTTTCCGGCGTTTCGCGCGCATCAACAAGCGGTTTGCGAGGCCGCGACCCGCGGCGACGACGTGCTGTTGGTGATGCCGACCGGCGCGGGCAAATCGTTGTGTTACCAGCTGCCGGGCTTGGCGCGCGGCGGCACGACGCTCGTGATAAGCCCGCTGATCGCGCTGATGGAGGACCAGGTTGCGCGCTTGCAATCGCTCGGGCTGCGCGCCGAACGCATTCATTCGGGGCGCGCACGGCCGGAATCACGCCAAGTCTGTTTGGACTACGTAGCTGGCGCGCTCGACTACCTGTTCATCGCGCCGGAACGGCTGGCTGTGAGCGGCTTTCCGGAGCTCTTGGCGCGGCGGCCGCTCGGTTTGATCGCGATTGACGAAGCGCACTGCATCTCGCAGTGGGGGCACGATTTTCGGCCGGACTATCGCCTGCTCGGCCAACGTTTGCCGATGCTGCGGCCCGCGCCGGTCGTCGCGCTGACCGCCACCGCGACGCCGCTCGTGCAAAAAGACATCGTGGCGCAGCTCGGTTTGGGGACGCAGGCGCGGCTGTTCATTCACGGCTTTCGGCGCCACAACTTGGCGCTCGAGACGCTGGAGGTCGCGCCGAAAGAGCGGCCGGCGTACGCGCTGTCGTGGCTTGCCGGCGCCGGGCGTTTGCCGGCGATCGTCTACTCGCCCACGCGTAAGGCGGCTGAAACGACCGCCGAGCTGCTCGGGCTGCGGTTTCGGGCGGCGCCGTATCATGCTGGTCTCGGCGCTGACGTGCGCGACCGAGTGCAGACCGATTTTCTCGCTGGCCGGCTCGATGTGGTGGTCGCGACCGTGGCGTTTGGGATGGGCGTCGACAAGGCGGACATTCGCACCGTATTGCACCTGGCGCTGCCGGGCAGCGTCGAGTCGTACTACCAGGAGATTGGCCGCGCCGGGCGAGATGGCAAGCCGTCGCGCGCCGTCTTGATGCATCACTTTTCGGATCGCAAGACGCATGAGTATTTCATGGAGCGCGACTACCCCGAAGCGAGCGTGCTCGAAAAGCTGTTTGGGGCGCTGAAGCCGAAGCCAGTGACGGCGCAAACCCTGCGCAAGACAAGCCGGGTCGCGAAGGCCGATTTCGACAAGGCGCTCGAAAAACTGTGGGTCCACGGCGGCGTTGCGGGCGTGATTGAAGACGAGCTGGTGCGCGGTCGCGACAGCTGGCAGGCGCCATACGCCGCGCAACGTGCGTTGCGGGTCGAACAACTGGCGCTGATGGCGCGCTTCGCTGAGGCGCGAAGGTGCCGTATGTTGGGGCTAGTTCAGCACTTTGGGGATCAGGAAGACTCGGGGCAAGCTTGCGGGCTGTGCGACGTCTGCGATCCGACGCTGGCAATCAAAGCCCAGACCCCACCGCCGCAAGCCTTGCAGGCGTCGGTCGCGGCGTCGACGAAGCCGCGCGGCAAACGGGGCCGGAAGGCCGGCAAACGCAGTCGGCGCGTTTCGAAAACGCCAGCCGTCGCCCTGCCCTCTTCGGGACCGAGCGCAGCGTTGGTCGCGACGCTGCGCGCTTGGCGTTTACAAGAGTCCAAGAAGAAGCGCGTCCCGGCGTTTCGCGTCTTGACTAACCGTGCGCTGGTGGCGATCGCCGATGCGCGTCCGGGCAGCGCGCCGGCGTTGAGTAGCGTCAAGGGCGTCGGGCCAAAGCTGCTGAAGAAATACGGCGCACAGCTTTTGGTGTTGTGCAAGGGCGGCGCCAAATGACGAGCTTGCACGCGCAATGGGGCGACTCGCACAACTTTGGGCGGCGCGTGACGCTGAAGGCGGGGCGTGTGCAAAAGCCGCGGACCGTGCTGTGGGAGTGGTTGATGTTGGCGGCGGACAGCCCGCTGCGACGACTGCTGGATGCGGCAGCCGCGCAAGACAGGCTCGGAGTGGACGCGTTCGGATTCTTGCCGACGCTCAAGTTTTACGCCTCGAAGACCGACGGCGCGGGTGAGGCGGAGCGCGTGAAGCTAGCGCCGTTGCGCGGGCGTTCGAGCGCAATGCGCCGCAGTTTGTCGGTGATTGTCGGGCGCTCGCTGGCCTTGTGGAGCTGGCTGGGCGTCGCTGATCTACATTGGGAAAACTTGGTTTTGGGCGTCGACCAGCGCGGGCGCACCGTGTTCGGACCGCTCGACATCGAGATGATGTTGGCCGAGCTGTCCCGACCGACGGAGACGAAGCTGCTACCGGATGCCGATCCGGAATACGCCGCCGTCTGTCGTCACGCGGCCGGCGTGCGGCGGGTGTTGCCCTACTTGGGCAAGCCGATCGCGGCGGCAGACCTGCTGACGATGGCGGCTGCGTATCGGGGCACACTGGATTTTCTCGATCGTCACGCAGGCGCGATCGCCAAGGCGTTGTCGAGCGTACCGGGGTTGCAAGAGGCGCCGTTGCGCGTGCTGCTACGCGGGACGGCCGAGTACGTGAACGCTGGAGCGACGCCGGAGCTGTGGCCGCCGCTGCTCGACGCCGAGGCAGAGCAGCTGGCGCGCGGCGACATTCCGTATTTCTTTCGGCTGTACGGGCGGGCCGGCATTCACTACTTCGCTGACCGCACGCTCCGTCAGGTCAAGCGACTGCCGCTCCGCGGAGACGTACCGCAGCTCGAGCCGCTGCTGGAGCTGGCGCGCGGATTGCGCTCGCCGACGCGAAAAGCGCTGCGCGAAGCTGGGTTGTTCGCGTTGCTCGGCGCCTTCGACGACGCCTCGCTCACCGGCAAGCACCGCAATCAAGAGCTGGAAGTGGCGTTCGGCGCCCGCAGCCTGGTCGTCACGCTAGCGGGCGGCGAGGCGCTGCGTTCCCGGCGAAACCTGCGCGCTTTTGTGGGCAGCGTGTACCTGCCCTGCCGCTGTGGCGAGGTGCGGACGGTGTTCGTGCCGTCGGTGACGGTGTGTCGAGTGGCGGGCGGCTCGCGCTGATTCTTACGTGCGCGTTGCCGAACGGCGTTCTACGCTCCGCCGGGCGTGCCCGAATCCTCCTGTGAGACTTGCCAACGGCCCCGCGTCGCCTGCGTGTGCGATCGCATCGTTTCGTATCCAACCGCACGGCGCGTGCTGATTTTGCAGCATCCACAAGAGCAAGATGCGGTGTTGGGCTCGGCTCAAATCGTGACCGCGAGCTTGCCGAAGGCGAAAATCGTCGTCGGGCTGAGCTGGGCGAATTTTTCCAAGGCCTTGGGTGAAGAAGGCGCCGACGCACGGCGCTGGGCCGTACTGTTTCCCGATCGCGAGTCCGCGGGCGATCAGGTCACGGGCCGCGCCGGGGTGCTCGAGCCCAGCGCGCTCGAAGGCATCGTGGTGCTCGACGGCACTTGGTCGAAGGCCAAGACGCTGTGGTGGCGCAATCCGTGGCTGACCAAGTTGAATCGCCTGACGTTACGGCCGAAACAGCCGTCGATTTATGGACACCTGCGCGCCGAGCCGCGGCGCGAGCTCGTTTCGACGCTCGAGTCGGTGGCGGCGGCGCTGACATTGTGCGGTGAATCGCCGGAGATTGAAGCCGGATTGTCGCGCGTCTTCCGTACACTCGTGCAACGCGTGCGCGATGCCCAGCTCATTCCGCCAAAGGCACGCCGGTCGCCGCCGAAACAACGCCCGCCGCGTCCCCCGCCAACCTAGGGTGACGATCGGATTTTTCGTAGGCGGCGTCGAGCGCGACGATCGAGTACGGCGGCCAGCGTTCGGCCCACGGCCGCGCTCGTTCCAGCTCGTACGCCAACCCGAGCAGGAGCGCGTCTTGGCCGGGTGCTGCCGCAAAATGCGCGCCGATCGGCAAACCAGCTTCGGACCAGTACAAGGGAACGGACATCGCGGGGCAACCGGCGACATTGTGAATCGGCGTGTACCCGAGCACGCGCGACGTACGCTCGAGCAGCGTCTGCCAAGGCAAAACCGGCGAAAGATGACCGAGCAGCGGCGGTTCAGTGCCAAGCGTTGGAGTCAACACGACATCGAAGCCGCGCGTCGCCTGGCCATAAGTCTGGACCGCTTTGGCCACGATGGCGCGCGCTTGCGGCAGCGCGTCCGGGCCACGCGCTTCGAGCGACGCGATCAGCGCCCAACTGAACGGCTCCAGCTCTTCGCGCTGCACGGGCTCGCTGCGCGTGCGGTCGACGGTCTGCACCACGTTGGCGATCGCGGCCGCCGCGATCAGGTAGAAAGCCTCGCCGAGGCCGGGATTTTCGAAGCGTGGCGCCGCGATGATTTCGACGCGGTGCCCGAGCTCCGTCATCAGCCGCACCGCGTCGTCGTGGGCTTGCCGCACGACTGGGTCTGGCTCTGCCGCTGACATGGTCTCCGTCCACGCGCCGACGCGGAGCCGGCGCCCGCTCGGCTCGCGCACGAAGCCGACTGGCTCAGCCAACGTGCGATCTTCGGTCAGCGACAGGAACAGCGCGCTGTCGCGGACGGAGCGGCTGACGCAATGCTCGCTGGTCATTTCCGTAAAATCGGACGCGCTGCGGTTCGCCGTAACGGTCCGACCACGGCTTGGTTTGAAGCCAAAAACCCCGCAGGCCGAGGCCGGCGCGCGGATCGAGCCGCCGCCGTCGTTGGCATGAGCCAGCGGGACGAGACCCGCCGCCACCGCCGCCGCGCTGCCGCCGGACGAGCCCATCGGCGAACGCGCGAGGTCCCAAGGATTGTGCGTGACGCCGGAAAGCAGACCCTCGGTGCTCGCCAACAGTCCAAATTCCGACAACGCGGTCTTGCCCGCGCACACCAGGCCCGCGTCCACCAGCCGCGCGCCGTATTCGGTTTGCTGCAGCGTCACGCGGTCGCGGAAGAGTCGCGCGCCGAGCGTCCACCGCAGCCCCGGCCACGAACTTGCGTCCTTCATCAAGAACGGGACCCCCGCCAGCGCGCCCGCTGGGCTCCGCTCGCTCGTCGGCGACGCAAACGACCGCGCGCAAGAGCGGATTGAGCGCCGTCATCCGCGCGAGACACGCTTGCCACAGCTCGGCTGCAGTCACTTCCCCGTGCGCGCACAGCTCAGCTTGCGCCATCGCATCGAGCTGGGCCAGCTTAGTCAGATCGCTCATGCCGCGAGCTTTTGTGGGCCGCCGCAGTTGCGGGCTGCGAAACGCCAAAGTAATGCAGTGGGGCAGGCGAGCGAAACACGATTGAGCGCCTCGCAATCTGCTGCCAGGAAAAGGGTCACCATGAAGAAATTTCTCGTTTTGTATAAAGCACCGACAGCGTCATTCGAGCAAATGATGAAGGCCACTCCCGAACAACAAAAAGCCGGTATGGCTGCGTGGATGACTTGGAGCAAAACCGCTGCGGCCGCCATCGTCGACATGGGGGCGCCGCTCGGCAAGAGCTTGCGCGTGACGCCCACCGGGGCTTCACCCGCCACCAACGATCTAGGCGGCTACTCTATCTTGCAGGGCGAATCGAAAGAAGCCGTGGGCGAGCTGATGAAAGGCCACCCCCATTTCATGATGCCCGAAGGCTGGATCGAGATCGTCGACCTGATGCCGATCCCGGGCATGTGAACGGCTAAGGCGTGTCCCTGAATGCTGTCTCCCCCGTAAACGTGCCCCTGTTCGTGCCCGAAACTCTGCCTGGATTCACTCGGTTCGCCGGGGGGTAGGCCGCGGTTCCTGGCGCGGGCGTTCCGCCCGCGCGCGCCGCGCGCAGCTGCGCGCGCGGGCAAGGCCTACCCCATTTAAGACGCCCTACGGACCGTCGGGCACGGGCACGGGCAGGCGAGGGCGATCCAATTCAGGGACGCTCCCTAAGTCAACACGGGGGGCATCACCCACCGCGAGCCTTGCTTCGGCGCCGGCGCGGACGCCAACGCCGTCGCGGGCTCCGGCGGCAAGGCGGCGCCGACGAGCGGCCCGATGCAGCGGGGCCAGCGGCAACACCCTCGAATCCTAATGCAATGCATTTGGTTCCAAATAGTTGCCTTTGTAACCAATTGTGGTACACGTGCGATCGTGGCGACACGCAAGACCGCCCACGGCAACGACAGCCAACTCGTGGTGCGGCTGCCGGCGGCACTCGTCGGTCGCGTCGATCGGTTCGCAGAGCACATGCGGGCCGAGCTCCCCGGTGCGCGCTTTGCTCGCGCCGAAGCCGTGCGCGTGCTGTTGACCCGCGCGCTCGATCAAGTCAGCGCAAAGGCCAAGTAATGAGCGGCAAGCTCGTGTCGCTGTTCAAGCACCCCGAGTTCGTGCGCCGCACGCAAGCCCGCGCCCGGCAGCACCTCAAAGAACAACTTCTCGAGCCCTGCCCGCGCTCCGACCACCCACCCGAACAGGACGCCATCGAAGCATTTCTCGAAGAGCTGCTGCGCGAGAAAAATCCGTAGCCGCATTGAGAGAAGACTGACGCAGCCGTCAGCCGAGAACGCGAGCGCCAGCGTGCAGCGCGGCCGGACCCGCTTAGCGTGTTGCGTCGAAGCCGGGCGCGGATCGCGGAACTCGCCTCGCGCGCTCCGCCCGCGCAAACGCTGAGCGCTGCACGCCCGCGCCCACCGAACTACATCCTAGCGCGCGCTACTTCTTGGCGTCGTCAGCGGACTTCTCGGCCTTGTCAGCGCTTTTATCCGATTTTGCAGCGCTATCCTCGGCCTTGTCAGCGGCTTTTTCGGCGCGGTCGTTGTTGGCGTTGGTCGCGTCTTCGGCCTTCGCCGCTCGCTCTTCGGAGACGGCAGCTTCCGGCTCCTTCGGCTCGGGGGTATTGGTTGCACAAGCGCCGAGTCCGCAGGCCAGAACGAGAACCGTCGCGACGCCAAAATTCGTATTCATGGTTGAGCTCACCTTCGATGCGCGCGTTTCGTGATTGCAACGCGGGAACGCTCTTGCGAACGCACGCCGCACAGATAACGCGCTTCGCCCAAAAATGCTCACGATTGTTCACTTGGCAGCGCAAACAATCCCTCACGGTCCATGCCAAGCCCTCGTTTCATTGATAGTTGGTATGCGTGAAACGCTTTTCGAATGAGCCGACTGAGGCCAGGCGTGCGCTTCGACCGTTGCAGTCGACGCGAAACGGCTTACGGTGCGGCGATGCTTAGCGATTTTTTGGACGCGAATCGTGACGAGCTGCTCGCTCAAGCGCGACTTCGCGTCGCTGTGCGGAACGCCCCGCGCGTGACCGAGCTCGAGCTAACGCTCGGCCTGCCGATATTCCTCGATCAACTCCAGGTCGCGCTGCGCCGCGCAAGCGTCGACAAAACCAGCGACCACGCCGCGCTCGGCAAGAGCGCCGAGCAGCATGGCTACGATCTCTTCAGACAAGGCCTGACCATCGGGCAAGTCGTGCACGACTACGGCGACCTTTGCCAAGTCATCACCGGCTTGGCCGCCGAGCAGCGCGCAACGATCGACCCGCGCGAGTTTCAAACGCTCAATTTGTGTCTGGACGACGCCATTGCCGGCGCCGTTACCGAATACGAACGTCAGCACGAGCGCGCCGTGGACAGCGAAAGCTCGGAGCGGCTCGGCATACTGGCCCACGAAATGCGGAATTTACTCAACAGCGCCATCGTCGCGGTCGCTAGCATGAAGAGGGGCATCGTGGGCGTCAGCGGAAGCACCGCTGCAATCCTCGATCGAAGCCTGATGGGTATGCAGGTGCTGATCGACCGGTCGCTCGCGGAAGTCCGCCTCGAAGCCGGGCTGGTGAAGCTGACGAACCTTCCGGTTTTGGAGGTAATTGACGAGGTGGTGATCGGCACCGCGCTGTTCGCGGAGAAGCGCAACCTGCGGTTGGTCGTCGGCCCGGCGGATCACACGGCGATCGTGGCGGCGGACCGACAACTGCTGGCCGCGGCGCTCACCAACCTGCTGCAGAACGCTTTCAAGTTCACCGTGCACGGCAGTACCGTCAGCCTGAACACCACCACGACCAGCGAGCGCGTGTTGATCGCGGTTCAAGACGAGTGCGGGGGCTTGCCGCCGGGCGGCGGCGAGAGGCTGCTGCAGCCATTCAGTCAGCACGGGCAAGATCGAACCGGGCTCGGCCTCGGGCTGTCGATTTGTGTCAAGGCGATGCAGTCGATGTCGGGCGAGCTTCACGTGCGCGACCTCCCGGGCAAAGGCTGCATTTTCATGCTCGACCTGCCCAAGCAGTCGCCAGACGCGGTCTCCAACAGCCCGGATGCCCCGATTGGAACGACAGCGTGAAGCGGTTTCCTAGGTGCTTGCCGGCAGCAGCTCGGCGACGAGGGCGGTGATGTTGTCGGTACCGCCGGCGGCGTTGGCCAGCTCCACGAGCTGGGCACAGCGCGCCGCACAGGAGTCAGGCCCCTCGAGCACGCGCTTGATCTGCGCGTCGGTCACGTGCTTGTTCAAGCCGTCCGAGCACAAAAGCAGCTTGTCTCCCAGCTGCAGCGACACCTTGGCCACCTCCGGTTGAGGCAATTCGTCCGTACCGCCGAGCGCGTTCCACAAGATGTTCTGCAGGTGCGCCGGTGGGTCGATCATTCCGGGCGACTCGTCGACCACGCGCTGCGCCATGTTGTGATCGGTCGTCAGACGCCGCAAGACGCCCGACTGCAGCAGGTAGCAGCGCGTGTCGCCGACGTGCGCCACGTACAACGCCGGCCACAGCACGAGCGCCACGGTCAAGGTCGTGCCCATGTGCGGGGTACTGGTGGAAGCGCCGGCGGTCTTTACCGTCATGTCACTGGCGACGAGCGCCGACGACAACTGTGCGCGGAGCCCGGTCTGCGAGACCCGCGCCGCCGGATCAACCGATGAGACCTTCGCCCACGACATCACGTTCAAGAGGTAGTCAGCGACCGAATTGACCGCAGTACGACTGGCCACTGCCCCGCCACCTTGCCCGCCCATCCCGTCGGCCACCACCAGCAGGGTGCCGGCCGGTTCGCCTTGAAACCAGCCTTGGGCGACCGGGCTCGCGTCGTGCACGACCATCGTCCGCTGCAGCGTGGCGATCAGGAAGGCATCTTCATTACTGTCACGCTCATGCCCGACGTCGGTGAGCCCCGCCGCATCGACCCGCACCGGGGCTTTCCGTGTCTCGGTCCCGATGTTGGCATCAACCCGCTGATTCTCGCTTGGCACGGCTCACCCAATAGCAACAATCGCGCCCGGCCGCCGATGTTTAGCGCACGAGGCTTCGGACTCGGCAGCTATTTCGTTCCGACGGCGATCACGAGCTCGCACGGGCCGACGAAACCGTCAGACGTTTTTCCCAGCTGCTCGAGCGCCGCACCGACCTCGGCCCACGCGGCAGCGCGCGCGGCGGAGTCGAGCGATGACAACATTTGGTGCAACGCCCCGAACGACTCTTGTTCGAAACGCAAGCATTCGGCTGCCGAGCTCATGCGTAACGGGGCGGCGAGCGTCTCTGACTTCACCTCGCGAAAGCCGGCACTGCGAAAGGCGCCTTCGAGCGCGCCTTCCGCGCCGAGACTAAATGGCCCCGGCTGTCCGGGCAGAGGCGGCCCGAGCTTGGCGTGGCGCCGCACGATGCCGACCGGCACGCTAAAAAACGCGTTCTTGTCGGCCGTGGCGTAAACGATGGCGGCAACGCGACCGCCCGGCACGAGCACGCGACGCATTTCGCTGAGTGCGCGCTGCTGGTCGGGGAAATAGATCAGGCCAACACGTGAAATCACCACGTCGAACGAGGTGTCGCCGAGATCCAGGTTTTCGCCGTCCATCGCGCGGGTCGTCACGTTGGTCAGACCGGCACGCTTCGCCTCAGCTGCCGCGAACGCCAAAATCGCGGGGGAAATGTCGGTCGCGAGCACGCTGCCCCCTGAACCGACGCGCGCGGCGGTTTGCAAGGTCTGGTCACCCGCGCCGGCCGCCACGTCGAGCACGCGACAACCGGAGGCAACCCGCGCCAGGTCGAGCATGCGCTCCGTGGCGGGCCCGAGCCAGCTGCGCAGAGTCGGCCCAAACCGATGCCACGCTTCGGCGGCGGTCTCCCATTGTTCCCGAGTCGTTTGCTTGTATTTGGCGGCGTCGAACGTGTTTTGAGTCGTCATGTGAGCTCTCCTGCGGGCGTGGTTGGTTTTTCCCTCCCCGCAGCCAAGCTAGCGTTTGCCAGCGTTTTTCGGTGCTGACGGCTTCTCAACGGCAGTTGAGCGGCGTTCAGGTCAAAAGCTTCGCTTGCGCGGATGGGCCTTCAACCCAAAACTTTGCGCCGTATTTTTGACCAATTGCCGCAGCCAGCGATGCCCCGGATCATCGTCGAACCGCTCGTGCCAATACGCTTCTTCGGGATACGTCGGCAGCTCGAACGGTGGTTCGAGCACCTGCAGCGGCAAGAGCTCGGCAAAGTATCGAATCAGCATGCTCGGCCCCGTCAGCAGCAAGTCCGAGCGAGCGACCACGAGCGGGGCGGTCATGAAATAGCGCACGCGCGCCGCCACGAAACGCTTCTTCCCCAGCTTGTTAAGCGCTTGATCGATCCACGTCGGTCCGGAGTCATCTCCGAGGGTGATCAATAGGTGCGGAGTTTTTACGTACGTGTCGAGTGTAAGTGCGCCGTTGATGCGCGGATGCCCTTTTCTCGCCGCGCACGCAAAGCCCTCCGTGCACAGATCGATCCGCCGAATTCCAGGCGCTTCGTCGACGATCGCGCCGAGCGCCAAATCGAGCTCGCCGGTCTCGAGTAGCCAGGCATTGGCGCGGCGCACGCTGGGCACGATCTCCAGACACAGGCCCGGCGCTTCACGCGCCGCTGCCTCGAGCAACGCCGGCAGCAACATTGTCGCCAAGAAATCCGGCGCCGCGATCACGAAACGACGCGCGGAGGTCGCCGGATCGAAGCTGGCTCCGCCTTGCAGCAAGCGCTCCGCATCGAGCAACAAGGTGCGCAGTGGCCCGGTCAACGCGTCTGCGCGTGGCGTGAGCACCATGCCGCGTCCCGAGCGCACCAGCAGCGGATCTTCCAGCAGCAAGCGCAGCTCCGCCAGCGAGTGGCTCATCGCCGAAGGTGTCACCCGCAAACGCTTCGCCGCGCCACTCACGCTGCGTTGGCTCAGCAGCCCATCCAGCGCGACTAGTAGGTTCAAATTGAAGTTGGCCAGCTCCAACATGGGAGCCAGCGTAAGCCTTTTCGACCGCAACCGGCTGGGACAGGGCGGCGCGCCGCGCGACACAAAGCCGCAGGCGAAGACGCCCGGATCGCTCGGCCGCGCACGCCAGCGGCTGAATTGCTCCTTGGCCTCGTTCGTGCAGGCCCGCGGGTCAGTGTCCTTCGGAATCTACCTGGTCGGTATCATCTTGGTCATCGGGGGCTTGGTGTACGCCGCCGCGATGTTGCACGCACCAGTCCAATGGATTGTCGTGGCGACGCTCATGATGCTGGGCGTGGGGGTCGTGGCCGCCGTCAAAGCGACGCGACAACGAGACTCGGCTAAGTGAGGCGACTACTGGTCTCGAAAGCGTGGCCGCAGTGGGCCGCGCTCGTCGTCCTATTTGGTTTCTTCGTGTTGGGGCTGCTGGCCTATCGCACCTACGTCGCGGGCCCGCCGATTCCGGCCGTCGTCGTCACGGCGGACAACGTCGTGCTGTTCTCGGCCGAAGACGTCAAGCGCGGGCAACGTGTGTTCCTGCGCGCCGGCCTGATGGAGTTCGGGTCGGTCTTCGGACATGGCGCCTACCTCGGACCCGACTTTACGGCCGACTACCTGCGCCGCTCGGCGACCAGTGTGGCGGAGAGCTACGAGCAGCAAGGCGAGCGAAACGTCGCTGCACGCGTCGCCGCTGATTTCAAGACCAACCGCTACGATGCGGCCACGGGCACGTTGCGCTTCAGCGCCGCCCAGGCGCGCGCATTCTTGCTCGCCGAGCAGCACTACACCGATTTCTTCGGGCGGCCCGCGACCGAGACTGGCATCGCCGTGAAGGGATTGTCGGGCCCAACCGATCTGCACGCGCTCACTAGCTTCTTCGCCTGGACAGCCTGGGTCGCCAGCGCCGAGCGGCCGGGCAAGAACTATTCGTACACCAATAACTGGCCACCTGAACCGCTCGTGCACAACCAACCAACGGCCGCCGCGCTCGTCTACAGCATGCTGTCATTGGCGGCGCTGCTCGGTGGAGCCGGGCTGTTGTTCGCAGCCTTTGGGCGTTGGGATTTTCTCGGCTGGCACCGCCGCGACCAGACGCGGTTGATCTTCAAACGTCCGCGCGACGTCGAGCTGACACCAGCGCAGCGGGCGTGCGCCTGGTTCTTCTTGGTGATGGGCCTGCTGTTTCTGATCCAGGTGTTGGTCGGCGGCGTGACGCAGCACTATCGCGCGGACCTTTCGAGCTTTTTCGGCGTCGATCTCGCTAACGTGCTGCCCTACAACCTGGCGCGCACCTGGCACGTGCAGTTGTCGATCTTGTGGGTATCGACGTCGTTCTTGGCTGCGGGAATCTTTCTCGCGCCGCTCATCTCTGGCCACGAGCCGCGCAATCAGCATCTGCTCGCCTACGGGCTGCTCGGCGCGCTCGTCATCGTAGTCGTCGGTAGCCTAACCGGCGAGCTGTGTGGCATTCACGGCTGGACGACCAGCGCCTGGCTCGGTAACCAAGGCTTCGAGTACCTCGATTTGGGGCGGCTTTGGCAGGTGCTGCTCTCGCTCGGCCTGTTCGGTTGGGTGGCGATCCTCTATCGAGGATTGAAGCGTCGGCTGCGCGGCGAGCACCTCGGCAACATGCCCTGGCTATTCTTCTTCGCGGCGCTGGCAATCCCGGCTTTCTACGCGATCGGCCTACTTGCGCACCCAGACGGCAACTTCACCGTCACCGATTTCTGGCGCTTCTGGGTCGTCCACTTGTGGGTCGAAGATTTTCTCGAGCTGTTCACGACGATCATGGTCGCTTACTTCTTCGTGCTGCTTGGCGTGGTCGAAGAGAAGATCGCGTTACGCTTGATCTACCTCGACGTGATCCTCTACTCGGCCGGCGGAGTGATAGGTTCGATGCACCACGTCTACTTCTCGGGCGAGCCTGTCGAGCACATGGCGCTCGGCGCCGTTTTCTCCGCCGCGGAGGTCATTCCGCTTACGTTTTTGACGCTCGAGGCCTGGAGCTTTTTGCGCATCGGCGACGGCCAGAAGGCGACCGCCACGCATCCGTTTCCGCACCGCTGGGCGATGATGTTCTTGGTCGCGGTCGGATTCTGGAACTTCGTCGGCGCCGGCATCTTTGGGTTCCTGATCAACCTGCCGATCGTTTCCTATTACGAAATCGGGACCGCGCTGACCGCCAACCATGGCCACGCCTCGATGATGGGCGTCTACGGAATGCTGGCCGCTGGACTCTCGCTGTTCGGCCTACGCTACCTGATCCCGGAAGAGCGCTGGTCTGAGCCTGCCGCAAAACTGTGCTTCTGGTCGCTCAATCTAGGCCTAGCCTGGATGGTGTTCGTGGCGCTCTTGCCGCTCGGGCTGCTTCAGCTCTATGAATCGGTGAACCACGGCTACTATGAAGCGCGACAGCTCAGCTTCCTCACCAATCCTACGAATCGGTTCCTGGAGTGGCTACGCTTGCCGGGCGACGTGCTCTTCATCGTCGGTGGCGTCTTGCCGCTGGTCTGGCTCGGCTGGCTCGGTGTCCGCTATCGACGTCCGAGTGCGGATGCGGCTACCGCTGGCGGCGCCATGCTGTTCACTGAGTCACCCGCGACTCCGGACTAACCGCGCGTGAGCACTTCGATCACGGTGGCGACCGTCGGCGCGCATCGCCGTGAGCTGCAGGCCTACGCCTACCGCATGCTCGGCTCGTTGGCAGACGCCGAGGACGCGGTGCAAGACGTGCTCGAGCACGCCCTCCACGGCTTGCCCCAGCTCGAACACCCGGAAGCGCTCAGAAGCTGGCTGTACCGCATTACCACCAACATTTGCTTGAGTGAGCTGCAGCGTTCACGGCGCCGCGCGCTGCCACTGGAGCTGGTGGAAGCGGGCCCGCCGGAGCCCAACTTGGAGGCAATGCTCGCCGAAGGCTCCTGGGTTGACCCCTGCCCGGAAGCGCTGCGGGTTGCCGGCCCGCAAACGGCGGAGGCCATGGTTTCGGCGCGCGAAAGCGTGACCCTGGCGTTCATGGCCGCGTTGCAACACCTGAGCCCGACGCAGCGCGCGGTGTTGCTGTTGCGCGACGTGGTCGGTTTCTCGGCGCAAGAAGCCGCAGACATTCTGGACCGCAGCAACGATGCGATCAATAGCGCGCTGTTACGCGGTCGCGCGACACTGAGCGGGAAGCGGACGCCGAGCGTCGAGCAACTCGGGGAGCGTGAACGCCAGTTGTTCGCGAGCTATCTAAGCGCTTGGCGCTCCCGCGACACGCCGGCGATCGCGTCACTGTTGGCCGAGGACGTCACGATGAGCATGCCGCCGTATGCGCTTTGGCTGAAGGGGCGACGCGACGTCACGCAGTTTCTGCCGTTCGTGTTTCAGATGATCGGCGCCGCGCATTTCGAGCCGCTCGAGGTGAGCGGCGGGCCTGGCCTGTCGTGCTGGAGCCGCACGAGCCAGGCTGAAGGCTTTCGACCCTTCGGACTGCAAGCCATTTCACTCTCCCCGGCTGGCATCGTGGCCATCGACGCGTTCCTGATTCCCGAGTTATTTCTGAGGTTTGGCCTAGAAACGCCGACCGGGGTCGATTGAGCGACGACTTTTTCCGCGGCCTGAGCGGCCGTTCAAAGAGAATTGGTAGGACCCATGCTGATCGATATCGTGAGTGCGACCCGGTTGTCAGAGAATGCCTTCTGGACCAACACCGCGCTCGGGCTGTCGCTGGGTCGAATGATGCTCGAGACGCGCATCAACGCCTGCCCGATCTACGACAACAAACGTGGCCTGAGCGAGGTTTACAACGAGCGGCTGGCCGCGCCGGATTGCGCCGAGTACGTGGTGTTCATCCACGACGACGTGTGGATTGACGACTACTTCCTGGTCAATCGCGTGATTGAGGGGCTGGAGCGCTTCGACATCTTGGGCGTGGCCGGCAACAGCCGCCGCCGCGAAGGCCAGCCGTCATGGGGCTTCGTCGACACCCAGTTCAGCTGGGAAGAGCCCGGTTACTTGAGCGGCTGGGTCGCCCACGATCACCAGCCGTTCGGCAAGCTCTCGGCGTTCGGTCCGGTTCCGGCCGAGTGCGAGCTGATGGACGGCGTGTTCTTCGCAGCCAAACGCGACACGCTGCGCAACAACAACGTGCAGTTCGACCCGCAATTCGACTTTCACCTCTACGACATGGACTTTTGCCGCACGGCGCGGAAAAGCGGGCTGAAGCTCGGCACGTGGCCGATTTGCCTGACGCATCAGGGCAAGGGCAAGTTCGCGACGCCCGCGTGGTTTGCGATGTACGAGAAGTACATCGCCAAATGGGGCGGCTAGGGCGAAGACTTGAACAGCCGGCTGCCGAACAGGGCGCTGACCGCCATCAGTAGCGTTAGCGGCAACACGTGGCCGAGCAGCAGATGCGGCACATAACCGACCGGACACCACAGGTCGACCAACACCCAGACGGCAGCGCCGACGGCTGCTGCAAACCCGGCGGCGGTCAGCCGTGGGTTAGCGGGCATCGACCCGCGGCGCATCCACAGCACGCCCAACAGCGGCACCGCCGACATGGCGCAGCTGAGCAAGAAGCAGCGCAAGCCTGGCCGCTCGCTCCACTTTTGCATCATGTCCGGATACTGCGAGCTGCTCAGCACCCGCCAAGCCAACAGCGAGAGCGGCGCCAGCAGCACGACCGACACCAAAAACGCACGCGGCCGTCCGAGCATCGAACGGCCACGGCTCAGTCCGGCGCCGGCGACCAGCGACGCCAGCAGCGCCGATCCGAGCGCCGTTTCGAGCACCAGTGCGTGGGGCCGCGGCGCCGCTCGCACGCCGCCCATGAACCAGAAGATCGACAGCGGAACGAGCGTGCACACCGCCCCCGTCACGGCGTTACGCGCGAACAGCTGCGCGCGGGTCGGCGCGCTTTCACGCCGCGCTTGTTCGATGACTTGGGCTCGCAGCTGCGCGAGCCCGACGCCCGCTGGCTCTGGAACGTGGGGGTCGGTTCGAGACATGGCGACGCTCAGACAGCTCGGCGCGCTTTGCTGGCGCTCGAGCGCTCGGACTTGCCGCCCAACACCGCGCGGATCGCAGAGTACGCTCGAAACGCGCGCAGTTTGACCGCGCTCACCGTGGTACCCAGCACCTGCGCGGCTTCGTCGTGGGTCAGCCCCTCGATGCGCAAGAGCTCGAACGCCGCGCGCTGCGTCTCGGGCAAGCGCGAAAGTTCGGCTTCGATCTGCTCGACGAGCTGGCGCGCAGCCAAGTCGTCATCCGGCGCGCCGCCAGTCAGTCGGTAGTCGTCGGCGAGCTCGCGCGCACTCCACAACAGGTCGTTCTTGCGCCGCCGGAGCTCGTCGATGTACAGCCGCCGCGCGATCGCGTACGCCCAAGGCAAGACCGCGAAGCCAGTCGCGTAGGTGCCGCGCTTTCTGTGGATTTGCAACAGCGTCTTTTGCAGCAAATCGTCGGCGGCCACGCGGTCGCGCGTCTGGCGCATCAGGTAGGCGTGAATTCGCGGCGCCACGGCGTCGTAAACCGCCGCGAAGGCGGCATCGTCGCCACGCGCGTAGCGCTCCATCGCCGCATTCGCCCGCTCACCGCTGGCGTTCTCGACCGGGGCCCCGCCCTCGGCCACCGCAGGTTCGGCCGTCAATGGCAGGAAGTGCCCGGAAGAATTGGCGAAAACGAGAGGTCTCATCAGGCGACTAGCAAGCGCGTGCTGGAAACATTACGGATACCTTGCGCCGACGTTTCGCAAGGCAGGCGAAATTCGTGCGTCAGTCGCTTTTTGGGCGCATAGCCCGCCTTCACCTGACCAAAGCGAAACCGAAGCCAGAAGCCAGGATCGGCGGGCGTGGTCGACAGCTGAAATGACACCTAAGACAAGCCTCCTTCGCGGTAGCGCGCCGGGGGCACGCCCACCCGGCGTTTGAAGGCGCGGCTGAGCGCGGCTTCGGAGCCGTAACCGACCCGTTCGGCGACCTCGGCGACGCTCGATTTGCTGGCGCGCAGCAGCGACGCCGCCAGCTGAATCCGCCAATTGGCCAGGTATTGAATCGGCGGAACGCCGACCAGCAGCAGGAACCGCTCGGCCAGCATCGAGCGCGACATGCCGGCTGCTTTGGCCAGTTCCTCGAGCGTCCAGCCGTGGCCGGGGCGCTGGTGGATGACTTGCAGGGCGCGCCCAATGTTGTCGTCGCAGAGCCCCGCGAACCAACCGACATTCGTCGGCGGCAAGCTCGCCAGGTAGCGCCGCATGACCTCGACGAACAACAACTCGCCCAAGCGCGAGAGCACGCAGCCGCTACCGGACCTCGGCGAGCTCGATTCGACCAGCGCGATCTCGACCAGCTGCCGCAAAATCGAGTCGTTTTGGTCGGCTGCACGCAAGTGCACCACGCGCGGCAACGTCGAGAGCAACGGATTGAACGCCGGCCTGTCGCAGCCGAGGAAGCCGCAGATCAGCTGAGCGGAGGCGCTACCGCGCAAAAACGTGCCACCACGCGGAAAGACGATCACGTCGCCCGCTTCGAGCCGGATTGCCGGTTCGTCGAGCAAGCCGCCCCAGCAGGAGCCCGAGGTCACGACGTGACACTCGATCACGTGCTCGACTCCCAGCAGCCTCGGCGCTCGAGCACGCCGCGCGGCGTCGAGCGGCTCGGTCGCGCCCGCTTCGAGCGCGAAGAATGCGGCGCCGGTCAGCCGAACGGCGCCGAGCACGTGCGAAAGTGCGTCCATCACCGCTTCCCATACGGGCAGTCGCGGCCGACGTTTCGGTGGCTACCCTGGCATCCGACGAAGTACTCACGCGATTTAAGTGCGTCGCGGGTTGGCATGCGTCGAGCGCGAGCCCCAGACGCGCTACGATGTCGATCCGACACTTTAGGCCATGGCCGATCCAGCGGCACCTGGAGCCGACACTTGAGCTTCTGCGAACGGGACAGCGAATTGGCAGCCCCCAAGCAGTCAGCAGGCCGGAGTCGCTGCGATGGTTTCTTTCGGGTCTTGCGATGTAGGCGAGAACATTTCTGTGTGCCCGGCGAACACACGCGGGCGACAAACAGATAACCTGACCGCGAGTCGTGCGCGGACGCGCGACGGCCTCAGTGTAGAACGGAGCGGTCATGAACGAGCGACGAGTTGGGCGAGCAGTGATCAGTGCGGCGCTTGGCGGGTTGTTGGTGGCGTGCGGCAACAGCGGAACCAGCGGCGCCGATAAGACTCCGGGCGCCGGGAGCGATAGCGGCGGACACGCGGGTGCTGCGACCGCCGGCGCGTCGAGCGGCGCGGGCACGAGCGCGCAAGCCGGGTCCGAAACGAGCGGAGCCGGCGCGAGCATGGGTGGGACGAGTAGCGCCGGTGTGGCGGGCGCGTCGACAGCAGGTGCTGGTGGCGCGGTGGCCGGCGCAAGTGGTGCAAGCGCGGGTAGCGGTGGCGCGGCCGGCAGCGGCGGTGCGGGGCCGACCAAGACGTACGCTGACTACGGCAAAGACGCGTTCGATGCGCTGCTGAAGAACTACTACTCGGCCGGCAAATGGAAGGCGTATCCGGCCGCCAAGGCCAAGAATCACGATTGGGGCGACGACGCGCTGACCTACGACTTGTATTTCCGTTGGCTGCTGACCGCCGACGCGACGATTGGGCCACAGCTCGAGGCGCTGGCCGCGTCGATGAGCACGGCACCTGCGCCGTGTGCGGCTGCCAATGGCTGCGGTCCGTGGAGCGACGAATACCTTTGGGACTCGCTGGCCGGCTCGCACGAGCACGAAGCGACGAACAACGCGACCGCTTTGGCCAAAGCCATTTCCTCGTTCGACTACGTGGACAAGACGACGGTGTTCAGCGGCGGCGCGTGCCCGGGCATCTACTGGCAGAAGCCGGATCACACCTCGGGCGGGCTGAAGACCGCCGAGACCGACACCAACTACCTGCGCGCCGCGCTGGCGCTGTACAAGCGCACCAACGACGCCGCGTACTTGGACAAGGCCAAGATCATATACGCGGCGATTCGCCAGTACTACCTGGATACACGCGGCGACGCCTTGTACTCGGTGTACGTGTTCGACACCGCCGGCACGTGCGCGCAAAAGACCGGCCGCTACTATAGCTCGGTCAATGGCAACATGATCTATGGCGGCATGAAGCTGAAGCAGTACACGGGCGACGCGCAGTATTTGACCGACGCGCTGGCGACGGCGCACGACGTGGACACCAAGCTCGCCGATCCGAGCGGCATTCACGCCGATTTACAGGCAGAGAACGATCTCGTCGAGCCGCTGGTGGAAGCGATGTACGGGCTCTACGCCGAGGAGCAGCAAGCCTTCGCCAAGACGTGGATCATGCGCAATGCGGCGGCTGCGGTTTCTTCGATTCAACCCGCGACCGGCGCGTACGGGCGCTTCTTCAACGGCCCACCGCCGGTCGGCACCATCACGGAATTTCAGAGCAACGGCGGCTTTGCGCTGATGTTCGCCGCCGCCAAGCTCGATCCGACCGGAGTGCCGACCCCGGGCGGCTGGGACGGCGCGGTGAGCCACCCCAACGACATCGTGACCGCGATGTTGCCAGCGTCGATCGCCTTTACCGGCAAAGCCATCGCGCTGATTGGCACGATCGGCGAGCAGTGTTGCGAAGCCGGGCACGCCAAAGTGTTCGTCGACGGCGTCGAGACCAACGACACGACCGGCATCTGGCAAAACAAGTCGAGCGCCGGCCTCAGCATCCCCGATTCGGTGCTGTTCGCTTGGGCTTGGCCGACCGCGGGCGCGCACACGATTCAAATCCAAGACGGCGTCCAGAACGCCAAAGAAGGCGGCTCGTTCGTGCACATTCAGAAGTCTTTGGTGAAGCCCTAGAACCCAGGCCAAAACCTGCGTTGGTGCGGCTTTGCTCGCAGCCTGTTCACAGCATGCGTTGAGAGATGAGCAGTAGCGTGCGCGGATCGCGGACGCGTTGGCGAAGGCCTGCGACACCTTCGTGTAGCTCGGCTTGTGTGACGACGCGGGAGTGCCGCAAATCGACGTCGCGCACGTTCGTCAGCATCCAGCGAGCCAGGCTCGGATCGTCGACCAGCACGACCAACTCGAAGTCCTTATCGTTCTCGAGACTGCGGTAGTTGAGGTTGGTCGAGCCGTGGATCGAAAACCGCTCGTCGAAGACCGCGGTCTTCAAGTGGGTGAAGTGGTTTTGGTATTCGTGCACTCGAATGCCGCAGTCGAGCAAGTGGTCGTAGGCGTACTCTTGCGCGTCTTGGCTGAAAGCGTTGTCGTTGTGCACTCCCGCGGGCAATATCAAGACGACGTCGAGCTCTGGCTTTGCGGTCTTCGCGCTGCAAAGCGCGTCGATGATTACCGGGTGATAAAGGTACGGATTTTCGATGAAAATCGACGTTTGCGCGTCGACAATCAGCCGCACGTACAAATCACGGACGGCGTTCGGCGCCTCGTTCGGCTCGTTGTACACCACTTCGGCGTGCTGGATCGGCTGGCCACGCGCTTTGCGGACGCTTTTGGTGGAGGCGAGCGGCGGGTACTCTGCGCCACCGTCGAGCAACCACCGATCGCGGAACGCTGCTTCGAACGCAGCGACAATCGTCCCTTCGAAGCGGGTCAGGCTGTCGTGCCATTTCCACCACGGCTCGGGTAGCCCCGCCTGCTTGCGCTCCTCGCCCTCGACGCGGGCGTCTTTCGTCGGGTCCAACGCCACGTGGTGCATGTACTGGGCGCCGACATTGGCGCCGCCACACCAGCCGACGCGCCCGTCGACGACGACGATCTTACGGTGGTCGATGTGCAGGTCGTCGACGGCAATGCCGCCGCGGATTTGCGCCGCAATCGAGTGAAGCCGCGGCTCCACGCCGGTCACGACCAGATCGTAGTCGATGTTCGTGTCGTGGACGCTCGCGCCCGCCGCGATCAGCCGTTCACACAGCGGCTGCACGTCGGTAGGATCGTAGTCGATGCTCGGATCATGCTTCAGCATCTCTTTCTCTCCAGTGGAGAAGGGGTCACCCATAGCCGTCTTTTGCATATTGAGCAGCACCCGCACGTCCACGCCCTGGCGCGCTTTTCGACACAGCGCTTCCGCCACCTCTTCCCCAACCGGATCGCGAAAGAACAGAAACATCGACACGTGAATGGCGTGTTCGCCCGCCTCGATGTCGGCCAGCAGCGCGGGCAAAATCTCATGCCCGCCGACGTGCATTTCGGCGAAGTTATCGGCCATGCGCGGCGCAGCGTAGCACTATCGTGCCGCATGCCGTTTCGGCCGCACTACGCCGCGGACAACTGGTGCGCTGGCGCGAGGTCGGGTAAAGGGTCGCCCAGCAAATGAGCGACTCGCGTTTTCCCTGTCCGTGCTGTGGTCACTTGGTGTTCATGGAGGCGCCGGGCTCCGACGACATCTGCCTGGTGTGCTTCTGGGAGGATGACTTGGGTCAGCTGCGCTGGCCGCGCCTCGAAGAAGGCGCGAACGCGCCGTCGCTGGCCGATGCGCAACGCAACGTTGCCAAGCTGGGTGCGATTGAAGAGCGCTTCGTCGGTGACGTGCGCGCGCCGTTGCCGGAAGAGACGCGCGAGCCCGCGTGGCGACCGATCGCCGAGACGGATTCATTCGAAGAGCCGAACGACAGCGCGCCGTGGCCGGATGACCCGACGAAGCTGTACTACTGGCGCCCGACGTTCTGGCGTCACGCCAAGTAAGCGTACTGACGCACTAACCCGGACTCGACCTGGACTCGCCTTATCAAGCACAAAATCGCTAGCGGCTGCGGGGGCGATTTCAGCTTCGCCCCGGCTTGCGCTAGAAGCGACAGGTTCGAAAACGTTCGATATGAGAATCGCCTACCTGACGGACGTCGAAGGTCAGTGGGCCAAGCTGGAGAGCTTCGCCGCAAACAATCCACACGTGAGTCTGGACAGCGCCGGGCGTCTGCAGGTGGCGTCGGGCGCACGCTTCGTCTTCGGTGGCGACGCAGTCGATCGAGGCGCCGCAGCGCGGCGCATCGTGGCCGCATTGCTCGACGTCAAGCGCCGCCAACCGGACCAGGTCGTGCTGTTGGCCGGCAACCGCGACATCAACAAGATGCGCCTGGTCACCGAGCTCGCCGGCCTGCCGCCGCCGCGGACGCCCACCGATGTGCAGCGAGGTCCGCGCGCCGCGCTGCTGCGCTGGATTTTCGACAACACGATGGGCGCCCGCCAAGCATTCCGTCATCGCGCCGACGAGCTGACGAGCGTTGGCAGCGCGGCGGATGACGAAGCCGTTGCGGCCAGCTACCTCGCGGATTTGAGCCCGACAGGCGAGCTGACCGAGTACCTGTGCGCCTGCCAACTCGGTTACCGCGAGGCCGACACGCTGTTCGTGCACGGCGGCGTCAC
>JBBRMI010000119.1:0-25161 GCA_038230915.1 Polyangiales bacterium | reverse complement strand
GCTGGGGTCTCACGCAGCTCCTCGCGCAGAGCGATGAGGGGGGGCGGGAAGCCGGTAACGGCGTGGTAGGGCGACTCGCTCGGCATGAGCAGCGGGGACAAAAGCGCCGCTGTGGTGATGTCCGCGAGCGAGAGCGCGTCGCCGAAAAGGAACTCCGAGCGCCGCTGGCCGAGGCGCTCTTCGAGACGAGCCATGGCAGCGAAAACCTGACCCTGCGCACGGACGCGTGACCCGTCGTCGATGCGGTACATCTTGCGAATTGCGCGACGAATCGGCTTGTTCAAAAGTGTACCCCAGAGTCGCAGTAGCGCAGGGTAGCCGCCGAAGAAAACGCCGACGAAAGCAGGCGGTCGCTCCAGCAGGTAGCTGTACGCGAGCAGCCGCACGGCCGGGCCCAGCTCGACGTCGAAGTGGTCGCCCCAAGCGATCGCGGCGCGACGCTCGGTCTCGTCGGCGGGCAAGAGAGCGGGCAGCGCGAAGCGTTCCTCCAAGTACCGCCCGATTGCCCTCGAGTCGGCTACGAACGCGCCGTCGTGCTGCAACGCGGGCAGCGCTCTGCCACCGCGCGCGCGCAGAAAGGACTTGTGAGCGCCTGGGAAGAGGTTCTTGACCGTGTAATGGATGCCCTTGGCGTCCAGTGTCCAGCGGGTTTTCTCGCAGTAGTGAGAAACGGGAAACTGATACACGATCACCCGCGGAGTCTCGAGCTTGGCAGCGCTAAACGCAACCCCATCCGGCGCGCTACAGGCCGAAGAAGTCCTTGATGCCACGCAGGATGCGCACGTTCTCATGGCTCAGGCGTTGGCTGTGAGCTTCGGGATCGAGGCCTTCGCGCACCGCGTCCAGTTCGACCCGGCGTGCAGCCAGGATTTCCGAAATGCGTTCGGCGATCGCCGGGCGACGTTGCAAGATGCCCTGGAAATCAGCCTTGTCGATGCGTAGACACTCGACTTCAGTCAAGGCGACGACGGTGGCTTCACGCGGCTGCCCGGTCATCAGCGCCATCTCACCGAAGAAGCTCGGCGCTTTCAGCACCGCGACGCGCTTGTCGGCTTCGGGCGTTGCGACCCGCACCTCGACGTCGCCTTTGCTGAGCACGTAGAGCCAGTTGGCTTTGGCGCCTTGGCGCGTGATCACCTCGGCGCGCCCGAATGGGGTGCGACGCGCCGTGTGGGCGAGCGCGCGCCGTTCGTCATCGTCCAAATGACCAAACAGCTCGATGCCCGAGAGTGCTCGGAATTTTCCAGCGTCGTCGCGCGCCTCCTTACTGGCGGCGCGCTCCGAGGTCTCCTCGGAAATGAACAGCGCCGCCGCCGGGATGGCCAGCGGGATGCCGGCGCGCTTCAGCGAGGAAAAGATGCGCTCGCGCACGTCCGAGCTGGTCGGGTCGTCACGTGCCAGGTCGAGCAGCCAGTAGCGCACCGCATACAGCACGTAGCCGTCGCGGCTCTCGCGCGCCAAGTCCATGCACACGCAGTGGGGGAGTGGGGTTGCGGCGACGCACGGGATTGGCGCGGCCGCCAGTGCGGTGTTGACGGCGTTGATAACCTCGCCCGGCGAGAACCGGAAATCGACGCAGAAATACACCCACATCCGGTGATTGACGTGCGCACCGTTGCGCTTGCCGAGCACTTTGATCGCCTGCCCCATCAGCTGGCTGTTGGGCACATGCAGCGTGTCGCAGTCGCGCGTTTCAATCACGGTGTGGCGCCAGCGGATCTGCTTGATTTGCCCCTGCTGCTTGTTCTCGAGCTCGATCCAGTCGCCCTCCTCGATCGAATCGTCGACTTGAAGCGCGATGCCGCCGACGATATTGCCCAACGTGGCCTGTAGCGACAAACCGATCACGGCCGTCACCACTGCGGACGTCGCGATGATGCTGGTCAGGTTGACCCCGGCACCATGCACGAGCCAACCCGCGGCCACGACGTAGGCCGCTCCGACCGTGAGGTCGTGGAGGATGTCCGGAAAATCCCAGCGTAGGAGCGGCAGCAGCAGATCGAACAGCGCTAGCGCCGACAGATTAATGATCAAAAGGACGCGCAGCAGGTTGCTCGCCAGCGCGAACCCGGTGGCGACCTCGCGCAACCCGAGCTGGCTCGCGACGAGCGTGACCAGCGCCACCAGCACGTTGACCACGAACAGCAGCACGCTGCGACGCAGGCGCCGGCGCGAAGCGTGCGGCACGAGTCGCGTCACGAAAGCCAGCACGACGATGACTGCCGCGAGGATGGCCAGAGACAGAAGCTGCGTTGTCACCGAACCGTCACACTAGCATAATGAAGTGGCAAGGCTCGGAAACACTTGGGGAAATGGGGTTGTCCGGTCGCGCTTAGTTGCCGCTCTCGAGCGCGCGATGGATCGCATCTGGCACAACGCCCATCTCTTCGGCGATCGCCAACAGGCGCGTGTTGTGCGGCAGCTCGGTCAGGTAGAGCTTGGCGTACGGCGTGCCGCTCAAGCCGAGCAGGCGTCGCTGCACGAGCGGGACAGCTTGTGAGATGGCCGTCTTGGCCAGCTCGGCGTCTCCGAGGTCGATCGCCGCGTCGTGGTAGGCCAAAAATACCGGCGCTTCGTTGAGCAAGCTTGGTGCGCCCGCTTCGAGCAGCTGCGCGGCCTCACGCGCGAGATCGAGCGCCGCGTGGGCGTTGCCGCAACGCCGCTCGGCTTCCGCCCACATCCCGAGTGCGACCGAGAGTAGATCGCGGTTCGCGGTCGAGCGATAGGCTTGTGCCGACATCCGCAATAGGCCGAGCGCACGCCGCGACTGCGCTTCTCCTTTGCTGCGCAACAGCTCGCAGCCACGGTAAAACAGCATTCCCAGGTTGGAGCGGTCGGGGGCCGCCCACACGCCGGCGGCTGCTGCATCGGCGTCTTCACGCACCGAGGCCAAGTGGGCTTCCAGCTTCACATCGTTGCCGAAGGTTGCGGCCCAGCCGAGCAGGTTCATTTGGGCGTGGCGCACGGCACCTTGGCTGCCGATCGCGTCGGCTAGCGCCAGGCCGGTTTCGATCGCCGCGCGCGCCTCTTGCCGGGCGCCGATCGTGGTCAACGCGAAGCCGAGGTTGCTCATCAGCATCGCCTCGCGCTCACGCAGGCCGGCTGCGCGCGCGGCGCCGGCGGCGTTACGGCGTGCTTCGAGCGCGGCGCCCAGCGCGCCGGTAGTTTGGCGCACGATGGCTTGGGTTTGGTAGGCGTCGACGGCGGCCGAGCTGAGCTTTTGGGCGATGCCGAGCGCGAGCAGGCGCTTGGCCTCGCTCTCGGCGTCGGCGAACTTGCCGGCGAAAGCCAGCCGCATCGCCAGAGCGGCCGACGAGCGCGCCTCTTCGTCGAATAGATGCAGCGCGGCGGCTTGGTCGCGCGTTTCGGCCAGCCGTTGGCTGATCGAGTCGCCGGACCCGCGCGCGTCGTCGAAGCGAGCGCGCGCGCCGCGGGCGCGGACGGCGCTGCCTTCGTCGTGCACGTTCTCTTCCAACGCCGAGATCGCGGTCTCGCGCTCACTGGCGCGGGGGTCGAGCCGACTCCAGGCTTCGTCCAGACAAAGCGCGCGCTGAAAGCCGCTCAGCTTGTCCTCTGCGAAGGCCAGCGCGCGCTCAGCCATGCTGAGGGCGTCGGTCAGGGCGTTGGTTGCCAGCGCGCGTTGCGCGGCTTTGGCCCAGTAGTCCGCGGCGCGCGTGTGCTCGCCGCCCAAGTCGTAGTGGCCGGCCACGGTCGCCGAGTCTTCGCCCATCGACGCCAGCCAGGCGGCGGCCAGGGCGTGCAGCTCCTTGCGCTCGCGTTCGCCGAGCGAAGCGTATGCGACGTCGCGCACCAGGGCGTGCTTGAACAGCCATTCGCGAGTGCTGGTGAAGCGCGACACGTTTTGCTCCGTGAGCACCTCGGCCGCCACGACTGCTTTCATCACGCTCTCGGAGCCGTGCATGCCCAAGGTGTTCAGTGCCCCATCCCAGCAGCTCAGGCCGAATACCGACAGCCGGCCGACCGCGTCGCGGCACTCGCCTTCGAGCGCGTCGAGGCTGACTTGAATCGCGGCTTGGATGGTCGGCGCGTGCCGCGCATCGCGTCCGGAGGCGGTCAGGCGCGCCAGTTCTTCGGCGAACAGTGGCAAGCCCGCAGCCTGATCGGCGATCCGATCGACGACTTCTTCCGGAATCGCGTCGCCCAAGACGGCGCGGGCGATCGCGCGGGCGGCGCGCTTCGAGACCGGACGCAGCTCCAGCCGCACGTGATCACGGCCGGCGAAACGTGCGCTTTGGCCAGTCCAGAACTCGGGGCGCACCAGCGCCATCGCCACCAACGGTCGACCCGTGGCGCGGCCCAGCATGTGATCGATCCAGCCGATGCTCTCCGGATCGGCCCACTGCAGATCCTCCATCAAAATCGCGACCTGCTCGTCTTGGGTGACCTGCAGCACGAGGTCGGTCATCGACAACCACAAGGCGTCGCGCGAGCCGCGCGGATCGAGTCCTTCGGGCAGCGGCTCGTTGGCGAGCAGGCGCGCGAGCAGCATACGATTTTGCGAGCTCAAGTCCTCGCGCGTCGACGGACCGAGGCGTGAGATGATCGCGCGCTCAGCCTCGGCGCTGGTGGCGCCCTTCGGCAGGCTGATGATCGCGCGCAGCACGTCGGCGGCGGCGCCGAGCGCGTGGCCCTGGCCATACGCATCCGAACGCTGCAAAACGACGTGCGGCGCTCCGGCTTGCGACGAGATGCGCGCCATGACTTCACGCCGCAGCCGGCTCTTGCCGATACCGGGCGGCCCGGTGATGGAGACGAGTACCGGCGTGGAGTCGAGCCGCGAGCGCTCGAACGCCGCCATGACTTGCGCCAGCTCCGGATCGCGACCCACGAACGGCGCGCCGCCGGTGCGGTCACCCTTATGCGCCAAGATTGGCTCGCCGACGACGGCCGAGCCATCATCGCGCGTGCGGAATTCGTAGCGACCGCGGCCAAGCTCGCTGGTCGTCGCGTCGGCCAGCACGACGCTGGGCTCGGCGTCGCGTGAGAGCGCTGAGGCACGGTCCACGACCTCGCCGACTGGCTGCACCTCGCCGGTCGCCGACGCGAAGTCGAGCCGGGCGCGACCGCTGGCGATGCCGACACGCGCCCCGGCGCGGGCCAAGCGTCGCCCGAGCTCGAGCGCTACGGCGGCTTCGTTGCCGACGGCGCGGCGTGCGCCGAGGTGCGCGACGATCGAGTCCTGGCCGAGCGGTACCGCGTCCGCGCCGCGCTGCCGCAGCTGTTCGAGCGAGCGTTCGCGCGCCGAGCCGGTGCCGAAGCGAATCGCGACGATCGACGTTACGAGCCGCGAGCCGCTCCAACCCAGCCGCGAAGAGCGCACTGACTCGACCGGCTCCAGCCAGCTCGTGCGCATGCCGTCGCGCGCAGCCTCGTGCAAGAGCTCCAGCACTTCGGCCATGCTGCTCGGGCGAGCGCTCGGATCGGTCTCGAGCATGCGCGATACCAAGGCGTCGATCATCGGCGGCGTGTCACGGCGCAGCTCGGCCAAACGCGGCGCGCTGGTCGTGACCAAGCGCGCGAGCGTCGCGATCAATGTCGGGCCCATGTGCGGCGGTCGGCCGGCGATCAACTCGAACAGCGTAGCTCCGAGGGAATAGATATCACTGCGGGCGTCGATCGGTGCGTCGCCGCGCGCCTGTTCGGGCGCCATGTAAGCGGGCGTGCCGACCACGTCACCCGAGCGGGTGATACGGATGTCGCTCTTGGCCGCGACGCCGAAGTCCACGATCTTGGGCCACACGTGCTCGAGCGAGCCGCACGACTCTTCCGATTTGCACAAGAACAGGTTGCCGGGCTTGATATCGCGGTGAAAGACGCCGGCGTCGTGGGCGGCGCACAACGCTTCGCCGACCTTGATGCCGAGGTCAGCGGCTTGCTGAATGCTCAGTGGATCGCGCCTGTGCCGTTGCGCTAGGTCCTCGCCGTCGAGCCACTCCATCGCGACGAACGGCAAGCCGCTGTCCTCGAGCACGCCGAAGGCCACCGTCTTGACGATGCCCGGGTGGTCCAGGGTGGTGAGCAGCTGGCCTTCGCGCATCAGCCGCTGCTCCTCGGCCGGGGCCACGCCGGCGTCGGCGGCGATCACCTTCAGCGCGACCGTGCGCTCGGTCATCAGGTCGTAGGCCCGATAGACGATGCCTACCCCCCCTCTGCCTACCTCGCGTTCAACGACGAACCGGCGGCCAAGGCGCCTACGCTCCGGATGAGTCGACTCTTCCAAGTGGCTCCAACGTAGCCCCGCGCGCTGGCGGACGGAAGCCCGGCATTCCGCCCGTCAAAATTGCTCGACGGACCAGCGCCCGCCAGGAACACCCCACCAGACCGGCCGCTCGCTGAAGCCAACTTTCGCGCATCAGCGCGACAAATCGGGGTAGCTTGCGACGGGCACGCGGGATTCGCGCGCACAAGCTGACGCGGAGAGCAGCGGCTTTAAAGCTCGAGCGTAAGACCGAGGCTGGTCCCGGCGCCGATTCCGGCGATGCTCGAGACGGCGCGGCCGCGATCGTCGAGGACCAACCCTCGAATCGGGGCGAGCAACGCAGGCTCGAGAGCGATGCGGAGCCGCGGGCTGAGCGCGAGCGAGGCGGAGGGACGCGATGCTACCGATGGCCGACCAGCACCAAGCTCGCGGAGGCTTCGGTCGGCAAGAGGTTCAGGCCTACGCCCAGCGAGCCAATGAAGCCGTGCGCCGAGACGTCGCCGGCCGCGGCCCGCAGCTGAGGCGCGAATCGCGCGCCGACTCTCAGCTCGAGCACCAGGCGGCTGAGCCGGGTAAGTCGAAGCCCGAGACTCGGGCCGAGCTGCGCGTAGCCTGCCGAGTATTTTTCGGCTCCGGCGAACAACGAAACTTCCGGGGCTGCGCGCGTGCGCTTTTTCGGAGCTGCGGGCGAGAGAAGCGCTGCCTTGACCGGTGGCGGCGGACGCGGTGTGTCGAGGACCTCGCGGATCACCAAGGCTAGCTCGCGAGCCCGCGCTTTTCTTTCAGTGGCGCCTAGCGCGCGCAGGTCGACGAGCCTGGCGACCGCATTCGCTTCCTTTTGCACAAGCTCGACAGCTACCCCGAACGCGCTGGCACCGTCCTCGACAACACCATCCTCGTCTGGAGCACCGAAATCGGCTGGGAACCACTCGAGCACGACCACGAGCGCCACCCAGTCTTCCTGTTCGGCAACGTCCCCGGCAAAAAGCTCAACATGGGCACCAACTACCGTTCGACATGGGGGCAAACCGCGAAGAACGCCTAGCCAACCCCCAAAACCGCTCAAGTGAGCAGATTCGGAATTTCGCCGCCCGGGCCGAGATTTCCGACGCTCTGAACGCCGGTCGCGCCCATGGCGTGGCAGATGGTGACCAGCAGCTGCGTCCAGTTCACGCTCTCGTGGTAGTCGACGAAACGGCCTGTGCGCAGTGCGCCGCCGAGACTTCCGGCCGTGACGACGATGCCCGGATTGGGGATGTGGAGACCCCCGTGGTTCTGCTCGGCGCCGCAAACGACCAGCGTATTGTCCAGCAGGCTGCCAGCGCCCTCGGGGACTTTGGCGAGCTCACTCAATAGGTACGCAAATTGCTCCATGTACCAGCGGTTGATGGCGATGTTCTTGGCGTTGCCCTCGTCGGTAATGTCGTGGGAAATCGTGTGATGCTCGTCGCTGACACCAGCCCATGGATGCCTGGTCATGCTGAATGCCTTGGAGGGCAAGAGGGTGATGAAACGCGTGGCGTCGCAGGCCAACGCGTTCACGACCAGATCGGTCTGGAGCTCGAGGATCAGCGGAAAGTTGTCGTTCGCGCCGAGATCGATGTTGCCGTCTAGGGCTGTGCCGCCGCAGGCGCGCAATTGATCCCCGCCGCGCTGCAGGCGCATCTCGATCGCGCGCACCGCGTCTAAGTGTGCGTCGAGTTTGTACTTTTCGTGCGTACCTAGGCGGGCGCCGAGCTCGCCAAGCTCGACGCGCACGAAATCAATCACGCTCTGCCGGCGCTCGCGAATCGACGCCAACTCCGCCTCGGTGCGGCCCGTTTGCCCCGCCGTCAGCCTGTCGAACAGGCGGTACGGGCTGTTCTCGTTCGGGAGCGGTTGATTGTCGCCCGCGTAGCTCAGATAGCGCATCGAATCGTTCTGCCCGCCGGAGGGTCCGTCGCTCTGAGCTGCCACTTGTAGTGATTCGAAACGCGTTGCAGGTTTGATGGCGCGGGCGATGATCTGATCGATGGACGGCCCGCTGGCAAAGCCGTTGCCGGACCCGTCACTGCCGGCGTTCAGCGTGGCGCCCGTGTACATGCAGGCGATGCCCTTTTCGTGCTCGTTCGGAACCATTGGGTTCCAGTCGCGCTTCAGATTCTTAGGGATGAACAGGCGCGATTCGAAGCCCTTCAACGGCTCAAGAATCGAACCAGGTCGGAAGGAGAAGGCGGTCTCGCCACCTTCGGGCCAGTAGGCATCGGGAATCGAGCCGTTCGGCGTGAACGTCAAGAGCAGCCGCTTTGGGAACCCGCTCGACTGTGCTTTCGAGTCGAGCACCGGTACGAATGGAGCCGCGAGCGCGCTCACTCCGAACGCCTGCATGAGCTTTCGCCTGCTAATGTTCATACTTCTGCCTTCGTCCGAAAATCAGCCTCAGAGGTGCGGTCCGGTGCGGAATGCCGGCGAGCTGGCAATCGCAGTGAGCAAGCTCGCCAGGTGTCGATTACTCGCGCGGAAGCTGCTCGTGAGCTCGGCTAGCGTTGCTTCGTCGTCGCTCGCTTCCATCCGACTGAACGAGTACCGAAAAAGTTGCTTGGCGACGCAGGTCGTGACTTCGTCCGCATTCGCTATGCGCTGAATGAGATCGAGCGGCCCGCTCACGTCGCCGTCCTGGGTGGCCGTGCCAGTCAGCGTTCCGCTCGAATCGATGGGCTTACTTCCGTCGCTGGTGCGGTAGGCACCGATCGGATCGTAAACCTCGAACGGGAGCCCCAGGGGATCCATGAGGGCGTGACAACTGGCACAAACGGGGTTGGCACGGTGCACCGCAAACCGCTCACGCGCGGTGAGGTTAGGATCCACGGCAGGCACCGTGACATCGACGCCGGGCGGCGGAGGCGGCGGGACGGTGCAGAGCAGTTTCTTGCGGATCTCGCGGCCGCGGCGGACCAAGGAGGTCTGGTCGGCGTGGGAATTGACGGCTAGAAACGGCGCCAACGTGAAAAGTCCGGCCCGTTGATCCGCCGGTAGGTCCATTACTTGCCAGCCATTGTCGCCAGCCGTAGCTGGCGGGAGCCCGTAGAGCTCGAACAGGGGCGGGCTGAGCGGCGCACGCCGCGAGGTAAGCAACGTCGAAAGCAGCCCGTCTCCGGTGCGGGCGACGAAGTCGAAATAACGCCCCGTTTGCTCCGAGAGCGCAGCTTGGAGCTCTTTCGAGAAGCGGGGGTAGTGGGCTGGGTCGCGTTCGATGGACCGCGCTGCGTCTGTGCCCAGCCATTGGTCGGCAAAGCTCGACCACATCGCGCTGGCTCGCTGATCGCCGAGCATGCGCGCAGCGTGGCGAGCAATGTCTGCCGCCGCACCCAGCTCACCAGCTCCCGCTGCTGCGAACAGCGGTTCGTCCGGCATCGTGTTCCACAGCAAGTACGAGAGACGTGATGTTATTTCATAGGGAGCCAAAGTGTTGGGCCCGCCAGCGGCTGCGCCTCCGAACTCGGGTCGATAAAGGAAGCTGGGTGACTGGAGCGCGGCCTCGATCACCAGCTGGATGCCGGTTGCGAAGTCCGCCTTCTGCCCAATCACGAACAAAGCCTGAAGCCGCGCGGCTTCCGCATCAGTGGCTGGGCGGCGATACGCTCGCCTTGCGAAGCGCTCGATGAAACTACGGGCGCAGCCTGCCAAATCCGCACCGATGGCGCACGGTGCAAGGTCGGGAAGAAGGGCCGGCACCACGGCGGCGTGCGCTATCTCTTCGGCTGCAGTCTGATACTGCTCGACCTGCAGCTCTTGCACTGTGAGCCCGGTGTTCGTGCGAAATCCGGACATCGTCTCGTCGGCCGTGAGCCGCTCCGTCGCGGGATACTGGACGCCTAGTAGATCCCGCACGGTGTTTTGGTACTGCTCCCGAGTCAGCCGCCGCATCGGGATCTCGAGCGCGGGCAACGCGCCCGAAGCGGGGGCGGATGCGCCGCCCTGTCCCGGCGAGCCCGCCAGGGCTGGGGTTGGGTCCTGCGCCACCGGCGCCCCTGGCGCCCCTGGCGCGGCAACTTCACCCTCACACCCCGACAAAGCCAAAAGCCCGCCTAGCGCGGCCGACCGCAGCAGACGGGAGCGACCGGCGTCGAGAGAGGTCATCCGCAGCTGGATTGCGCGGCGCGCCCAACCCTTCAAAAAAAGAGAGGCACCCGAGGCTTAGGGCCCGCGAATGGCTAAGTCAGTCGCGGGCCCTAAGCAGAAACAGCGCTCGCGCATCAGAATAGCGTTTCCAGGTTGAGCGCCGCGGAAACCCCGAAGGTCCGCGAGGCTCGCGCTGCGACTTCGCTTCCCCGTCCGTCACGCAGCACCAATTTAGGGCGGATCAGCCAGGCCTCTCCGTCCAGGCCCGGGCCCAGCCTGACCCGAGAGCTGAGCCTCAGCATGACGGACATGCGCAGCGAAAGGCGAAGCCAGGGGCTGTAGCCACCGCGTTCTAGGGCGTAACCTTCGCCTCGGGCCAACAGCGCGCCCGCGGCTGCTGCCAGACACAACCGGGGAACAACGTCGCCGCTCAGCACCAGCCAGCACGCGTGGGCGCGCCCACCCACGCGCCAAGACTTTGCACGGCCCTCGTCGACCACGGTCGAGTGTGGCAGCGTCCCGAGCAAGCCGGCACCGACCAGGAACCTGGAAAAACTCAAGCCGCCGCCGAAAGCGGCCCCTGCCACCGGGCCTTGGGTCGGGTCCCAGATGGCTATTGTCTCCAGCCACAACAGCCGTCGCGAGAATGGCTGTCCCGCTGGCGACTGCGCTCGCGGTGGCCGGCGCGGTTCCACTACTCCGTCGATGGCCAAAGCGATCGCAAAACTCAGCGCCGCCATCAGATCCTGACAGTCACCCGGTACGTCGTCGAAGGCGCGCAGCGCGACGCGACGCTCGGCGCGAAATAGCTCGAAATGAGCAGCGAGCGCCGGTTTGTCTCGACCGCGAACGGCGACCCTCAAGCTCGAGTCGATGAGCTCGCGTTCCAACCAAAAAGTGACTCGCGCCGCCAACTCCTGTCGATTGACGCAGGTGCCTTCCCAGGCCACGTCGAGCGCCTCTGCCACGGGGAGAACGCCACTCGGTTGTGGCAATGCTTCTCGTGGGCTAGCGATCCCCTCGCTGGGGACGAAGGTGAGCATTGCCAGCAGGGCTAGCCGGAAGCTATTGAACGCCCACCGCGTGGCGGACCCGCTCACTGAGGGGACCATCCGGCGACGCTTTCAGGAAGCGAGCCGCGCGTTGCTGCGCGGCATCCCTCTGACCGAGCCGAGCGAGTGCGAGGATGGCATGGGCTTCACGCTCCTGGTACAGCATACCTCGAGCGAACGCCAGATGTCCCGACTCAGCCAGCGCTAGCGCTTGCGCGGGGCTCGACACGAGTAGGCTGCGAATCTGTTTCATCTGCGCGACCTCGCGCACAACGAGGTCGTCCTTGGCCGGGGCAGCCGCGGGACGTTCTCTGGGTGGGGCTGGCATGGCCACGCTGGGCACAGCGGCTGGCTCGTCCGGCAGTAACGGTCGCCCCAGGGGGGCGCTTCGGCGCCCGGCGGTGGCGGGCGCGCGGGCCAGCGCTGTGCTCTTCGTCGGACTCTCGGCCCACTTCAAGCCGCCGCCGAGCGCAACGGCGGAAGCGGCCGCCAGAACCAGCGCGGCGGCCACTAGCAGTGCCGCGCGTACTGGCAGCGGGCGCTTGTGGGGCCAGCGGTTTTCATGGGGCGGCGAAAGGTCCGCAAGCTCTGGCGCCGCAGCCCTTCGCTCAAGCTTGGCGAGAAAACCAGCCTTGGCAGCCTGTTGATCGAATCCGGGCGCACTGCTCGCGCCAAGCTCGCGCAAGTCTTGCTCCAGCTGTCGAGCTGCTGCCTTTCCACGAACCGGAATGTCGCTCGCGCTCATCGGCTCACCTTGGCCTTGGGCGAGGTTCGCAGCAGCTTCTCGTAGCTGCGCGCGAAGCGGTGCCTGGCTGCATGAAGGCGCGAGTAAACGGTCCCGATCGGGATGCCGAGCGCGCTGGCGACGTCGGGACACGCTTCGCCGTCGATGTCCACGAGGATGAGCAGCGCTCGTGCCTGCTCATCGAGCGCTGAAAGGGCGAGGCGCACTCGAGCGAGGCTTCTGTGCGTCTCCAAGTTCTCGGCTGGCCCGCTGCCTTCTGATGCCGCGGCCATGATGCTTTTCGGGTCGGCAATCTCGCGCCGATTGCGCCTCCGGCGCAACCGCGTTCCCCAAACTCGAAAGGCGATCGACGCCAACCAGGTGGTGGGCTTGGCCGAGACCTGCCGGAACCCACCTCGCCGGTGCGCCACGAGGAAGACGTCCTGAACGATGTCCTCGATATCGCCTCCAGGAACACCCATTTTCCAGAGAAATTTGGCGACGAAGGTGGCGTGTCGATCGAAGAGCGTCGCGACGTCGGTGATTGGTGTTGGGGGCCCATCCGGACTTGCCTCTGGCTGGTCCCCGTTGATGACCAGCGGAGCCAGTTCCTTCGATGCAATGTTCTCCCTGTGGCGCAAGTTGGGTCCGTGTGTTGGAGTGGGGCAGCCTGCCTAGGCGTGCAGACAATACACCGACGGTGTTGATTGTTCGCTTCGCACCATCCTTCACATGATTCGCACGGCCGGTGCGAAGTTGTCGGGGAGCGCCGCTCCTTCGGAGGATGGCGGCTCTCACCGGCTGGTGTATGCTGCACCAGGAAGTGCGAGCTCGCGAAGGCCTTTGGCTACTGCTCTGGCCCGTGGCCGCCTGCGAGCCGGAGCTGACCATTGGTGTGCGGGCGGATGCGACTGTCGCCGGCGGCACGCCGGCCTCGACGGCAGGTGGTCCGACGTCGGTTCCAGAAGGCGGTGGCGCGGGCGAGGATGCCGGCGTGGGTGGGGCCGCCGCCTGTGCTCCGGAGTGCAGCTGGCCGAAGCACGCTTGCATTGCCGGAGCTTGCGTTTCGCTTCACCAAGAACCAAGCCTTGGTCTTGGCAAAAGCGCTGCCTGCACGGTGGCGGCGGGGGATCGGCGCTGTTGGGGATTGAACGACCAGGGGCAGCTGGGGCTCGGCGACACCGTGCCGCGACTTCTGCCCGAGCTCGACCCGGAGAGCGGGCAGTGGTTGGAGGTCAAAGGAGGGGCCGGAGACGTCCACTGCGCGCTGTGGGGCGATCGGAGCTTGTGGTGCTGGGGGTACGGGGGTGATGGCGCGCTCGGACAGAGCGATCTCGACAATCGAACCTTGCCGGCCCAAGTGTCCGACGGAGCGTGGGCGGTGATGGCTCCGGGCTTGGGACACTCGTGTGCAATCGCGATGAGCGGTCATCTGCGTTGCTGGGGTCGAAACATCAACGGTGAGCTCGGACAAGGCGATCAGGTCGCCCGCTCAGTTCTGGTGACGGTGGGAAGCGAGAGCAGCTGGGTGCAGATCAGCACCGGCTGGGGGCACACTTGCGGCATTCAAGGCGACGGGAGTCTATGGTGCTGGGGGCTGAATGACGAGGGTCAGCTCGGGCTGGGCGATGACTCGTCTCGCTCATTGCCCGTGCGCGTGGGCCCACGCAGCGACTGGCAGCTCATCAGCGCGCGGACGAACAATACCTGCGCCATCGACGCCGCTCGCGCGCTTTGGTGCTGGGGCAGCAACACTCGGGGGAGGCTGGGGCTCGGCGATGTGGTCTTGCGGCGCGAGCCGACGCTGGTAGCCGCCGACATACGGTTCATCACCGTCTCCAACGGTCACGAGCACACATGTGCGGTGTCTAGTGATCGCCGTCTTTGGTGTTGGGGCGGTACCGTCGGCGATAGTACGGGCCAGGACCGTCTCGCCCCGGTTGAAGTAGGCACGACCGCCGATTGGGAATGGGTCGAAACTGGCTATGCCTTTGACGCGAGTCGCGTCGGGAAGCAGAAACAGCGTCTTGGTTATCGAATCGTAGAGCCGGCTCGCGTCGCCGTTCTGAAAATCGGTGCGGCCCGTCGCGCGAATCAGCAGCGCGTCGCCGGTGAAGACTCGATAACTCGCGCGCGTCGTCGCTCGTGGATCGATCAACAAGTAGCTGACGCTGTCGTCCGTGTGGCCAGGTGTTGCGAGTACCCGCAGCGCGAGCTGGCCAAACCGAATCGTGTCGCCGTCGTTGACGCGAAGATCCGCGCACGGAGCGCCAGGCCAACTGGCAACGGTGCGGGCTCCCGTCGCGTCCCGCAAGCGCGTGGCGGCAGTCACGTGGTCAGCATGAACGTGCGTGTCCAGCGCGTAGACGAGGCGGAGCTCGAGCTGCCTCAGAAGCTCGAGCTCGCGCTCTGCTCGCTCGAACACCGGATCGATGAGCACGGCTTCATGCGTCTCGGGATCAGCGAGTAGGTAGGTATAGGTCGAGCTGTGCGGGTCGAAGAGTTGACGAAATATGGTCATTTGTTGCTTACCTCGGCGCTCGCTCGTCAGTGCCGTAGCAAGAGCACGACGAGCGCGACCATCACCACGAACTGCACGGAGTAGAAGGTGAAGCGCACCGAGACCGTGCGCGCGGTCTCGATGAACCCCACGTGGGTCACGGTTTGAGCGACGCGGGCGCACAGGAAGCCAATGCCGAGCACATCGACCAGCGGTCCCGCCAGACCTCGCATCGAAGCGGCTTGGACGATCACCGCATATACGGGCAGGTTCTCGATGCAGTTGACGTGGGCCCGCGTACCGCGTCGATACCAGCCCGCGCCCGTCGGAGCGTCGGCCGGGAACTCGTTGACGGCGGCGCGCCCCGTCAGGATGCGGCCCCAGCGGTAGACGCCGACGGTGAGTAATAGGAGCGCGAGCGTCCAAAGCGCGAATCCGAGAAGAGAGCCCTGAAGGATGGTCATTGGCTTGCCTTTCGCAGTTGCCTTAGTGCGTTGACGTCACAGCAGCGGCGCCAGCGCAGCGACAACGCGCTCGAACTGCGACGCCGGAAGCAGCCCCTTCAGGATCGTCGGGAAGCGCGTGCGCTCTACGCCCGAGCCGATGTACTGGTAGCGGTAAGCGCGCAGGAACGTCGCGTGAATGCGCGCGGCTTCGTCGGCCGTGAAGGACGCGACAGCGTGGTCGATGAAATACGTCGCGTCGGCGGCAGATTGTGCTCGGAGGATGCCGTCGACGGCACCGACGAGAGCGATCAAGTCGTCGACGGCAAGCTTGCGCTCTTCGGCCTCCAGCTTGGCGTCTTCGGCGAGCCACTCGAGCTCGTCGAGGATGGCATGCTGGCTCTCTTCCATCCAATGGAACCGAAACACGTCCTTGAAGAGCGGCGAGAGTTGCTCGTCTGGCGCGATACTCTCGGTGTAGTGGTCCTGAGTGAAGAGCTCGATCAGGCACGTGAGCGCGAGCACGGCCCACGTCGACTTGCCGAGCACGACGCGCGCGACGTCATTCGGCTCCGGCTCGAAGCTGTAGCCCTGAGGCATGACGTCGGCACACAGTAGGTCGACGCGCCGGAACAGCTCCTGGTGCTTGAGCTCCTCGTCGCTGAAGCGAATCAGCGCCTCAAGCGCCGTCTGGTCTCCCAGGTGATGCTGGGCGCTGACCGCGAGAATCTTGGCGTTGATGAATCGCTCCACCAAGCCGAAGATCTTGGCGTAGGTTCGGCCCTGAACCTGACCCAAGAAGCGGCGCTCCGTGTCGCTCAAAAATTCGAGCGTCTGCACCTTCGACAGGCCGTCGGGCAAGAACTTCTGGCTACGGTCGAGCTGGCGCCCGCGAAAGACGTCGTCCTCGATGTCCCAGCGCGCACGCTTGGATGCCTTGACGGCGCGGGCGTAGCGGTCGTGGGTCGAGGTCTGCAGATGCTGGCTATTCATGGTCATTTTCCTAATTTCGAGCGTTTTGATGAGGGTTTAGCGGTGTGAATCAACGAGCGCGTGCCGAGAAGTGCACGGCGCTGATGCCAAGATCGGTCGAGACTTTGGCTTCCGCCGTCGAACCGACGAAGCTGAAGACGCGGGTGTGGAGTTGGCCATCCACCAGCCCCGCTTCGGCCGCGAGCGCCTGCAGCTCGTGCTCAACCAGCGCGCCGCCGATGCACGCGGCCCACAGCCCCGGCTCGGAACGCGCGCGGAGCGTCAGCTCGCGCTGCACTACCACGTCGGCCAGGCACAGGGCTCCGCCCGGTCGCAACACGCGGCGGATCTCGCGGAACACGCGGCGCTTGTCCACCGCGAGGTTGATTACGCCGTTGGAGATCACGACGTCGACGCTGCCGGTCGCGACCGGCAAGTCCTCGAACATGCCGTCAAGGATCTCGACGCGGTCCGCGAGATCAGCCTCTGCAGCGGATAGAAGCGCTTCTTCGCGCATGCGCGGAGTCATGTCGACCCCGATCGCCTTGCCGTTGACTCCAACGCGCCTGGCGGCGAGCAGCAGATCCATGCCTGCGCCGCAGGCGTGGTCGAGCACGGTCTGCCCGGCGACGATGCTGGCGATCGCGAGCGGATTGCCTACCCCGGCGAAGCGCGCCGTGGCGCGTGCCGGCAACGTCGCGAGCTCCGCGGCGTCGTAGCCGAGGACTTGCGCCGCATAGACGGGGCCGCGATGGAAGTGGAAGTCGCCAGTCGGGTCATCGGCGACGCGCGTGTATTCCGCGCGGATGTAGCCGTGCAGGGTTTCGGTATCGAAGTGGATCGGGCAGGTGGCGGCCATGGGCTTCTCCGGTGGTGTTGCGAGGTTCGGAGAGGCCCTTCAGCAGAAGCCGTGCCGCGTGCGGCTCAAGGAATAAAACCTCAATAATACGGGTAGATAGCAACTCATGCGCAGCATCGTTCGGCTAGCGAGATGTCGTTACTCGTGATATCTCGCGATCTCAAATGGTGAAATATCGCGACTCATGACCAGCACCCCTGCGACGCCCGACTTCGACGAGGTCTCGGTACTGCGGCGCATCGTCGAGGGCACGGCGACCGAGACGGGCGAGGACTTCTTCGCGGCTCTCGTCACCAACCTCCAGGGCGCGATGGGCACCATGGGCGCTTGGGTCGCCACCTACTCGGAGGCCGATCGCACACTGCGCGCTATCTCGATGAAGATGCGCGACGAGTGGTTGGACGACTTTCAGTACGCTATCGACGGTACGCCGTGCCAAACCGTGATCGAAGAGCGCCAGACCGTTCACGTTCCGGATCGCATCATCGATCTTTACCGCGGTGATCCCCGACTGCGGCGACACGGAGCCGTCAGCTACATGGGCGTACCGCTGCTGGGCGTCGACGGCGCGATCATCGGGCAGCTCGCGGTGCTCGACGACAAACCGATGCCAGCCGAACCGCGCGTCACGGCCATCTTCCAGATTTTCGCGCACCGCGCGGCGGCCGAGCTGCGCCGTCTGCGCGCCGAGCGCTCGATCCGCGATCGCGAGGCGCAGCTGAGTCGCTTGCTCGGGAGCGCCATGGACGCCATTGTGGTCCTCGACGACGAGCTGCGCATTTCGCTGATGAATCCGGCCTCGCAGCGCGTCTTCGGTTACGCCGAGGGTACCCCGGTGGGCCACGATTTTCGGCTACTCTTGGAGGAAGATGCGCAGAAACGCCTGGCTGAGTGCGCAGCGGAGCTCACCCATCCGGCGAAGCAGAGCTCTAGCCTTTGGATGGCGGGTGGGCTGCGAGCCAAAAGCGCGCAAGGTAGGCCTTTCCATGCCGAAGCGACGCTCTCGCGCTACCGCGCCGACGAACGCTACTGGTTCACGCTGATCTTGCGCGACGTCGAGGATCGGCTCGTCGCTGAAGACCAGATCCGCTCATTGGTCCGAGAGACGGAGCTGCTGCGCTCGGAGCTGCGCTCGTTTCAGACCTTCGAGCCGATCCTGGGTATCTCGAAGGCGCTGATGGCCTCGCTTCGTCACGTCGGCGACGTCGCGCCCACGGACACGACCGTCCTGCTCCGCGGCGAGACCGGCACCGGCAAGGAGCTGTTCGCCCGCGCCATCCATGCCGGCAGCAAGCGCGCGCACAAGCCGATGATCCGTGTGAACTGCGGCGCGATCCCTGGCAATCTGATCGAGAGCGAGCTGTTTGGTCACGAGAAGGGCGCGTTCACCGGCGCCACGCATCGTCGAGATGGTCGTTTCACGCTCGCCGACGGCGGCACGCTGTTTCTGGACGAAATCGGCGAGCTACCGCTGGAGCTGCAGCCGAAGCTGTTGCGGGTGCTGCAGGAGGGTGAGCTCGAGCCCGTCGGCAGCTCGCGCACGCTCAAGGTGGACGTGCGCATCATCGCGGCGACGCATCGCAACCTCGCGGAATGCGTCCGCCAGGGGACGTTCCGGGAGGACCTGTTTTATCGGCTGAACGTTTTCCCGATCGTGGTGCCTCCGCTGCGCGAGCGGCAGGAGGACATTGCCGCGCTCGCGCAGGCGTTCGTGGAGAAGTTCTCGCGTAGGCTGGGGCGCAGCATAGCGCCGCTTTCCGAGCGGATTCGCTCGCGGCTGCGTGCCTACGGCTGGCCGGGCAACGTGCGTGAGCTCGAGAACGTCATCGAGCGTGGCGTCATCATCTCGACGCAGGGTGTGTTCGACATCGACGGCGCGCTGCCCGAGGCACCGTTGCGCCCTGCCGAAGTGCGAGCCGCGCCCGCGCCCTCGGAGGAGACACGTATTCTCTCGGTGGTGGAGCTGGCGGCCTTCGAGCGTCGGAACATCGTGCGTGCTCTGGAGACTGCCGGCTGGAAGGTCTCCGGCGCGAGCGGCGCCGCTGCGCTGCTACACATGAACGTTTCGACTCTGAATTCGCGGATGCGGGCGCTGGGGATTCGGCGGCCTAGCGGCTCGTGACGGACTCTAGCGTTTGGCTCTCGGGGCAGTACGCCTGAACAAGTGCCGCGAGTTGTTTGCCGCGTTGATATTCCTGATGCCAAGCGACGCGATAGGTGAGCGTCGCTGGCTCGCGCGGGCCGCGCATGAGCGGAACCGCGCGCGCTCCTTCGATCAGCCGTGACTGAGGTAGGATGGCCGCGCCCAGGTCGAGCGCCGTCCACTCCTGGAGCACGTGGTAGCCCATCGCAATTCCGGCGTAGGTCTGCAGCTCAACGCCCGCCGTGGCAAACAGCTCGCGCGTCGTGCCGGCGAGGCCGCAGCGGTCGGGCACCATCACGAAGGTTTCGGCGGCCAGGCTGCGCACCTCCACGCTGTCCAGCTCAGCCGCGGCGCTGCGACGCGGGACGTAGTAGAGCGCGTCTTGCCAAATAGGCGCTGAGCGCAGGGAGCTTGGGTATTCGGCTTCTGGCAGGAGCGCGATGTCGACCGTGTGCTCCGCCAAGCGCTGCAACAGGTCGGAAAGGTTCTCCTCGATCAGACGGATTTCCGAGCCGAATTGCGCGTCGCGAATCGCGCTAACCATCTTCGTGAGCACGTGCGACGGGATCAGTGGCGAGTGGCCGATGACGGTCGTAGTGGGCGCCTGGCGTGCCTTGGCGGCACTGACCAGCGCGTCGCGGCCGCCCAGGATTTGCTCGATATGCGCCAGCAGCGTCAGCCCGAAGGGCGACAGGGAAACCTGATGCGTCGTGCGCGCAAAGATTCGCTCCCCCAGCTCTTCCTCGAGCTTCGCGACCGAGTTGGATAGGGCCGCTTGGGTGACTCCGCAGGCGCGCGCGGCACGACTGAAGGAGCCCGCGCGGTGAGCCTGAAGAACGTGCTCGAGCTGGGTCAGCGTCATAGGTCCGCGCCCCAGTGTACACCGGCTCCGGTCATTCGCCGAATTGATGAGCGCCATTTGTGCCAGGCGTCTTCTCGGTCGCGTTGCTGTCCCTAGGTTCAGGGCATGCAAGTGAGAGTGGATCTTACGGAACGAGCCGTCGTCTTGCCGGGAACACTGGCGTGGGTGCCGTCACCTAGCGCCGGCGTCACGCGCCTACAACTCGATCGCTTCGGCGAGAACGCGCGGGCCACCAGCATCGTTCGTTACGCCCCCCGCGCCGCCTTTCCGAGCCATATTCACGAAGGCGGTGAGGAGATATTCGTGCTGGATGGTCTGTTGAACGACGAGCACGGCCGCTACCCCGCGGGGACGTATCTGCGGAACCCGGTCGGCTCGCTGCATGCTCCGTCGGCTGGACCTGACGGGACCACGCTTTTCGTCAAGTTGTACCAGACTAGCCCCGACGATCGCGCGCGCGTCGTGACTGACACGCTGAGTGCCACTTGGCTGCCCGGAGCGGTGCCCGGCTTGACAGTGCTCCCGCTGCACGAGTTCCGCAAAGAGCACGTGGCGTTGGTTCGCTGGGCTCCGCACACGCGCTTCACGTGGCACGCCCACTGGGGTGGCGAAGAGGTACTGGTCCTCGAGGGAGTCTTCCGTGACGAGCACGGAAGCTATCCGCGGGGCAGCTGGCTGCGCAGCCCCCATCTATCGACGCACACGCCCTTCACCGAGCTCGAGGGCGCGACGATCCTCGTAAAAACGGGGCATCTCGTCAGCGTACGACTAACGGCCGAGCCGCTTGAGGACCCATCACGCCAGGGGAAGACGCAGCGCAGGGAGTGACGTTTCGCGATTGCGGCCCTGCGAATCAAACTTTATGCGCGATTTCCGGCCGAAGGCGGCCCTGGCAAGAGCCGATGGCGTGATGCGTCCGGCGGTGCCGCGTCCACTTCGAGCCTCCATACGTCAGCCCGCTCTTCAACGGCGGTCGCCTTCGCGGCCAGGAATAGCTCTAGCAACCGTAGCTTCGGCCACACCAAGGGCGCCTTCACGGGCGCAACCAACGATCGACCGGGGATGCTGCGCAAGGCGGACAACGGCGTGCTGTTCCTGGACGAAGTGGGCGAGCTGGGCCCCGACGAGCAAGCCATGTTGCTGCGCGCGATCGAAGAGAAGGCCTTCTACCCGCTCGGCTCGGATCGCGAGGCCAGCAGTGACTTTCAGCTCATCTGCGGCACGAACCGCGACCTGCGCGCACACATCGCGCGCGGAGAGTTCCGCGAGGACTTGTTCGCGCGCATCAACTTGTGGACCTTTGCGCTGCCGGCCCTACACGAAAGGCCTGAAGACATTCCGCCCAACCTCGAGTTCCAGCTCGAGCAGGTGTCGCGCGCCGTCGGCCTCAACGTTACGATGAACAAGGAAGCCAAAAGCTGCTTCCTCAAGTTTGCGGCGACTTGGAACTGGCCCGGCAACTTTCGCGACTTTGACGCCGCGGTCACGCGCATGGCAACCCTCGCTGAGGGCGGCCGCATCACGGAGCAGGTCGTGAAGGATGAACTGGAGCGCCTGCAGGGCTCGGTCTCGACCGCGAGCACGCGCTCCGCGGACGATCTTGTGGCTCGAGTGCTGGGTGCGGAGCGCGCGCTCCGCCTGGATCGCTTTGACCGCGTGCAGCTTCAAGACGTGCTGGCCGTTTGCCGAGCCGCCCGTTCGCTGTCCGCAGCCGGCAGAGAGCTGTTTGCAGCGTCGCGCTCCGAAAAGGGCGAGCGTCAACGACGCCGATCGCCTGCGTAAATACCTGGCTCGCTTCGAGATCGACTTCGCCGAGCTGAAGCAAGGTTGAGCGGGGCCGAGCGTAAGAAAATGGGCCAACGAAAGTTGTGGTGACGGACGTTTTTGAATGTAGTCACCACGGCATTTGGCCCGGAGAATAGCGGCCGACGAGAGAGTCAGGACACTTCTGGTGCTTATCGGGCGGAGGACTTACGTCCCCCAACCCGGCAGCTTGGGTTGCCTGCCGAGCGACTTGCGACCGGTCACACCCGAACGAATGATTTGCACGAAGTTGCGCAGCATTTTCGTGTCGTCAATAACGCGCGAGAAGGTCGTCGCGCACAGCTTCGGCTCGGCGACGGACAGCGCAGCAACCAGCAGCGCCGGCATGTCCTTCATGTAGCCGCGCTCGCGGCTGTAGATGGCCGTCTTCGCTACGAACTCTGGCTCGACCGTGTAAGCGAGGTCGAGCACCTTTGCCAGCTGCGCATCAGCCGACGCGTAGAACGTCGAGTTGAAGCAGCCCGTGACCGCATACTGTGCCAGCGCATGTTTCGCTGACAGCGCGTAGGCCGGCGCGCCCGCCGCGTTGATCGTGTTGCTGTTCGGAAGCAGCTTGCCGACGAAGCTTCGGAAAGTGTTCGTGTTCGCCATGATGACGACCCCCACTGCAGCGTCTGTGCCAGTGCCTCGATAGGCCCCTTTTGGCCACAAATTCCCCGGAATCCGGCTCGGGTCGGGACAGGGATATAGCGCATAAGCTAAGAATTAGCTGGAAAGATAGTCCACGTCTCGACGTCAACCCGCTCCCCGCGGAGCTCGCGAGGCCCGGCGCATCCCTAGTGAGCGCCGACTGGGTATTGCCAAGCAGAGTCCGTGCTGGCTTACGAGATGCTCAGCACGCTACGCATTGTGCATTTGAAACAGCTCTTGCGCGCAAAGCCAAGGCGCGCTGAGCCAAGCCTGCTCGTGCGCCTGCTCCGCAGAAGCACGTGTTCGCTCGTTCAACGCGCGTGCGAAGTCTCTGCAGTGACGCAGCGCCGCAGTAGCCCGCACACACACACATTTGATCTACGTCGCCGATTATTTCTTGACGAATCACTCGGCGAGGTTCATATACGTACCCCGGGCGGCGCACTCTCGTGTCGCGCGTTTCCAGTTACAGTCATGTCGCTACGCACCTGTTATCCAACCCATTCGACCCAACTGCCGCCGGCAGCCTGGCTCGTGTGCGTGCACCAGCGCACGGCGGATTGCAGCGTCGGCAACGGTAGAATTGCGGGAGTTTTCCGAAGTTTTCTGGGCACCTTGCCCCAAGCTCCGGAAGGGAGCACGTAGGCGGTACTGAGTCATCCTTCGCACGGACTGCTCAAAGGCCGCCTCGGGAAACCAGGCGGCCTTCGTCGTTTTGTGGTCTGCGAGCAGCAGGAGATTCGGTCACGCATAGTATGTCTAGATAACCAAATGCATCCGATATCGAGTTTAGATTTCCGCGTGTGTAGCTCCAGCTCGTGCCGAGTCAGGCGATCAGGACAAGTGTGTCCGCCGTCCAAACTCGCAGAGCTGCGCGCTACGTCCGCGGGATACTCGTAGCATCGCGAGCTACTCCAAGTGCGCCGACTGAAGGCCACCGGGACGCGCTCTCGGTGGCCTTCGATGCATTTGGGGGGAGGTGACGATGGAACACATCAAGCTTTGTCTTTGAGCGCTGACGCCCTACGGGGCCGATCAGCACGCCGTGAAGCACGCCTTGGGGCGCACGTTTCACGGCCCATTTCGGGATCGTCTAGTTGGTAGGACGCTGAGCTCTGAACTCAGAAACGCGGGTTCGAATCCTGCACCCGGAGCCGAGCACCGAACGAGCTTGTTTCGTTCGGCTCGAAGCCGCGGACACAGCGCCGCGACGCTGCACGGACACGTGTGCCCTTTGGGCGCGCTCTTTGAAAATTCATCGCCATCTGAAGTCGCGAAAGCAGCTAGCTGCTCGTTTTCGCGCAAGCACGACGCTGCGCGCGCGGGAGGACAATCCTCGGATCGATCTCGCGCACGTAGCGTCGTCGCTGTTCTCCGGGCTCGGGGTTCGTCCTCGGAAGGCGACCTGCGCTGTAAACGCGGGGCCATTGTGGCTAGAGCGTTCGACTCGCTACGAGCCCACCGTCTCCGGGGAGGCACGCGCCTCCCCGCCCCGCTGAAGTGAATTCAGCGGGGCCCCACCCCACGCGGCTCGTCGCTACCGCTCCTCGCGCGGCGTTGCGCTGGGGTTAGCCGCGGAAACTTTTCTCGCGGGTGGCGTATCTCAATGGGCAGAGGCCCGGCTTTTAACCGGTGCGGCGCCGGTTCGAATCCGGCCGCCACCACCCTTCGAGCTTGAGGTGTTTGTTGGCGGCATGCCGGATTCTTACTCCGTGCGGCGAGGGTTCGATTCCCTCCAAGCTCACTCGTTCGTGTTCGTGTTCGCGTTCGTGACGACTTCGTAGGGCTTATGTGCAGGTACATTGCGGCGGCTGTTAACCGCCGTTCCGAGGGTTCGATTCCTTCCCCTACGGCTACGGCCTGGCTGATCCGTCTGGCGAGCGCGACTCCTTTGTAACGAGACGCGGCCGGTTCGATTCCGGAGGTCAGCTCTGCGTGCGGCGCGCGTGCTGCTGGTGCGGCGGTCAGGTTTTCACCCTGGCTTCGCGGGGATCGTAACCCCGGCGCGTCACCGTTGGATCGCTAGCTGTTCTGGTGAAAGCGGCCGCCTGAAGAGCGGCAGAGCCCGGATCGTAACCGGGGTGATCCACTTCTCCGAGCTGTAGTCTAGTGGCCGGACACGTGCCTTGGGAGCACGATGGATGCTGGTTCGATTCCAGCCAGCTCGACTGTGACGTGAGGGAGCTGGCGAACCCGGTGCACTGTGAATGCATCTTGGACGGGATCGAAACCCGTACGTCACCCAAGCTCTCGCCCGCGGCTCGGGCGCGCTGCCTCCTAAGCAGAAGCTGTGCGCGTTCGACTCGCGCCGAGAGCACACCATGCCTCGTGAGTCAGCTGGTGTGGACACCCGCCTGTCGAGCGGAGGAGAGGGATTCGATTTCCCTACGAGGCGCAACGGGTCTGAGCGAAGGTCGCGAAACGGATTCCAAATCCGTCTAACTAGGTTCGAGTCCTAGCAGGCCCGCTACGGGGTCAGACGCAGAAGGCTGCTGTTTTGCCTTGCAAGCAGAACGACTGGGAGCGTTACCCAGTGACTCCACCCGAATGCTGGTTGCCGTGGGACGGGGCGCATCTTGGTATGATGTTCCAAACGGGTTCGACTCCCGAAGCCAGCTCCCTGCGAGTGAGGTGTAATTGGCGGCACTGCGGTCTTCCAAACCGCCGGATCCGGATCGTTCCCGGACGCTCGCACTAAGGGCCCGCGTAAGAACAAGTCGACTGGTCAAGGCTCCTGGGCGCGGGGACGGACGACGTAGTTCCAATCGCCGCGAAAGCTACCGGAGTCGATCTTGAGCGCGCGCATCTCCTGAGCTGAGACTTTGCGTCCG
>JBBRMI010000118.1:0-25187 GCA_038230915.1 Polyangiales bacterium | reverse complement strand
CAGCTTGGCGGGTATACGGGGAAATACTCCGGCGGTCCTCCCGGCTCGATAACCATCGCTCGTGGCTTCGAAAAGCTTTTGGCAAGCGTCGAAGCCGTCTTAGCTGTGGAAAACAGCTCCAGGATGCGATGAATGCTCAGCCGTCTTCCTGTTGCGTTCGTTCGTGCTCGGTTTTAGATTTCGGCGGCCACGGCGGCGGCGTGGATCGTTGCGGCGATCCGCATCGAGTCCCAAACCTGGTCTTCGGTGAGGCCTTGGTTGAGCACCGCCGCTTCGTGCGCGGCCATGCAATTCTGGCAGTTGTTGATCGCGCTGACGGCCAGACAGAACAGCTCGAAATCGGCCTTGTTGCTGGTGATCTGGGCCAGCCGCTGCATGCGTAGTCGGACCGGCCTCTTCTCGTAGTCTTCTTTGCCGATGACGTGCTTGAACCGGTAGATGACGTTGTTCATCGCCATCAAGACCGCGGCGGCCTTGGCGTCGGCGAGCACACCGTCGCCGATGCCGGCCGTGCGTGCATCGGCTTCAATTGCTTGCTTGAGCGCGTCGTTACGCGAGGCGTGCGCGCAAGCGAGGGCCGTGCCCCAGACCTGATCGGCGTTGAGCGTGGCAGGTGTGAGCACGTTTTGAAGGTTGATCCGGACGTCTTTGGCGACGTCCGGAAATCCCTCTGCCAGCTTGCCAGTTTCTACCATCAGCCAGCCTTCTTGATCTGGGTCGTCAGGGTCTCTTCACCCTTCTTCCAATTGCAGGCGCAGAGCTCACCGGTTTGCAGGCCGTCGAGCACGCGTAGCACCTCGTCGACGCTGCGGCCGACGTCGAGATCGTTGGCGCTGGCGTAGCGCACGATGCCGTCCGGATCGACGATGATGGTGGCGCGGAGCGCGACGCCGGCCGTCGGGTGCAAGATGCCGAGCTGAGTCGCGAGCGCCGGGCTGAAGAACAGCAGCGCGTGCGTGAGGCCCTTCAGGTCCGCGTGGTCTTTGCGCCAGGCCAGGTGCGAGTGCTCGTTGTCGGTCGAACCGCCGAGGACGACGGCGTCGCGATCGGCGAAGGCCGAGAGCTTCTTGTCGAAGTCGACGATCTCGGTCGGGCAGATGAACGTGAAGTCCTTCGGGTAGCTGTAGAGCACGAGCCATTTGCCGGGATAGCTCGTCGAGGACACCTCCGCGAATTCCTTACCTTTTTCGATGCTGACGCAGGCGACGGTCTTGAATTCAGGGAGTTTGCTGCCGGGGACGATCATGATGCGAAATTCTCCAATTGTTATGATGAGTTATCCACCCGCGTGGCGGGTGAAGACGTCATCTAAGATTAGATATGGTCTAAGTGTTCCGGCGTCAACTGCTTCCCGTTCGCGGCCTGCGTCGCCCGTTTTTCGAGGTCCTCGAGCGGCTTAGTGCTCGTGCCCGCCGGTCGTGAACTTCTTCGGCATGCGCGAGTAGATGAAATACGAGTAGCTGGCCGCGAGCAGCATGCCCGGCAACCACCAGCACAGCATGCTGGCGAGCGTACTGGCCTGTGCTGCCGCGGCACTGAGCGAAAGCTCGCGCCCCGCGATGCGCGCCGGCAGCGCGTACGGGAAGATCGCCAACGCGGCGCTGGCGATCAGCCCGAAGACGAAGGCGCACGACCCGAGGAAGGCGCGCTGGGCCGAGCTGTTCAAGAACAAGCGCATGCCGACAAGGCCGGCGAGCGCCAGCAGCGGACACACGACCCCGACTGGGTAGCGCCCAATATTGGTAGTGAGCTGGGGCTGGACCGCATCGCTGGCGACGGTAGTCGCGAGTGTTAGTGCTACCAACACCGGCCATAGCCGGCTGACCAGCCTACGGGCGCGCTCGCTCACCGTGTCGGTCGTTTTGAGCACCAGCCACAAGGCACCGTGCAGCGCGAGCGCGACGGTTGCAGTCACGCCGACCAGCAACGTGTACCAATCCAAAATGCCGGTGATGTCCCCAACTCGAAAATCTGTCCACAGCGGCTCGAAGAACTCACCGTTTTCGTTCAAGGGCAGGCCGCGCACCAGGTTGCCCAGCGCGGCGCCAAAAAAAAGCGCCAGCAGTGCGCTCGATAGGCTGAAAGCTACATCCCAAAGCTGATGCCATAAGAGGTTGTCGATGTGGTGGCGGAGCTCGATGCCGAGCGAGCGGAACAACAGCAGCCACAACACGATCATCAGCGGCAAATAGAAGCCGGAAAACGCCGTCGCGTAGAGCACCGGGAAGGCGCCGACCAGCGTGCCGCCGGCCGCGACCAGCCACACTTCGTTGCCGTCCCACACCGGTCCGATGCTGCGCAGCAAAGTGTCGCGCTCGTCGCGCGTTTTCGCGACCACGAAGTGCAGCATGCCAACGCCGAAATCGAAGCCGTCGAGCACCGCGTACATTGCCAGCACGGCGACTACTAGCCAGAACCAAAGCTCGGCCATCACGCTTCCTCCTCAGCGACCAAGCCGCGTTGCAGCAGCCGCGTGATGATGAAAAAGAAGATCAGACTCAACATGGCGTACAGGCCCATGAAGCCAAGGATCGAGAACAGCGTGCTGCCGGGGCCGACGTTGAGTGAAGAGCCTGCGCTGGTCCGCAGGACATCGCGCACGAGCCAAGGTTGGCGTCCGAGCTCGGCGGTCATCCAGCCCGCGGTGTTGGCGACGAACGGCAAGGGAACCGCCAGCATCAGCGCCCACAACACGCTGCGCGTCTGGAACAACTTGCCGTGATAGAGCAGGACGCTCGACAGCACCATCAAGCCGATGAACAGCGAGCCGAGCCCGGCCATGATGTGATAGCCGTAATACAGGAGCGGGATGTTGTCGGGCCAGCGATCGCGCGGGAACTCGGTCAGGCCTTTGATCTCGGTGTCCCAGCGTTGGTGCGTGAGGAAGCTCAACATCAGCGGGATCTTCACCGGGTTGTCGATGCGCAGCTCTTCGACGTTGGGCTGGCCGATCAGCGTCATGCCGGCGCCGACCTCGGTGTGGAAGTGCCCCTCCATGGCCGCGAAGGTCTCGGGTTGGTGGTGCAAGACGATTTTGGCCTGCTGATCGCCGGTCGGGAAGGCCGCCGCCAGCGCGGCAACGGTCCCGACCACGACCGCGGCGCGCAGCATTTTCGTGGCCACCGCCAGGTCACGGTTTTGAAGTACGTAAAAGGCGCCAGTCGCCGCGACCGTGAAGCTGCCGGTGATGGTCGCGCCGATCATGGTGTGCGCGTATTGAATCCACGCCCAAGGATTGAGCAACAGCTGCGAAAACGACGTCAGGTGGATGATGCCGTGCGCGTCCAGCATGTAACCCTGCGGGTGCTGCATGAAGGCGTTCGTGCATGTGATGAAAAATCCCGACAGCCAGCTGCCGGTGCAGAGCGCGACCGTCGCCCACAGGTGTCGACGCGGGCCCAGCTTCTGCTCTTGAAACAGCACCAGGTACAGCACCGAGGATTCGAGGAAGAACGCGAACACGCCTTCCATGGCCAGCGTCTGCCCAATCACGCCGCCGGCGATGCGCGAGAAGCGCGACCAGTTGGTGCCGAACTGGAACTCCATCGGAATGCCGGTCACGACGCCCATCACGAACGTGATGCCGAGCACCTTGGTCCAGAAGCGCGCCGCCAGGTCGTAGTCGGCGTCGCCGGTGCGTCGCGCCAGCACCTTCAGCACCACCAGCACCAGCGCCAATCCCATCGTCAGCTGCGGGAACAGGTAGTGGTAGGTGATCGTGAACGCGAACTGAAACCGATGCAGACCTAGCGCGGTCATCTGCCGCGCAGCCTAGGCCAACCTCGCCCGGTTCGCCGCTGCTCTCGATTCGGCACGCTGATCGGCTTGCAATTTGTGAAGGTTAGCGAAGTCTCGGCATGAAAATTCGCTGCGCTGTCATGCGTTCGGCTTGGAAGAAGTCGATCGGGGCAAACTCTGTCACCCGACATTCGCGAACGACTCATCATTCTGCCGCGTCGCTTCCAGCAGCAGCGACCCGATCGAGCGCGGTGGAAACGACTGCATTTCGGCGGCTTGTTGCCGGAACCAGAAGCGCCCCAGTTTCCAGCACAGCGCGGCGCGCAGCGTTTGTAGGGGATCCGCGTCGTTCTCCGACAAGCGACTGCTGACCACGCTGCCCTCGGATAGCTCGAAGCTCGCCAACAGGCCGTCGTCGGTGGTGACTTTCAGGCGTCCCGTGTGGCGCTCGATTTCCAGCATGGCCATGACGGTCGAGAGCGAGACCTCCGACAGGTAGCCGTTGATGCCCGAGCCTTCGTGCGAATCGCTGTCGTCGAAGTCAATGCCGCGCGACGATGCCGGCACGCGGTCGCGCGGCGCGCGCTGGGACTCGGGAAACTGCGACGGCGACCCCGTGCGTGGCGGCTGCGACGGCGCGGCCGGAAAATGCGAGTCGCGCCGCCCCCGTTCGCGCTCGCCGAGCGAACGTTCGACTCGCGCCAAACCGTACTCCAGCCGCGCGAACCCGTGCTCCACGCGCGATACCGTGTTCAGCAGGCCTTCGAGCACCGCGGCTTGGCGCTCGCCGGCGACGGCCACGTTGTCGATCATCTCGACGCTCTGCTGATCAGAGCGTCGCTCGAGCCTGTCGCGCTGCGCCGAGCGACGCAGCAGCGTGTCGAGGCCGTCTTCGACCGTCATCAAGCGGTCCGAAAGCGCGTCGAAGCGCGCGCGTAGCTCGCTGCGGCGCACGTCGCGCGCGCTCGCCGAATCTGGCGGTTCGCTCTTCAGTTCGGCGCAGCTGCTGTCGAGCTGGCTGTTCACTGAACCGTCCGACGGCGCAACGTTGACGGCGTCCTTCGCCACCGGCGCGGACGCGGGGGCAGACACGCCCATCGGCTTCGGCGGATCTACCGGCGGGTCGAAGATGTTGGACAGCCAATGCTTCCACACCCCGCGACTCCAATCGTTGTTGAGCAGGCGGAGCGCCGCTTTGCGTGCATTACTCATGACGGCGCGGCATTATTCTCGACCACAGGCCTTCTGAGAAGCACCGCTGGTTTTATCGCAGGGATTCTAGTCCCACTGCTTATGCAAGCAGCGATTGTGTCCGGTCCTTACGCAGATCTGAGCTTTCGCCAAATCGTTCATCTGCCCGCCGGGCGCTCGTATTTGAAAGGCCGAGCGGTGATGGGGGACCAATAATCAAATCCCGTACCGATCCGCGTCGCTGACGGGAACCGGCTTGGCTTTGGGAGTCGGGGGCGGCGGCGTCGGTGGTGCGGGAGCTGGCGGCGGCGCTGCGGTCGGCTCGGGTTTGCGCTCGACCGGCGCCGGTGCGGGGGGCTCGCTGACATGCGATTCCACACCGTCGTGGATCACGACGTGCTCTTCGTGCTCCCCACCGCGGCCGTGCTTCGCAGGCGACGGGCTGCTCGGTGCTGGCGGAGTCGACGCGATGCCGACCGCGTGCGGCGCGCTGCTCAGCTCGAGCGCGGCGCTCGGCGCTGCGCTGACGATCGGTCCTGCGACTGGCGCGTCTGGTATTGGATCGACGTTCGCCGCCGCGTTGTCGGGTAGGGCGCCCGTCGCCGCCGCGACCTGGCGTGCGAGCCATGGGCGCGCCGCGAAGACCCCGACCGCGAAGCCTGCGCCGAGCACGAGCCACAGCGCGCGGCGGCGTTTGCGCGGCCGCACCAGCTCGAAGCTCGGTTCGGGCGCGGTCGCCGCTATCGGCATGGACGGCGTGGCCACCGGCGCGGTGCTGGCCCGGCGCGCGGTTTCCGCCGAGCGCGCGGGCATCGGCACCGGTAGCGGCGTGATGACGACGGGCGTCGAGGGCGCAATGCGCGCGAACGGCAGAGTGAGCGCGTCCGGTGACGAGTCGCGCTCGATGAACGGCGGCGGAACGCCGAGCAAGGTCTGGACGTGCTTGCGGCGGCTGACTACTGGCACCGGCGCCGCTAGCGGCTTGGTCGTGGTCTCTTCCTCGAGATCGATCGAGGCGAAGCTCGAGCGTGACAGGCGCTCGGCGGCGGCGTCGAGCACGTCCGGAGCCGGCGGCGGACTAGTCAGCGCCTCGGCCGGCATCGCGTCGGGCGGCGCGGTGACGCGCTGGCTCTCCGGCGGAAATGAATTTCGGACGTGGCTCCGTGCGTGTTGCTCGGGATTTCCGAATACCTCGGCCATGCCCGGCGCGCTCGCCACGTAGCGCGAGCAGGCGGCTTGCAGCGCGTCTTTCATCTCGGCCACGGTCGCGAAACGCCGAACCGGATCGACCGCGATCGCACGCGCGGCGATCTCCGACAGCGGCGCGGTCCAGGCTTCGGCTTCCGGCGCCTGTGCGCGCGGAATGCCGCCGCCCATCAGGCGCGCGATGATGTCGTCGATATCGTTGGCTTCAAGCAGGCGCTGGCCAGTCAGCGCTTCCCACAACATGACGCCGACACTGAAGACGTCCGAGCGCACGTCGACGCTGTCGCCGAGCAGTTTTTCGGGCGCCAAGTAGTAAAGCCGCTCGGGCGCGCGCTCCTCACCGCGCACCCAGTGTGCACGCACGACCGGGATCAGCCGGCCGACGCCGTCTTCACCGAGCACCACGTGCTCGGGTTGCACCTCGCCGTGCACGAAGCCAAGCGTCCGGTGCAGCACGCCCAGCCCGGTCAACAGGTCGAGCAACAGCCGCAGCGAGTACGGTAGCGACAGCCGCCCTGGACCGCCGAGGGCGTCCTCGATGTCAGCCAGCGTCTTTTGATTCGCGCCGGCCGACTCGAAGCCGAGACCGATGCGCGCTGGGCGCACGAGCGCCAGATGCGGGCTCTTGAGCGCCGCAATCGCGCGCAAGGTCGCTATCGACGGTTGCTGAAGCTCTTTCAACGACACGGGGCGGCCACTCGGCGTTCTCGACCAGATTCAGGCCGAGAACGCTGAGCTTGCCACGCCTCACCGGCCCCAAGTCACTTCTTTTCGCGGTGACCACCGAACTCGAAGCGCATGGCCGAAAGCAGCCGGTTCTGAAAGTCCGCCGCGCCCCGCGAGCTGAACCGTTGGAACAGCGCGGCCGACAGGACATGCGCCGGCACCCCTTCTTCGACCGCCGCCTCCATCGTCCACCGGCCCTCGCCCGAATCAGACACATTGCCGGCGAAGCGCTCAAGCTGTTCGTCCCGCGCGAACGCCTGCGCGGTCAGATCGAGCAGCCACGAGGAGATCACACTGCCGCGCCGCCACACCTCGGCGACCTCGGACAGATCGAAATCGTACTGGTAGTACTTGGCGTTGCGCAGCGGCGTCGTCTCCGCGTCGTGCTCGCCGGTTTGAGCCTTGCCGACGTTGGCGTGACGCAGAATGTTGAAGCCTTCCGCGTACGCGGCCATCAACCCGTACTCGATGCCGTTGTGCACCATCTTGACGAAGTGGCCGGCGCCGTTGCCGCCGCAGTGCAAGTAGCCTTGCGGTGCAGTGCTGCTGGCGGAAGCGCCTTCGGTCGGCGCGATGGCGCCTATGCCGGGGGCGAGTGTCTTGAAGATCGGATCGAGGTGCTTCACGACGTCGGTCTCGCCGCCGATCATCAGGCAGTAGCCGCGCTCGAGCCCGAGCACGCCGCCGCTGGTCCCGCAGTCGACGTACTTGATGCCGCGCTCGGCCAGCTTCTGCGCGCGCTCCACGTCGTCGCGGTAGTAGGAGTTGCCGCCGTCGATCAAGATGTCGCCGGGTGAAAGCAGCGCCGCAATTTGCTCGATGGTCGCATCGACGTTGCCGGCCGGCACCATCATCCACAGTACGCGAGGCCCGGAAAGCTGCCCGACCAAGTCCGAAAGAGAGCGTGAGGCGCTGGCGCCTTCGGCCGCCAGCTTTTCGACCGATTCCGGAAACACGTCGTACCCGACGCACGTATGTCCAGCGCGCATCAAGCGGCGCGCCATGTTGGCGCCCATACGACCGAGTCCAATCATTCCAAACTGCATCGTCTTACTCGCTCCTAGCGGTCGGCTTCGACCTGGTTTTTCGGCTTTGCCACAGTCGAGGCCGCCGTGCGAAGATTTGTTAGAAATCGGCGCTGCGGCTGGCAGAGTGGGGTCGCTCGTCTCAGGTCACGCGTAAATGTCCGCAGCCCGCTTCGTCGTGTTCCTCGTTTTGCTGCTCGGGGTAATGGGCGGCATCAACGCGCAGGTCTTCCGCTGGGCGCGGAACGGGTTCAAGCTGGGTCCGGCGGCGCTACGGGTGTTGAAGGTGGTGCTGTACGCCGCGCTCGTCGGCTTGGTGCTCGGGCGCGTGGCCGGCCGATTTTGGCCGAGCGGGTTCACGAGTGGGGTCGTGGGCGTCTCCTCGACGGTCGAGCTCGGGGTGATCATCAGCGGCATCTTGCTGGTCATCGCCGATGGGGTCCGATTGCTCCTGGGCTTGCCGGGTCGACTCCGCACGTGGCGGATGGTGTCACGTCGCGTTGCCGCGCAGGACGCCGTGACGCCAGTCGTGAGCGAGCCTTTGGTGGCCGAAGTGCCGCGGCGCGTGTTCTTGGCGCAAGCGGCGGCCAGCTCGGCGTTTCTGATCGGCGGCACGAGCTCGCTGTATGGCGCGCTCAAGGGCCGCTACGACTACTCGGTTGAAGAAGTCGTGTTCAAGATCCCCGGACTGTCGCGCGCGCTCGACGGCTTCAGCATCGCGCAGCTCTCGGACGTGCACATCGGTGTATTCGTCGGCGATGCCGAGCTCGCGATCGCCGAACAGCTGCTGCGCCAAGCCAAGCCGGATCTGATCGTGTTGACCGGCGACCTGCTCGACAACGACGCGCGCTTGGCCGGGCAGCTCGGCCGCTTCGTGCGGCGGTTGTCGCCTTTGGCGCGCGCCGGGGTCGTGGCGATCACCGGCAATCACGACTACTTCGCCGGGGTCGAAGCGATGGCAAGCGCGGTCACGGCCGCCGGCGCTCGCATGCTGCGCAACGACGCGCTGGTGATTGGCGGCGCGGGCGCGGGTTTCGCGCTGCTCGGCGTCGATGACGTCTACGCGCGACGCGAAGGCGGCGGTCCGGATCTCGAGCGCGCCGTGCGCGCGCTGCCGCGGCTCGACGGTCGTGTGGCGCCAGCTCTAGATTTGCCGCGCCTCTTGCTCTGTCACAACCCGTCGTTCTTCGCCGAATCTGCCAGCCGTGTCGCGCTGCAGCTTTCGGGTCACACGCACGGCGGCCAAGTGAACCTCGGCATCCGCCCCGCCGCTTATTTGCTCCCGGGTGGATGGATTGCCGGTCGTTACGCCGAGCACGGCTCTTCGCTGTACGTGAATCGCGGCTTCGGCACCGTCGGAGCGCCGGCGCGCATAGGCGCACCGCCCGAAGTCACGCGGATCGTGCTCAGCTCCTAGTGGCGTCGTTTCATGTCGGTGGCCACGCCGTCCACGTGTGGTTAGACTCGGCGCATGTGCGGGCGCTTTTCGCAGGAAGCCGAGATGAGCGAGATCAAGCTCGAGCTGAAGATCGAACAGCTCGAGCTATTTCGCGAGTTTCGTCCGGCCTACAACATTGCGCCGTCGTACGGGTCAGGCTCCGAGCAAGCGTTCGTGATCAAGACGCGTGAAGGCCAACGCGCTTTGCGGCTCGGGCGTTGGTGGATGATTCCGCATTTCTGGAGCAAGCCGCTCAAGGCCCTGCCGGCAGCGTTCAACGCCCGCTCCGAGGAATTGGCGCAAAAGCCATTCTGGCGCGACGCGTTTCGCCAGCACCGTTGCTTGGTGCCGGCGACCGGTTGGCGCGAGTTCAAAGCCGAGGGCAAAGTGAAGCAGCCTTATCAATTTCGGCTCGAGCAGCGGCTGTTCGCGTTCGCAGGCCTATGGTCGCGCTGGACTTCGCCGGATGGCGAGCTGATTGATTCGTTCGCCGTCGTCACGACCGAGCCCAACGCGCAGGCGGTCGAGTATCACGATCGCATGCCGCTCGTGCTCGGGCCCGGTATCCGCGACGCCTGGCTCGATCCGCAGGCAAACGCCGAGCAGCTGTTGCTCGAAGCGCGCGCCTGCAGCGCGCACCTAGCGCTCGACGTGTACCCGACCGATCGGCGCGGCAATAATGTGCGCTTCGAAGGGCCGGAGGTCGTCGCTAGGATCAACCCGCAGCAGCAGAGCCTGTTCGACGAGCCCAACGTGGCGCGCCCACGAAAGCGCTAGCGACGAACGAGCGAGCGAACAAGCAGGCGGGGAGGCGGGGAGGTCGGTACGGGAAGGGTTACGACGCGTAGCACCGTTTTACGGTTTTTATTTGGGCGCAGCGCTGATCCGTCGCGTGCGTCGATACTCGAGGCGTGTAACGAGGTCGATCAACACGACGCAGTGGCCGTTCAGGCTCAGCGCCCAAAAAATCTTCCCGCCTTCCCGCCTTCCTCTGACCATCGGTCTCATTTGCCAGCTGCCCGCCCGCCAAGCCTGGTTTCTGGCGAGGCTTTCGCCAGGACCGGAGCGGAGCGTACGTTGGTACGTGAGCACCGGACCGGAGCGAAAACGAAGCCAGAAGCCAGGATCGGCGGGCGTGGTCACCAACTGAAATGAGACCAATGGTGAGCCGCCTTCCTGTTTGGTCGCTCTCGCCCGTACTACGTCGTGCGTCTTAGGCCGAGCTTGAGCAGGATCCATTCGAGCTTGCGAAAGAAGCCGATGCCATCGAGCAGCGTGTTCATCCAGCCGGTGGTGATGCAGTAGTGGGTGAGGTGGGGGCCGGAGTGGTGGCGGGAGTGATGGCGTGCCGAAAGGAGGATGCCCGTGCGCTGCAAGGCGCGCACCGGCCAGGGGCGCTCGGCCAAGTGAGCCCACTTGTGGATTTGCGAGTTGAAGTAGCTGATGCCGAATACGCCGAACAGGCAGCAAAGTGCGAACGGATCTTCGAGCAGGAACAGCAGCGCGACATGCAGCGGCGAGCTGAAGATGCTCGCATCGCCATTGGTCTCGATGAAGTCGTGGCGCGTGATGTCGATCTGGTCGGTGTGGTGCGCGCGGAACGTGCGCACGAAGCCGCCGAAGATCGGCATGGTCGGGCTGCCGTAGGTGTCGGCGCTCCAATGCACGAGCCCGGACATGAAATCAGCGATGCAAAGACCGCCAAAACACGACAGCGCCGCTAGCCAGACGCCACCTTGCGGCAACGCGCGAATGACGAGTGCGGCGGTCAGGGCCGTCAATGCCATGCTGAACACGAGCGCGGCCACTTCCAGCGTCCGGTGCGAGCGCGCGTAGTTGTACGAAGGCCTGGACTCCGGGGACAGCGCGAGCTCCGCTGCTTCCCCAGACAAGGAATGAGATGGTCCTAGCATCGACTTCATCCTATACGAAGCAGAACACCCAGCGGATGTAGCCTAGGTTTCGATTTCACTTCGCGCCTCGGCCGCCAAGCCAAATCGCGAAAAATTGCGCTTCAACCGCCGGGATGCGGCTTCAGTCCGCGCCGCAGCTGGGCGGCAGTCAGACTGGATCCGTCGGGGCTCCAGCCCGGCGGGGCGAACAGGTAGCCGAGGGCCGTCCGCAAGCCGGTGGCGCGCCGCACGTCGCGCGCGAGGGCGGCAAACTCGTGCACCGCGATTCGCAGCGGGTTGAATGTCGAAAGATCGTGGGTGATGCCGTAGCGGACGGCTTCGCCCTCGTTTTCGGCCGCGAACGTCCGGAACAGACGATCCCAAAGGATCAGCACGCCGCCGTGGTTGCGATCCAAATACGCGACGTTCTTACCATGGTGCACGCGGTGGTGCGACGGCGTATTGAACAACCACTCGAACGGCGTCGGCAGGCTGCGCACCGCCTCGGTGTGGATCCAAAATTGGTAGATCAAACTGATGGCTTCGGCGGTCAGGATCATCGGCGGCGGATAGCCCAAGAAGGCTAGCGGCAGCCAAAACATTGGCCCGGTGATCGGCGTGAACCAAGGTTGGCGCAACGCAGTCGACAGATTGAAGTACTGGCTGGTGTGGTGATTGACGTGCGCCGCCCACAACAGCCGCACAGCGTGATGCGTGCGGTGAAACCAGTAGTAGCAAAAATCTTCGGCGAAGAAGAGCACGACCCACGACCACCACCGCGCCGGCTGGCCCAGCTGCAGCAGCCGATGCTCGTAACCCCACGACCACAACGCGAAGGCGCCGAGCGTCGTGAAGCCGCTGATGATCACGTTGCCGACGCCCATCGCCAGGCTAGCGAACGTGTCTTGCTTTTCGTAGCCACGCAGGCCCGTCGCTCCCGCGCGCAGCCGGCGACGGGTCCACAGCACCTCCAAAACAAGGAGGATGAGAAAGCCGGGGATGGAAAAAATCAGAAGATTCGACACCGGGTATTGCTCACGCGCGGCCGAAGCGGATCGCCGAGCGAGCTTTGGCTTTGGTCGTCTCTTGTTCGCGATTCTTCGGCGTGGCCGTCGTTTCCAGCGAGTCGACCAATCGCCGCGTGACGGCCGCGATCTCCGCCACGGCTTGGTCGAACGTGAAAAGGTTGCGGCCGCTCGGTTTCCTCTGGTTGCTCACCTTGCGCACGTACTGGAGCGCGGCGGCGAACACCTCGTCGTCGGTGGCGGGCGGTTCGAAGTTGAACAGCGGGCGAATGTTCCGGCACATGGCCGAAGCATAGCGCTTGACGCCGGGCCCAGGAGCGAGGTTCTGTAATGCGGTATTCGCGAGAAATCATGACCGCAGCGTCGTCGTCGAGGGTCGCCTTGTTGGCTGGAGCCGGTGGGCTCGTTGGGCGCGAGCTGCAGCAGCTACTCGTGGCGAGCTCTCACTACTCGGCGGTTTACAGCTTGCTGCGCCGCGCCAGCGTCGGCGCCACCACGAGCGCCAAGCTGCGCGAGCTGGTGGTGAGCTTCGACGACTTGCCGGTCTTGCCGGCCTGCGAGGACGTCTTCGTCGCGCTCGGCACGACGATCAAAGTCGCCGGTTCCGAGGCCGCGTTTCGCCGCGTCGATCACGACTACGTTGTCGCCGTGGCGCGCGCGGCCCGCGCTGCGGGTGCCACCCGGCTCGGCATCGTGTCCGCGTTGGGCGCAGATCCAAACTCACGGGTCTTTTACAACCGCGTCAAAGGCGAGGTGCAGGACACTGTGGTGAACCTGGGGTACGAAAGTGTGGTCATTGCGCAGCCGTCGTTGCTGATCGGCGATCGCGAAGCCCTGGGCCAGCCCACCCGCGCGGGTGAAGTTTGGGCGCGGCGCCTGCTGGGGCCGGTCGCTGCGCTAATTCCAGCAGGGATTCGACCGGTTAGCGCGCGCGACGTCGCTCAGACGCTGCTCTCGGCGACGCTCGCTGCGGCGCCCGGAACGACGATCGTTCCCTCGCGCGACATGCACGTTGCCGCACACGTTTGAACGCAGCAGCGCGCGTTGCCTTCATCCGCGGACACGCTCACACGATGTGCGCGAGCGCGTCGTCGAAGATGCTACGAAATTGGGTCACACGTTTAGCGTGCGCGCTGTTACGGTGATTTGAGATCGAACCGTTCAGGATGGTGGTGCGCGCGTCCCTCGCGAGCGTGCCACTGGAGACAACTTGATGACGAGACGGAATCAGCTCAACGGCTGGCTCTGCGCCAGCAGTCTATTGATCGCATTTTCGTTCTCGCACAGCGCGCTTGCTGCGCACTCCGAATTAACTGCGACTGCCCAGCTGCCTCCATCACCTAAAGCTGAGGCGACCTCCGTCAAGCCTCCACTCGGAAAAATTTCTTCCCACAGTCTGCCGCGTCTCGCGCTGCCGCGCCTCGTGCACCTCTCACTGGCGCCCGAGCCCACGCCACTGCAGGAGCCGCAGAGCACGCGCAACGAAATTCTGTGGCATGGCCTACGCATCCCCACGATCCTCGCGTTCGGGCTAAGTGGTCTCAGCGCGGGTGGCGCTGTGGCTACCGGTTTCGCCGCCAGTCGCGGCAATGACCCGCGCACCTGCGACTCGAGCTGTTCCGAGCACGATGTCCGCCAGCGCGCGCTCCTGCTCACGACCGGTGTGCTCACTGGCGTAGCCGCCGCCGGCATCGGCATCGGCATCACCTTCATGGTCAAAGCGCCCAACAACCGAACCGAGCCTGCCATCCGGCCGCGGTTTGACGCGATCATCTCGGGCCAAAAAGCCGTGGCTAAAATCGGTTGGGTATTCTCGAGTTTCTGAGGCCGATCCGGTCCGCCGATCGCCGATCGCCGATCGCCGAAGTCGCGGTCGAGTAGACCTAAAACGCCCCGTCGAGCGTCACTTCGCCGGTCACGCCAACTTGGTACGAAGCCACGCGGCGCTCGAAGAAGTTGGTTAGCTCCTGCACGTCTTGCAGCTCCATGAACGAGAGCGGGTTCTTGGTGCCGTAGTGCTTGGGCATGTCGAGCTGCTGCAGCCGCTGGTCGGCGACGTACTCGAGGTAGCCGCGCACGTCGCGCAGTGACAAGCCGGCCAGGCCTTCGCCCAGCAAGTCTTCGGCGAACAGCGTCTCGGCCTCGACGGCTTCTTCCAGCATCTGCACGACTTCGCGCTGCATGTCGGCGTCGAACAGATCCGGCTCCTGCTCGCGCACCTGCTTGACGACCTCGAATGCGAACTGCATGTGCGCGCTCTCGTCGCGGAAGACCCAGTTGGTGCCCGTGGCCAAGCCGTGCAAGAGGCCGCGCGAACGCAGGTAGTAGACGTACGCGAACGCCGCGAAAAAGAACAAGCCTTCGACGGCTGCCGCGAACGTGATCAGGTTCATCAAGAACTGGCGCCGCTGCGCGCGTGTCTCGATTCGATTCATGTCTTGAATCGAGTCGATCCACTTGAAGCAGAACTCGCCCTTCTTGCGGATCGACGGGATGTTTTCGATCGCCGAGAAAGCCTTGGCGCGCGAGTCCGGATCCGGAATGTAGGTGTCGAGCAGCGTCAGGTAGAACTGCACGTGCAGCGCTTCCTCGTACAGCTGGCGTGACAAGTACATACGCGCCTCGGGCGCGTTGATGTGCTTGTACAGGTTCAGCACCAAGTTGTTCGAGACGATGCTGTCGCCGGTGGCAAAGAACGCCACCAGCCGTTCGATCAGGTGGCGCTCCTTTGGACCGAGCTTCTTCCTGATGTCGTCGACGTCGCTGGCGAAGTCGACCTCGTCCACCGTCCAAGAGTTCTTAATGGCGCTCTTGTACATGTCGAAGAAGCCCGGGTACTGCATCGGTCGCAGCGAGAGGCACAGTCCCGGATCGAGCAGCTTCTCTGGACGGCGGTGGGCGTTCACTGGCACGCCTCGCAGCTTTCGGGATTTTCGAGCGAGCAGACTACCTGCTCGGTGTCGGTGTACTCCTTCTTCGGCGTCGAAGAAGCGGCCGGCGCGGCGCTGGTCTTCTGAATCCGCGTCGCCGGGCGCGAGCGCAGGTAGTACGTGGTCTTGATGCCCTTCTTCCAAGCGTAGAAGTACATCGACGACAGCTGACCGATGTTCGGCGCTTCGCTGAACAGGTTCAGCGACTGGCTCTGGTCGATGAAGGCACCGCGATCCGCCGCCATGTCGATCAGCGAGCGCATCGGCAGTTCCCACGCCGTGCGGTACAGCGTGCGCAGATTCTCGGGCAAATCCGTCAGGTTCTGCACCGAGCCTTCTGCGTGCTTCAGCTGGTTGCGCGTCTCGTCCGTCCACAACCCGAGCCGCACCAGGTCGTTGACCAGGTAGCGGTTTACCTGCAAAAACTCGCCCGACAGCGTCTCACGCTTGAACAGGTTCGAGACCTGCGGCTCGATGCACTCGTAGCAGCCGGCGATCGCCGCGATCGTCGCGGTCGGCGCGATCGCGATCAACAGCGAGTTGCGCAGGCCGACCTGCATGATGCGGTCGCGCAGATCACTGAAGCGCGCCTTGCCTTCCGGCGACACGCCCCACGCATCGAACTGCAGCTCACCGCGCGCCGCGCGCGTCTCGAGGAACGCCGGGTGAACGCCCTTCTCGGCCGCGAGATCGCAAGAAACCGACAGCGCGTGGTAGTAAATCTCTTCGGCGATCAGCTTCGACAGGTCGCGCGCTTCTTGCGAGTCGAACGGCAGCTTCAGCTCGAAGAACACATCCTGCAGGCCCATCACGCCCAGGCCGACCGGGCGCCAAGCGGAGTTGGACGCCTTGGTCTGCGAGATCGGGTAGTAATTGAGATCGATCACGCGATCGAGCTGCCGAACCGCGACGTGCACGGTGCGGGCGAGCTTCTCGAAATCGAAGCCCTCGGGTGTGACGTGACGCGACAGGTTGATCGAGCCCAGGTTGCAAACGGCGGTCTCGGAGTCCGACGTCACCTCCAGGATCTCGGTGCATAGGTTCGAGAGGTGCACGGTGCGCCCAGGCAGCGCCGTCTGGTTGCAAGCCAGGTTCGACTTGTCCTTGAAGGTTATCCAGCCGTTGCCGGTCTCGGCCAGCGTGCGCATCATGCGCGCGTACAAGTCGCGAGCGCGTACCTTCTTGACCGCCAAGCCATCGGCTTCGGCCTTCTCGTAGGCGGCGTCGAACTCCGGACCGTACAGATCGGTGAGCGTCGGTACGCCCTTCGGATCGAACAGCGACCAGTCGCCGTCGCTCTCCACGCGGCGCATGAATAAATCGCAGATCCAGTTGGCGAGGTTGAGGTTGTGCGTGCGGCGCTGGGCGTCGCCGCTGTTGTCGCGCAGCTCGAGGAACTCCTCGACGTCGGCGTGCCACGGCTCGAGGTACACGGCGCAGGCGCCCTTGCGCTTGCCGCCTTGATTCACCGCCGCCACCGACGCATCGAGCGTCTTCAGCCACGGCACGATGCCGCTCGAGTAACCGTTGGTCGACTCGATCAAGGAGCCGCGTGAACGCACACGTGAGTACGACAGGCCGATGCCGCCCGAGAACTTCGAGAGCAGCGCGACGTCGGTGTACTTCTTGTAGATGTCTTCTAGGTGATCGCCGGGTGAATCCAGTAAAAAGCAGCTGGAAAGCTGCTCGTGGCGCGTGCCCGAGTTGAAGAGCGTGGGCGAGCTCGGGATGTACTCGAGCGACGAGAACAGCCGGTACATCTGCAGCGCTTCCATCACGGTTTCCGAGAGCGCGCAGGCGACGCGCAGGAAGAACTGCTGCGGCGTCTCGATCACCTGGCGCGTCTTGGGGTTGCGCAGCAGGTAGCGGTCGTACACGGTGCGCAGACCGAAGTACTCGAAGCGATCGGTCTTCTCGTTCTCGACCGCGTCGTTCAGCTTGCGCTGGGCGCGGGTGACGAAATCCAGAACTCGGTCGTTCACGAGACCGAGCCGATGACCAAGGCCGATCGACTGCGAGAAGGAGTGCACGTCCTGGTGCATCACTTCTTTCTCAATCAAGGTCGCGAGCAGACGAGCGGCGAGCCGCGAGTACTCGGGCTCCTCGGCGATCAGGCTGGCGGCGGTCTGGATCGAGAGTTGGTCGAGCGCCTGGGTGGTGGCGCCATCGAACAGGCCGCCGATCGTCTTCAGCGCGACGCGCATCGAGTCGACGCGAGTCAGGCCCGCGGCGCTGCGGCTCACGGCCTTGACGATCTTGTTGACGTCGACCGGCTCCGCGTCGCCGTTGCGCTTCTTGACGCGCATCGCGGTGGCAGGGGCCATGCCGCTCTGCCGGATACCGCTGTCGCGGCTAGAACTGGTCGTCTCGTTTTGTTCTTCCGTCTGCGAAACCGGTCCGCCGACGTCGATTGCCTGCACCATTGTTGTCTCTCCCTCAGCTTCAGGGACGTGCGGTTCCAGCCCGCACGTCGGCCACTCAGTCAGGCATGTGGGAGCCTGACCTACCTCGACTTAGTCTTCCCTCAGCACTGGGTTGCCCCAGCGCCGCACACGAAACGAATGGAAACGAAAAGCCCGGCGCTGGCGAGGATTTGCCAGACCACCGAGCGAGCTGTGGTCACACTTCCGAATTAGGAGCCTACGGGACTACTGCCGAGGGCTCACTGGTGCCTCCGAGTGCTGACCGGCTGGCCAGGGGTCGAAAGCAGAGGGGCAACATATTGTGGTTACGGCTGTTCAGTCAACCCATATCTAGGGGTAGGGTGAACAAAAGTGACGGGTGGTGAGATGTTCAGGGAGTGTTGACAGCGCCCCAAAACGCGCTCTCCGCTCCAATATCAGTGGGGAGCGCTTGTTCAGCTTCGGAGGCCCGGATTCTGACGCTGTTTACGTTCAGATCGGCCGCGTAAAAGCCGCAAAACGGCGCCGCTGCCAGCGCATCGAACAGTGGCAAGCGTGGGACGCTCGTCCGCGCTTCGATCAAGTGAATGAAGCGCAGCGTGCGCAGCGCATCGAACCAAGTGTTCAGGCCTCGCTGACGTACACGCGCGTCCGGCGAAGCGTCGAGCATGCCCGGCAAAGCTTCCAAGACTTGCAGCTCGTCGAGCGCGCTCGACACCGCGCCAGCCGTTCCCGCGTCGAATTGCTGATTGAGTTGGGCCGGCAGCGCGTCGACGGCGCGCACCGCTACGGCATGGCGCAGCGCTGCCAAGGTCACGCGCAACAGCTCGAACACCCGCGGGTGATAGGTCGACAATGCGCCACCGTTCCCGACGATCTCCCCCACTTTGCGGCCGGTCCCGAAAGGCACCCGATCGGACGTCCGGCTGCGCAATCGGATTGGCTCGCATCGTGGTCGATGCAGCGCGCCGACCTTGGCCAGCTTGTCGAGCAAGTAGAAGTCCTCACCGGCATTTCGGCGCGGAAAGCCCCTTACTTCCGCGTATGCCTCGGCCAGTACGGCAATCGAGCTACCCATGCTCTCGTAGGCGTACGGTGAACCTGCGGCCGCCAAGCCGAGCGTGTAGTAGCGCAAGGAAATCTCGTAGTCGGCCGTCGCTCGGTCGATCGCGGCATCACCCGAAGGAGTATGCCAGAACGGCAACGTCAGTGCGACGCGTCGCGCGCCTTCGTGCGTCAGCGGCGGGACGGCGGCGATCGCCTGAAAATAGCTGGCGGGCGGCTGCGCGTCGGCGTCGGTCGTCGCCAGCCAGGGCGAGTTGATGCCGTCGAGCTGGTGGAGCTGGAGCGCCACATCCATCCCGATCCGGCGTGCCAAACCAACGCCTTGGCCGACCGGCATGCGTTTGCCAGGTGAGGCGCGGTCGATCACCAACAGATCGAACGTCCCAGGTCGACCCAAGACCGCGCTCGCTGCCAGGCCTTCGAGCGCGGGCAATTCTTGCCGCGCCACCAAGCGTTCGGCCAAAACGCGCAGCAAGCGCGCGTTGGCGTCGTGCGTCGCCGCGGGCGCCTCATCCGTCGCGTTCACGACCGCTATCACCAAGATACGACCCCCGGCACCGGCCAACGCAGGCGCCAGGTTGTCGAGGAAGCTTTCATCCTCGCGCTGCAACGGCACCACGACCGCGGCCGCGTACTGCGTGTGCAGCTCGCGACCCCAAGCCGCCTCTGGCTCCGCGTAGCGCTCCAAGTACTTGCGAAGCGCTAGCGCGGACATTGTCCGAGCCACTCTACTCCAGGGCCAGATGACCCGAGGCGCTGACGTTGGCGGGCGCGGCGCCCCAGGTCCCAACCATTGAGTACTTCACTTCGAGGTGATCTACGGCGAGCGTGGCCTCGACGCGCTCAACGAAGTCGACGGTCGGCACATCTCCCGTTGCGACCGCGTGGTATTGCAGCGCGAAGCTGTGCCTGGCACCGCCGAACGTGGATTCCTCGACGGTAACGTGGAAGGCGCAGGTGGCGGAAGGACAGCCGCCAGACGGTCCATTCGTATCGCGGGTGCCATCGAGGGGAAAATCGGCGCTGGTGTCGCCGAACTGCTGACTGCGAAGGAATTTCGAGAAGTCGAAGTACGTCAGCCGACCGTCGCCAGCCACGACGATGCGCATCGTATCCAGAGGCGGTCCAAAGAAACCCGGTGCAGTCAGCGCAACTGACCCGTTCCAGATTCCGCGGAGGTCGGCGGCGGGTCCGCCCCCCACGCCGGTCCCACCGGCGCCCGTCGGGTCGCCCCCCGCGCTGCCGGTGCCGCCGTCGTCTGTCGGGTCACTTCCCACGCCCCCGGTGCCGGCGCTGCCGGGAGTGGCTCTTGCGCCAGCGCCGGCGCCGCTGGACGTTCCACTCGCCGCGTCACCGCCCCCAACTCTACCCCCGCTGGCGGCGGTTCCGTGCCCAATTTCCACCTGTGGTCCGCAGCCGAGTGTAAGAAGCAAACCTGCCGCCCCGGCGTAGCCTGTTCGAAGTTTCATGCACTCTCACCTCCAGTTAACCGATTCCGCCTCTAGATGGTGGCTGGTGCGCGGCTTGATCCCTTGACCATGTCGAATCTCGGTTTTCGACTCGCGTTACTTCCAGTGACACTGCCCGTCGGCGTCGTCGCTCAGCCCGCTGCAGTGCCATCCAGCGCGCCCACTGCCACCGCCGCGCCACAGCAGGTGTCGCTCCACTACCTGGATGAGCCTGGTTGCCCCAGCGAAGCGGAGTTCGTCGACGAGGTAACGGCGCGGGTGCGACGCCCCGTCGAGTGGTCGAAGTCGGGCGCCGCCGTGCAGATGGTCGTCATCGTTCGACATACGGGCGAGCACGCCGACGGCACTTTGGAAGTCGTGCAGCGTTCGACACCGCCGACGCGCCGCGAATTCACCTCGGGCTCGTGCGCAGAAGTCGGCTCGGCATTGGCGCTCGTCGCTGCTCTCACGCTCGATCCGAACGCGCGCACCGAGCAACTGCCCGCGCGCGCGCCAAGCTCGGCGCCGAGCGCACCTGCGGCCGACGCCGCGCCGGCGTCCGAGGTGGCACCCTCACCCGCGCCGGGCCCAAAACCCGCAACGCCTCCTGCTCCCGCTGCGACCACGCCGGTGCTCGCGCGAAGCCCTGGCTACGTCGCGTGGCTCGGCCCCGCCGCCACCGTTTCGGTGGGCTACGCGTCGGAGCCGCTCGTGGCGTTGGGGCTCAGCCTCGGCGTACGCAGCGCGGGCCGCGGATTCTCGCCGGGCTTCCAGCTCACACCGCTGTGGGGCAAGACCGGCGCGACCGGACCTGAAGCTGCGGGAGGTACCTTTTCTTGGGCGATGGGCCGGCTCGACGCCTGCCCGGTGCGCCTCGCGGTGGCGCGCCCAATCGCCTTCGAGCCGTGCGCGGTGGCTGAAATCGGTCGACTCTCGGCCCGTGGCGCCGCCGCCGGGATCACTTCGGTCGACCCCGAACGCTGGTGGTTCGCGGCTGGCGCGACTTTGTCGCTGCATTTCGACCTGGGCTCGTGGTTCGTCCGGTTAGGGACCTTCGCTCTTTTTCCGGCAACTCGGGACGAATTCGTGTTTCACAACCCGAATCGCACCATCCACCAGGCAAGCTGGCTCGTGGTCGGCGCTGGCCTCGGGCTCGGATTTCAATTCGGGTCGTGATCAAGTTCCTTGCGGGCGACCATTGAGGCGCGACGAGTGCTCGAACAGCGTCTTCCACTAGATTCCTCCGTCTCCTCGTCGACCATGGCTCGGGTGGACGAAGTGCGGCTTCGGCGCATCGTCGAGGCAGACTTCGACGCCCTGTGGCGGTTTCTGCGGCGGTTGGGGATTGGCGAGGGGGATGTGGACGACGCGGTGCAAGAGGTGATTCTGGTGCTCGCGCGCAAGCTGCACGTGGTCGAAGTTGGCAGTGAACGCGCGTTCGTGTTCAGCACGGCATTTCGCATCGCCTCCGGCATACGCAAACGCGCCAAGCGTCGGCGCGAGGTCGAGGCCGCCCCGCTATACGAGCCCACCGGCGTTGGTCTCGACCCCGAAGCTTCCGCCGAGCAAACGCGTTTGACTGTGCTGTTCGCGCGCGTGCTCGAGCAATTGTCGCTCGAACTGCGCGCCGTGTTCGTGCTCTACGAGCTGGAAGAGTTCACGATGGCCGAGATCGCGGAGAGTTTGGAGCTTCCGCCCGGTACCGTCGCTTCGCGCCTCCGGCGTGGTCGCGAAACGTTCGAGCGGCTCGCAGCACAAGTTTTGGCCGAGGGAGAATCGCCATGAACGAACCGATGCGCTTGCGGGATGGAGACGGCGCCGCGCGTCGCCTGATGGCGGGCGCGGTCATGCACGTACCGGGCGCATCGCGCCGACGTGCGGTGGCGTTCACGAGCGCGGCGACCACGGTCGGCGCCAGCACGGTTGCGATCGCGGCGAGCGGCGGTTCGGTCATCAAGAGCTTCGTGCTGTGTGTGGCGCTGGGGACGGTCGGCGGTGGCGTGGTGTCGCTGGCGGTCTCGGAAACCATCACGCGGCTCGATACCAAGTCGGGATCATCAGCCCAATCCCGACCAAATCCGGCGGCAATGCCTGCCGTGTCGCCGAGCTTGCCGCGTGAGCCCGAGGCCGCCGTGGCTGAAGAGCCGTCCCCGGTCGCCGCGCCGCCCGTCACCGAACTCGTTGCGAAGGACCTGGGCAGCAAAGGCAAAGCCTTGGGGCAAGGCGATAGCGTCGCACCGAGTCTCGCCATGCCCGGCGCACCAATTCGCCCGGCGCCCGGATCGAGCTTGTTCGAAGAGCAGCGCATCATCGAGTCGGCTCGCGCGGCAATGGCGCGCGGCGATGTCCGCAGCGCTTTCTCGCTGCTCGACAACTACGAGCAAGCTTACGCGTCCAAGCAGTTTTGGCCGGAAGCGTTGGCGCTGCGCATCGAAGCCCTGCGCAGCAGTGGGCAGCTCGGTGCGGCGCGGGCACTAGCCGCCGATTTCGCTCAAAAATACCCGCACCATCCGCTGCTGGCGCGGGTTCAAAGTATCGTGGCCAAGTAGCGTGCGCCCGAGCTCGAGCGGTCGGGCTAGTGCACGGCCGCGCGATGCGGCAGGCGCCGCACCAGCTCGGCTTCGAAGTCGAGCATCTCGCCGCCGCGTGCTCCCACTTCGGCTTCGGTGAAGTAGAGCCGCGCCATGCGGAAGAAGAAGGCGTGGTGGCGCGATTCGGCGCGCGCCAGCTCCATGTACGGTCCATACAGCGCCGGGTCGCGCTCTTTCAGCGCTTCGGCCACCATGTAGAGCCGCTCGCAGCCGCGCGCTTCCACCACGCCCGAGACCAACAAGCGATCGAGAAAATGGATGTCTCCGCCGGCGCGGATCTGCGAGCGCAGCGCGTTGACGTAGGGATCCTTGTAGTCGTCGGCCAACACGAGCCCGCGCTCGGCGCAGATCCGATACATGACGTGAAAGTGCTCGAGCTCTTCCTTGGCGAACTCGATCATCGGATCGAGCAGCTCACGGCGATCGGGGTAGCGCGCCACGAACGACATGCCGGTCGCCGACGCCTTGCGTTCGCAGTTGGCGTGGTCCCGCAAGAAAGCGTCGAAGTCGCCGAACACGGCGTCGAGCCATTCGGGCGGGGTTTTCACGCGCAGGTCGAGCATGGGTCGGCGCCGTTTATACCTGCCCCCGGCGGTTCTGCTAGTTTCTCCGTCGTGGCTGGCTATTCCGGCACTCCGCTGCCGCAAAAATTGGGCATCAAGCCCGGCGCCAAGCTGGCTCTGGTCGGGGCCCCCGGCGATTTTGCCGAGGTGCTCGGCAAGCTCCCGGCAGGCGTGAAAGCCGTCGAGCTCGGGCGCGCCAAGGGACCGTTCGACGTCGTCGTGGCGTTCTTCGAAAGCGAGGCGGCGTTCAAGCAGCAGCTGCCCCGGCTTCACGCTGTGCTAGAGCCGAGCGGCGGGCTGTGGATCGCCTGGCCCAAACGCGCGTCGGGCGTCGCGACCGACATGACCGAGCACGTGGTCCGTAAATACGGGCTGCCGCGCGGGTTGGTCGACAACAAGGTCTGCGCTATCGACGCCACGTGGTCGGGGCTGCGCTTGGTGGTGCGGTTGGAGAACCGGCCGCGTGCTTAGCCGTCCGACACTGTCAGAGAATTCCACCTCGACCGGGTTTCTCGCGGTTTTTGTTCACGGCTCGGAGAAGGGCTGGATGTGGCGCCGAAATTGGCCAAGCTACAACCTTCGTATGCGTGATGCGCGCCTCGCGTTCGCCTGTCTCGCAGTAGCCTGGCTGCCGTCTGCTTGCCGAACACACGAGACGGTCACGCGGCCCGGCACCGCGGGCGCCTCTGCGGTGGCGACCGCCGGTAGCGGCGCGAGCGGCGGCGGAGCAGGTGCTGGAGCGGGCGGCAGCGCGGATCTGGCGGGCAGCGGTGGCATGGCGGGCTGCATGCTCGGCGGGGCGCCGAGCGGCGGCGCGCCGGCTGTCGGTACTGACTTGGGCGCGCTCACGGTCGACTCCGTTGCGCCGTGGAAGAACGGCGCCACGGGTGCCTACACGATCATCCACGACGACATCTGCGACTACACCATTGACAGCTTGTTCGACGTCGCCGAGCCCGAGCTCACCAAGCGCGGCTTGATGTCGGCGTTCGGCGCGATTGTCGAGCGCTGCCAAGAGCGCAACAAGTGGGCAGAGCTCGAGGTCGTGCGCCAACACGGCCACGAAATCATCAACCACACCTGGGACCACAAGGACATCGTCGACGAAGCCGCGCTGGCACCGCTCGCGCTCGAAATCGATCAGGCCAATCGGGTTTTGAACGACAATTTGGTCGGGCAGCACACCAGCTTCTTCATCTTTCCGTTCGACTCGTTCAACGACGCCGCCGTCGAACGGCTGGGCGCGCTCGGCTATTTGGGGGCCCGCGCCGGGAAAAAGGGCGTCAACGCGGCCGATTTTCCGGACGGCCTGCGCGTGATGTTCGACGTGTGGGGCGGCGAAAACTCGATTTACAACGGCCAAGGCGACATTCTGAAGATCTACGTCGACTTGGCGATCGCCCAAGGCGGCTGGTCGGTGCGCGAGTTCCACGGCATCGCCGACACCACGTTCTTCGCGATGAACTTGGACGATTACCGCGCGCACCTCGACTACGTAAAGTCCAAGGTCGACAGCGGCGAGCTGTGGGTCGATACGCCGAGCGCCGTTGTGCGCTACCGCTTTTCACGCCAGTACTGCGGCATACCCAGCGCCGACGGCTACCAGCTCTCGTTCGCGACGCCGACCTGCGAGTGCGCGCGCTACGCCGCGCCGCTCAGCGTGATCATCACGACGGCGGTCGACGCGCCGAGCGCGGTCGCGACGCAGGACGGCAAGATGCTGCCGACCAAGAAGCTCGCGCCAAATCGCTTCGTGGTCGAGATGGCTCCGCTCGGCAGCCCAGTCGCGCTGGGTGGTGGCAGCTAGCTTAGGGCGCGCGAAAGAACAAGTCGATCGAATGTGGTCGATTGGGGATCGACAGGATCGCGCCGACATGATCTACGTTTGCGGTGGACGCCGAGAAGCTCATCCGGCGAAAGTGGCGCCTGCTGACGGCGACGATGGAT
>JBBRMI010000117.1:0-25266 GCA_038230915.1 Polyangiales bacterium | reverse complement strand
GTGCTCGGCGTCCGAAGCCTCGTACAGAGCGAGCGCATGAAAGCCTTCTGGCTCTACTTCTCACGCCTCTACGTTGCCAACGTCACGTGCGCCACCCCGCGTGAACGGACCGCCGCTTGATCCGTGCGTGGTCCACACCCCTTCGGGGTTGATCATCACCGCATGCTCCAAGTCTCGAGGCCGTGGCGAATCGAGAAGTAGTCGTTGTCTTGCTGCTCAACCGCGAGGTTTACTTCCCGTGCCAGCGCGTCGAGCAGGGCGTTCCCTTGCCGGATCTTGAAGGCGCCCTTGATTGACGCCGTGGCCAGGCTCACCAGACACGAAACGGTGTCGAGGCCGTTCAGACCAAAGTGCGTGCGGCCGCCCGGCAACTCTCGTGCTTTCACGCGCAACATCTCCGAGCGCATGCGGTCAGCGCCTGGCCCCTCAACAAGCAGGCGTTGCTCGGCGAGCCAGCGCGCGATCATTGCGACGCTCTCGGCCTTGGTGCCCTCAGTCCAAGCGTGACTGGATAGGGTAATACCCTCCCGGCTGAACAGCTCACCAAGCGCGCTGGACTCGCGCTGGTCGGAGTAGATCACGTTCGTGTGTGCGTCCCGCGCGAGCTGTGACAAGCGAGTCACGATCTCTTTCAAAGGCGTCGTGCCCGTGAACTCGCCGCAAGCGCCGACCACGATCTCGTCAGCATCGGTTGTCGCCCCGAGGCACCACCCGAACCCGTCCCCCTTGGCCGTTTGGTTCGAGGGGTCGATCGCGATCCAGCCCGTGTAGTTGAACGAGCCGCGGGGCTTGCGGTTGAAGCACTCGGTCACGTGGTCAGGGTCGAACGCTGACGCGACCGATTGCGAAGGCTCGGCCAAGTAGGCCCGTCGCCACTCGCGCTCGTTCGGCTCGTCGGCGTGGGTTTGCGCTTCCGAGATCGTGGGGTTGCCGATCCATGTGGGGCAGTAGCTGACGGTCTGGTGCTCGGTGGCGCCGATGTTGAAGCACTCACAGTGGAAGTCGTCGAGTGACCATGGCGAGCTTGAGAGCACCAGGAAAGCGTTCCGCTGCGTTGCCATGGTTGGCGACAGACTGCCGACCACCTCGCGCGCGGGATTGGCGCCCGTGTCACGGCTTTCCCATTTGGAAACTTCATCGCCCAAAACGGCAATCGAGGTGAAGCCAACGACAGCGCTCGTATTGCAGGCCAGCACCTTGAACAGCGCCGGGCGTGTGCCTGTGATCTCGAGCTCGTCGGCGCGTTCCTCGAAGGTGACCCCAAGCGTTCGGAGGATGGCAGCGATCGTGCGTAGGCGCGCGCTCGCTTCGTCCTTCGACACGCTCACGAACGGGATCACAGCAACGTCCCCGAGGGGCACCGACCAAGACCCGTACAGCGCCCACGCAACGGCCAGCCTGCACAGCGTGCTCGACTTGCCGGCGCGCCTCCCTGCCCGAATCACCCAACGTCGGCAGCCCCCTTGAAAGAACCGCTCGATCTCCGCGCGCCACCAAGTCGACGTTGCAGGGAAGCCGGCCGCGACGAGAGCTTTGTCTAGGGCGTCGTAACGCCTGAGAAACGCAGCGACCCAGGCGCGATCGCTCACGGCGCCTCAGCTCCCGCGGCTTCGATCGCGGCTAAAATGGCGTTCCCCTGCTTGGGTCGCGCCTTCGCTTCCAGCGCGCACACGGTATGCGCCGAAAGCAGGTTTTGCCTAGAAGCGTCGGCGAGCCGCGAAGCGGCCACGAACTGCAAGGGGTCGCCCGAGGCGTACAGGTAACGCGACGCGGCGAGCTGCAGGGCTGCGCTCTGCACCATGCTCGACGCTGAAGCACCGCACGCGCCACCCCCGACCACTCGAGCCAGCCGCTCTATCTCGTGTCGCGCGAATTCGTCGGCCTCCTCGAAGTACGGCAGCACCGCGGCGTCCGCCGCCATTGCTCGCAGGCCGAGCGCCTCGAGCGCGCGCACGCGAGTCTTGTTCTTGAGCCACCGTGCAGACGCTGCTCGGCTCGCCAATGCGCTTGTGCTGTCACCGGGGACGAGGCGGCCGTCAGCGGCGCGGGGCGCCTGTTGTGCCTGACAGGCAGGCGCGGGCTCGGGGGCAGCATGCCCGCTCGGAAGGTCGGCGAGCTTGGGGAGCTCGACGTGCGGCTTCCCCTTGCCGTTCCCATGGCCTGCCCTCAGCACGCCGAACACTCCCCTCGAGCACTCGAGACGGGCACGGACAGGCAGAGCACGGGCATACGTCAACTATGACACGGGTGTCATATAAACGTCAATGCGACGAGCTGTGAGGCGAGCATACTCCTAGAAGCGCTCTAGAGCCAGTCAAAAGCGAAGTTTTTTTCGGCGACGCGACGCCGTGGGCAATCGCCGTGGGCAATCGCCACACAGTCGTCCCTAACCAGCGGTAACTGCTCATGTATCACGCGATTGCTAATCGCCCACGTTCCTCGGCGCACTGGGCGTCGGATGGCGCGAGGGCCAGATCGTTGGGGGTTCCGGGGCGTTCGCCGCGGGTGCCGCTCCGTCCGGTACGTGCGGGTGATGCGGGTGATTGCGGGTGATGTTTCATCGCAACTGACCCCCCCCTAATTTTTTAGAGAAGATCAGGAGAGGGGTAGACCGGCCAAAACATCACCCGCAATCACCCGCATCACCCGCACCGGCTCTGATAGACAAGGGAGGCATGGCATTCCACCTGTGGCGGGATCAGCGCGACGACACTGAGATCACGGTCGTGGACCAAGCCGTCGATACGAAACGCACGTTGACCAGCCTCACCCGCCAAGATGATCTGTTTTCCAAGGGCTTTGCCTTCGAGGCATCGATCGCGCGCGCCGCGATGGTTGAGGGCCTGTGTCTGCACTACCTACTGCTCGCCAAAGCACACCGTGGCGCCGTCGTGGATCAGGTCGCCGCGCAGCGCATGAAGGATGAGCGAATCACGTTCGGTCAGCTCAAGGACGCCCTAGTCAAGGCCAGGGCTCTGCCTGATCCGAAGCTCGAAACCGAACTTCGCGACTACGTGGCTGGTCGCAATCACCTAGCTCACCACGCCGCGTCCGGAGGTTCCTCTTTCGACTTTCAAGTCTGGTTCGATAGCGGTCGGCGTCTCGCTTTGGCCCTTTGGAAAGAGATCAGGGCGGAGATCGAGCGAATCAACCCCCCGCCCTGAACTCCTGGGCTACAGGTTGGTATCCTTCGGCCACCTGCAGTAGTTGACGTTGCCGGTGTCCCAAGACCGAACCGACATTGAAGCGCCGACGAGCAACACGCCCGAGGCCACGCGGCGCGAGCGGCACAGGACATCGATCGAAGCGGTGACGGCCGTCGGACTAGCCCTCGTTCCTCAGGCTGCGCGGCTGGCCGAACTCGCGCTGGTCGTGCCGGGCCTTGGGTCGCTCGTCGCGACCGTAACCACAGCAGTGGGTCTCGGGATCAACAGCAGGAAATGGATCCACGACGATCGGGCAAAGCGAGTTGCTCGCCGTCTGCTCACGGACCGCGACGTCACGATCGACCAGTTCCGAGCCGTTTGGGCTCCGAACGTCGATCGTGAGTCGGTGTCACGTCAGCTGCGAGCGTACCTTGAAGCGATCGACCAGGCCCGTGAGAACGAGACGGCGGACGTGCTCTTGAACGTGCTGAGGTACCGAACAAAGTACCCCGAGGATCGCCGTTTCAGCGATTCCGCGCTTGAGCTGTTCAGGGGTGCGGATCTAGCAACGCTTCGCGCCACCAGGAGCGTCCTGGTTGCAGCTTTGGCAGCTGGTCAGACGGCAGAGATAGCGCTCTACAACAATCGAACCTTGTCCGACTCTCCGAGCGAGCCAGGCGTTCTGCTCGGCGGCTCGATGCGCGAGGGAGGTCGGCTCACCTACCTGACGCCTCTAAATGGCTTCGTAGGACGCAGGATGTTTCAGCGCATCAAGGCAGCGAACCTTGGTCGCGCAACAAGTACATCCGGCGGAAACTACTTCTCCGACGGGAGTGACCCACCCCCGACAGAGAGCCAAGACGAATCTCTCGTGGTCGAGCGCGTAGTCGCGGAGAAGATCGTCGCCCTACTCGTGGCCGTGTAAACGACAGCTAGCCTCACGCTGCGCTCGCCGCCAGGCGCGAAACCCGCCACTGCACCGAGGAATCCCGAGTTTCGCCCGCGCGTTCCAGCCTAAGTCCGTGAATCATCGTCCCGCGCAGCGTCCGGAGCCGGTAGCCGAGCTTGTTCGCAGTCGGGAGCCGCTCGGCGTCCTTGCTCTCGAACAAGCCCACGAGTGCGTCCTTTAGCGATTGGTGTTTGCTCGCATCCGGGTCCGGCAGCCCGGGCGTAAACCGGGTCTCGGCGGCCGCAAGCAGCTCTCGCGCGGTAACCGCCGTCGCGTCTGGAAACAGATCGAACCAGGCGGCCAAGAGTGCGCCCACGTCGTCACGTTCGACGTCCGCAACCTCGCGAAGCGCGTCTTGCGTACTGACAGGGTCAGGGAGCCCGAGCCAGACCAGGGGCGCGGCGACGTTGCGCGACCACGACTCGAACGAGCCCATCACGCGGCAGCCAACCAACGGACGCCCAGCAACCACGTACGCGCGCAAGATCGTCAGCGCAGCCGTGAGGTGTTGGCGGTCACTCAGAAGAGCATAAATCCGGGCGCGTCTCGTTGGGCTTGAGCGCCTTTTTGGTGGCGGCGCGTTCCTTGGCTTCCTTGGCGCGGTAGCTCTGGCCTTCGATGTGCAGGACTTCGCAGCGGTGGATGAGACGATCGACGAGGGTGACGACGCAGGCGGCGTGCGGGAAGACGTCGGGCCACTCGGAGAAGGGCTTGTTCGTGGTGAGCACGACGGGCTTGAGCGCCTCGTAGCGGCGCGTTACGACCTCGAAGAGCAAGTCGGCGTAGCGGCTGTCGTAGGAGAGGTAGCCGACCTCGTCGATGCACAAGAGCTGTGGGTGGATGTAGTGTCGGAGGCGACGATGCAGGCTGGCGCTGCCATCTTGCAACGCGAGTTCGTTCAGCATGGCGCTCGCGGTCGTGAAACGCACGGTGTAGCCGCGCATCACGCAGTGATGGGCGAGGTTCTTGAGCAGCATCGTCTTGCCGACGCCGTTGGGGCCGAGCAGCACGGAATTGGCCCCGTCTTCGAAGAAACTCAGCTTAAACAGGTCGTCGACGGCAGTCTTGTCGATCTTCTTTGGCCATTTCCAATCGTAATCGGCGAGCGGTTTGAAACGACCGAGTCGAGCGTCCCTGATGCGGCGTTCGAGACTTCTGCGCGTGCGCTCGGCGTCTTCGTAGGCGAGCACCGACGCGAGCCAGGCCGTGTCTTTCACATCGTCCCAGTTGGCCAGCAGGCCATGCAGACCGAGACGAAGGGCTCGCTCTCTTAGGTCTTGGTCGTTTCGTTGCTCAGTCTTCATGGTCGTGGTCCTTTCCGATGTCGTCGTAGTCAGCCAGGGAATGCGGCGTGACGATGGGTCCTTGCACGCGCTCGTCGATGGGCAGGTGGCGGCCGGCGACGGGCGGCAAGCCGCGCTCGTAGCGACGGCGTTCCAGCACGTGCCGCACCGCTGCCAGATGCGGCGTGCCCCGCTTCAAGGCTTCGGTGATGGCCGCTTCAAGCTCGGCCGCGCCCACTAAATCCAGCTGCTTGATCAGTGTGATTGTCGCGCCGCCCAGGTTTTTTCCCTGCTGCGCGAGCGCTCGAAACAGCCCACGCGATGACGGCGCCGCATGATAGAGCCGGTCGAGACCGCGGTGCTCCCGAGCTTGGCGCTTGTGCTCGACCAGCGCCGCGATGTGCGCCGGATCCTCGATGGGCTGCCGGCGGTCCCATGAGCGCTGGTGCTCGGCCACGAGATCAACCCCGTCGAAAATGCGCACGCGGTCGAGGTTCGCTACCACCGTGACCGGCCGTCGCGTGACGGTGGCCGGGACCGAGTAGTCGTTCAGATCGAAGCGGACGTACGGCGTCTTGCCGACGTGCGCTTCCACCCGCTCGTCGCAAACAAATGCGTTCTCCGGTAGCCCGAGCAGGCTCGCACGTTCGTGCTCGAAAGCGTCTCGCACCAGCTGCTTTTCGTTTTCGTGCGAGCGGCGCTCCGCAGCCGTGGTCTGGCACCATTCGAGTGCCTGACGATTCAGGTCGTCGAGGTCGCAGTACTTGCGAGCTGGGAAAAAACTCGTGCGGACGTACTGGATCGCTCGTTCCACCCGGCCCTTCTCGTTGCCGCGCGCCACCGCGACTGGCCGCGGCTCGTAGCGGTAGTGAGCCGACAGCTCCAGCAGCGTCGGATGGAAACGGATCGCATCGCCTTTCCGCTCCAAAACGGCGCTTTTCAAGTTGTCGTACAAGAGCACGCGCGGCACGCCGCCCCAGAAATCAAACGCCGACGCGTGCCCGTGCAGGAAGCTCGACATCGTCGCATTCAAGTAGAAGCGCAGAAACACCATCCGCGAAAAGCTCAGCACCATCACAAACGCCATCAGTTGTCGGCTCGCGCTGCCCACCGTGTGCTGGCCGAAGTGAGCCCAATCCACCTGTGCTTGCTCGCCGGCCAGCGTGCGTAGGCGCAAGTACGCTTCCGCCATGGGCCGTGGACGATGGCGAGCCACCCAGCGTCGAAAGTGATCGGGGCTGCCCGAGTAGCCGCGTTCCTTGGCCATCGCAAATAGACGACTCGCGGGCAAACGTGGATATGCGTCGAGCGTCTCGACAATCAGCGGCACGTAAGGCGCCACGATCGACGGTCGCTGCGCACGGCTCGACGGCGTCACGCCGGCTCGCGCCAGCACCCGCCGCACCGTGCCGTGGTGCACGTGCAGCTGCGCAGCGATCGTGCCGATCTTCCATTTCTCGGCGTGAAACAGCCGCACCACTTCTGCCGCCTGCTCGCTCGTGATCACCTTTCACCTCGCCCCGTCACGCGCAGCGCTCGGAAGTCACCGACTCCACGCAGGCGCTTGGGGCGGCCTTGGCCGCCGACCTCGTAGCGCACCAGTTGGCTCTCGCCGGGCCACAATTCGTCGCCGAAAAGGCCCGAATCGAGCCAGCTCGGGGAGCCGGGCTCCGCAGCAATCACAACGCTGAGCGGCGAGCCGCTCCAAAGCGCCAAGCCCTCCAGCAGCGTGAGCAGCGCCCGCGGATGCGCTGGGCGCAGCGGCAGCCGCGCCTTCAGCGCGTCGCCCCAGTCCGGACTCGTGCACAGAAGTCGCGCTTCGGATCTCATCGTTTGAAGTTGGGCCGTCAGTCGCATCGGCACTCCTGGTCTCGGGGGCGTCCTCACGCCGCTCGACCTCAGTGCCTGCGCCCGCCGCTAACGACGAGGGGTGATGCGTCACTTTCTCCCGCCGCCGCGCTCGATACCCGGCTTGTCGAGCAGCGTGGCGTTGCCCACCGCGAAGCGTCTGCTGATAGCGCTGCCCTGCTTCACGCACGCTCTGACGGCGGCTTATCGAAGCGCACTCTCGACCGCAAAACTCCTGCCCTTGGTCGCAGCGACCGCACAGCTTCACCTGCTTACGACAGCGCCGGCACTGAAACAGCCGATAGAAATCCTCGATCGCTGGCCCCGCCCAGCAGACTTTTTGGCTCTATCGACCCCGATCGGCGAAGCTCGCTTCACAACCGGTCGCTGGTTGGAAAGGCTCGGATTCCGCCCGGGCCTTTCGTCTATTTGGGCTCCGCGATCATCCGAAGCAGGCCGCGCTCAGGCCCAGTTTTCCGCCTTTGCCGGCCGCGTGAATCTGGCTGTCGTGCCCGCGCGTTTCTGGGCTCGGGCGCCCTGCTGCCCGGCTACGCGCCGTTTGGGATGCCCGCTGACAGTGAGGTACTCGGCTCGGTGCTCGGTGGCGTGCCCGAGTACGTGCGGATATCGAAAGTCGCCGCGCTGTTCGGGCCGCTCGTTCTCGGACTCGAGCCGGCAGTGTAGCGAGCGCCGCACTAGATCCGAGGACAGCCGCGCATTGTTGCTCGAGAGCATGAACGACGTCCGAACCGGGATTGTTCGCTCCTGGCTCAACCCGAGCACGCGATCCCCATACGTCGTGCTCGTCAGCACCGCGTCGAGGGCCGCGCTTTGAACCATGCGCGTCACATTGTCGATCAGGACGAGCGGATCGCCCGCGAGCACGATCGCGAAGATCGACTTGCGCCACTCTTCTTGAGTCTCAGGCGCCGTGCGTGTGGAGAGATCGGCGCCGAGCACGATCCGACCGATGATAGACGCAAGGAGGGTCTTGCCCGCTCCGCGTGCGTTCGCATCGAAGATCGTCAGGGGCACGGGCCCATCGATCGCTGTACGCGCTAGCGGCGTGAGTAATGCAGCAAGCCAAACGGCGCGCGCAGCATCGTCAGCGAACGGAAAGTCGCTCACGAGTTCGAGCAGCTTTGCCGCTGCCTGTTGGGCATCTGCAAGCGTGGGTGCATCCGGCACCGTCAGCCGAATCGTGTTGTTGGAAAGCGTTGCCGTGGTGAGATCGTAGCCGGCCGACTCGAGCAGCGTGCCGTCCGGCCGCAACACCGGGAAGTTCACGATCCCGCGCAGCGGTCTGACGTGCTGCCACTCGCCGCGTTCTGCGATCGCATTCACGGTGTCGAATGGGGGCGGAACAGTCACCGGCACGCCATCTCGTTTCCCTTCGAACCGAATGCGACGATCGAGCAGTTCGCGAAGCCGCGATCGCGGTAGGTCGCGAATGCTTGGGGCTCCCGCCGGCCGCACAATCTTGTCCGGCACCGCGTCGCGCGTGACGTGCACGAGCCCGCCCGAGCGCTGAAACACGTCGAGCGCAGCGAGCTCCTCGATCGCCGCGTCCGAAACTGTCTCGATTCGCCAAGAGAGATCGATCACGCGGCGCCGATCGTTCGCGCGTTCCAGTCGCTTTGCGTGCTCGTTTTCAGCAATCTTGCGCTGTGCGTCTTGCAGCAGCTTGATAAATTGCCCGCACGGATCGCTGTCTGCGCCCTCTGCAGACATGAACTGCAAGGACAACTTGAAGTAGTCCAGCATGCTGTCAGCTGAGCCCGAAGGGAAGGCTTGGGCCAGACGCCAAGTCAGATCGCGAATCGCATCACGACGTGAGCCCGGTTCCGCGAGCCGGTGACCGTCGAGCCCGGCGCGCATCATCTGACCGATGCGCAATTTCTGTGAGTCGTCGCTCTTCTCCAGCTTCGCGGCCAACCGCACGACGGCGGCGCGCGGGATCGGATCCCTAGCGTCTACGACGATCGTCTTGGCAATCTCGACAGGGCCCGCTGCTAGCGCCGCGTCTACATCCCACGTGCGTGCGCCCCCCTGCCAATCGTCAGCCCGCCACACACTTACGGCCCATTCAGATCCGACGGGCAGAGACGGCGTGAAGAGTACGCGCGTCATGTCGTCAGTCTTCGGGTCAGACTTGCCGCCGAACTCAGCGACGAAGCGGGCACGCACCGCAGCGAACTCTGAGGGCAGGACTGGACGAGACCACGGCACCACGAGACGTGCACAGAGCGCGTTGCGCGTGCTGGCAAACGGTTGTGACCACGTCGTGTAGGCAAACGAGTCGTAACGCTCGGCAAGCTTTAGCAGCTCGAGGAACTCGCCAGACGGCACACCCCCATGCACCTTCTTGCCGTTGGGTCCGGGGACGAGCTCTCCGTCTAGGTCGAGCACTCCGAAGTGCACCGCTTGGACGTTGCTGGTCTCACGTCCGCCCACTAGCTCAGCTGGCGAAAACAGAGGGCCCGCTAGTTTGTCCGTGCGAAAGTCATATTGCAGCAGCGTGTCCGCGAACTCCTGCCAGGGCAGATCGAAGACGGCCGGCGACTTGTCCGTAACACCGGTGATGACGGAGAATTTCACGGAGCTGGCCGAACTCGCGGACGCGCGCAGGGGTCCGAGTTCGGGGCTGTTTGGCCGCGGAGCGGCCGCAATGCTATCATTCATGGGCGTTTCGATTCTTTCCCGCGACCCTGCCTCGCTTGCGACGAGAGCAGGGCGCAGATCTATCTGGCGAGCCCCGCCAGGCGGCGGAGTCGTTCACGGTTCGTCTCACTGGGGGGCGGCTTGGGTGCGCGATCACGGAGCGCCGCGAGCAGCACCGGCACCTCCACGGCGCGCAGCTTTCCAAGCTCGATAACGGGTAGGCCAAGCTCACGCACGAGTTCACGGAAGCGACGCGGCGGAATGCCTAGCGCTGCCTCGGAGTTCACCTGCGTGACTAGTAGCGGCACGACGGGCGCGCCGTCGTGGTTCACGGAGTCGCTGCCGGTTGAGACTGCTCAGCTTGCCAAGTGCGAAAGCGCGACTCAAGAACCGCCACGGTTCCAGCACGCGCAACGCCAGCGAAGTAGTTGCCGAGCGCGATTCGGTTGCTTTGAAGGTCGCGCGCGAGCTGCGCTAAACCGCGAGCATGAGCAGCGGCTCGCATGGCCGCCATCGGGGAAGATTCGGGGGACGCTGAGGACACGGGGCACCTCTAGATCGAGGGGTTTTCCGTGCGGCTTGCTCAGGTTTCACGGTTCCGCGGCACTCATCTCCGTGGCTACCTCCGACGGTCTCGCGCCGTCGATCGCGTTCTCGGTCCTTGCCCTTGTTCTTGGCCCGCGCCCGGGTGAGTAGTCCGGGGCCGTGCGGTTCGGTTTCTCGCACGGTCTTTAATCTATATCATGATCGCATGACGTTGTCGACGGGGGCACCTCCAACGCCAGCTTGAGGTGCTGGCGTGACGACCACTAGAACACTTCGCTAGTGAGCGACGACTACCAGCACTTCCCCATCTGCAGGTAGGCGTGCGGTGCAGCACCCAAGCCGTACTGCTTCGTCATGACGCCGATCTTCTCTGTGAGAAAAAGAGAGTGCATGACGATGTTTCCCGAGCTGGTGCGTTCGAGCAATTCGATCTCGGTCGGCGTGCGCTTCACGACGAGCAGGGGCGACTCTCCCAAGTTGCCTTTGACTCGTGGCGACTCGGTGCTGATGCCGCTGTAGATCATCGGCTGGGGATCTTCGTCGAAGACTTCAAACGTGGGCTGCATGATCTTCGCCTTGCCGTCCGCGGTGATGCTGGCCGAGGCCATCCCCTTGAACTCGCAAACGAGCATGTCGGGCTGTGGTTGAGCAAGTAGAGCCGGCGAGGCACCGTGCCGAACCACGAACCGACCTAGCCTCTTGGACCCTGCGGCACCGGCAGCCCCCAGAGCGACCGCCAAGACTGCAACCAGGACCCCAGCTCGCAGTAGGCGCATCGTGGGATAGTGCCGATGCCCCCTCGGGACGGCAAGGGGCCGAGAGGGCGCCGACTCCTAGTCCCTCTTTCGCGCCCGAGCCTCGGCCAGATCGATCACGCCAGCTCGGGCCGCGCGGCGCGCCCTAAGCTCGTCCGTGAGGGCCTGCACAGCGTCCCAAGCCCCGTCGCGCGACGCGCGGAGCAACGCCTCGGCGAGCGCGATCTCGACGGGGTCCGACGGCGCTCGATTGCCCATCCATTGCCCATCGGGTGCGCGATCTCGTTCGATCTCGTGCGATCCGATCACGTGATCTTCAGTACTTGGCTCGATCGCTGCGGTCTCGGACCCACTTAAAATCTTCGGACCTAACGGTCGTACCGGTTCAAGTCCGGTAGGGGCTACTCAGCTCGGATTGTTTGCGCGTCTGCCTAAGTGACGCGAATTTGTGGCAACCGGCGTTCGTCTTGAGCCGATTGGCGAGGGTCCGACCGCTTTTGGTCGAGGAGGTACCGATGCCCACGTCCATTTCCAACAGCAATAGCTCCGTCTACGACCGTTCGACGCAAGTTAGCCAGGCCGCCGATTGCGATCCCACGAATGCGACCTGTTCCGTGGCTCCCGTGTCGGGGGGCCAAGCATCGCCGCCTGTCACTATCCCGGAGGTCCACATCGAGGGCGATGCCGGCAAGCAGGAGTTGCTCAGGCGACTCGAGGCTCGGAAGGCTCCGGATTGCTCGACGGAAACAAAGAACGCCATCCTCGCCTGCGCGGCCGCCGGCGCGACAGCGATCGGCGGAGTGGCCGCCTCGACAACCGGCATCGGCTTGGTCGGGGGCGTCGCGCTCACACTCACCGCGAGTGCCTATTGCGGTAAGGAGCTACGCGCCGTCCACGATTGCGAGCAGAAATGACGACGCCGAGCGAAGCGTCAGCGCCGATCTTGGGCGAGCGGATTGCCTTCGCCGTCTTGGCGAGCGGCATCGGGATTGCCGTGGGCTGGAGCTTTGGCGCATCCCACCAGCTCGACACTTTCTTGGCGCTGTTCATGCCGGTGGCCGCTGCAACGACGTGCATCGAATTGCTGCGCAAGGGAAGCGACCGAAAGCTTTGGGCGGTGCCGGTGCTGATCGGCGCGCCGCTCGCGTTATTGCTCATGAACCCGCACCGGCCCGTTCAGACATTCGCAGGGATCGCTGGTTGGCTCGCTATCGCCCTGGCTTGCGCCAGTCGCCGCCGCCGCGTAGCGCTCTGGTGCGTCGTGCTGTGCAGCGTCGTGCTCGCAACCCGAGCGCTGTGACCCGGTAGAACTGGGGGGGGAGGCCCGGTCTCGCTCGTGGCGGTCGCCGCCCAGCGGGGCGGCGTGACAGGGTGGGGCTCGACAACGTGGGCATGAGCACCACGGTGCTGGTCAACCCGTGCTGAGGATTGTTTGCGCTCCATGGCGGTCGAAACGGCGGTTTGCGACCCAGGTGGGTCAACGCTGCGGCCGCGCAGTCGAACGAACTTAGGCGTGCAGGTTCAGGCGGGTGCCGACGGGGCCGTCTTTTTCGGGGGAGTTGATGCCAAACGGCTTTTTCGAATCGGCTGAGGGCGGAATGTAGACTTCGCCGCCCGCGTACTCGCGGCCGGGCTTGGCGGGATCCATGCCCTTTTTCGCGAGCTCCACGTCGGCGCAGTTGCGACAGTAGAAGCCGTTGACGCTAGTCATCCCGGGGCTATTGAACGGCCGGCGGCGCGGTTACTTGAGCCCGCGCAAAATTGCGTTGCGCACCTGGTGCGAGAGGCGCAGACAGCAGGCTCGAGGAATTTCACCCCATCCAGATACCCTGACGCGAGGGTGCCAGAAACTTCATAGATTGTAAAGCCGAGTCGCTCAGCGCGAGTCTGCCGGCACGCACATGCTCGAAGAAAAACCCACGCTCTACGCGATCGACTTTGGCACCAGCAACTCACTTCTGTGCGGCGTCAACGCGCGCTCGGTCGACGCACCGCTCGCGCTCGATCCCTCGGCCAGCGACGCCTCGGTGTTCCGCAGCATCTTGTTCTTTTCGGAGACCAACGAGTGGCACTTCGGCGCCGCCGCGCTCGAACGCTACATCGCCGAAGGTATGCGCGGCCGCTTCCTGCGCTCGCTCAAGCGTTTCTTGCCGATGCCCAGCTTCGAGGAGACGCGGCTCGGTTCGCGCGCCGTCAAGCTCGAGGAATTGATCGGCGTCTTCTTGCGCGAGATGCGCCGCCGCGCCAACGCACATTACGGCGTCGACGTGCGGCGCGCGTTGTTCGGTCGCCCGGCGCGCTTCTCCGACAATGACGAAAACGACGCACTCGCCGAAGACCGCTTAAGCGCGGCCGCCAACTTCGCCGGCTTCAGCGAGGTGCACTTTTGCCCGGAGCCGATCGCGGCGGCATCCGACTTTCGCAGCCGTTTGACCGAGCCGAAGGTGGTCTTGGTGGCGGATTTCGGCGGCGGCACGTCCGACTACACGGTCGCGCGCCTGTCACCCGACGACCAAGAAGTCGAAGTGTTGGCGATCGGCGGCGTGTCGGTGGCGGGCGATGCCTTCGACGGTTCGATCATGCGCCACAAAGTGAGCCGGCACTTTGGCGCCGACGTGAAGTACAAGGTACCGTTCGGCTCCAACGTACTCAGCATGCCGCGCCCGCTGATGGAATCGTTGTGCTCGCCCGCTGACACCTGCTTACTCGCACAGCGCGACATCATGAGCTTCTTGCGCGACATCAAGAGCGGTTCGCTCGGCAAAGACGACAAGCAACACATCGATCAACTGTTGTGCCTGGTCGAAGACTCGCTCGGCTTTCAACTCTTCGAGGCTATCGAGCACAGCAAGCGCGAGCTCTCGGACCACGAAGTGACCCAGCTGCGCTTCGACTACCCCGGCATCGACATCGCCGAGCCGATCACGCAGGGCGAGTTTCAAACCTTTTCGGCGCCGCAGGTCGACGCCATCCTCGGCTCGCTCGATCGCACGGTGGCGGCCAGCGGTCTCGGCGCCGCGGGTATCGATCTGGTGTGCTGCACCGGTGGCACCGCGCGCGTCGCGGCGCTGTCGAGCGGCATCCAGAGCCGTTTCGGCGCGGAAAAGCTAGTACGGCTGCGCAGCCTGCACTCGGTCATCCAGGGTCTGGGCGAACGCGCGCGGAGCCTGGCGTGACGCCGCGCAGTTCGCGCTAAGCTGCGGGGTCATGGCAGGTTCCGCCGCCGACGCGATCAGTCATGCCGTCGAGCGCAGCAAGCAGCTGTTGTTTCCGCTGAAGGGCGACAAGTGGTTCGCACTCGGGTTCACGGTGTTCATGGCTCAGTGCGGCGAGGGCGGTGGCTCGGTCCAGGTGCCCGGCCTTCCGGGCGGCTCGAGTGGACCGACGGTTCCGTACGGCCCGCACCGACCACCGGGCTCGGGCGGCTTGCCCAGCGAATTGCAGACCATGATCGACCAGGTGCTGCGCGCCTTGCACGACGATCTGGCGCTGTACCTCTCGCTGGCGATTGGCGGCCTGTTGCTCATGATCGGGCTTTGGATTCTCGTGTTGTGGTTCTCGAGTCGCGCCAAGCTGATGTTCGTCGAATCGGTAGTCTGGGATCGCGTCGAGCTCGGGGCGCAGTGGACGCGCGCGGCGGAGCTGGGGATGAGCCTGTTCAAGTTTCGCGCCTGGCTCAGCATCGGCAGCGGACTCTTGGTCTTGCTGGCGCTCGGCGCGGGCGTGTTGGTCGCGCTCGCCGATCTCCAAACGGGCAATTTCTTCGGAACTCGCGCCCTGATTGGCTACTCGCTGTGGGGCTTCGGTATCCTGGTTTTGGGCGTACCGTTGGCGATCGTGTTCCTGCTGCTCGACGATTTCGTCGTGCCGCTGATGGTCGTACGCAACGTGCGGGTCCGCGAGGCGTGGAGCATCTGCCGTGCTGAGGTGCTGTCCGGCAATGTCGGCGGCGTCGTGCTTTTCTATCTGCTGCGCTTCGCGCTCTCGATCGGGATCGGCATCGCTACCGTCATCCTCAGCTGCGTGACTTGTTGCTTCACCGTCATCCCCTACATCGGCACCGTGCTCATGTTGCCGATCTTCGTCTTCACCCGCTCGTACTCGCTCTACTTCCTCGAACAACTCGGCCTCCAAATCTTCCCGCTCCCGGAACCGTCATGGGTCGCGTACGACCAATGGCGGTTTCCGAGATGACCGGGGAGCGCGTGGCGCGCACCGAACGGAGCGCGCCAAGCGGAGTCAGTAGAAGCTGGCGAGCTGCACCGCGCTGAGGCCGCTCGCGCTGCGCGTCCCCCACATCGCAGCCGCAGGACCGCTGCCGCTGACGCCGAGCGGAAACGGCGAGCTGGTTGCTAGTCCGGAGTCACTCATCGAGCCGCCAGTGACGGGCAGCGCAGTCGCCCACTTTCCAGTGCTGGCGTTGTAGCGCTGATAAGTGAGATTGAACACGTTCGCCGTGTTGCTCACGGCCGGCCACGTCACCACCAAATTCTGATGCGTATCCGCCCCCAGCCGCGGCATCCGCGCCACGCTTTTGACGACGCCGTCGCTGACGAGCTGGTAGTCGCTCCAGCCTTCGCTCGTGCGATCGAAGCGCGCGACGCAGGTGTTGTTGACGTTGCCGACGAGCGCAGTCCAAGCGGCGACGTAGGTCTTGCCATCGAAGGTCAGCGCGGCCGGTTCGGTGCGCGGCAAACCGCTCAACGTGCCACTGATCGCGTTCGGATCTTCCCAGCCCGCGCCGGTATACCGGAAGCGGCTCGCCATCAGTTGATAAGTGGTGCCGTTGCCGTTGCCCCGCACCCACAGCGCCATCGCGTCACCGTTTTCGTCCACGGCGATGCTCGGCGCGCCGCGCTCGTAGCCAGCCCCCGCGCTCGCCGCGACGCTGCCTTTCAGGTCTTGCGCGACCAGCCACTTTTTGAGATCAGGCTCGAACATCGCCGACGCGATCTTCTCGCGGTTCAGGGCGTCACGCGCGCGCCAAACGGCATACACCCGACCGTTTTTGGCCACGGCCATCTGCGGCTCGCTCAGCACGGTTTCGGTCGAGATGTGCAGCGGGTCTTGCGTCCACTTGGCCTTGACGGTGTCCCACCAATACGCGTCGACGCCTCCGGAGAGCTCGACTTCCAGGTAGTGGGCCATGTCACCGGGACCGCGCGCGATCGCAGCCTGGTACACGCTCGCGTTTCCCGACAACGGCAGTTGTTGCTGCCACGTTCCAGCCTTGTAGATCACGGCTTTGGCGCCCGCGTCTTCACGCCAGGAAACGACTGCTTGGCCGTCGCTGGTGCCGGCGGCGCGCACGGTCGCGCAGTCTGGGACGTCGTCACCGGTCAGCTTCTTCACCGTGCCCACACCTGTGCCGCGGCTGAACCAGCGCGCCGAGGTCGGGCAATATTTGCTACCGTTGGTGATCGCGATCCACGTAACGAGCGCCTGGGCGTCGTCGGTCATCGGCAAGGTAGGCGCCACTTGGTAGATGGTGTCGGTCACGGCGCTCTTCACCGACCAGACGCCGTCGCGCACCGTGAACGCGGACTGGAACGGCTTGAGCAGCGCGGCTCCGTCTGCATCCGTTACCTTAGTCGACACTGCAACGCTATAAGGCGTGAGCAGCGAAAGCGGCGCTTTGGGCTTGAACGTGACCTTGTCGTCGGCATACGTGAGATCACCAGCAACGGCAGCGGCGCCGTCCAACACCTGAATGTTCGCGGCGATCGCGGTCTTTGGATCGAGCGGCTCGCTGAATTGAAGCACGATCGTGCCGTCAGGCTCCGTGTTGACGGCTTTGTCGTTCGGCGTGACCGCGACGACCGTCGGCGGCGCGTTTCCGGCGACACAAATACCCTCGGCGCAGCTCTCTTCGCCGTCGGCCGGATCGCCGTTGGAGCAATCCTTGGCGACGCGACAACCCGCGTCGGCGGCGGCTGCCCCAGCGACGTCACCGCTCGAAGCGACGACGCCCGCGGCGCCACCGAGCCCTCCAGAACCGTCGAGGTCGGCGCCCGCAACATTAGCCGCGTCGCCAGCTTGGGACCCGTCACTCGCGCCCGCCGAGCTGGCGACATCCGGTGACGAACCCGCCCCACCGACCTGTGGCGTCGTGGCGCACGTCCGAGTCGTCTTGCAGTCATCGGCGCTAAAACCGCTACCACAAGCGGCCGCGCCGCTCAGCGTCACCGCCGCCACCGCGCTCACCACGACATTCCGCCCCCAATATTGCTCGTTCATATTCATCTCCGCCGTAACCAATACCGCTACGCGCCGGGCCACTATGACCAAGCATCAAAGCCGTATCGGCTACCGGCGGCGGCCAGTTGCGGGGAAAACGCGATTTACTGCGGCAGCTTCTGAAAACTGCACGACGTCACGATGCCGGCGGCATTGACCAACACCGGATCTTTCGCGGCTTGGCCCGAGAAGTCGATGTAGAAGCAATTCAGCCCGTCGCGGATGTACACGAAATCAGTGCCGTGACTGGCAAAGTCGCGGCCGCCAAGGGCGCCCGGGATCGCGATCGGGCCGGGAGCTTGAGCGACGCCCTTGCGTAGGTCCACGTAGTAGCCGTCCGTCGCAGCTGCCCCATTAGTGCTCTTCGCGTAGACGAAAAACTCGCCGCCTGCGCTGAACGGCCCCGGGGAGTAACCATCGGCGGACGGCACGGTATCGATGTCGCGCTTCGCGTAGCCAGGTGAGCCGATCAACTTCAACACCACGTTGGAGCTCGCGCTAACTCGCGTCGGTAGCGCTAGCGCCTTGGAATCTGGAGACCAGAGCGGGGCAAGATCGCCTTGCAGAGCCTGTGTCTCCGCCAGCGCGTGCCACGCCTCTGCGGCGCCCGGCTCGTACATAACGAGCTGCTTGCCGAAAGCCCCCCCTTGGAAGAGCGCGGCTCGCGATGAATCGGGGGCCCAGGGCCCTTCGAACGTGATCCCCAAAGCGCTGGAAGCCCCGATCATGAGGTCCTGTTTCAGTACCGGAGGGGTCGAAACGCTGGCAATCGGACCGCCGAATGCGGTGGTCTTGAAGGTCACCTTGTCCGTCGTTGCGAGCACGAAATGACTGGCGTCGGGGGACGGATACAACGAGACGTCCAGCGCCGGCCCAGCGATCTTGGTCGGTAGAGTTCCCTCGATGGTTTCAACCGTCCAGAAGGTGCGCAGATTCTGGGCATCGACCGTCACGTAGGCGAGCGTGCCTCGATCAGAGCTGGCGTTCACGAGGCCGAGCGTGCCCAGATCAGCCACCAAGGGATGCCTGGTCCAGGCGCCGCCGTTGCGAACCGCAAGCGCAGCGCTCAGCTTGGTCGTGGTGGCGCTACGGGCGACGTAGACCACCTCATTGTCGTTCTTGATCCAGCCGGTAACCTGGTCGTAGCCATCTGGGCTCACTCGCGACTGGGTGACGGTGCCGGTGGCGGAGACGTCGGCGACGTGGAGCCCGTCCTCGCGCTGGACCATCAGCGATTTTCCGGAGGGGGACCACGCCACGTTGCTGATCTTGGACGCGGGCATGCCCTTAGTAAGCTGAACAGCCGCATCGGGCAGGCCATCCCCAAAACGAACCAAATAAGATTCGAGCTTGGAGGTTGCCAGCTCCGTCGTGGTGATGATGGCGCCCGTGCCATCGGGCGACCAGGTACGAGCGCCGTACGCGGACCAACCCGCAGCCAATTCGGGGGTCAACTTGACCGGCGTCATCGCGCCGAGCAGGTCGACCTTCACCCCGTAGACCTCGTAGACGCCTTTCTTGTTTGCGTCTGCCGTGTAGACAATCCACGGAGCCTTGGTCGCAAAGACGCACGCGTCGTTATTGGCGGCCGAGCAGACCAAGCCAGCTGGACACTTCACGGCTTCACCGGCTGCACACAACCCGTCCACGCAGCTTTCAACTCCGGTGCACGAATTACCGTCGTCGCACTCGCCATCTTTGGTGCAAGGCGTGCCGACGAGGCTCGGTGCTTCGCCGCCCGCCCCTGCGTTCGGGACAGCAACGCCTCCCGCGCTACCGCCCGAATCGGCCCCGGCGGCGGCGTTCTCTCCGCCACCGTTCAGGCCATCGTGCGGACCCTGCCCGGCAGCTCCCACCGCACACGTGCGACTGGCCTTGCAATCGCTGCTGCTGAAGCCGTCCCCGCAGGCGATCGGCCCCAGCGTGATCGCCACCGCAGTCGTACCGAGCACCCAACCGATTCCCCGAGATTGCTTGTTCATGATCATTCTCCGCCCGTGCTCTTGTCTTTCAGTTCACTTCCAGCTCAGCCGCCGACGCCCCGATAGCACCGTCCGGAGCTTTCGCATTGAGTACTTTTCCACCCACGCCCGCCGCGCCGCCTTTGCCGGCCGTCAGCGTCGTGTCAGGTGCCGTATAAGTCGGCTTGGTCCCGGAGAAGACCATCGCGTACGAGGGCCCGCCGGACCCGCCGGAGCCGGAGCCACCGTTGCCGCCGGGGCCGCCGAGGCCGCCCTTCCCCGCGACGTGGATTCCGTTGCCTTGGCTGCCTTTGCCAGCCGAGCCCCCGTCGGCGCCGGCACCGCCACCGCCACCCTTTCCGCCGCCGCCGCCGCCGCCGCCGGTGCCGGAAGAGATCGAACAGGCGTCGATTTCGATCCCACTGCTCCAGCTGAAGAGCCCGACTGAGGCACCGCCACCCTCGCCGGCCTTGCCACCGAAGCCGCCGCATCCCCCCATCCCGCCAGCGCCCCCGCTGGCACCGAAGCAGCTGGCGCCGTCCCCCTTGCTGGCGCCGCCACCGCCGCCGCCTTGTCCGGCGTAGCCGTCCGCGCCGGCGTTTCCGTTGGCATTCGCGTATCCGGCCGCAGTGAACACGCCAAGCGCCTTTGCCGTGTCGCCTAGTGCTCCTGCGTCGCCGACAGTGCCATCTAGCCCGTCGCTGCCTTTGCCGTTGTCGACTTCGCCGGGACCGCCGTTGGCGGTCTTGTTGAGGGGACTGACGTGCAGCGTCGGGATGCCAGCTCCACCTGGAAGTGCACTGGCGCTGCCCTTCGCACCAGTTCCTCCGGGCCCGCCTTGCGAGTGGCAAGCAGTCTCCACCGTCCACGTTCCACCCTTCGGGGCCGGATTCGGCGCAGCGTCACATGTGAACGGCGAGCCAGCAGGTGCCGGCCCCGCCACGTCTCCGTTGGCGCCCGGTCCACTCTGGGTCGGAGAGACGAGCCCAGCCTTTCCCGCCCCCGCCTTCAACTCCACTCTCTTCAACGTCACCTTCGCGCTGTTCGTTACAAACGCGCCATAACTGCTCGCATCCAACCCAGCGCCGTCAGCCGCCTGAAAGCGCACGTTCTCGATGTAGGCGCCCTTCTTCAAGCCGTCGATCCGAAGGGCTATGCTGTTGGGCGAGAGGACCTGCGCACTGCGCGTCGTTGCGTACGTCCACCCAAGGCATTCGAAGCCGCCGTAAATGCGCAGGCCGTCCGTCATCGTGTCGACCGACAGCGTTACCTTTTCGGCGTAGTCTGCGGCGCCGACGCAGACGTAGACGTTCTTGCCACCCGCTGACGTCACGCCTTTGCCAATCGTCTTAAAAGGTGCCTCCTGCGTGCCGTCGCCGGCGGCGTCGTCACCGGTTTCGCTGGAGACGAAGACGCCGTATTCGTTGGTGGTCCAGCAGGCAGCGTCGTCGGCTACGTCGCCGGTGCAGGCGCTGCTGCCGCCGCCACCTTCGCCACCGACACCCATCGTGCCGCTGGTCCCGCTGGTGTTCGAGGAGCCGCCCGAGCTCGGGGCGCCACCCGCTGGCGCCCCAGCGTCGTTGCCGCCTGCGCCGCTCGACTTTCCGGCGCTGCCGGAGGTCGAAGACGTGCCAGCGGTGCTGGCGCACGAGGCGGTGGCGTTGCAATCGTCGGCGGAGTTGCTGCACGCCGACAATTGAAAGCCGACCAGGCCGAAGCCGAGGGCGAGCATCGAAAAGGCTAAAATACGCATGCTAATTGCTTCCTATTACTCCCAAGTCTCAGAAATTCCCCGACACCGTGAGCTTCACGGAACCGATCGACGCCGCATCCTTCGCGCGTTCCCGACCAACATCCAACGACGGCATCAAGCCGAACAGCGCGCGCTTGCGTTGCGCGTCGACCACGTTGCGATGGGACAGCGCGTCCCAGTAGAAATACCCAGCCGCGACGGCGGCAACGCCGCCCACCACGAACGCGCCCAGCGCCAGGTTGCGCGATGAATCGACGCTCTGGCGCTGGCTCTTCAAATCGCTGCATTCGGTACCCGGCTCCGGATTGCTCGGGCAGACGCGCATCGTCGCCTTGACGCGACTAGCCAGGCTATCGGCGGCGTCCGACTTCGAATTCGCGCTCAACGTGAACACCAGGCCGACGACTCCGCCCGCCACCGCCACGCCAGTCGCGACGAACGCCGGCACCAGACTCTTCGACGTCGACCGTTCGGCGCTGGGCGACGAGCTAACCGGCGACGTGTGCAGCCCCGAATCGATCACCGGTGCCGTCACGGGCGCCGGTGCTGCGCCATCCTTTGGCGCGAGCGTGATCTCGATCGCTTGCTCGGTGCCCTTACCGACCATCACGCGTTTGTCGAGCGCGACGAAGCCGTCATGCTTCACGGAGACGATCACCTCGCCCGGGTCGACGTACACGCCATTGCCGATCGGCGATTTCCCGAGGTTGGCCTGACCGACCAAGACCTCCGAGCCTTCCGGCTTGATATCGAGCCGCAAAATTGCGACTTCCGTGCGCGCCTTCGCCAGCCCAGTTTCGACCGCCTTTCTCTGCGCGTCAGTCGCGCTCGGCAGCAGGTTGGCGAGCGCCCACGAGAAATGCTCGGCCGCACTGCGGAACTTTTGTTGTTCCAGCTCGGACTGCGCCAAGTTGGCGGCAATGTCCGAGCTCTTGCGGATCGCCAAGGCTTGCCCGAAAAGCCGCTCGGCTTCAGCCATCTCGCCCTTGGCGAACGCCGCCTTACCGCTCTTGAACAGCTCGGTGACGTGCGCCGTTTCAGCCGCGTTAGTCTGCGCGAGAGCGCCGCCCGGCACGGCCAGTAAACCAACGCCGAGTGCGGCGCAAAAAATCAGACGCTGGGAAAAGGATCGCGTGCGAGGCATGACTCAAAAGATGGTTTCGCGGGAGGGTTTGGAAGGAGCAGACTTGCGAGGCGCCGCAGGTTGAGGAGCTGCGGGCGCAGGAGACGGAGTCGGACGCTGGGGTGAGGGCGCGACGGCTTCTTTGCGCGGCGCAGGCATCGGCACGGCAGGCGTCGGTGCAAGTTGCGTTGGGGGCACTGCTGGCTCGGGGGTCGCAACGACCGCGTCTGGCTGAACTGGCGGCGCCGGCAACAACGCCGGTTCGGCAAGCTTGGCTTGCGGAGCTGCGGTGGGCGGCGGATTCGGTGCGGCTTGCTGCGGCGCGGTGCCGCTCGTCAACCACAAGCCGAGCCCGAGCGCGAGCAGCAACGCCAGCGCAAAAGCCGCATAATTCAGCCATGGCGGGCGACGCTCAGGCTCCTCAGCGGCGATCGACGCCGTCGTCGGACCCTCGGCTTCGCTGCCTGGCGCCGCGCTCTCGAGTCGAGCACGCGGCGTGGACTCTGGCATGGTTGCCGGCGCTGGCGGAGGCCGACTCGCTTCGATGCGGTGCACCGGCAAGTCGCGATGAGTCGGGATCGTGCTGGTGTCCGGAGCCGGCACGGAGGGCGGCGGGTCCGAGGCGCGACGCTGCACATACGGCTCCGGCCGCGTCGCTGCGCCATCTAGAGTGAAGCTCGGCTCGCCCCGATCGCGAAACGCGCTGAGCGACGCGTGAATCTGCCCGTCGTGCGGGCCGAGCGGCGAAGCGGGATCGTAGTCTTGCTGGCTGAAGCGCGACGACGCTTCCGAAGCCTGCAGGTCGAGACTGCTCTGCGGATTGGAGCGCGCGACGGGCGCTTCGGAGTCCGGCTCTCGCTGGAGCGAAGCGAGCCGCGCCAGCTCTGCCCGATCCAAACGCGGAATCGTCTTGGCACGCCGCGGATCAAGCGAGTCCGAAAGCTTGACGGTTTCGGTCTCGAGCGTCTGGTGAACGGTTACGGCAGGGATCTTTCCTGGCTTGAAATAGGCCTCCTCGCCGTCGTCCGGCCGACTAAAAAACATGCGCGGCGTCTCGAGCGTGCGCTCGGTTTTGCCGCGCGGATCGACCGCACCGACTGAAAGCAACGTGCCGCTCGCCACCGCGCGCCCGCCCGAGCTCGGGGGCTCTGGACTGCGGCCGAGCGCTACGTCACGCTTGGCGCGCGTGCCGGGTGATTCGGGGGTGACGCTCTCGGGCGCCTGCCCCGGCGAGAATTCATGCGCACGCCGTCCGCCGCCTTGCTTGGTCGAAGGGTCATCGCGCCGCTCGGGATCGCGGAGCACCGCCAGCTCGACCTGCGCCAGCTCGGCTTCGTAGGTCGGATCACGCGGCAGCTGCGCTGGGCGTTGGCCGCGCGGAGCAGGCTCGGAGTCGCTGCCGGCGCCGCGCACGAGCGGCACGTCACGCGCCGTGGTGCGCGCCAGCGACTCTTTGCCACGACTCGACTGATCCCGTTCGTCTGTCATGGGTCGATCCAGGCGCCGCGTGGCACCGTGCATTCGAATTGACTCGGGCAAGCCTCGGGGGCACACACCGCGCAATCGGTCACGCGCTGCGGTGGTTGCGCAAAATCGACGGCGGTATCCCGAACTATCGGCAAAGCGGCGGTAGTTTATCCCCAGACTTGATCAGGGAAGCAACCCCTTCCCTACATTGTCGCCAAACGCGCCCGCGGCGCGCGGTTACGGAACCGTGTCGCGTTGCTGCACGCCTGGCGAAGAGCCGGTTTTCAGCCGCTTTTTGCGGATTTGCGCGCCGGCGCTTTGCGCTTGGGCGACGGCGGCGGCGCGGACGAAGCGGGCTCCGGCTCGACCCGCCGGGAGCTAGCGGCAGCTGAAACCGCAGCGACCGGAGTGGTGAGCGTCGATTTGGACTCCGGCACCGACTTGGAATCCGGGGCGGCGGTGTCAGCGCTGGCGCCGTAGACGGCGTGCAGATCACCCAACAAGTCGAGCAGCACTAGGTACTGATCATCCGGGTGGAGTGAACCGAGCGCGTCCAACACGCCGAGCTTTGCCCTGCTGCGCGCGATGGCGTTCGGCAACTGCGGAGGAATGTGCGTGCCCGGCCCAGCCGCCGGCGGCGACCACTGACTGCGGTTGCTGCCCGGACCATTGCCGAAGCGCTGGCTGCCAGGGCTGCTGCTGCTGTTGGGACTGCTACCGAACCTGGATGAGCCCGGGTTCACTTCGAACACACGACGGCGCGGGAAGTTGCGCTCCGAGTCTTTCGAGCGCTTCTGCTCTGGAGCCCAACCTGGCGGCTTCGCCTCACGTGGCATCTTGTCGTTGAAGATGGCCGCACGCTGTTCCTTCGGAAGCTTCTGGCGCGCGAGGTAGAAGAAGACGCCACCGGGCGAACGACGACCTTTGCCGTCACCGCGCTCCATGCCGCCCGCTTTTTCGATGCGGTCAGTTTCTGCTAGGAGCGACAGGCTCGTCTCTTCGCCCAGCGCGTCGACGACGGCCTGGATTTGAGCGAGGGGCCCCTCGTCGGCCTCTCCTAACGCTTTGGAGATAGTTTGGATAGTTGCCTCGCTGGCCATGATCTTGATGGTGCTCGCCGGACCGAAACGCACCCCTCGGGTGCGGCTCGACTTCGATCTTTGGCACTGCCTGTAACCAACTGCAACAGGATTTGGTGAGTGGTTGAGTGAGGGCCTGCATGCCCCAAACCCCCAGCCTCACTGCTCGGCTGTTTGGCCGGAATTCGGCACATTGCAGCGATGCAGCGCGGCCCAACATCCTTGCAATGCCCAGCTGCCAATGGTCCCTGCCCGAGACGCGCGCAGCGTGTAGGTGCATGCACCAGCTCACCATTGATTTCCTTTCAGCTGGTGAACACGCCCGCCGATCCTGGCTTCTGGCTGCGTTTTCGCTGCGCATCGAGTAGCCGCCCCCCGTTGCCAGGGGGCGGCTCTCACAGAACCGTACTTGTGCTTTTCACATACGGCTCTTCGGGACCGCCGGTTATGACCCCGGC
>JBBRMI010000116.1:0-25569 GCA_038230915.1 Polyangiales bacterium | reverse complement strand
GCGGGTCTGCACCGAGGCGGCGACGGTGTCCGGCGCACGTTCCAATTCTTGCGCGCCACGCAGGTGTCGGTGCTGTCACAGCGCCGCCAGACTGCTCCGTTCGGCTTGGCCGGCGGCGGCGCCGGCGCCACCGGTTGCAACCTGCTGAACGAGCGCGAGCTGCCCGGAGCCGCGGCGTTCGAAGCAGCCGCTGGTGATCGGCTCACGCTGCTCACCCCCGGCGGCGGTGGTTTCGGCAAGCCACCGGATTGACCTACCGTCCGACGCTCGCTTTACGGTTTCTCGTTCGGTTCGGCCGCGATGCGTGAACGCACGGCGAGGGCCAGCGCACAGCTGTTAGCCTGACGCGACTGCGCGGCGGCCGTTTCGGCGCTGGTCACCGGGTGTCCGCCCATCGCGACGAAGTCGGCAGCCGCTTCCGCCCGCAGCCGCAACAGCGGCGTCTTGCTCGCAATCTCCCACACGCCGATGCGCGCAAAATGCGGCATCCGCTGCAGTTGCTCGTCCGGCGTCTCGGTGGAGCCGGTCGGCTCTTTCGGCAAGCCGCCGACAGGATCCTCGTCGATGACCAAGGTCACGAACCGCGCCTTGTTCATGATTTCCACGGCTACCGGCACGTCGTGCTTGGCGACCTTGTCCAGATCGCGATCGTACCCGTTTACGCCCAGCTCACTGTCGGCTTCATGCAGCTCGTCGCTCCATTCACTTGAGAGCACGCGCAGCGAGCGGTAGGCGAGCCGCATGTTGTACGGACGAGGCGGAGCCGCGCACACGTTCCACTCGTTGCACAGCTGCCCCGGCTGGCACTCGCTCGTGACGTGACACGCCGTGCCCTGCGTCGGCAAGCCGGTGGGGCTCACGAACAAGCACGAAGTAAAGCCGTCGAGCAACGACGCTTGGGCAGCTTTGCGGATCTGCTTGGCGCTCTTGGTGTTCTCGCGGCGCAGCCGCAGGTAGACGCCCGGCGCCTCGCGCAGATCTTTCAGCGCATCGCCCGGCGCGACGAAATCGCCGGGCCCGTCTGCAGCGAGCTCGCGTGCCCAACCTTCGACTTGGTCGCGAAACGGTTGAACCTTTGGACCGAGCGCGACGGCGATGGCTCGTTGCTTGGCCATCACGGCGCTCTTCCGCGCCTCCAACTTGCCCTCGGCCGAGCGCCAGTAGACGACGCCGAACGCAGCGCCGCCGACCAACACCCAGAGCCAGAAGTGCGGCGGCATCGCCCGCAGCGCGACCTTACCAAAAACAAGGGCGCGCCGACGTTCAGCGCGCGCTTGGTTCAGTGAGGGGAGCCCACGCTCCCGCATGCTCAGCTCGGCTCCTCAGCCCTGTTGGCCGAGGCGCCCAACCATGAAGCTCACGTTCGGGTAACCCGCGAACGCGGCAGTCTGGAACACGCTCTTGACGACCAGGGCTTCGACCTTGCGATCGACCTGCAGCACCACGACCCCGGCAAACTCTTTGCCGGGGTTCAGCTGCTTCCAGAGCTCGCGCTTGTTCTTCAGCACGTTGAACAGCTCGTCCACGCGTTGCAGGCGGTTTGCTTCGACAATCGCGCGCGTGTTACCGGCAGGCGTGCCGTCGACCAAGATCTGCGTGCCGGTGATGGCGACCATCGGCGCGTCAGTCATATCGAGCACGTTCTCGGCGTTCGGCAGCTTGACGTTCTTGTCGACCGGCAGCTCACCGCTGGCCGAGAAGCTAGCCAGCAAGAATAACACGATGCAGAGCAAAAAATCGATGAACGGGATCAGCGGGATCTCTTGGTTCACCGAGCGCTGGCCAGCGCCCGACACCTTCCTCCGCACGAATCGCAGCGGAATGTGTTGGAGAAGGCGCCGGCCGGGAACGCCGATCGGCTGAACGAATCTGCTTAGCGGTTTTTCCGACATGTCAGTTCACCGAGAACGTCACGTTGAAGCCGGGCATCTTGATGCTCTTCCCACGCTGACAGATAGAGCAGTCGCGCTTGGGCGTGTAGATGGCGTCGATGACGGCCACCACGTCCGAGAACGGCGTGCTGTTGTCCGTGTGCAAAACGGCTTGGTCGGTCTTCTTGTCGTCCTTGAGGTCACCGCGGTGCGAACCGTTCGCGGTCCACTCTTCGGTGATCTTCTTGGCGAGATCGGGGAAACGAATGTCGCCTGCGTTGCCGACGGGTACGGCCTTGCGGTCCACGTCGATCGTGTTGACGACGGTGTTGCCCTCTTTCCAGATTAACTGGAACTTGGTTTCACCCTTCATCTCCACGTGGAGCTGCTTCTCCTTCTTCACTTCCTCTGGCGGCTCGTCCTTCGGCGGACCCGGGACACGCGCGTCAGCGTTAATGCGGGCCATTTGCGACCAGACGGCCGTGACCAACAAGAACGCCACCAGACAGAGGAGGAAGTCGATGAACGGGATCAGCGGGATTTCGTGATTGGTCGACCGCTTGCCACCGTGACCACCGCCTGCATCAATACCAGCCATGCGCGCTCCTTTAAAAAGCAGCCAACGAAATCTGAGCGCAGCCGGGGCTCATAGCGAATACTACGAGCCCCGCGCCGCGAAGGGCCTCAGCCCTCGATGCCCTGAAGGTTGACCTTCTGGCGGTTGGCAACGACCAGGTTCAGCACCTGGACCGACGCCTCGTTGATGTCGTCCTCCATCGTCTGCGTCTTGCCGTTGAGAAAAGCGAAACCCATGAGCGCGGTGATGGCCGAGAGCAAGCCGAACGCCGTGCAGTTCATGGCTTCAGCGATACCTTCAGCCAAGATGCGCGCCTTCTGGCTCGGATCGACCGATTCGCCACCGACTGCGCCGAACGCTTTGATCAGACCGACGATGGTGCCGAACAGGCCACAGAGCATGGCCAGGTTTGCGAACAGGGCCAAAAACCCCGTGCGCTTCGAGATCTTCGGCATCTCGCGGAGAGCCGCCTCGTCCATAGCCGCCTGAACTTCTTCGTCCGGACGGTTCACCTTCACCAAGCCCGACTGCACGATGCGCGCGAGCGGGGCGTTGGCGGCCGAGCACATCTTCACGGCCTTGGCGATATCGCCGGCCAAGATGCACTTCTGCATGGTCGCGAGGAACACCTCTTTATTGATCGACGCGCCGAACAGATACACGGACCGTTCCGCGATCACGGCGATCGAGCAGATGAGCCAAAACAGGATGAGATACATCGCCCATCCGCCTGCTTGGAAGTGATGCCATGCTGCCGACATTTTTACGTTTACCTTCCGCCTGATGCTTCGTTGAATGCCCTAGGACGTCGGCCAGAAGCCTAATTCCTGCGGACTTTTGCTGACCTTAACCGTCGCGACCTCGGTCGCCCGCGCCCGCAAAGCAGACTAGGGCCCCGCGCTACGAGGACAGAGTGCGGGGCATCTTGCTAAACTGGAACCCCGGCAGTCAAGAGAGATTGGATTTTACTGAGCTGTTCGCGCTCCGTTAAAAAATTTCGCGCAGGCGTAAGCCTCCGTTCGCCGACCTCGGGGGCGTCTTCTTTGCCGCAATCAATTGAGGAAGAGGCGGCAGCTCCCCCCAGTCGCGGGGACCTTTGGACTTACTGAAGCGCCACACCGGCCCCGGGTTCGATGTCGACGCCAACCTCTTTAGCATCCGGCGCCCGAGGCCGTAACGCGAGACAGCGGCCACAAACCACAAAAAAACGGCCGATTAACGCGGACTTGTAATTCGAGTTTTGAGGCGGCTATAGTCCTCGGCTTGACGTGAACGAGCGCCAAGTTTCAAGCGCTCGAGCCACCATCAGCACCCAAAGCAACAGAAGGGACTTGGGGTATGCATCTCCTGCTTCTAGCGGCCGAAGGCGGACAAAGCCAAATCGTCGAGGCGTTCAAAACGAACCCGACTTTCATGGTTCTCAACATGTGCACGTCCGCGATCGTGCTCACAATCGTGATTGAGCGGTTTGCTTTCCAGATGACTCGCTACCGCGTCAACTCCAAAGAGTTTTTCGCGCAGGTGAAGAAGCTGGTTTCGGCCGGTAACATCGACCGCGCAATCAAGCTTTGCGAGGCTGACGACTACCCGATCCTGCAGCTGGTGAAGGCCGGCCTGACGCATGCCAACAAGGGTCCGGACGAAATCGACGCCTCGCTGAGTGAAAAGCTTTCCGAGCTCAAGCCTCAGTCTGAGAAACGCATCGGCGCGCTGTGGTCGCTGGCCAACATCGCGACCCTGATCGGTCTCCTCGGGACCGTGTCTGGTCTGATTCGAACCTTCGGCGCCATCGCGGCTCCCGGTCTGAGCCAGTCGGACAAGCAGCGCATGCTGTCGAACGGCATCGCCGAGGCGATGTACAACACCGCGCTCGGCCTGGGCATCGCGGTGTTTTGCATGATCACGCACATCATTCTGCACACGCGCGCCAAGACGATTCAGCACGACTTGGAGGGCACGATGGAGCGCACCTTCAACATGCTGACGATCTCCAAGACCGGGCAGTACTGAGGGCTCGGTAAGGAACCATGTCCCTTAGCGCAGCGCAGCGCAGCAAGATCCGCCGCCTGAGCCAACCGGCGGAGCTGTCGCCGGATGAAGAGGGCGGCGAGCTCAACATCGTTCCGTTCCTCGACATCGTGATGAACATCTTGATCTTCGTGCTCGCGACGGTGGCGGTTACCTTCACCGCCACCATCGAGACGAACCCGCCGGCAAGCAAAGGCTCCGGCGTGCGGCAGGAAATAGCGTCAGAGGCGCTCAACCTGTCGGTCTTCATCGTCAGCGATGGCTTCTCGATCAAAGCGTCCGGCGGCAACATTGCCCCCGGCTGCCAAGGTATTGGGGGGGGCAACGCGGTGCCGAAGATCGGCGCCAACTACGACTTCGCCGCCTTGACGACGTGCGCGGCACGCCTGAAGGGCCTGTCGCCGGAGTTCGCCGATGAGACTCAGGCCACCATCACTGCCAACCCGGGCGTGGAGTTCCAAACCGTGATTGCGGTCATGGACGCCCTGCGCGATACGCCCACCGGTGACGCGCTGTTTCAGAACATCCAATTCGGGGTAGCGCGATGAGTCAGCCGACAGGTCCGGGAGGGGGTGCACCACCGCCCAAGCAAGCCGGAATCGTCGCGTACAAGGCGGAGCTCCGTAAGGCGATCCGCCGAAATGCGCATGAGCCCGAGATCAACTTCCTGAACATCACCGCGATGCTCGACATCATGACGATCATCCTCGTCTTCCTGTTGAAGACGTTGGGCGAGTCGAGCGCCGCGGTGCCGCAAAGCGACGACCTGCGGTTGCCGGCTTCAATCATGAAGAAGGCGCCGGCGCAGGACGGTGTGCTGGTCACCGTGTCCAAGACACAAATCTTGGTCGGCGACGACAAGATCCTCACCCTGCCCGGCCGCGAATCCTTGGCCCAGGCCGGCGTGGACGCGCGCTTCAAGCGCAGCGGCCCGAACGATCTTTTCATCGTGCCGCTCGGCAACGCGCTGATGGCAGCGCGGCGCACCGACATCGCCGTGCGCCGCGCCAAAGGCCTCGATCCTTCGTCTTCCGAGGCGATCGTCATCGCCGACAAGGGCACGCCCTACCGCCTCCTGATGGAGGTGCTGTTCACCCTGGGCCAGAGCGAGTACGGCAAGTACCACTTGATGGTCATTCAGTCGAAAAAGCTGGGGGGATAGTTCTCGTTCTCCTCAGCGCCTTGGCCGGGCGGTGCGCCGGTTTTCGCGACTTGAAGGGCGGCCGGCGGCCGCCACGCTGGTTTTTACCGGAATTTCCTCGGTTTCGATCGTGATCGAACCTCGACAAAGTCGGCTGAGCGCCTTCTAGCTGCGCGCGCAGTGCCGCAGCTCGCGGGTCCTTGCTGGGGACGCAAATCCACAAAAACTAGTCGCCTTCCACGTCTCCCTGTTTTCTCGCGCTTGCCCCGGGGCCGGCGAGCGTGGTACGAAACCCCCGTCTCATCGAGGCTAACTCCTGAGGGAGTGCCGAGAGCCACCGGTGGCCCTGTCGCCGGGCGCTGCTCCGCGAAGCTAGTGATGGTGGGTCGAGACCTGCGGCACATCGAAGCGCGGTCCACTCACGAAGTCCCTGAGTCAGCGGCAGCACGTGTCCAGCAGCGGGGCACCGCCATGGCCCGAGGACTCGTGAGTCGAGCCGAAGACGGCATGCCTGCGCAGAGGTAGCGCGGCGCCGGCGTAGGCCCATCGCCCCCCAACCTACCGTGACTCAGCTCGCGCTCCTGCTCGCCCTCAGCCTAATCGGCCTAGTGCTGTCGTTCGCCTTCGGACGGCTCGAGGTCAAGCGCGGGGTTGTGTCAGCCACGGTCAAACGGGCGGAAGGCGCGCTTGAGCGGGCCGCACTCGCGGTGCTGCGTTTGGGTGCTGGGCGCGGCTTCAGCCTGCTCGCGGTGCCCGCGCTGGGTCTTTCGGCGTTCGCCCTGCTAGGCAGCAGTCGCGGCAGCGTGCCTGCCAGCGGGCGGGCGGCGTTTTTAGTGGTCGTGCTGCTCGCAGGGGCTACCTCGGCGCTGGTCCAGGCGCGCTTTGCGCTCGGGCTCGCCACGCGCGCCGCCTCGAGTGCGGCCGCGGCGGTGGCTCGCAGCAGCGCGCGCGCGATGCGACCGCTGATCCGCGCGGCGGCAGCGATCGCGGTCTTCGGCGAAGGGCTCGGCATTTTGGGCGTCGCAGCCGCGTTCGCCAGCTTGTACGCGGTGCGCGGCGGTTTCGCTTCGGCAGGTCAAAGCAACGAGCTAGCCGTGGAGGTGTTACGCCTGCTGCCGGCGTTCGCGCTCGGCGCCGCCATCATGGCGCTTTCGCTGTCGCGCGAAGGCAGCATTGCAGCGACCGCAGCGCGGGTCGGCGGCGGCCACGCCTCGCAAGTAGACGCTTCGATCGACGCCGGCGACGCGCGCGATCCAGCGTTGCTCGCCGAGCTGGTCGGGCACCTCACCGGCGAGCTTTTGCCGCGCGCGCTCGCCAGCTACGTCTGCGGTTTGTGCGCGACCCTCTCGGTGGCGCTGCTCGCGTTGGCGGGCGGTGACACGGGCAGGGGCGCGCTGACGTGGCTGGTGCTGGTGGTGCTGGTGCGCGCGTTCGGCGCGATCGGGTCGGTGTGCGGTGTGTTCGCCGCTCGCGTCACCGAAGACGAAGCTCCGCTGCAAGCGTTGTGGCGCGGCCAAGCCAGCGGCTTGGTGGTTTCGCTATTCGGGCTGGGCGCCGCGCTTTTCTGGCTCGAACGCGCGCTGATCGTGCCGCTGTTCGCGGCTGGGGCGCTGGGGCTGTTGACAATGGCGCTGGTCGCACAGCTCTCGTGGCTGCCGTTGCGGCGCGGGACGTCCGCCCCGCGCGAACTTTCGGACGCGCGCAACAGCGGTGAGGCCGCCACTATTGCGCGTGGCGCCAGCTCGGGACTCGCGAGCCTGTGGCCAGCCTTGGTCATCCCGGCGTTGGTGCTGGCGTTCGTGGAGCGAGTGCTGGCGCACAGCGCGCCGCCCGGTCTTTTGCTAGTGACCTTCGCGGCCGGCGCGCTCGCGCTCAGCCCGTTCGCGCTGTCGATGGCTGGCTTTGGACTGCTCGCCACGCACACGCGCGGCGTCGCTACACTCGCGCGGCTGGAATTCGAGCCGCGTCGCCGCGCCGGACGGCTCGACGATGCGGGGGTACTCGGGGCGGCGGCTGGCTCCACTCACGCCACGCTCGCGCTCTCGCTCAGCCTGCTGCTCGGTCTGCTCTCGCTAGCGGCCAGCAGCTCCCCGGCCCCCAGCAGCTCGCTCGGCCTTTCGGCGTTTGCGACCGTCGCCGGTGTGGCGTTGGTGTTGTTGTTTGGGGCGCGGGCGACGCGCAGCGCCGTCTTGGGAGCGCGTCTGGTGAGCATTGAGGTCGAACGCCAGCTGCGCGAGCTTCCGCGTCAGCCTGGCGCCGCAGCGGTAGCGGCCGATTTTACGCCGAGCTACAAAGGCTGCGTCGAGGCCGCGCTCAAAGCGGCTCGCGGCGCCTCGGTGCTAGAGCTCGGGTCGCTGCTGGTCGCGCCGTTCGTACTCGGCGCGTTCTTGCATTGGGGCGCCGCGCCGTCGCTCGGCACGCCGTTGGTCGGCTTTGGGGTCGCAGCCGTGATCGCCGGCCTGGTCTTCACGCTCGGCGGACGCGCCACCCGCGCCACGCTGGGTGAGCTGCGCCGCCGGTTGCGCGGTAGTGAAGCCGGCTTGGTCCCACGCGCCGCCGCCGAAGCCGAATCCTTCGGCGAGCTCGTGGGTGTCACGGCAGCTACCAGCGTCGAGGCGCTCGCCCTCGTCCTCGCTCTTACCGTTCTCTGTTTGGCCCCGCTCCTACAGTAGGCCTGCGCTCGATATCTCTGAAACGAGGCTACGTTGTCATCACTTGCAGACGCTCTCTCCACCCTCTCTGACCGCGGTCTCCGTCGCTTGCTCGGCGCGCGCACCTTCCTGCGCGGGCTCGACTACGAAAAGCGCAAGGTGGTCGACGACGTCAGCCTGAACGAGACCCACGCCCAGGGCCGAGTGAAAGGCTCGGATCCGGAGCCGTACGAAGTGACAATCAAGCTGGGCGGCGAAGGCATCACCTCGAACTGCACCTGCCCTGCCTTTCAAAAAACCAACCAGCACTGTAAGCACGTCGCTGCGCTGTTGATCACGGTACGCAACCGCGCACGAGCCCACCTGCCCCGCCGCGAAGCCCAGCCGCCTTCACCGGCGCCGATCACGCACAACGCGCATAGCGGTGGTGGCGGTGGTGGCGGCGCTAGCGGCGACGCGGCCAAGGGCGGTCGACGCCGGGATCGGCGACGTCGCGGCGGCCAACAAGCGCCCGTGCAAGCGCCGTCCGGCGCTGGCGGTGGCGGTGGTGGTGGCGGCGGTGGCGGTGGCGGTGGCGGCGGTGGCAGTAGCAGTAGCCACTACGTACCGACGCCCAATGATGTGAGTGCGCGTCAAACCGGTATCGGCGCCTGGCTGTCGCCTGAAGGCACGCGCCGTACGCTTAATTTGGAGTTCCGGGTCCACGTGCGTCAGGGCGGTCTCACCGTCACGGTTTTGGACGTCGACAGCCGCACGCCGATGCTGCCGAGCCACGCCATGACCTGGCAAACCCTGTCGCCGACCGGCGACCGCAGCGCGCTACGGGTGCTGTCGCGCTTCGAGAGTGGCAACCCGCGTCACCCGGCCGTCGACATCCGCGGTGAAGACGCGGCTGAGCTGCTGCCGCAGCTCAAGGATCGCCGCGTCTTGCTCGAGCCGGCGCTGATGCAGCTGCGCTTCATCGAAGACGTCTTGAAGCCGCGCTTCGATCTGGAGATGGTCGGCGCTGATACGATCGTCGCCAAGGTAACGTTCGAGCGCCAGGGCGACGGGCGACGCTTCAGCCTGACTTCAGGCGGCTGGTTCGAGGGCGCACCGGGCTGGCACATCGACACAAGCGAAGGTGTGGCGCGGCGACTCGACCATCGCGTTTCGCCGGCGGCGCTGCGGCGACTCTTGCGCAGCCCGACGATCGCCGAGCCGGCGTCCGAGCTGATCGGCATGATCACGTACGGCTTGCCGCGCGTAGCGCTCGAGGTCGGCGCCGAGCTACCCGAGCTGTCGCAGGTTGCCGACGTGATCGATCTGGAGCCGACGTTCCGCATGCGCGCGGCCGGCTCGCTCACGGAAGCCGAGATCTTCTTGAAAGCCGCCTACGGCGATCAGGAAGTCGAGGTGCGCGCCGACGGCATCTCGCCACCGATCCTGATCCTGCCGCCGGAAGAGGGCCAAAAGCGCGCGCGCTGCATCCGCTGCGACATCGCGGCCCAGCAGCGCGCAGTCCAGCTCTTGCTCGATCTCGGCCTGACCGCGATCGAGAGCGGCGAGCATTTCTCGGCCTTCGGCGAGAAAGCGATCCAATTCTGGTCGGAGGGGGTCGGCGCTTTGCCGGAAGATTGGGATCTGTACGTCCCCGAGCATTTGGTCGGTACGCACGTGCGCAGTAAACCGGTGTTGGCCCACGCGCGCGTTTCGAGCGGCGTGGACTGGCTCAACGTCAAGATTTCCTACGAGGCCGAAGGCGTCGGCGTCGATCGCGAAGAGCTTGAGCGCTGTCTGCGCGAGGGCCGCAAGTTCGTCAAGCTGTCCGACAACTCGTTCGCGCCATTCGACGCAAACTCGATTCAGCAAATGATCGACCGCGAAGTCGAGCTGCTCGCCGCCGGCGGCAAGAACGGCAAGATCCCGCTCTCGCAAGCCGGCAGCGTGCAGGATCTGATTCAGCAAGCCAGCTCGGCGAACATCGCCGCCAGCACCAAGTCACTGTTCCAGAAGCTGCAATCGATCGACGAAATCAAGGTCGCAAAAAAGCCCAAGGGCTTGAAGGCGACACTGCGACCGTACCAGGAGCAAGGCCTTTCGTGGCTGCAGTTCTTGGACGAGATCGCGTCCGGCGGCGTTTTGGCCGATGACATGGGCCTCGGCAAGACCGTTCAAACGATCGCGCTTCTGCTAGCGATCAAGCAGGAAAAGAAGGCCGAGCCGCTGCGCGCGCTGATCGTCGCGCCGACCAGCGTCGTGACCAACTGGGTACGCGAGATCGAGCGCTTCGGCCCCTCGCTGACAACCGCGCTCTGGCATGGCGCCGGGCGCAAAGAGCAGATGTCGGAAATGGAGAGCGCCAACGTGATCATCACGAGCTACGCGCTCCTACGGCGTGACATCGACTTGCTGAAGAAGCTGCGCCTCAACTACGCGATTTTGGACGAGGCGCAGAACATCAAGAACCCGCTCAGCGCCACCGCGCAGGCCGCCAAAGAGCTGGACGCCGAACGGCGCCTGGCACTAACCGGCACACCGATCGAGAACAGGCTGAGCGAAATCTGGTCAATCTTCGAGTTCGTCAGCCCGGGCCTGTTGCCGCCACTGCCCAAGTTCGAAGAAAGGTACGCGCGGCCGATCGACAACGGCGACTCGAAGCAAGCGGCGCGGTTGCGCGCTGTGATCCATCCGTTCATCTTGCGTCGCACCAAGAACGAGGTCGCCAAGGACCTGCCGCCGAAGATCGAGGTCGACAAGATCATCGACTTGGCGCCTGATCAGAAGGCGATCTACATGCAAGTGCTGCGCGAAGTACGCGCGACCGTCATGGGCGAGGTCGAGCGCGTCGGCGTCGCCAAGAGCCAACTTCACATCCTGGCTGGCCTGACCAAGCTGCGCCAAGCCGCCTGCGATCCACGCCTGCTCGGCCTGCCGCGCGAGTTTAGTCACGACGACAGCGGCAAGCTCTCGGCGCTGCGCGAGCTGGTCGAAGAGGTCGAGTCCGGCGGGCACAAGGTGCTAATTTTCAGCCAGTTCGTCTCGATGCTCAAGCTGGTGCGCGAGGCACTCGACGAGGACAAGATCCGTTACGAGTACCTCGACGGCAGTACGATGGATCGCGCCGAGCGCATCGATCGCTTCCAGGAGGATCCGACCATCCCGGTGTTCTTGATCAGCCTGAAGGCGGGCGGCTCCGGCCTCAACCTGACGGCCGCCGACACCGTGATCCATTTCGATCCGTGGTGGAATCCGGCGGTCGAGGACCAAGCCTCCGACCGTGCGCACCGCATCGGCCAGAAGAAGGTCGTCACCGTCTACCGTCTGGTCGCGGCCGGCACGATCGAAGAAAAGATCCTGCAGCTCAAAGCCAAGAAGAAGGATCTGGTCGCTAGCGTCCTCTCCGAAGACGCCGGCGGCGCCAAGACGCTGACCAAAGGTGACCTCAGCGACTTGTTCGCGCTCGACTGACCGCGAAGCGAGAGCGAGAACGAGACAACAGGAAGGCGGCTGACCATTGGTCTCATTTCAGTTGGTGACCACGCCCGCCGATCCTGGCTTCTCGCTGCGTTTTCGCTGCACTCCGATGCTCACGTAGCAACCTACGTTCCGCTTCGGTGCTCGCGAAAGCCTTGCCAGAAGCCAGGCTTGGCGGGTGGGCGGCTGAAAAAATGAGACCAATGGTCAGAGGAAGGCGGGAAGACGGGAAGGATTTCTTGGTTCGAGCAGTCGAGCGCGCCGGTCCGGCGTGGCGCGCAGCGCGCGAACCCCAATTGCTTCCGCCTGAGCTTCCCGCCTTCCCGCCTTCCTGTTGATTCCCTCTCGGCGCGGTCAGCGCCGCATCGAGACGTTCATCAGCAGACCCAGGCCGACCAGCGTCGTGACGACGCTGGAGCCGCCGTAGCTGAATAGCGGCAAGGTGACACCAACGACCGGCAGCACGCCGATCGCCATGCCGATGTTGAAGACGGCATGCCAAAAAATTAGCGCGCCGATGCCGGTCGCCAGCGCGGCGCCAAAGCGATCCTTAGCCTGCGAAGCGACGTGAATCGCGTACACGCAGATGAAACAGTAGACGCCCAGCAAGAAGACGCAGCCGAGAAAACCCCAGTCCTCGGCGAACACCGCGAACGGAAAATCGGAGAACTGGTCGGGTAGAAACCCGAATTGGTTCTGTGTCCCCTGCATGAAGCCTTCGCCCAAGAACTGGCCGTTGCCGATCGCAGTCTGGGACTGCAAGGCGTGCCAACCGATACCGGTCTTGTCGTGCTCCGGATCCAGAAAACTGGTGATGCGATCTTTCTGGTACTGCTTCATGGCGTGGCTCCACGCCAGCACCGCGGTGCTCACCGCCGCGATGGTGATCGCCGTCAGGGTGCGCTTACGGATGCGGGTCATCATCAGCATCGTCGCTGCGGTCAGCGACAAGATGAGCCCGGTACCGAGGTCCGGCTGCGCCATCACAAGCAAAACGGGCACGAGGATCAGTACACCTGGTATGGCAAGATCGACCAGCGTGCGCGGCTCGTTCTTGTGGTCGTTGTGCACGTGCCTGGCCATCATCAGCACCAGCAGCACCTTCATGAACTCGCTCGGCTGGAAATTGAAGCTACCGAGCTGAATCCAGCGCACAGCACCGCGGGTACTGCTGCCCAACACGAAGACCAAGCCACACGAAAACACCCCGCCCGCGTACAAGATACCGGCGAAACGCTCGTAGTGACGGTAGTCGATGGCCGCCACCAAGATCGCCAACAGGCCGCCGACGACCATCCAGTAGACCTGCGAAACGTAGATGTCGGCTAGGCGCGCGCGCGTCTCGGTGTCGGCGTAAACGCTCGTCGCGCTGTATAGGTTGACCAGCCCCGCCGTCACGATCACGACGACCGCGAACAGCAGCTTCATGTCGACAACCGGACCACGCCGGAACATCATGCGACCTGCCAGCGCCATCAGTTCGGTTTAGCTCCGGCAGCGGCGTCGTCCTTGGCCGACAACCGCTTTTCCTTCATTTTTTGCCAGTCGCGCACCACGCGCATCGCGATTGGCACGGCGTTCTTACCACCACCGCCGCCGTGCTCGACCAGCACCACGATCGCAATTTCAGGCGAGCGCGCCGGCGCATAGCCCGAAAACCAGGCGTGGTCGCGGTTGAAGTACCAAACCTTGCCCGGATCGACACCACGCGGCGTGACGTGGCTGACCTGCGCGGTACCGGTCTTGCCAGCCATGTCGACGTCCCGCGAGCGCTCTTTGTAGGCGGTGCCGTTCTTCTCGTTCACGACGCCTTCGAGCGCCGACGTGACCCAGCCCAGGTGCTCTTGATCCGGCTCGATCAAGCGACGCACGCGCGGCGGAAAATCTTGCACGACCGTGCCGTCGCTCGTCTCGATACTGCGCACGACCTGCGGCTGGTACAGCGTGCCGCCGTTGGCGAGCGCCGCGTAAGCTAGCGCTAGCTGCAGCACTGTAACGGTGGTGGCGCCTTGACCGATGGCGGAGAGTAACGAAAATCCGCCGCGAAATGCCTCTTTATAGCGCCGGGTGTACCAACTGCGCGTCGGCATGCGACCGCGCGCTTCGGGATTGATGCCGATACCCGTCTTGACGCCGAAGCCGTAGTCGAGCCCAACCGAGGCGAGCTTGTCGATGCTGACGCGCGCGCCAAGCTCGTAGAAGAACGTATTGCAAGACTGCACGATCGCCTCATGCAGATGCACTTTGCGATGCACTCCAGTGCAGCGGAAGAAGCGCTTGCCGTATTCGTAGCCGCCGTGGCAGTCGACTTCGGTCGTCGGATCAATCACCCGATCCGCCAGTGCCGCCAACGCGCTGAACGGCTTATACGTCGAGCCCGGCGGGTAGGCCGCCGAAATCGTCTTGTCGAGACTGGGCTTGAGTGGGTCGGCGTTAAGCCGACGAAACAGATCGCCGACGGCCTTCACGCCATTGCCGCCCGACGCAACGTTGGCGTCGAAGCTCGGCTTCGACGAAGCCGCCAGAACGCGCCCGGCGCGCACATCGACGACCACCACCGCGCCTGCCAGCTGGCCGTGGAAAGCCTTCTCGATCGAGGTAATCACATCGATGTCGAGCGTCAGCGAGATGTCGCGCCCCGGGATCGGCTCGACGCGCCGCGGCTCTTCGAGATAGCGTGCCTCGACTTCCTGAACGTCGTCGCGCCGCGAAACCCCGCGCACGATTTTCTTGAACCCGCGCACGCCACGCAGGTAGCTCTCCCAGCGCCGTTCCACGCCCACCGCACCGAGCCGATCGCCTGCGCGGTAGCCGCGCTCTTCGAGCCGCGCTAGGTCCTCGGTCCCGACTTCGCGCATGTAGCCGACCGAATGCGCACCGAGCTCGCCATACGGATAGTACCGTACCGGCTGCGGCGAGACCTCGATGCCCTTCAGCTCGCGCGCGTGCGTCTCGAGGTATGCGACGGCATCGCGGTCCACGTCGACCTTGAGTAGAAGCTGCTGGCCGCGCTTCTTCTCTTCTTTGGGTGGCAGCCCCTGAATGTCTTTGATCTTTCGCTCGAGATCGCCCTTTTCAGGCTCTTCGATGCCGAGCAGCTTGACGACGGTCGGCCAAGTCTCGGTCAGGTCGACCTCCGCCGGCGTCATGTGGACGTTGTACGACGGTCGATTCGCCGCCAGCACGCGCCCCTGCGTATCGCGGATCACGCCGCGCGTGGTGGCCAGGCTGCGTTCGCGGATGATGTTCTTGCGCGCCTGCGCGCGGTGCAGATCGCCCTGCACGATTTGCAGCTGCGCCAACCGGCCAACCAAAATCAGGAAAGTGCCGATCGCGACCAGGACCAACCAGCGGTAGCGCCGACGGAACTCGCCAACGTCGGAACGCTGACCGAGCAGCGCCATCAGCCCGCCCCGTCGGTCGGCGAGCGCGATACGCCACCCTGTCGCAAGCGCTGCGCGAGCAGGAACAGCGCCGGTGCCAGCAATGCCGTCGCGATCGCGTTGGGCAAGACCACGTTGGCCATGCTCACCGGACGGCGATTGTCGGTGCCGAAGACGGCGATCAAAATCACGACCATCAGACCTTGCACGATGGCAAAGATGAAGCCCAGCGACGCGCGTGTGAACCAGGTCTGCGCGGTCAACCGAACGCCGGCGACGCGCGACAACCACCAGATCGCCACGTACACGAAGCCAAACAGCCCCGTCGGCGCCGTCCCCAAGATGTCGAGCGCGTAGCCCATCGCGCACGACATCGCCGCGCCCTTGGCCATCGAAGGCTCGTACACACCCAGGAAAACCACCATCGGCAAGAGCAGGCTCGGCGTGGCGCCGTTCATGAAACGAGCGCCGAGCAAATGACTGAGCGGCCCCAACACCCGAAACAGATTCGACTGTACGAGCAGCAGCAGCACCGCGACAGCTAGGTAGGCTGCGCTCCGCATGCTCAGCCGCCCTTGTTCTTTCCGCGCCGCCCTCCAGCGGCACCGGTGTCGCAGTCTTTGGCGTCGGTCAGGATGATCAGCACTTCCTCCAGGCGCGAGAAGTCGACGGTCGGTTCGGCGATCAACGACTGGTACACACCGAACTTCTTTTTCTCCACCGTTTTGACACGCGCCACCGGGATGCCCTTGGGGAAGCGGCAGCCGACGCCGCTCGTCACCAGCACGTCACCGACGTCGACTTCGTCACGCCGCTCCGCCCACTCGACGCGCACCAAGTAGCGCGAGCGATCGCCCTCGCCGCGCACGAAGCCCCGCGCGCCGGTGCGCTCGACCACGACGTCGACACCAAAGCCGCTGTCGACGGTCAACTGCACGTCGATCTTTTCGCCCGCTACGCGCTGCACGGTACCGACCGCCCCGTCCAGCGAGATGACCGGCATATCGGGGTGGATGCTGGCGTGCGGGCTATCCAGCGTGACGTGCGCAACGCGAAAGAATTCCGTCGTGTCTTTGCCGACAACGACGGCGCTGACCATCTCGTGTGGAATCGTGTCGCGCAAGCCGAGCAGGCGACGCAGCCGGCGATTGTCGGCTTGCGCTTGCTCCAGCTCGCGAACGCGCGCGGTGAGTCGCGCGTTCTCGTAGGCCAAGCGATTGTTGTCTTGCTTGACGTCGACCAAGTAGACGTACTGGCTCATGCCGCTTGACACGAAGCGCGCAACCGCCGACGCCATGTACTCGAGTGGCGCGCCGACGCGCGACAACGCCGACACGACCGGGTTCATGTCCTGCGGGTTGCGAATGCTCGCTCTCAGGAAGAAGAACGGCACCGACAACAGCAAAACGACGATCGCCGTGTCTCGGATGCGTTTGAACGAGCCCACCGCGCGACCCTCAGCCGATCGTGACTTCCTTCAGGAGCTCGATGTGATCGAGCGTCTTGCCACTGCCGAGCACGACGCAGCTGATCGGGTCGTCGCTGACCATGACGGGCAAGCCTGTTTCCTCACGCAACAAGACGTCGATGTTCTTGAGCAATGCACCGCCGCCGGTTAAGACGACACCTTTGTCGACGATGTCCGCCGCCAGCTCGGGCGGCGTACGCTCGAGCGCGAGCAGCACGGCTTCCACGATCGCGTTGAGCGGTTCGGCCAAGGCTTCGCGGATTTCGTCGGAATTGACGGTTACGGTCTTGGGCACGCCAGCCACCATGTCGCGCCCCTTCACTTCCATCGTCATCTGCTGCTCGAGCTGGTAGGCGTTGCCGATGGTGATCTTGATGCGCTCAGCAGTCTGCTCGCCAATCGCGAGGTTGTACTTGCGCTTCATGTACGCGACGATCGCTTCGTCCATCTTGTCACCGCCGACGCGTACGCTCTGCGAGTAGACGATGCCGGCCAAGGAGATGACGGCGACCTCGGTCGTGCCGCCGCCGATGTCGACGACCATGTTGCCGCTCGGCTCGGTGATCGGCAGGCCCGCGCCAATCGCGGCGGCCATCGGCTCCTCGATCAAGTAAACCTCGCGAGCGCCAGCGCTCTCGGCGCTCTCTTTCACGGCGCGCTTTTCGACCTCGGTGATGCCGAACGGGACGCAAATGATGATGCGCGGCTTCACCAACGTGCGGCGATTGCTCGCGCGCTGGATAAAGTATCGCAGCATCGCTTCGGTGATCTCGAAGTCGGCGATGACGCCATCGCGGAGCGGCCTGATGGCCTGGATATTGCCAGGCGTGCGACCGAGCATCTCCTTGGCTTCACGGCCCACAGCCAACACGCGTTGCTCACCGCGCGCGTCACGCTGCACCGCCACCACCGACGGCTCACAGCTCACGATTCCCTTACCCTTCAGATAGATGAGGGTCGTGGCCGTGCCCAGGTCGATGGCCAGGTCGCTCGAGAACAGGCCGTATAGCCAGTCGAAGATCATCGAATCTTAGAGGGGGTCGTGAGGGTCACCCAGTCGCAAGCGACTCAGGTTTCACCCGTCCGCCACAGAGAGGGCCGGTCGTAGCACGTGGCTCGGTTGGGGTGCAACGCGGGGGTGTCTATCCCGCCCGGCTTGGCTTGGCCCGGCGGCCGGCAGGCGGGATATCTTTTTTTCTCAGTCCTCGTCGTCTTTGCCCCAAGTGCGCCCGCCGCCGCCACGCTCGCGCTTGGCACCGCCGGCCGCGCCCTCGCCGCCCTTGCGGCCCTTCTTCTTCTTCTTGTCGGCCCAGTCGCCACCGCCCCCGCCGGGTGGCGCTGGCGGACCGAAGTTCCGAGCGCGTCGCGGATCGACCGCGGCTCGCGCCGGATCACCAGCCGCAGCATCCGCCGAGAAACGTGGCTCCGCGCCGCCACCGCCGCCGCTGCCGCCACCGCCGCCGCTGAAACCACCGGGTGATGGACGCATACCCGGACCACCGGCGCCAGGCGCACCGCGCGGGTGAGCGATGTTCACCATCAGCCGACGCCCGCGCACATCGAGATTGCGCAAGGTGCCGAGCGATTGATTGGCGGCGTCGGCGCTCGCGCACGTCACGAAGCCAAAGCCCCGCAAGCGTCCATCGGGCCCGAGTGGCAGGTGAATGCGCACCGGAGCGAGCAGCGCGTTGTCGGTGAACAGCGCGGTCACCTCCTGCTGCGACACGTCGTACGGCAAATTTCCCACGTAAAGCGTGCGATCTTCCTGGCCGGCAGCGCCGGGCGGTCCACCGCCGCCAGCGCTTGGACCGGGGCCGCTCGGCGCATCGCGCCGCTCACCCACCATGCCGCCCTCGCGCCGCGGCGGTTCGGACGAGAAGGGCCGCACCGAAATCGGTCGCCCTGCTTGAAGCGATCCGTCGAGTGAGTCGCGTGCGGACGCGGCCTCCTCCGACGAAGCAAATGTTACGAAGCCGAAGCCTCGCACTCGGCCTGTCGCGCGATCACGCGGCAAGCTCACATCGGTTACTTTGCCACCCGTCGCTTCGAATACTTCACGGAGAGCATCCTCCGTGATCGACTCGGGCAAGCCCGCGACAAAGAGCTTGCGTGCGTCCTCAGTCGCCATCTGATTTAGCGTTCCTAACGTACTGACGTAAGAGCGGCACTACCGTGCCTCGATACAAGAAAGGCAAACGGAAATCGCCCAGCCGGGACGATAACTTTCGTAGATTCGGCGTTCAAGTGCCCGACGCGAACCGGCCCAAAAAGGCCGGCCAGGGGGCCGCCTCCCCATGGCTCTTTCAGCAGTTGCGGCGCGAATTTGGATGGGAACGCCGCCCGCTGACGAGAGCGGGTTAGATTCCGCCCGTGCACCTCCGCGTCATCTTGAACCCCATCGCGGGCAGCGGCGCCGCCGCCCGGAAGAAAGCGGCCATCGTCAGCGCCCTCACGGTCAGCGGCGTTGCGCCTGAGGTCGTTCACACCCGAGGGCCCCGCGACGCCGGGCGTTTGCTCCGCGAAGCGCGCCGCGACGGGGTGGAGTGCGCGGTGCTGGTCGGCGGTGATGGGACATTGAACGATGCCGTGCAGGGCTACCTCGACGACGACGGGCAACTCGCGCAAGGGCCAGACCTCGGCTTGATTCCTTCCGGCACCGGCGGCGACTTTCGCCGCACCTTCGATTTGGGGGACTCCGTCGAGGAAGCCGCGGAGCGCGTCCTCTGCGCCTCACCTCGCCCGCTCGACTTGGGCCTTTTGTCGGTGACGAGTCACCAAGGCGTGCTCGTGCGGCACGCGTTCATCAACATCACGAGCTTCGGCATCGGTGGGCTTACCGATCGGATCGTAAATTCGACGCCGAAATGGATCGGCGGCAAGGCCGCGTTCTTCACCGGTACTCTGCGCGCGATGCTCGTTTACAAGAATGCGCCAGTGCGGGTGAAGGTCGACGGCAAGGTCTGGCTGGAGGCACCGATCTTCAACGTTGCGCTCGCCAATGGCCGCTTTTTCGGCGGCGGAATGCTGATTGCGCCTGATGCGGACCCAGCCGACGGCCTGCTCGATGTCGTCGCGCTGCATGACCTGTCGCTCGTCCAGAGCGTGGCGCTCGCCAAGTACATCTACAAGGGCTCGCACCTTGGGCAGTCGGGCGTCAGCGTGACGCGCGGCAAGGTCGTGGAGGCCGAGCCGATGGCGTCGAGCACCGAGGTGTTGGTCGACATGGACGGCGAGACGCCCGGCAGATTGCCGCTGCGCGCCGAGCTCGCGCCAGGCGCGCTACGTCTTCGAGCCTGAAGCGAGCGGCGGGGGCGGCGGAGCTTGGAATGCTTCCGGAATGTTCGGCGACTCGAACCCCTCGCCACGCGACACGGCGCCGAGCACCCGATACAACAGAAAGACACCGAGCCCAAGCAGCGCGAAGCACTCCCATTGCGCCGGCGTCAGGTAGAAATAACGCGGATCGATCGCGCCGCGCAGGTCGCCCGGCACGGCGTCACGCTCGCGCAAGAAGTCGAGCGCGAAGCGCAGCGGCGCGTAGATGACACACAGCAGCGCCAGGAAAAAACCCCAAGGACGCGGCTTCTTGGCCAGATGCAGGAAGCACAACATGATCGGGATCACGAGCAACAGCTCGAGCAGGCCGAGATCGAAACGGCCACCACCCGGATACTTCACCGCTAACCACGAGTCACTGAGTAGCCCCGGGTGATCATGCGCCGTCGCGCAACCGCTGCGTCCGAAGGCCCACCCCACCGGAAACATCGACGCCATGTTGTCGGCGTACGGCAAGATGCGCGAGCGGAAGCGCACGCGCCAAATCGCCATCGCGATCACGCCGCCGGTGAAGCCGCCGAAGCTCGACAGGCCGTCCCACAGCTTGAAGATGGACAGCGGATCTTCCATCAACCGTTGCGGGTAGTAAAAGACTTCGTCGAGCACGTGCCCGCCAATGAAGCCAGCGCCGATGATCCACGCGATGAACGACGACATGGCTTTCTCATCTAGGCCGATCCGCCGTGCGCGCTTGAGGGTCAGGTAGGCGCCTAGGTAAACACCCGTGGCGACGAGCGCACCAAACGGCTTGATCGAGATCGGAATCGACGGAAAGTTACCGAACAGCCGAGCCGGTACCAGAGGCAGCTCCGGCAACGTGATGTACGGGATGAGCGGCACGCTATGCATGATCGGGCGCAGCTTAGCTCAAGGCGCGGCGGGGGCTATCTCGAGGCTGTCGTCCTCGGTGGCGCTTTGGCCGGCGAGCATGCGTGCGTGCAAGCCGCGGCAATTGCGCTCCAACACCACCGGCGCTGCAACTGCAAGGTCCGGGCATTCAGCCGACGGCAACGCCGGCTCCAGCAGCGCGCGCACCAAGAGCAGGGCGCGATTCACGGCGTCGGCGCGCTCTTCAGGCGTTGGCCTCGGCAGCGGGCGCAGCGACAACGCTTCGGCCAGGCGCGTCCACAGCTCGGGCCCCGCCAGGCGTGCTCTTTGCAAGAGCCCTCGCTCCAGATCGAGCTGGACTTCGACCAGCGCAGCGCGCGCCACCAGCTCGCGCTCGCCGGGCACGTCGTAGCTCAGCTGCAGCAGCTTGCGACAGCTGTCGCCCTGACAGGAGCCGCGCGGCGCGCTCAGCCGAAACGCGAAGATCGTCTCGTCGGCGAGCTCGGACGTCGGCTGCCCGAACGTGTTGATTTTCGTCAGCCGCGCGGTCCAGTCCTTGAATGTCGCCACGAATGCGCGGCGTTTGGCGTCGGCGTCGGCGAGCCGTGCCTGGGTGACGGCGATCCGCGCGTCCTCGTCGCTCTCGCTGGTCACGCTGCGCGCGCGCTTCAACTCGAGCGCGACGATGCGTGACTTGACGTCCTCGATGTGCGGGCCGCGCGGCAGCGCCGCTTCGTACGCGTACAGGTTAGGTAGACGATTGAAAGCCGTGAGAAAGTACTTCTCCTCCGCGGGACCGAACCATTGTCGCAGCTGGCGAGTGTGCGGACCTCCTGGCACTTCGTGCAGATAGCGATCCGCCGCGCGCAGGCGCTCCTCCAAAGTGGGAGCAATCCGCGCCGCGCGGTACAGATGGTACGCCTCGGGGCGTTCAGTTAGTGTCGGCAAAGATGCACAGCCGAGCACGGATACGCAGCCGAGCAGGGTCGTCGCCCGCAGTCGCCAGCTCACGGCGGCCCTCCGGCGGGGCAGAAGTCGCATTCAGTAGGGATGGTCGGTGCACGGTCGCTCATGTAAGCGCGAAAGTCGCTGCAGCTGCCGTCGTCTACCGCTCGCAAGCAAACCTCACCATCGTGGACGAGCGGGACGCAGTTCGGAGGAAACTCGCTCTGGACCAACGTGTCGCCGCAGGCCCGGTCGCAGGCAGCGCTGGTGATCTGACAAGCTTTGCAGTGCGTACATTCGAAGCTCTGCTTGGTCCAGAAGAACGTCTCCGGGTCGAGCTCTTGCGGATCTTGCCCGCAGCCGCCGACGTCACCCGGCACCGGCGCGGCGCAAAAGGCCAACGCCAAAAAGCCGAGCGCCAACTTGAGCGATTGGGCGGAAAAGCGCTTCAAGGCAAGTGCTCCCAGTCGAAGAACACTCCGAGCGCCAGCGACGCGACGGGGATCGCCGTCACCGCTCGCTCAATCGTGGCCGCGCCATAAAATAGACTGAAGTCGAGCTCAACGCCGATCCCCAAGTTGGCGGTCAAAAAGTAGGCGCCACCGACCCCCGCCTCCAAACCAACCGCCGCGTCGGGGTCGAGCACGATCGGAAAACCCGCACGCGCGTACCCCAGCACGCGCGGTGTGAAGCGTCGCAGCAAGAGGTACGACGGCGTCGCGACCTCTTGACGAATGCCGTCGGTGGCGATCGACAGGTGCAAGGCAACCCCGTGCTCGAAGCCGTCCGGCGCGCTGAACGTGCGACCCGCGTGCACATCGAGGTAAGTCGCGCCGAGCGAGAGCGACTTTGGATCATCCCCGAGCACACGGCGTAGCCGGTACGGATTGTTGAAGCGCAACCCGCGCCCGAGGTACACGCCGCCCAACCAGTGTTGGTAGCCGGTGCTGAGGCGGGGCGTCCGTGCGGGCGGCGGCGGTGGTGGCGGTTCGCGCGAAACCGCCGGCCGTTCTTCGGGCTCGCTGAACGGATCCTCGGCGTCGGCCGCCGCGACGCGCGGAGCAAACAGCAAGACTACGGCGAGGCCGAACGCGGTCCGTTCAGCTCTGGCAAGCGCTCTCGACTGCATCCACCGTTCTCGGAATGTGCGCTGTCAGCACTTCATTGCCCGCTTCGGTGACGAGCACGTCGTCCTCGATTCGAACCCCAATTCCCCGATAGCGCTCGGCTGGGCCAGTCGCGTGTTCGGACACGTAGATGCCCGGCTCCACCGTCAGCACCATGCCGGGCTGAAGCGGCCGCCCCTTGCCGCCTCGGTAGTACGCGCCCACGTCGTGCACGTCCATGCCAAGCCAATGGCTGCACTTGTGCATGTAGTAGGTCTTGTAGCGCTGCTCATTCATCGCGGCGTCGAACGGACCTTCGACCAGGCCAAGCGTGATCAAGCCGCGCGTTATGACTTCGGCCGAGGCGACGTGCACTTCGTCGAGCGTAGAGCCCACCGTGGCTTTCTCGAACGCGCGCTCCTGCGCCTCGAGCACAATTTCGTAGATTGCGCGCTGCTCGGGCGAGAAACGACCATTCACCGGAAAGGTTCGGGTCACATCCGAAGCGTAGTATTCGAGCTCGCAGCCCGCGTCGATCAGCAAGAGCTCGCCGTCTTGCATGTCGCGGTTGTTGCGTCGGTAGTGCAGGATGGTGGCGTTCGGCCCCGACCCCACGATCGGCTCGTAAGCGGGGCGCTCGCAGCCGTGCTTGCGAAAAATACCGCGAAACAGCGCGTCAATTTCGCATTCGTTCACACCGGGTTTGGCGCTTTTCATCGCAGCGACGTGGGCTTCGCCGCTGATGCTGGCGGCGCGGCGCATGATCGCCAGCTCGTCGGGCGTCTTGAACAGGCGCTGTTCGTGGAGCATGACCTCGGCGTCGCTGATGCGCGTCGGGTACGTGGGGCCACGCCGTCCGCGCCGCCGCGCGCCCTCGAGCGCCGCGAGCAGCACGTCATCTTGTTCGCGGTGTCGCCCGAGCGAGTAGTGTAGCTCACTCGCGCCGAGCAAGAGCTCCGGCAAACGCGCAGCCAGCTCGGCGATCGGATAGGCCGCGTCGGCGCCAAAGTCTTTTACGGCGCCCTCGACACCGGCTCGCCTGCCGTCCCAGGTCTCGCGCTCTGGATCGCGCGGGCGTACGAACAGCACGAATTTTTCTTTCTCAACGACGGTCGACAGCACCAGCACCGTGTCCGGTTCGTCGAAGCCGCTGAGGTAAAAGAGATCGGAGCTTTGGCGGTACTCGTGCTCCACGTCGTTGTTGCGGATCGCGGTCGGGGTCGAGAACACCACGAGCACGCCGGGGTGAATTGAGGAGAGCAGGCGGGCGCGGCGCTCGCTAAAGGTCTGCATCTTGCCGATACTATGCCCGACGCCCCGCCGGTTCGCCTGCCCCGGCCGTTGGCTATCTGGCTGAATCCCTGAGGTTTCCGCCAGCTCAGATTGACTGACGCAGTGCGCCAAGCTACGAGATATGCCGAGCGTGCCGACCGAGCCCCCTCCCCCGAAGGACAGCGATGAGCCCGAACGCGAAGAGAATCGCCTCGAGCGTGCGCTGCGTGACCTCGTTCGCAAAGTGATCGAGGTCGGTTACGAGCGTCTCAGTGAGGGACCCGAAAACGTTCGTCATCTGATGTCCGAGCTGAAGCTGCCCAAGGAGACGCTCGGCGCGCTGTTCGGGACGCTGGACGACACCAAAAACGGCCTTTATCGCGTCGTCGCCCGCGAGGTTCGCGATTTTTTAGAGCACTCCAATCTGGCCGAAGACATCGTTCGCGGCATTACCGCGCTGTCGTTCGAGATTAAGACCGAGGTCCGCTTCATCCCTAACGACGCGCGTCCCAACCGTCCGACACCGGACGTCCGTTCAAAAGTCACGGTCAAACGCGGCTCGACGCCGCCTTCTGCCCCGCCGGGGCACGACGGGGCTTCACATCCGGGCCCGTCTGAGAAAGATTCGGACCCTTCCCCGGAGAGTTAGAAGTGAAGGCACTTACAGCTGGCAGTGAAATCGATAGCTACTGCACTCGCTGCCGCATGGATCTCGGGCACCGTATCGTCGCAATGGTTGGCGGCGCACCGAAGCGCGTCATCTGTCAGACGTGCAACTCAGAGCACAACTACCGCGCGCCGCGCACGTCGAGCGGGCCGTCGGTTGTCATCCGTAGCAAGAAGACGGAAGCCAAACCGAGCGCAGCGCAGCGCGTCACGCAAAAGGTACGTGCCGAGAAGGACCGCCAAGCAACCTGGGCAACGCTGACACTGGGCAAGCCAGTCGACGCATTTACCAAGTACGGCATGACTCACGACTTTCGCGAGGGCGAGCTCGTGATGCACTCGAAGTTCGGTGAAGGCTACGTCGAAGACGTGCTCGACGGCGGCAAAATCAGCGTGATGTTCCGCGACGGGGCCCGGATCTTGGCGCATCGGATCGGGCTCGGGAGTTAGGTTTCTGTTCGCGGGGGCGTTGTTCTCCTGCGTACTTCGCAGGCGGCGTCCCGCGACCCTTGCCAGCTGATCCGCCATCGGCGCGGCTTTTGTCTTGGTCGCCTCCGCGCTTCGCGTAGGCGGCCTTGCGCCCTCGCTCGCCCACCAACGCTGCTGCGCGGCTTGGGCTGCGGGCGCGCTTGGGTTCGAGCAGGTTTGGTTCAGCGTTTTTGGCGTTGAAGCGCTTCTTTTCGCGATGCGCAGCGCTGAACGGCTTCGCCGCGACGGGAGGCGCGTCGTCGCGACGCGAAACGCTGCGTTTGCGATCGAAGCGCGCGGGTTCGGCCCGGGGGGCGTCGTCGCGACGCGAAACGCTGCGTTTGCGATCGAAGCGCGCGGGTTCGGCCCGGGG
>JBBRMI010000115.1:0-25632 GCA_038230915.1 Polyangiales bacterium | reverse complement strand
TGGGTGAAGCGCGCCGCCTACAAGAGCGACATCTGCTACGGTCAGAACAACGAGTTCGGCTTCGATTACCTGCGCGACAACATGAAGGACTCGGCGCTCGAATACGCGCAGCGGCCGCTCAATTACGCGATCGTCGACGAAGTCGACTCGATTCTGATCGACGAAGCGCGCACGCCGTTGATCATCAGCGGCACCGCCGAGGCCGCCAGCGAGAAGTACAAAACGCTGAATGAAGTGGTCACGCGCCTGAAGAAGGACGAGCACTTCAACGTCGACGAAAAGGGCTTCAGCGCGACTTTGACCGATGAGGGCGTGGAAACCGTGCAGAAGGTGATCGGCGTCAAGAACCTGTACGACCCGGTCAACGTCCAAGCGCTACACATCTTGAATCAGTTGCTGCGCGCCCACGCGCTCTACAAGCGCGACCAGCACTACATGGTCTCGCCCGACGCCAAGATCCTGATCATCGACGAGTTCACGGGTCGCGTCTTGTCCGGCCGCCGCTGGAGCGATGGCCTGCACCAAGCCGTCGAGGCCAAAGAGAACGTGCGGATCCAGGAAGAGAGTCGCACGATGGCGACGATCACCTTCCAGAACTTGTTCCGCATCTACAAGAAGCTCGGCGGCATGACCGGCACCGCGCAGACGGAAGCCGCAGAGTTCTCGTCGACCTACAAGCTGGACGTGGTCGAGATCCCGACGAATAAGAACGCCGTAAGGAAAGACGACCACGACGTCGTGTACAAGAGCGAGCGCGAGAAATTCAGCGCGCTCACCCGCGATATCGTCGAGCACCACAAACAAGGTCATCCGATCCTGGTCGGCACGACCAGCGTCGAGAAGAGCGACGCGATCAGCCGCATCCTCAAGAAGAAGAAGATCGAGCACGCGGTGCTGAACGCCAAGCACCACGAGAACGAAGCATTCGTGGTCGCGCAGGCCGGTCGCAAAGGCGCGATCACGGTCTCGACCAACATGGCCGGCCGCGGCACCGACATCATGCTCGGCGGCAACCCGGAGATGATAGCAAGGCTCGATTTCAAGAAACAGAGCCGCGACCCCGACGCCGAGCCGGAAGCGTTCGCCGAGCTGGTCACGCAATCCGAAGCCGCCTGCAAGCTCGAGCACGACGAGGTCGTCGCGATGGGCGGCCTGCACATCATCGGCACAGAACGCCACGAATCGCGCCGCATCGACAACCAGCTGCGCGGTCGCGCGGGTCGTCAAGGTGACCCCGGCTACAGCAAGTTCTACTTGTCGCTCGAAGACGATCTGATGCGCATCTTCGCCGGTGATCGCGTCAAGAACTTGATGGATCGCATGGGCATGCCCGACGACGAGCCGATCGAGCATCCGCTGGTCACGCGCAGCATCGAGAACGCACAGCGCAAGGTCGAAGAGCGCAACTTCGACATCCGCAAGAATCTGCTCGAGTACGACGATGTGATGAACGCACAGCGCAAGACGGTGTATTCGCTCCGTCAGCAGCTGCTGCTAGGTCGTTACGCGCCCGAAGAGCTCGACGACACCGGCAAGCTCACCGGCGACACGCGCAAGATCGCGCTCAACGACGAGGTCAAGACCGACGTGCTACCGCTGGTCGCGCAGTTGGTCGGCCTGTGCTGCGACCCGCCGATTTCGCCGACCAAGGAAGGCGACAAGTACCTGCCGCTGACGGCCAAGGACTTCGAGTCACTGGAGAAGATCGTCGAGCTCGAGACGCTGCAGACCGAGGTCTACAACAAGTGGGGTGTGAAGCTCGACTTGGAGGGCCGCAAGAACCCCAAGCCGCTCGCCATCTACGAAGAGCTCGCCGAGCTGGTGCCGCAAGGCCTGTCCGAGCAACGCGAGCGCGTGCTCGACCTGATCGATCGCGAGCTATCGGCGATGGTCGAGGAGAGCTGCCCCGAGAACAAACCGCCCGAAGACTGGGACTGGAACGGCATCAGCGCCGCGTTCAAGGAGCATTTCCAGCAGGATTTGCCGGCCGAAGCCCACGAGCTGGGCGACCCGAGCATGCTGGTGCGCGATCTGTACGCGCGCGCCGAAGAGATCTACCTGGCGCGCGAAAAAGAAGTCGGCGTCGAGCTGTTCATGCGCATCTTCCGCTTCGTCTACACGAAGCAGATCGACGATGCGTGGGTCGAGCACCTCTCCAACATGGAGCACTTGCGCGACGGCATCGGGCTGCGCGGCTACGGCCAGCGCGACCCGAAGAACGAATACAAGAAAGAGGGCTACAATCTGTTTCTGAACATGATGGCCAAGGTGTCGAGCACCGTCTTGGTCCAGCTGTTCGAGGTTCAGATCCAGCGCCAAGAGGACATCGCGGCGCTCGAAGCCCAAGAGCACGCGCGGCACCAGGCCGAGCTCGAAGCCGCCATCGCTCGTCACCCCGGCGAGGAAACGGACGATCCGGTCGCGGCGCTGGCCCAGATGCAGCGTCTCGCAGAAGGCCGTGGTCCGGCGCCGTCGTCGCCTGCTCGCGCGGCACCACGTATCGGTCGCAATGATCCGTGCCCATGCGGCTCGGGCCAAAAATTCAAGAAGTGCCACGGCGCCTTGCTCGAAGAAGAGGGCGCGAGCGACGACGAGCCCGAAGAAGAGCAGCCGCGGGCGTGATCGAGGTCGAGCGGCTGACCAAGGACTACGGCACCGTCACCGCGGTGCGGGACGTCTCGTTCTCGGTCGGCCGCGGCGAGGTCGTGGGCTTCTTGGGGCCGAACGGCGCCGGCAAGAGCACGACCTTGCGCATCCTGGCCGGCTTTCTCGGCGCCACCAGCGGCAAGGTCACGGTCAACGGTCACGACCTCGCCGAAGCCTCGTTGTCGGCGCGCGCGTCGCTCGGCTACATGCCTGAATCAGCTCCGCTCTATCCGGAGCTAAGGGTTCGAGAATACTTGGAATTTCGTGCCCGGCTCAAGCATGTTCCGCGCGCGAAGCGACGTTCGAGCATCGAGCGCGCCCTGGAGCGCGCCAACCTCAAGGACGCCGCCGACACGACGATCGGCCACCTCTCGAAGGGCTTTCGCCAGCGCGTGGGGCTGGCGGATGCGCTGGTCGCGGACCCGCCGCTGTTGATCTTGGACGAGCCGACGGCCGGGCTCGACCCGAATCAAGTGCGCGAAGTGCGCACCCTGATCAAGGAGCTGGCGACCGACCACACCGTGCTGCTGTCGACGCACATCTTGTCCGAGGTCGAAGCGACGTGTCAGCGCGCGCTAGTGATCGACCGCGGTCGGCTGATCGCGCAAGGCACGCTCGAAGAGCTGTCGCGTGGGCGACGCTCGGCGGCGTTGCTGATCGTGGCGCGCGACGCCGGCGGACATGCTTCGGTTTTTTTGGGTGAGCAGCCGGGCGTCTCCGAGGTCGAGACGCTCGCCGGCGTGGCGCTCGCCGACGGCTACGTACGCCTGCGCGTCGTCTTGGCCGAAGGCGAAGCCGCGCTGAGCGCCGGCGAGCGCCTGCTCCGCGCCCTCGTAACCGCCAACATCGACGTCGCAAGCCTATCGCCCGAAACCGCCAGCCTCGAACAAGTCTTCGCCGAGCTGACCCGCGACGAAAACGGGCGGCCATGAGCGAGCCGAGATTTTTTCACAGGGAGATCGGGAGATCGGGAGCGAGAATTTTTGGGGTTCGAGACGGACGATGTCTAACGGGGGCTGCGCAGTCGCCGCACCGCATGGTGCGGCTCGAACGACAAAACCTCCCGATCTCCCGATCTCCCTGTGAAAAAATCTCGCAGAAACGACGGATCGATCCCGTTGAGGCCACCGGCTCGCGTAGCGCCGAGGGCTGGCGTTCATGAGTGGGTTTTGGGCGATTTTGCGGCGGGAGATGTTGAGTTTGTGGGTGACGCCGCTGGCTTGGGTGTTGCTCGGCGTGTTCTTGGTTTTGCAGGGCGGGATTTTTTATTCGATTGTCGCGCACTTCGCGAGCTTCACTGATTTGTCAGTCGACGAGGGGCCGCTCGCCGCGTATTTCGGACAAAACTCGGTCTTCTTGCTGATGACACTCTTGCTGGTGTGCCCCGCGCTCAGCATGCGGCTGTTGGCCGAGGAACGCCGTAGCGGCACGATCGAGGCGCTGATGACGGCGCCGGTCGGCTCGGTCGGCGTCGTACTCGGCAAATACGCGGCGGCGTTCGTGACCTACGTGCTGATCTGGATCCCGACCGTGCTGTACGTGGTGATCCTGCGCAAGACCGGCAACGTCGACTGGTGGGTGTTGCTGTCGAGCTACTTGGGGCTGTTCTTGGTCGGCGCCCAGTACTTGGCGATTGGCATTCTTGCGAGCTCGCTGTCGAAGAGCCAGTTCGTCGCACTGTTGATCACGGTACTGATTCAGTTCGGGCTGTTCGTGCTCGGCATCGGCGAATACATCTTCGACCCGGGCGTGTTCCACGACGTATGCTCGTATGTGTCGTTGGCCGGGCACATGGAGGACTTCGCCAAGGGTATCGTCGATACGCGGCGCTTGCTTTACGACGCAACGACGGCAATTTTCTGCCTGTTTCTGACGGTTCGGGTCGTCGATTCGTGGAGGCGGGCATGAAGCTCCGTCGCGCATTGCCGTGGCTAGGCGTCGCCGCCGCGACGCTGTTGCTGGTCAATCTGAACGTGCTCGGTGCGCGCTGGTACAAGCGCTGGGATTTTACGTCGGACAAGCTGTACTCGTTGTCGCAGCCGACGCGCGAGCTGCTCGCCGGCTTGCAGCAGCCGGTAGACATCAGCGTGCTCTTGAGCAAGGCCGATCCGCTGCTGGTCAGCGTGCGCCACATGCTGGAGGCTTACGCGGCGGTGACCCGGCAACTGCGCGTCAAATACGTCGATCCGGATCGGAGTCCCGCCGAGTTTCTGGCGCTGCAGCAGAAGTATCAAATCCTGGCCGGCAAGGCCGACGACGGCCGCATCATCACCGACGCCGTGATCGTGCTCGCTCAGGGCGACAAGCACTGGTTCGTGACCTCCGACGAGTTGGTCCATTTCGACGAAGAAACTGCGCGCTCGCGGCCTGCGCTGGAGCAGGCGCTGTCGAGCGCGCTCGACAACGTGCGCCGGACCGCAAAGGCCAAGCTTTGCTTCACGACCGGCCACCGCGAGCCGACGCTCGAGGATGCCGGCCCGGAGGGCCTGACCGAGCTGAAACAGCGGCTGCTGAAGAATAATTACGAGGCGGTGAACGTCGACGCGACGTCGCCCAAAGTCAACTACGCGGATTGTGTGGCGGTCGTGGTGCCGACGCCGGAGCTCGAATTCGGCACCGACGAAGCGCGGCGACTCGTCGACTACGTGCGCGGCGGCGGCAGCGCGTTGTTGCTGCTCGCGCCCACACTCGGCGAGTCATCGCGGATCCGCGCGACGGGGCTCGAGCCGGTCTTGGAGCTAGCCAGCGTCTCGCTCGGACGCGACGTCGTGTTCGAAGAAGACGAGGCGCAACGGCTGCCGCGCGGCTCGGGAGAGCTATTTTTCGCCAAGCTACGCCCGCACGCGATCACCCGCGGCGTGCTCCACGACGACGACAAGCTGTCGTCGCGCGTGTTGGTCGTGCAGGCACGCTCGGTCAGCACGAGCGGCGGGGCGACGCTGCTGATGGAGTCCAGCAGTAACGCGCTGTCGCTCAAAGACTTGCATGCGCTAGGCGACGCCACGCGGCCGGAAGACGCCGCACAAGGCGCCGCGCACAAGAGCTTCGGCCTCGCGGCCGCGCGCGAGCTACCGCTGCCCGGTGGCAGCAAGGCCAACCACGGCGCGCGGTTGTTCGCTACGGGCGCCAGCAATTTGGCCTGGAATCGCAATTTTCAGGATCCGGCTTTGTACGGCAATCGGCGCCTGATCGAAAACGCGATCAGCTGGGCGGCAGCGCGCCCGAGCATGCTCAGCGTGCCGGAAAAACCCGAGCGTGAAGTCGGCTTGTCGTTGAGCGAAGACTCGCTCGGCGAGGTCATGCGCTACGTGCTCTTTTACATGCCGGCGGCAGCCGGGTTGATCGGCGCCTTCGTGCTACTCCGACGCCGCAACATCGAACAACGGTCGCGCCAGGACGGCGCGTCGGTCGGCGGCGGGACCCCGAGCTGACATGCACCGGCAGCTGTTCGTGAACGGCGCTTTGCTTGCGCTCGCGCTCGGCACGCTGGGCGTGGTGTGGGCGACGCGCGAGGCGCCGACGACGGCCGAGCTGCAGTCGCGCAAAGACAAGCTGTTCGTCAGTTTCCGCAAAGATGCCATTTCCAAGCTCGTGCTGGCCCAAGCCGGACGTGAGCTGGTGCTCGAGCCCAGCCACGGCGCCGACGCCGACGCCGACCGAGGCGACTTTCGGATCGTCAAACCGTGGCTGGAGCGCGCCGACATCGCAAGCGTGAACCAGCTGCTCGGCTCGCTCGACTCGGCCTCGGCCCTGCGCGGCGCCGACGGCGTTTCGAAAGCGCAAGCCGGGCTCGATGGCGCGGCGCTGCGGATCCGGCTCGAAATGGCGGGAAAATCCACGTCGCTTACGTTGGGCGGGCCGGCACCGTCACCCGCCGGAGCGCGCTATGTCGAAGTGGAGAGCGCGGGCACCTCGAAGCGCTACGTCGTGAGCCAGGGCGTCGCGGCCGAGCTTTCGGTTCCGTTCGACAAGTTCCGCGAGTCGCGACTGCTCGAGTACGGACGCAGCGAGCTCAGCCGAATCAGCCTCGGGCAAGGCACGGCGCTCATCGAGCTTCACCTGGGCGCACACGGCAGCTTTTACACGCTGCAAAATGGTGAGCACGAGCTGGCGAGCCATACGGTGACCGAGCGCGTCTTCACCGCCCTCTCGCGTTTGGCCACTGAGCAATTCGTCGAGATCGAGGACGCGCGCAAGACCTTGAGCCACGACTCGCGCTCGGTTGGCCTGACCCTAGTCGACAAGGCGATCACACCCATCACGCTCAGCTTCGCCAACTCTTGTCCGAGGGATCCATCGTTAGCCCTGGTGCTGCGCGAACAGCCGGGCAAACCAGCGCGCGCGGGCTGCATCTCGAGAGAAATCGAAGCTGCGTTCCAGGTCGGCTTCGATGAGCTGCGCGTGACGGCGCCGTTCGCGGCGCGACTGGACGAAATCGAGGAATTGCACGTCGTGCACGGCGCCCAAAAGTTCGAGCTGGCGCGCAAGGACAAAGCCTTCGTGCTGCGCGCTCCCAGCAACTCCGAAGTGCCGCTCGACGCCGGAAACGCGCGCATTTCGGCGATCACCGACGCGCACGGCGAGCGCCAAGCACAACCCAACCTGGCCGAGCTCGGCTTGGAGCCGCCTGCTGGCGAGCTCTCGATCCAAATCGCCGGCGCCGACGAAGCCTCGCACCGCTCGGAACAGGTGCTCGTCGGAAAACCGCGCCGCGACGGTAGCGTGTGTGTCAAGCGCAGCGCCGACGGCGTCGTCTTGTGCTTCAGCGCGGAAACTGCGCGCGCGTTCGACCCCGACGCGACCCTGCTCAAAGCGCTCGGACTGTTTGACTTCGCGCCGTCCGAGCTATCGAGCTTCAGCATCACGGGCGCAGGACTCGAAGAGACCGTACTGCGCCAGGACGACGGCAACTACGAGCTGATCGAGCCGAAGGGCTTCACGCACGACGGCTCGCTGGTCGCCGATGTCGTGCAAACGCTCGGCACGCTTCAAGCCGTGCGCTGGGTAGCGACGGCGACCGAACCGCGCTTTGGGCTGGCATCGCCGCGGCTGCAGGTGAGCATCAAGCTCCGCGCCGCTGCGAGCGCGAACGAGCTGTTCGTCGGCGCCGCCACGGCCGGAGGCTATTTCGCCAAAGTCAGCACCGATCCTGGCGTTTTCGTGCTCGCCAGCTCGGTGCTCGCGACGCTAGCCGCGCCGCTCATCGACCGCTCACTGAACCCGTTCGCCGACGCGGAGCTCGCGGGCATCATGCTTCATGACGGCAGCCGCGGGCTTTCGCTGGCGCACACCGACCAAGCTTGGACCCGAACGGGCAGCGACCCTTCGTCAGTAGCGAGCCTGGTCGAAACGCTCACCGCCCTGCGCGCCGAATTCGCCGTGCACCTGGGCCCCCCCAGACCTGCGGAGGGGTTCGGCAAGCCCAAGCTCACGGTGACGTTCCGCAGCAGGACCGGGAAAACCGTGCGCCTGCTGCTGGGCGCACGCGACACCTTGAACGACACTCCGATCATCTACGCGCGCCGCGACGACGTCGCTGCCACGTTCGCGCTCTCACAGCGCACCGCCGCCTCGCTCCAAGACTTTGGAACAACGGATCCTCGAAACGCCACGCCATGACCGATACCGCCCGCCCGCAAGCCATCCTCGTCGCCGTCCGGCTCCCCGATATGGACGCCCTCCAAAGCGACGCCAGCCTCGAAGAGCTAACTCGACTCGTCACCACTCTCGGCTACGACGTCGTCGAACGCATCGTCCAAAGCCGCACCCACCTGGCACCAGCCGCCGTACTGGGCGAAGGCAAGCTGCAGCAACTGGCCAAGCTGACCGGCGGCAGCGGCCGCACTCGTGCGATCCTGCCGCAGAACCGCGGCAAGGACGGCGCAGACGAAGACTTCGCGAACGAAGACGAAGACTTCGCGAACGAAGACGAAGACGGCGATTTCGACGAGGCAGCTTCGTCCGACGGCCGAAAGCCGAAAATCGCGCTCGTCGCCGTCGATCTCGACATCTCGCCCAGCCAGCTGCGCAATCTGGAGCGCGCGACCGGCGTGGCGGTGCTGGATCGCACTGGCATCATCATCGAGATCTTCCATCGTCACGCGCAAAGCCGCGAAGCTCGGCTACAAGTCGAAATCGCGCGCTTGGCGTACGAGGCCCCGCGCCTGCGTGAGTCACCCAAAAGCAAAGAACGCCAAGCCGGGCGCGGCGCCGGTGAAGCGGCGCTCGAGCTCGATCGGCGCAAAATCCGCGACCGCATCGCCGAGTTGCGCCGCGAGCTCGGCTCGATTCAACGCGAGCAAGACGTCCGGCGCCGGCACCGTCGCGGCGCGCGGCGCGTGGCCTTGGTCGGCTACACCAACGCCGGCAAATCTTCGCTGATGCGCGCGCTCACCAGCAGCGAAGTGTACGTCGAGGACAAGCTGTTCGCGACGCTCGACACGACCGTGCGCGCGCTACAACCCGAAGCCAAGCCGCGAATTTTGGTCAGCGACACCGTCGGCTTCATCAAGAAATTGCCGCACGACTTGGTGGCGAGCTTCAAGTCGACGCTCGACGAGGCTCACGAAGCCTCCATGCTCTTGCACGTAGTCGACGCCGCCGACGCGAGCTTTCGCGAGCAACTCGAGGTGACGCAAGCGGTGCTGCGCGAGATCGGCGCCGATCAGGTGCCGCACCGGCTGGTCATGAACAAGATCGACCGGCTGAGCCCCGAGGCGCTGGCCGAGCTGCAAACCGAGCTGCCGGACGCGTGGTTCATCTCCGCCAAGAGCGCCGACGACGTGAAGAGCGTGCGCGCGCGGATCATCGAGTTTTTCGAGTCGCGCTACGCCGAAGCCGAGCTGTGCGTCCCCTACTCCGAGCAGCGACTGGTCTCCGAAATGCACGACCAAGGCCGCGTCGTCTCCGAACGCTACGAAGACGACGGCGTCAAAGTCACCTTCCGCAGCGACCCGGAAGTGCTCGACGCTTTCCGCGCACGCCTCGCTCGTGCGGCTCCGTAGTGAGGAGCACTCGTTCAAGACTCGGTCAACGTGATCGATTCGATGAACACGAACCACTTCTCGGTAGTACGGGTGACCTCACCTACCCCACTGAACGTTCCCATCGGCACCGTGAGCGTCACGAAGGTATCGCTCAACGAATTCGGTAGCGACACGACCGCGTCCACGAAAGCGGGGTCGGACTCTGGCAGCACTGTTGCTGTCGGTGGCCCTGCAGTCGCTGCCATCGCGATCAATGGAGTCGCTGGCGGCAGGGGAGCACCGGTAAGGGGAAAGTGGTAGGTACGATAACGAATCACCAACTTAGTTACCGAAGGCGGCAAGCGGAGCGCTAGGCCGCCGTTGCTGGTGAGCTGCAGACATCCATTGACACACAACTGGTCCGCGGCGTGAAGCTCGGAGCCCCAGGTCTCGAGATCGGGTGATTGTAGATCGATAGAGCCAGTCCGCGTCGGACCGAAATGCAGCATCGTCAGCGCGGTACCAGCCGCGAGCGGCGACGCGATCCCGTTCGTTGACTGCACCTCTCCGGAGAATTGGACCGTGGCGCCGATCAGCGAAGGCCAGCCCGGAAAGTGGCCGAACGAGCCGGTCACGTCGCTGAAGTCCCAGGCGACCTCGACATCCCCGTCGCCGACTGAAGCTCGAACATCCTGCGAGAATGGTTCGGCCGCCGGCTTCGAGGTGAGCAGCGAGAATCGCGACCAGGGCGCAATTGGCAAGCTGTCGACGGGGGGGGAGCCAATCGCAACATTAGTGGGATCGGAGTCGGGTCGCACCCTGCCCGTGGCAGTTGTTGGAGCGAAGCTCTGCAATTTGTAGAACGTGTCCTGCGGGATATAGAGCAACTTCGCAATCTTGCCGAAATGACCCGCCTCCCCTTCGCTGACGGCGATCGAAAGCAGGTGGGAGACGGTTTGACTGGCGCTGCCCAGCTCGCGCAGGACGAACGCACCGCGCAGTACGAGCCCTGAGTCAAGGCGTTCCTCACTCACGTCGACTCCGGGCGACCGCTCAATCGAGTAGCTTCGCTCGCCCCAAAGCTGCGTCCAAACGCGGGCCTCCGTGGACGAGGTGATGCGCACGTGAACCGACGAACCTGCGATGTCTACCGGCAGACCGATCCAATACTCGCCGCTAGCGACGTCCCCCTCGTCTGCGTCGCCGCCGCTGGCGCTGGCGCCCGCTACCGGTGCTGCTGCGTCACCGCTCACACCGTTCAGACCGGGCATGCCCGCCACGGAACTCCGGCCTGCCCCGGAGTCATCGGGCCCGGCGTGGCCGGAGGCTCCTGCGCAACCCGTTGCGATCAGGGCCAGGGACCAAAGCAGGCGCAGGCTGCGGGCACCCCATTCCGATTCGCGCCAAGTGCGGTTCTTTTCCATGCCTTACCTCCCCCGTTCAAAGCAATCAGAATGCCAACGCTCTCGCTGAGGCATTTCACCGGAGAAAGCGGCGAAGTGGCTGCGTGGCGCGCCCGCGCGCGACACATTCTGGCGCAAACGGCCCCGGAACCGCCATAGCACCCAGCTCGGCGCTGAAGCTCCACTCCCTCAGTCGCGCTACGCCGAAGCCGAGCTGTGCGTCCCCTACTCCGAGCAGCGACTGGTCTCCGAAATGCGCGACCAAGGCCGCGTCGTCTCCGAACGCTACGGCGTCAAAGTCACCTTCCGCAGCGACCCGGAAGTGCTCGACGCTTTCCGCGCGCGCCTCGCTCGTGCGGCTCCGTAGGCTGACAAAAGCGCGGAACCTCTTCCCAGCCGACGCGCTCCAGGTCGTCCTGACGCGTTAACGTTGAGCAACATCGATTGTGCCGCACCGCGTGAACCTACACGCGCGCATGAATACCGATATGTGGAAGACAGAAAAGGCTGCTCAGATCAGAAATGGTCACGGTGCTCCTTGAAATGTTGGGCTAGTGTTGGAATTGACACCACTTCCTCCTTTTGCGGAGTCCCAGCGCGATGAAATTTTTCCACTCGGCAGCTTTCTCACTTGGTGCGCTCGTTGTTGGCTGTAGTGGTTCGAATCCGTCGCTCGTCGGCGGTGGCGGTGGCACTGGCAATGGCAATGGCACTGGCGGAGCGCACGGCGGCACTTCGAACACCGGGTTCAGCGGCACCGGTATGATCAACCTCGGCGGCACCACCGGGGTCGATCCCGGTATGACCTGCGACGGCCCTTGCGGCGGTGAAGCGATGGTCGCCCCTGCCGTTTGCGGCGACGGCAAGATCAACCAGGCCGACGAAGAGTGCGACGACGGCAACACCGAGTCGGGCGACGGATGCACAGCGAATTGCCGGCAGGTCGAGGCGAACTTCGCGTGCCCCACCCCCGGCGCGGCTTGTGTGTCGACAGTCAAATGCGGCGACGGCAAGATCTCTGCCGGCGTCGAGACCTGCGACGACGGCAACGTCAAGCCGGGCGATGGCTGCGATGCCATGTGCAAGCTCGAGACGGGCTGGGACTGTGAGGTCGCCGGAGAGCTGTGCGCCCCGCATTGTGGCGACGGAATCATCGTTGGCGACGAAGAGTGCGAGTTCTACAACGGCGCAACGCCGACGGCTGGTGCTGGGTGCGGCATCGACTGCCGCATCGAGCCCAGCTGGGACTGTGACGCGACCGCGAAGACGTGCAGCAAAACCGTGTGCGGCAACAAGACCGTCGAGCGAGGCGAGCAGTGCGACGACGGCAACCTCGCACCGTTCGATGGTTGCAACAACTGCCAAGCCGAGCCGAGCTGCAACGCCGGAACCTGCCAGGCGGTTTGCGGCGACGGCAAGCGCTACGCGAGCGAAGCGTGTGACGACGGCAACATTCGCGACGGCGACGGTTGCTCGCACGATTGCAAGGTCGAGACCGGCTACAAGTGCACCGACATCACTCCGGCTGCAGCCGACAAGCTCACCTTGCCAGTGATTTTCCGAGATTTCATGGGCGACATCAAAGGCGACGAGCAAGGCACGAGGAACAGTGCGGCTCTCCAGGCGGCACGCACAGCCGCGGGCGTCTCGCTGCACCCTGACTTCAATCACTTCAACGGCGGCGGCACGCTAGGCGCAGTCGAGGCAAAGATCGGCGCCGACGGTAAGCCCGTGTTCGTGGTCAACAACAACCCGGCCGCGGGCAACTTCACCACCAAGGCCAACTTCGACATGTGGTACCGCGACACGCCCGCTTACAACCGGACGGTCCTTGGCAGCGTCACGCTCACCCGCAACGGAACTCTTTACGGGCTGGATAGCCGAAACACCGGCGGCTTCTTCCCGCTCGACAACAAGGGGTTCGTTCCGGCACTCGACGCCCACGCGACCTGCTCCAATCACAACTTCAACTTCACCACTGAAACCCACTTCTGGTTCGAGTACGCTGGCGGCGAGAATTTCGACTTCTCCGGCGACGACGACGTTTGGGTCTTCGTGAACGGCACCTTGGTGATCGACCTCGGTGCGCTGCACCCCAGGCGCCAGGCGAGCTTCGCGCTCGATGCCACGACCGGCGTCGCGCACGTCGTGGGCGACCTGTTCAACGGGGACGTCGATGCGAAGCTCACGATTGGCGGCGTCTACGAAGTGGCCATGTTCCACGCCGAACGCCAGGAGTGCGAATCGAACTTCCAGCTAACGCTGAAGGACTTCAACAAGCCTAAGAGCCAGTGTGGCCCGATCTGCGGCGACGGTATCGTGACCCACACCGAAGTCTGCGATGACGGCACGAACGACGGCGCCTACGGCGGTTGCATGCCTGGCTGCAAGAAGCGCGCGCCCTATTGCGGCGATGGCGTGGTGCAGCCGGCCTCCGAGAAATGCGACGACGGCGTCAACCTGAGCGAGTACGGCGGCTGCGCTCCGGGCTGCGTGCTCGGGCCCTCATGCGGCGACGGGATCGTGCAATCGAAGTTCGAGCAGTGCGACGACGGCGTGCTCGACGGCAAGTATGGCGGCTGCGCACCGAAATGCGTTCTCGCTCCGCACTGCGGCGACGGCGTTGTCCAGAAAGGCGAGGGAGAGCAATGCGATCCCCCGTCCAAAGGCAGTTGCAACGCCGCGTGCAAGATCTCGATGGTCAAGTAGCAAAGCGCCGACGCTGATTAGCGCCTCACTCTTCGCGCTCGATCCAAACGTGAGGCTCGCCCGGCTCGTCGCCGGGCTCCACGTGAATGATACGCGGGCGGCAGCAGACCGCGCAGTCTTCGGTATACGTCTGGCTCTCGCCGCCGCCCAAATCGACGGCCAGCTCGTCGGTCTGGCCGCAAAACGGGCACTCGACGGCGGTGGTCGATCTCGAACGTCCACGCTTTGGCACGCCCCGACTATGCCACGAAGCGCACGCGCTACGACTAGCGACGACGCCGGCGCCGCAACGCAGCGGTCGACATCATCAAGCCGAGCAGGGCCAGCGCGCCATGGCTGGCTCCCGCGCCGAGCGCGCAGCCCGACGAGCCGTTGCTGCCGAGGCCGTCCGAAGTGCCGCCAGTCGCCGCCGTGCTGCCGGCATTTCCACTACCGGTGCTGGCGGTGTTGCCGGTGCCCGCGGTCGGCATGTCGGGGTTGAGCACGACGCTGTCGGAGTCGACGCACAAGCCGGCCGCGCAGGTCTGACCCTTAGGGCACATGTCCGGATCTTCGTCGGTCAGGCCGTCGCAGTCGTCGTCGAGGAAGTTGCACTTCTCTTTGATCGGCGTACCCGGCACGCAGTATTGCACGTCACAGCCCGGGGCTTCGCGACGGCACCAACCCTCACCGCACGTCGGACGCACGCGCTCGTCGACATCGCCGTCACAGTCGTCGTCGACGTTGTTGCAGACTTCTGCGGCGCCCGGGTTGATCGCCTTGTTCATCGGCTGGCAATCGCCGGGCTCCGCAGCCCAGCCTTTCAGGCCAGCACAGCCAATCTTCGGCGTGCCCACCTTCTCGGTGCGGGCGTCGTAGTAGCCGTCACCGTCGGCGTCGGGCCACAGCTCGACCGGCACTGCATTCTCGTCGATCTGCCCGTCGCAGTTGTCGTCGATCATGTTGCAGAGCTCTTGGGCGCCCGGATACACGGCCTTCCGGAAGTCGTCGCAGTCGCCCGTCGTGGCGACGAACCCGATTGGCGGCGCGTCGGTGCAACCGAGGATGGAGAAATCAGCGCGGCCCACCCCGTCGCCGTCGCCGTCGAGGTAGAAGGTCTTGCCGACGCAGCCGTAGACGAAGTCGAAGGTGCCATCCATCGGGCTGTCGCCGGAGCTGCGGCCGTCGCCGTTGCCACCGAGCCCGTAGACCGAGAAGCGCACCGCGCCGGGCTTGGCAGGCGCGACCCAATTGAACCGAAACTGCACCGTGCCGCCGCTACCTGGCTTCGGCTGATTGTGGACGAGCCCGCTCGACACTTTGGTCAGGCCTTGATTGGCGATCGTCTGCAGATCCCCGACGTCGGTCGTGTTGACGTACATGCCACCGTCCGAGAAACCACCCATCAGGTTGAGCGTGAGCTCGACCGTCGCGCCCGGGTCGAAGCTGGGCGGGTTAGCGGTCAAGGACAGCGTGCCCTTCTTCCCGCCGTTGTGGCAGCCCGAGCAGCCGCTGGCCGCGATGCCACCTGCGCGCGCCTGGGCGTGGCTGCTGGCCAGCGCGAGGCCGAGTCCCAACCCCAGGCCAAGCAGTGCGGAGCGAGCTCCGAACCCGAGCGAACGAGACCTGGTCACCCAAGCTCTCTAACTCGACGGAGTGGGCGAGGCTCGGCGCGCCGTGCGCTTTTCGTTGAAAGCTGTGAGGCTACGCAACGGGCCTGCAAGATTGCGCCGCTGGCGGCGAGGATGGTTGCCAAGCAAATGCTCAAGTTCCATGAGTGGCTCTAGAACAAGAAAACGGTCTAAATATCTGCACTTAGTGGCTCCCGGCTCGGACTGAAATGGGCGCCAGCGGGCTGCGGCTTCACGCCTACTATGGCTCCGGCCTAGCCTAGGCGATCAATGCTTGCCTACCTGGAGACGCCGGCGCCGCGGCATGAGCACGATTTCTTGGGGGCTGTCGTGCGTAGCCGACGCCTGCACAGTGCGTGGGTCACGGCTCCCAGCTCCTCCGCCGAGTACCGGCTCTACCTCAAGGAGCGCCAAGGGCCGCGCTACTTCAAGTACTTCGTCTGTGACGAGGTCGGACAGATCTGCGGCGTGATGAATATCAGCGAGGTCGTCCGCGGCTCGTTTCAGAGCGCCTATTTGGGTTACTACGCGCTCGCGCCCCACGCCGGGAAAGGCTTCATGAGCGCCGGGCTGTCGCTGGTGCTCGACCGCGCCTTCGGCGAGCTCAAGCTGCACCGCTTGGAGGCGAACATTCAACCGAAGAACCTCCGCTCAATCGAGCTGGTGCGGCGCGCCGGCTTTCGCTGCGAGGGGCTCTCGCCGCGCTACTTGAAGATCGCCGGCCGCTGGCGCGATCACGAACGCTGGGCGATCACGCTCGAGGACCACAAGCTTGCCCGGAAGAAACAAACACGACAGGTTTCGGACGAATGAGCCGCGCGGCGTGGCTTCTGGGTGTTGCTGTGCTGGCATTGGGCTGCTCCAGCGATTGCGCGCTGGATGACGACATCCGGCTGTTCGCGGGCGACGGCGCCGTGGACTGCGGCACGGCCGACGCGACCCACGACCGCAGCGACGTCGACAAGTGTGCCGTGGATACGTTCGCGGCTGGGACGGCGTTCATCGCTCGTTACCAGCAGCAGGGTACGGATTCGAAGCTCTTGACCGCCGTGGCCATGAACACGTCGGGCGTCGTGAAGGTCTTTCGCTGGGTCAGCTCACCGTGCGGGGGCGGCAGCTCCTGCTCGCCAGTCACCGACGTCCAGTCGTGCGACGGCCCCAGCGTCGCCACGCAGACCAGCGACGACCCGAGCGCCTTGCCAATCCTGTGCGACTCGCTCGGGCTCGCGCAGCGCGTCTGCGGGTAACTGGTCCGTCGCAGTCTGCCCTAAGCGTGCCCTAAGCGTGCCCTAAGCGTCGGCGGAAAGGAATCGCTCGACCAGGGCGACGGTGAGCGGTGGCATTTCCTGCATGGGATAGTGGCCAACTTCAACGAGTGCGTGCACCTCGAGCTGTTTACACACGGGCGACAAGCTCGAAAGGACGGCGTCGCGTCGCATCGGCGGCACGTCCCGTTCGCCGGTGATGGCGAGCACCGGCACCGTCACCGGTGCGGTGGGGTCAGGGACGCCGTCACACGCGAACAGGGCGACGTAGCCAGCCGCGGCTTCCGGCTCCGCACTCACACGCCACCGCGCGATCTTGTAGGCTCGCCACCCCGCTGACAGTCGGTCGCCGAACCGTGGCGTTAGCACGGCATTGCGCAGCGTGTCGTCGCCGCGCGCCAACGCTCGCGCGCCCTCGAGCCCCGCGTCGTCGGCGCCGAAGCCGGCTGGCGGCGGCGGCGTGAGCAGCACGGCGCGCTCGATCCGATCGGCATGCTGCTGCGCCAGGTGCAGCGCGACGAGCGAGCTCATCGAATGCCCGACGATCGCGAAGCGCAACCAACCGAGGGCGTCAGCCAGCGCCAGCACATCGCTGGCCGCTTCGATCGCGGTGTACGCGCCGCGGAGATGGCGTGAGCGGCCGTAGCCCCGAAGGTCGGCGAACACCCACGAGAAACGCTCGCAGTCGAGGTAGGCGCGTGCGCCATCCCATGTCGAGGTGTCGCATAGCCAGTCGTTGAGCACGACCACCGCTCGCGGTCCCGAACCAACGCGCTCGTGTCCCAGCAAATCCGCTTCGCGCAGCATCCGTCTAGGGTAGCCGATCTGTTGAAGCCCTTGCGTCAGGCCGGGACAGCCCGCGCTCTAGTTCAGCGCGCCGGGCTTCTTGTTCGCCCAGATTGAGTCCCAGTTGTCGCGGTAGTCGTCGGTGGCGACTTGGGCCGGGCCTTTGCGACGCGCCGGGCGCGCGCTGTCGGTGGTGACGGGCTTAGCGGCGGTTACGGCAGCGGCGGCGGCCGGTGGCGTGTAGAGCACGTCGACATCACATAGCAGGGGGAAGTTTTCGCGCGGGCGCAGCGACAAGACCTCCCCCTGAATCGGCACGCCTTCACGCAGTGGCTGCAGGGCACCGGCTTCGAGCTGATTGCCGCGGCGGCGAATGACGTGAACCGCGCCATTGGGAGCGACGTGATGCACCAGCGCGACATCTACCGCGGGGGCCGCTGGGGCCGTTTTCTCGGCTGCGGCCTCGGGCGGAGCGGACGGTGACTTCAGGCGGCTCACGAACCCGTTACCTTTAACACGACGCGAGCCTGCGCGCTCGTTTCGTCACATGCCGATCGCCGTACGGTAGACCCAACCTTGGTTGCCTCTAGCGTCGTACTTGATGCGAAACCAGTCGCCGTTCTTGCCGGTCACGACCACGCGCGTCCCGGCCAGCACGCGCGCCCGCACCTCGCCGTCGCGCGCCGGTTGCGCCCTGACCAGCGCGACGTCCCAGCTCACGGTGGCATGCCCACTCGCTGGCGTGCCTTCCTCGGTGCCGCTGCCGCGCGAACCAGCCGGCTCGGCGGCGCTTTCTTTGCCCGAGCCTGCCGGCGACAACAGCTCCAAGCGGTAGAACAACGTGTAGGCTGTCTGCTCATGCGTAACGCCGGCCAGCGTTACCTTCGCGAAACGTTCACGCGCACAGGCCAGCAATCGATCGACGTTGTCTTGCTCGAGCGATGTGCTCTTGCCGCTCTGGATGTTCTTGATCTTGTCGGCCTCGAAATCGAGGTCGAAGCCCAGCGACAACACGCCGGCGGCGTCCTCGGTTCCGGGGCAGGTCGAGAGTGAGCGCAGCGGCTCACGGGCCACGCGATCGAAATCGACGCGATCACACGACTGCGCGCGCTTGCCGTGCTCGTTGCGGCAGCTGGCGACCTGCACGTCGCTGACCAGCACTCGCTCGGTAGGCGGCCTGTCCGGCAGAGCTGCCGAGGGGGCGGGCGACGCGACGGCCGCTGCAGGCTTGGGCTCGAGCGGAGCGCCGGTCAGCTCGCGGGCCGATGCTTCGGCCGCGGCCACGGCCGGAACCGGCACGCTGGGCACCAGCTTGACGCCCGCTAGGCGCGGCCAAGCGATGCCGATCGCAAACCCGATGACCGCGATGATGCCCACACGGCCGAACTTGACGCTGTCGTCCTGGGAGCCAGGCACCTGGACCTTCACGGCCTGTCGTTTGTCGGTCGCCGATGCCAGGGGGAGCCTCAGCCAGCAGACGTAGCACGTTAGCCAGGCGCCAAAAAGCGTGGGTTTTTCTGAAGAACGCAGGGGAGCGCTGGAAAGTCCGCCTGGATTTGAGCAGGATGGGGGCTCGAGGGCGAATGAAGGTCTGCCAGCCGTGCAAGCTGAAGTATCCGAACGACAGCACGGCCTGTTTCCTATGCGGTGGTCCGCTCTCGGCGCTGCAAGACCCGCTGATCGGAACGACGATCGCCGGCCGCTACCTGATTGAAGAAGCGATCGGCGAAGGCGGCATGGCCACTGTCTACGCGGCGCGCCATCGCTTGGTCGATCGGCCCTGCGCGGTGAAGGTGATGAATCCCTCGCTCGGCAAGAACGAGGTGATCCGCGAGCGCTTCCGGCGCGAGGCCAAGGCCGCGCAGAAGCTGGCGCACCCGAACATCATCGAGATCTTCGACCAGGGTGAGACGCCCGAGGGCAGCCTGTACCTGGTGATGGAGATCCTGGAGGGCCAAACCGTGGCTGACCTGCTCGAGAAGCAGGGCTCGGTACCGCTCGATCGCACGCTGTCGATCGCAATTCAGATCGCCCGGGCGCTGGCGCGCGCGCACGACCTCGAGGTGATTCATCGCGATCTGAAGCCGGAGAACATCTTCCTGGCCGACGGCGTCGACAATTTCGATCGCGTCAAACTGCTCGATTTCGGCATCGCGCGCTCGATGCAAGACACGCGGCTGACCGGTGCCGGCGAGGTGTTCGGCACGCCGCAGTACATGGCGCCCGAGCGCATCACCAGCATCGACGCGGGTCCCAGCGCCGACTTGTACGCCCTCGGCGTGATTCTGTACGAGATGCTGTGCGGTACGCTGCCGTTCGATGCAGCCGACGTCACGACGTATTTCATCAAGCATTTGAAAGAAATGCCGCCCCCGCCGCGGCAGCGTGATGCGTCGATTCCCGAGCAGATCGACAAGCTCGTGATGGAGCTTTTGGCGAAAGATCCGAAGGACCGTCCGGTCGACGCTCACCGCGTGCACGGCGATCTGCTGGCAATCGCTGGCGCGATTGGCATACGCGTGCCGGGCGAGGCGTTCAGCGACGAGGCGTCGTCTCGGGGTCCGGCCAAGACTTTGCCGCCGGTCGCGATCGACCAGTGGGTCAAGCGCACGGCGGTGTTCGAGCGAATGTTGGCTAGGGCCTATCTGGGACCGCGTCCGACCGACGTCGAGCACTTGTTCGACGGGGTGAAGCGGCTGGTGCGCGAGATCAGCGAGCTGCGCGCCAAGGCGGTCGCCGATCAGCGGACACTCGAGTCAATCGAGGGCCGTGGACGCGAGACGCGACAGCGCTTCGGTCACGCCGTGGACGCGCTCGGCATCGACGCCAGCAAGGCGCGTGACGAGCTGAAGGCAGCGCTGGCGCGCGCAGCCACCTCGCAGACGAAGCTCGGCGGTCAGCGCGAAGCAATGAAGCTGGCGATGGCAGAAATCTTGCGCTGGGAGGGCCGTTCCGCGATGCAGGAGCCGTACCGCGAGCTGGCCGCGGCGTACCGTGGCGCGGCCGACGTCACCGACGCCTGGCTGTTGATCAAGGCCGAAGCGCAGGCGGCCGACCGCGAAACCGCTCAGCGCAAGACCGAGGTCGATGACTTGGAGTTTCAGATCAAAGAGCTGCGTGCGGCACTGGCCGCGCAGAGCGAAGGCCAAGAGCGCGAAGAAGAAAGATTTCAGCGCGGCGTGAGCGAAGCCGGTAAGCGCGCCGACGAGCTCGATCGCGAGTTACTGGAAATGGCCAGCCGCTTCTGCGCTCCCCTGCGTATGCGCCCCGAGCTCATCGACCTATTTCACGAGCTCGAGGCAGACGCGGCAGCCTGACCCCGGTCCAACCGGCAAGAGGTCCGCAGCACACAGTGTTTGGACTGGGACCCGAGCAGCCTGAGCGGCAAGGAAAGCGACCGAGTCCCACTCATCTGCGTTGACCTGCGCTGTGGCGGATTGCGGCGACGTCAGAGAAATGCGACCTTGGAGGATATGGCTTTCCGTCGCTTTGATGTCGGACAAGGTGCGCTTGTTTCACTGTTTGCAGCTTCGCTCGTGCTCAGCAGCGCGTGCTCTAGCGATTCGAGCGTGAGCTTCGATCCGCCGCCGACCTCGAGCGGCGGTGACAGCAACAGCGGGGGCAGCAAGTTCACGAGCAGCGGGACTGGCTCTGGCGCAGCCCACAGCGGAGGCTCTAACGCAGTCGCCGGCAGCGGCACCGACGCCGGCACTGGTAACGCGACGGGCGGCACGAACAACCAGGCCGGCACCAGCAGCGGCGCGGGCTCGAGTGCCGGCGGCAAAGGCGGAACGAACGCTACGGCCGGCGCGGGTGGCAAAGGTGGAGCCGGCGGCGTGGCCGGCGCAGGCGGCAACGGCGGGGCGAACAGTACGGCGGGCGCGAGCGGTATGTCCGGGACGAGCGGCGCGGCCGGGACGAGCGGCGCGGCCGGGACGAGCGGCGCGGCCGGGACGAGCGGCGCGGGCGGCGGCACCAACTGCGTTCCGAAGCCCGAGGTCTGCGACGGCGCCGACAACAACTGTGATGCGGTCATCGATCCGCTCGGCACTTGCCCCGACGGTTGCTCGGGCGCGACCTTCGGCGGTCACACGTATCTGTTCTGCGGCATGGTCGCTTCGGCCAGCGCCGCGTTCACCAAGTGCACCGCGGCCGGCATGGCGATGACCAGCGTCAATTCCCAGGCCGAGAACGACTTCGTGACCAGCAAACAGAAGGGCAGCAGCTGGCTTGGCGGCACGGACCAGGCTGAAGAAGGCCACTGGTTCTGGGCCGACGGCACTACGGACTTCTGGGATGGCGGTTCGATCGATGCAGTTTTCCAAAACTGGCTGCAGGGTCAGCCGAACAATGGTGGTCCTCAGGGCGCCAAGGAAAACTGCCTCATCATTCAGAGCGCCGGGGCACCCCAGGGGGGCCGCTGGAACGATCTGGCCTGCGATTTTACCGGCTTCCACGCGGCCTGCGAGTCGACCGGCCCCTGAGATTTCCGGCAGAATGCGAGCTTCGGCACTGCGCGCTGAAGTCTCGCCGCGACGGGCCGTTCCATGGTCGGGACACGCGCTTTTTTGCGCACCTTGTCCCACGAGGCCCCCCTTATGGCTGAAGCGGCGCGAGCAATCGAAACGGCGACGGTTCCGAAAGCGGTCCTGGATGAGCTGAGCTGGCGCGTGGCGCAGGGCAAGGTCGACTTGCCGCTCCTACCTAGCATCGCGATGGAGGTGACTAACGTGGCTGCCCAAGAGAACGCGGACTCGCGCGTGATCGCCGAGCTGTTGCGCAAAGATCAGGCGATGGCCGCTCACGTGCTGCGCGTCGTCTCGTCGCCAGTCTACAGCGGGCGTACGCAAATCGTTTCCTTGCAGCAGGCGGTCGCGCGGCTCGGCGTATCGAAGATCCGCGAGATCGCGCTGGCGATCGCATTTCGGGTCGGCGTTTTCAAGCTCAAAGGTTTCGAGCAAGAGGTGACTGCGTTGTTCCAGCACTCGATCAGCGCGGCGATGTTCGCGCAAGAGATTGCGCGCGTGACGCGGCGCAACGTCGAAGATGCGTTCATGTGCGGCCTGCTTCACGACGTGGGCCGGCCAGTGATCTTGCAGGCATTGGTACAGATCTTGGCCGAACAGAAGGTGGTGCTGCCGCCCTCCGTCGTGCTCGCAGCGACCGGCGAGCTGCACTGCGACGTGGGCGGCACCTTAGCCGACGCGTGGGGCCTGCCGGAGGCGGTGGAAATGTCGATCCGTCACCACCATTCGCTCACGCCCCCCGATGCGCACGTGAACAGCGTGCGGATCACCGCGCTGGCCGATGAGCTGGCGCGCTTCACCTTCGAGCCAGAGCGGCTTTCAGAAGTGGAGCTGCGCAAGCATCCCGCGCTGGCGCCGCTCGAGCTTTACCCCGAAATGCTGAACTTGGTGTTGGCGAAGGGCGAAGCGATCCGACAAGCTGCGGGAGTTTTGTCTTGAGTGACTACGATTTGGTCGTGATCGGCGGCGGTCCGGCGGGGCAAAAGGCCGCCGTGCAGGGCGCAAAAGCCGGCGCGCGCGTGCTGTTGGTGGAACGCGCCAAGAGCGCCGGCGGCGCGTGCGTGCGCTACGGCACGATCCCCAGCAAAACGCTGCGCGAAACCGCGCTTTCGCTTGGCAAATTCCGCAAGCTGACCGCGCACGTGATGGACGTGGAGATGCCTTCGCACCTGCAGGTGAGCAGCCTGATGGAGCGCAAGGAAGAAGTCATCGCGGCGCACGAGCACTACATGCAGGCGCAGCTGGCGCGCAACGGCATCGAGCTGTTGCAAGGCGTGGCACGCTTCACGTCACCTGAGACGATCGACGTCACGCAGCTCGACGGCACGAAACGCAGCCTCCGCTCGCGTTATTTCGTGATCGCCGCAGGCTCGTCGCCACGCACTCCCGACAACGTGCCGGTCGACCACGAGCACATTCTGGACAGCGACTCCTTGCTCTCGCTCTCGTACTTGCCAGAATCGTTGGTGGTGCTGGGCGCTGGGGTAATCGCCTGTGAATACGCGTCGATTTTCGCGGCGCTCGGCGTCAGAGTGACGATCGTCGACAAGGGCGAGCGCCCGCTCGGCTTCATGGATCAGGAGCTGGTCGAGCATTTCCTTAAAGAGCTGCGTGAGGCCGGCAGCGACTTTCTCGGTGGGAGAAGCCTGGAGAGCGTGAGCTACGACGGCCTTTCGAGCGTCGAGACGCGGCTCGCGGGCGGCGAGGTGCTGCGCAGCGAGAAGCTATTTTGCGCGCTGGGGCGCGTCGCGCCGGTGGCGGCTCTGGGGCTCGATGCGGCGGGCGTGAAAGTCACCGCGCGCGGTCTGGTCGAGGTCGACAAGCACCTGCGTACCAGCGCCCAGCACATCTACGCGGCCGGCGACGTGATCGGCCCGCCCGCGCTGGCGTCGACGTCAATGGAGCAAGGCCGGCGCGCGGTGTGTCACGCGCTCGGGCTCGACCTAGGTCGACAGGGCGATTTGGCGCCGACCGGCATCTACACGATTCCGGAGCTCGGCAGCGTCGGCTTGACCGAACAGCAGGTGCGCGAGCGTCACGGCGACGTGCTGGTCGGGCGCGCCAAGTTCGAAGAGGTGGCGCGCGGTCAGATCTCCGCGGCCGAGAACGGCTTGCTCAAGCTGGTCGTCCACCCCGGGACGGGCGTCGTGCTCGGCGCCCACGCGGCCGGCGAAAGCGCGACCGAGCTCGTCCACATCGGCCAAATGGCGATCATCGCCGGTCTCACCTTCGAGACCTTCATCGACACCGTCTTCAACTTCCCCACCTTCGCCGAAGCGTACCGCGTCGCCGCCTTCGACCTCTTGAAGCAACAACGCGCGCGCGCTTCAGCCAACCCGGCGGCGGCCGAATAGCCGTCAGTTTTCAGTTACCCGCCATCAGTTGTAAGCAGCGAGACGGGCGCGGTGCGCCTGGCCGCGGAATACCGTCGACTCGCGCGCATCGATGTCGCACTTGCGACACCCATTTCCCAATCATTCCGCTACCCGTCTGCCGCCAGATGACGTTGTCGCAGATGCGACACACCGCCAGCTCGGCTGACCCAGTGTCGCATCTGCGACAACGTCAGACTCAAAAAATGAACCCGCGAAATCACTGCGCATTTCGTGTCGCACTTGCGACATCAAATGCGCATGGCATTGGCGCTCGCGGATCACCGAGACCGCAGGCGCCCTCCGCTCGCTCGGCATCCGGACAACCTCGCCGACCTACTTGGCTACGACGAGCAACTCGCTCACCGCGCCACGGCGCGACGCCACCGAATTGATCGGACGTCGGACCTGCACTCCGTATGGCTTGAAACGCTGGTACAGTTCGCGGGTTTCCGCAGTGTCGGAGTTCGAGAGCACCGCGGTCACGCGCTTGTCTACCAATTTTGCGAACACCTCAGCCAAGCGCCGGTGCTCGGTCAATCCAAACGCCTCGGAGTGGTAGGCCGAGAAGCTCGAAGTCTTCGACAACGGAAGGTACGGCGGATCCAGGTAAACGGCATCACCCGGCTTGGCCTTGCTGCAACTGTCCTCGAAGTCCCTAATCTCAATCTTGACGCCTTTGAGCGCGTCCGAGGCGGCACGAAGGCGCTCGGGGTCGTAGACCTTCGGGCGCTTGTAGCGTCCGTACGGCACATTGAACTCGCCGCTCGAGTTCACGCGATACAGGCCGTTGTAGCCTGTCTTGTTCAAGTAGATGAGCCGGGCAGCGCGCTGCACTTCGGTCCCGCCCCGCTTGGCGCGGATGGCATAATAGTCCGCTTCCGAAATCTGGACCTGAAGCTTCTCTAGTGCTCTGAGTAGCGGCTCGAGATCGTCGCGCACGACCGTGTAAAGATTGATCAGCTGCGCGTTCTTGTCAGTAATGACCGCGCGCTTGAAACGCTTCTCTTCGGCGAGCGCAAGGAACACGGCGGCCCCACCTACGAAGGGCTCGTAGTACGTGTCGATCTGAGCTGGAAGCTCCTCGAGGATCCGCGTCGCTAGGCTACGCTTTCCACCCGCCCATTTGAGGATTGGGCGCAGCCGCTCGGACATCGGCGCCTTGGCTACCTTGTTACGGTCACGGGGTAAAGAGACTCGCATCAGGAGCCAGTCCTGATCCGTTGTCGGGGCCCTGCGCGAGGGCGGCCCCAGGAAGGGGTCCGGCAGCGGGATCGGGATCGGTCTCGGCAGGGGCTTCGGGCAAGCCAGAGGCGGGGCCGGGCTCGCGCAGGGCCTTTCTCGGACTCG
>JBBRMI010000114.1:0-25658 GCA_038230915.1 Polyangiales bacterium | reverse complement strand
GGTCACCTAGCTCAACGCGTCCAAATTCCTCCAAAGCCCAGTCATGCGTACTGTCCATCCGCGGTCAACGCGTGCCACCAGCAGAAATTCCCGGGCAATCCTGAGATGGAACCAATGCTCAGCCGCCTTCCTGTTGTCTCGCTCGGGCTTGGAGTCGCGGATCACTTGACGACTTGGCACTTTTCGACTTTGACCTGGGCGATGTTGTTGTCGTAGTTGCACTCGTCGACCAGGCGGTTGCCGCCGCCGACGTCGTTGACGATCATGGTGATCATCGAGTTGGTCGGTACGTCGGTCTTCGGGATCGTGCACTCGATGTTTTGGCAACCGCCCTTCGGCACCGGGCCGGGGGTTTCGGTTTGGCACAGCGGCTTGGCACGGTCGTCGCCAAGGTAGAAAGCCGCCGGCATGTTCGAGCCGATGCCGCGTAGGCCGCGGTTGCAGATGCGGCCGGTGAACACGACTTTGCCGTCCGCAGTTTGGGTGCAGGCCGTGGTGGCGTCGAGCGCGCCGGTGATGTCGGCCAGGTCTTGCGAGGTGGCGCCCTGGCGGTTCTGGCGGAAGTTGTTCAGCGCCGGATCGGCGAAGTTCTGCTTCCACTCGGAGGTTTTTGGCACGCTGCCGTCGTCGTTGATGTTGGTGATCGAGTAAGCGTGCTGGTTCCAGAGGTTGCGCGACGACGCCCAGCGGTCGAGCTTGTCGCGGTACACCTTCACACCGGCGAACCACTTGTTGGCTTCGGCGACGGTCGTGATGTTGCCGAACTCGGCGCGGCAGACGTTGCCGGTGCCAGGTGTGCCAGGGAGCGGCGTGTGGCACGCCAAACCCGACAGTTGATCGTTCGGGTTCTGGACCGTGGCCATGAACGTGTTGCCGCACTCGGCGTCGGTGGTGCAGCGGCAGAAGCCTTCCACGCAGCTGCCCGAGACGCATTCGTTGTTGGCAGCGCACTTCACGCCGGCCCACAGCGGGTCGACGCAGCCCGCCACGTTGCGGCCGGTGTCTTCGCAGTTACGAGCCGCCTGCGGATTGCCGCACGATGAGTAGACGTTGAAGAGCGACGCGCCGCCGAAGATGATCTTCGAGCGGTCTGAATTGTCCGGATCGGCGACGATTGGCTGTTCCCACCAAGTGGCGGAGTTGCGGTAGGTCGAGAACAAAACCTCGCCAGTTTTGCCGTTGTAAACCCGAACGAAGCACTCGTCGGCGTAGACCGCTTCGGCCTGGCCATCACCCTCGAAATCGAAGATGGTCGAGCCGGTCATGCCGGACGTGCAGTCTTGCGTGGGCGACTGCCAGAGAATCGACTTCGCAGCGTCCTTGCAATTGCCGGACGTGGCACAACCCAGATCGAAGACGCGGTAGGCGAACGCACCTGCCGACGCCAGCTCGGGCATGCCGTCGCCATCGAAGTCGCCGATGGTGGGCGGCCCGCCACGCTCGCCGAGGGCTTGACCGCCGAAGCACTTCAAGCCCTTCGGCATCGTGTCGTTGAGGACCGCGTCGCCCTCGAGCGTGTAGACCTTGACGACACCAGACGCTTCGTCGCCGCCGATCGGACCGACGCCCACGACCTCGGCCTTGCCGTCCTTCTTGGTTGGGTCGAACTTGCCGGCGCCCGTGCGCGTGCCGAAGTCGGCGAACGCGTAGAACGCGGGAGCTTCCGCAGCGGTGGTCACACCGAGCCCCGGATACGCCTCGGCCCAGGCCTTGCCGCTCCAGCGGAACACCTTGTTGGCGACGAGCTCGGCTTTGCCATCGCCGTCCACGTCACCTACCGCAGGCTCCGAAATCAGAAAAATTGCGGGATTTACGGGCGCGATTTCGGCGCCCGTCTGACCATTGTTGACCTCGCCGCCGCGGCCGATAATCTCCGGCTTGCCGTCGTTGTCGATGTCGTGAATCGATACGCCGTCCCAGACTGGGTTGCCGGTGCCGGCTACCGACGTCTTCCACATCACGTCGTATTTTGTGCCGTTGAACTTGTAGGCGATCAAACCGCCGTTGGAGCCGTTCGGACCGTTCAAACGCGCCACGATCTCCATCTTTCCGTCGCCGTCCAAGTCCGCGATCGCCGGCGTCGCGGCGTCACGCACCAGGTCCGTGCCGCCGATGACCTCGATCTGCTTGCAAGTCTGGCCGTTGAGGATGCGGATCCTTCCGCCGCTCGTGGCGTCGACGGTTTGCGTGTACTTGCCCTCGGTCGTGACGATGATGATTTCCCCGGCCGTACCCGACTCGGTCGGCAGGTTGGCGACGAGCGGCGTGCTCAGCACCTGGAAGCTATCCGGGTACGGGTCGTTCGCTTCAGGCCGGGTCCACTCGCACTGCAGATCGGGCGAAAAAAGGCCGACCTTTGCCGAGTTTTTGCACATGTCGTTGACCGGGTGCGTCGCGTTCGAGATGCAGATTGGCTCGCTGACGCCGTCGATCATGCAGCCATCGATCGCAAGGCAGCAGTACGTGTCGTTGACGCACTCCTTCCCGGCGGCAGTGCAGGGGCCGCCGTTCGGCGAGCACAGGCCGCCCATTCGCGTCGTGACGCACACGCCGCTCTTGTCGCAGTCGGCGGTCTTGGTGCAGGTGGTCAGCACCGGATTGCCGGTTGTGCCGCCCCCGTTGACGACGATGCCGGTTCCGCCGGTTCCGCCGTTCGCGATCATCAGGCCACCGGTGCCGGTTTTCGCGCCAGTACTGGTGTTGCCGCCCGGTCCGCTCTTTCCGCCTCCACCCGCCGAGCACGCGGCCACGACCGCAGCACACATAAAAATAGCGCCAATCCCTCGAGCCAGTGTCAACCCGAATCGCATGCTCAAGCCATAGCTGAGCGATCAGCAACTCGCGGCTCACCTCATCGTTATCAACATCAAAGTGACAAAAGTGCGCCAGAGGCCGTGCAGATTCCGGCGCCGTTCAGGCCATGCGCCAGCGAGAGCGAGAGCGAGGCAACAGGAAGGCGGGAAGGCGGGAAGATTTTTGGGGGGTGCGACCGGGCGCGTTCAGCTCAACAGGCGCTCGCCCAGGCGATCGGCGGGGGATTCGAAACATCAAATCCTTCCCGCCTTCATGTTGTTCGGGTTCGTGATTCCCGCCTGGCCGCCCAGGTTGTTCACTTCTGCTGGATGATGACTTGGACGCGGCGGTTCTTCGCGCGATTCGCGTCGGTGCTGTTGGGCACGAGCGGCTTGTCGGCGCCGTAGCCCTTGGCCACCAGGCGATCGGAGGCGACGCCGAGCCGAACGAGCGTGTCGACGACCGCCTGCGCACGACCCTGGCTCAGGCGCTGGTTGTAGACGGCCGAGCCGGTGTTGTCGGTGTGACCCTGGACCTCGGCGAGGCGAATGTCCGGCTTGTTCTTGAACAGCTCGGCCAGCTCTTCGAGCAAGCCGAAGGAGTCGGGCAGGATGTCGGACGAGTCGTGCTGGAAGTGCACTTCTTTCTTCAGCTTCACCTCGCGCCCGGCGACCACCACGTTGGGAACGGTCGGACGCTTGTTCAGCACGATGCGCGCCGTAACCTCTTTGCGAGGCTCGACCACCACTTCGAGCGCGCTCGTGAAGTAACCAGCGGCCTCGACGGTGAGCTTCACGGTGCCAGGCTTGACGTTGCCGACGCTGAAGCCACCCGCACTGTCAGCCGACAGGTCGAGCGAGCGATTCAGCGGATCGGTCACGGTGATGCGCGCGCCGATCACGGGTTGGCCGGTTTCGCCGTCGCTGACGCCACCGACGACGGTGCCCACTTTGGGCAACGCTTCGAGCTCGCAGATCACGTTGACGACGGTGTTGCCGCCGACGGTGGAGAGCGCGCCACCTGGCGTCGAAACGGCCGGTGGAGTCGGAGTGGTCGGAGCCGGCGCGTTGGGATCGATCGGAGCCGGGGCGGGAGCCGGAGCGGCCGGAGCGGCGCCGGGCGGCGGCACCGTCGCGACGCACTGACCGTCGCGATAGCCCGTAGCGGTGACGTTGAAGGTGTAGGTGCCGGGCTCGAGATCCGTCGAGCGGAAGGTACCGTCGTCGGCGGCAACCATGCCAGTCAGGTTGCGCCCGTCGTAGCGCAGGACTGCGGCTGGGACCGGCGTCTGGGTGCCGCGCTCAGTGATGACACCGTTCACGTAGGCGTGCGGTGCAGCCGCAGGTCGCGCGGGCGGGGCCGCGTCCTTCACGTGCTGGATGATCGGCAGCGGGGCGACGGTGTCGACCGCGTAAGCCAAGCCGAACCACAGGTTCCACGGCGGCTCGGGCGACACTTCTTCGACGAAATCGCTGGTGGCGCCGGTGCCGATGTCGAACGCGCCAAGCAAGGCCAGTCCGTGGTCGGCCCAGGGGAACACGCGCGTGCCGAGCGTCAAGCGCGACGGCGACGAACTGAAACCCTGGTGCGCACCCAAGCAGCCTTCGCCAGCGAGCTTCACGTCGTCCAAATTGCAGATGTAGTTTTGGCGGTTGAGCGGGATGTCCAGCGACCACTCGAGGAACGGACGAATGATCGGATGATCGAACTCGGCCGCGAACGCCATGCTGACGAAGTCGACGCGGTTGATCTGCAGCCCGAAGCGCTCGATGCGCGAAATCTTCGCGCCGCGACCGGCCGGGGGCGCGGTGTTCTCCAGGCTGCTGACGACCTGGCCGGAGTTGTCGAGCTTGTAGCCAAAGTTGGCGTGGAAGCGCAGCGGGATGTTGTCGTCGGGGTTGACGCGGTTGTTCAGATCGACCGTGGCCAGCGCCTTGGCGGCGAAGCTGGTGCCGCCGCCGTCGAGGCCGACGCCGCCCGTGCCGTTCAAGAGCCATAGCTCGAGCTCGCCACCGAACGAGAAGATCGAGTCCGGCGATTTGGGCATGAAGCCCTTCACGCCGATGTCGGTGTCGCCCAGCACTTGCAGTAACTGCGGGCGGCTGCGCGTGTTGCTGACCGCGCGGTTGTGGAAGCCCAAGTAACCTTCCAAAAACGGCAAAATCGTGGCCGAAAGGCCGAGGTGCGCGCCCATGCCGGCGAGCTCGTCGGCGGACGCGGCGCCGTCGCTGCCGAAGGTGGGGCAGTTGCTGACCGAGTTGCAGAGGAAGCCGGAGCTGGTGAAGTAGCTGCCGGACAGCGACATGCGGAAGGTGCCGGGTGCGCCGGAGCCAGCTTCGCTCGTGTGCAAGAGGCCGCTCGACCCCGTGATCGTGTTTTGAATCTGCAGCGACGTCTTGCGCCAGCGGCGCTCGTAGTCGGTGGGCTCGGCGGGTTTGTCTTCACCCCCGAGGTTGAGGCCGGCGTCGCCCGAAAGGCCGTCGTCCAGGCTAACGGCTCCGCTTGCTGAACCGGACGCGGCCGGCGCCGGAGCGGCAGCAGCTGGAGCTGCCACCGGAGCGGGCGCCGCTACTGGAGCGGGCGCCGCTACTGGAGCGGGCGCCGCTACTGGAGCGGGCGCCGGAGCTGCGGGTGGAGGAGGTGGGGGCGGTGCCGGTTGCTGAGCCTGGGCCCCCATTGCCCAAAGCGATCCCACTAGCGAAATCGACGCGAATCCTACCCGTTTCATCTTTCCTCGTTTTTTCTCGGTTCAGTACTCACGCACGGTTGGCGAGAAGCCGGGGTGGGGCCCCGCCGGCACGAGACAGCCGCCGGCTACGCTTTCTATCACCCTTTGCCCGCGCACAGAAAAATCGAAAGCGACCGATTTCTGCAGGCGTTTCCAGCGTACCCGACGACCTTTACCCCATAACCCATGAGCGCTACCGTCCTTCGCGTAACGTGACAGATGCGGTGATTCAGGTCGAGCGCCTCAAGAAGGAATTCCGCCAGGGCTTCTTCATGCGCCGCGTCTTGGCCGTGAAAGACATCTCGTTTCAGGTCGATCGTGGAGATATTTTCGGGTTTTTAGGGCCCAATGGCGCGGGCAAGACCACGACGATCAAGATGCTGACCGGCCTGATCAGCCCGAGCAGTGGTCGGGCCGAGCTGTTCGGCGAGCCGGTGCCGAGCCGCCGCGCGCTCGGTCGCATTGGATTTTTGCCGGAAAATCCGTATGTCTACCCGTACCTGACCCCGCGCGAGTTCGTGGTGCTGTGCGGTCGGCTCTCGGGCCTCGGCGCGCGGGCCGCTCGAGACCGCGCGCGCCAGGTGCTGGAGCAGGTCGGCGTGGCGTACGCCGCCGATCGACCAGTGCGGCGCTTATCGAAGGGCATGCTGCAGCGCACCGGGCTGGCGGCGGCACTGGTCGCCGACCCGGAGCTGCTGATCTTGGACGAGCCGATGAGCGGGCTCGATCCGATCGGTCGGAAGGAAGTGCGCGACCTGATCGTCGACGATCGTCGGCGCGGTCGCACGATTTTCTTCTCGACGCACATCTTGAACGACGTGGAGTCGCTGTGCGATCGCGTCGCGATCTTGCGCCAGGGTGAGGTCGTGGTCAGCGGCCGCATCGCCGACCTCTTGCGCCGCGACGCCCGCCGCACCGAACTTACCCTGGCGGGTGATTACGCCGCTCTGCATGCCGCGCTGACCAGCGAAGGCGCGTCTGCCAAAGAGGTCGGCGGCATGCTGGTGGTGCTGGCGGAAGGCGCCGACACGCTGTCGAGCCTGCTCGCGCGCGCGCTGGCCGCTGGCCTGTCCGTCGAACAAATCATCCCCCGCCACGAAACCCTCGAGGATCTCTTCATGCGCGAAGCCATCGCCTCCGGCGATACCGCGTAGCGCGTGTCGCTTAGCGGCGCACGACCCGGCGCAGGATTTCGAGGTCAGCGCGGGTGAGCTCGCGGGTGAGGATCAGGAGCCCGAAGTAGAAACAGGGGGTGATGGCGGCGGCGACGAGCGTGACTAGTTTGCCGGGCGGAAAGAGCAGGCGGGCGAGCAGCGCCGCGGCGCCGAGCGAGAACAGAGTGCGCAGCACGCTCCACGGGGAAACCAGCGCGCCGGCCGCGCGATAGACGAGGAAACAACTGATCAAGGTCGCGGCGAAAAGGCCGGTCGAGGTCGCTTGCGCGGTGAGCCAGAGCAGATTTTCGGACAATGGGGCGCCATGGGCGCGCGTGAAGCACAGCCCGGCGACGACCACCACCGCGAAGCCGGTCACCCACATGCTTTGGCGTTCGCGACCGAGGCTATTCAGGATCGTTGTGAGAATGCCGAAGATCGCAAAGGCGCCGAAGCCGAGTGCGAGCAAGCTGAGCGCGCGACTGCCGAGCGCGGCCGCCTCGGCGCCGAACAACAGTTCGAGCAAGCGCGGAGCGAGGCCCACCGTCACGCTGACCAGAGCGCCAGCGATGATCAGCGAAAGGCGGAGGCCGGTGCGCACGAAGCGCGCGATGGCGGCGGCGTCTTTGGCCTGCGCGGCCGCGGCGAGCATCGGAAATAGGATGAAGGTGATCGCGATCAGGATTTGGTACGGCAGGAACGAGAACAGCTGCGTCGCGCGGTAGGCGCCGACCAGCGCGTCGGCCTGCGACAGCGGTGCTCCGGCCGCGCGCGCGGCTTGGCTGGCGAAGCGACCGAGCAGCGTCAAATCGGCTTGAAAAAGCAAGTTGAGCAACGCCTGCCCGAACAGGAGCGGCAACGCCAGCCCGACGTAGTTGCCGAGCGAGAGCCGCGCCTGGCCAGGGCGACCCAGGCCGATCACCGAGCCGGCGATCAACAGCACCAGCGTCGCGCTGACGACAAAGCCGACGGCCGAACCAGCCGGACCGCTGTAAGCCATCCGCCGCGCCACGAAGGCGCCGACGACCAGCCCCAACGTGCGCAATGTCGCGGAGGTGACGTCGAAGCCAGCTTGCACCACAAACCGCTTCTGGCCGTTGGCGATGCCGATCAACGGCGTGTAGAGGGCATAGATGAACAAGATCGCCGCCAAAATCCGCAGCGGTGTCTCGACGTGACCCGCGCCGGCCAAGTCGGCGATCAGCGGCGCCAGACCCGCGAAGGCTGCTGCCAACACCAGGCCGAGCAACGCATGCCAGGTGAGGACGCGTCGCACGGTCGCTTGCAGCTCCTCGGGTGGCGCCTGCACGACCGTGCGACTCACGGCTTGGATCGACATCGTCGTGATCGGATTGTAGGTGATGCTCGAGATCGACAGCACGCGTGACAGTGCCCCGTAGCCGTCCAGACCCAGCACGCGCGGCAATGCGATCTGCTGCACCAGGCCGAGTAGGATGAAGTAGATTTTTGCGCCAGCTACGGCGAGGCCGCCGCGGCCGGTGCTGCGTGTCGTGTCGTCTTCACTCATCGCGCGGCGCTCCTCGTAACATGGACGGCCGCAAGCGCGCGATCGCTCGAGAAAACGGCTTCAGTTCGGCGCGGTGCGCAGCCAGCTCTCCAGCTCGGTCAGCGACGACAGCACCTGCACGCGCTCCGGCAAGCCGGGTAGCTCCGCCACGCGCCGTCCGCCGACCAGCAGCTCGACGTCGGGCGGCAAGGCCTTACACAGCGCCTCGACTTCGCGGCGCGCTGCCTCGGCGCTCAGCCCGACCAGCGACAACGCGACGCTCCCGGCTTGGGAGAGACGCACGGCTTCCGCGATCTGCTCAGCTGGCAAGTTGGCTCCCAGGTAGATGGCACGGCGGCCGTGCATAGCGATCAAGACGGCGGCCAAGAGCGCGCCCAGCTCGTGCTGCTCACCGGTTGGCGTGGTGCAGACGACGGCTGGCTGACTGCTGACCGGCTGCGCGGCGAGCAGCGCGCCCAGTTGCGTGCGCAACATGGCCGAAGCCGCGTGCTCACTGGCGATGCAGATGTCGCCGCTCGCCCAGCCCTCGCCAAGCTCATTGAGCGTCGGGGCCAACACGGTCGTCACCAAGTCATGCGCAGAAAAGGCGTTGCTGGCTTGCATCAGCACGCGGCCGGCGCGCTCGAGATCAAGCACGGAAACGGCCGTAAGCAGCTCGTCGATCAGGGCCCGGGCGCGGCCGTCGGCTTCGGGTCCGCGCTGGGTCTTGCTGGGGCTCGGCACGGGGGCGGCCGGTGCCAAAAGTAACAGCTCGGCCATGTCGAGCGTGGCGACGGCGCTGATCGTGTAGCCGCGTTCGAGCAGTTTTTTGACTAGTCGCAGCCGTTGCACGTCGGCGTCCGTGTACAACCGCGCGCCACCTGGTGTACGGCTCGGGCTGAGTGCGCGGTAGCGACGCTCCCAAATTCGGATCGCGTGCGTGGTCACACCGGTCAGGCGCGCGAACGTTCCGATCCGGTAGCGAGCCTCGTTCAAGCGCCCGCTCCCAGCCGCTGAAGCGTTTCGGCTACGCCGGGGTAGCCTTGGAAGAACCAGCTCCACCAACCGAGCATCATCACGCTGTGGCCGAGCAAGATACCCAGGTGACTCCACATCTCCACGCGGTCCGAATGCTTCTGCACGTAGCGCCGCCAGTGAAAGGCTTCGTCGACGAGGCTGTACACGACGGCCAGCACCGTCAGCACCATCGCTGGGATCCAGAGCCCGCGCGGGTGGTGGTAGGCGGCGGTGAGTAACACGCAGCTTGCGATACCGCAGAAGATCGTGATGCCGTGAACCAACCCTTCGGCGCCGCTGATTTCCTGCTTGTAGATGGTGCGGTGACCGATCGTGTCGACCGCGATCGCCAACGTGAAGACGGCCGAGCCGATCGGCACCAGCCAGGCTTCTGGCACGAACGTGACCCTGTTCAGGTGGCCGGCGAGCAAGAAGCCGCCGGTCGAAAGCACCAAGCCAAGCATTAGCCCGACCCACGCCACGTAGACCAGCCAGTCGACGCGCGTGAACTCGCGCATGCGACCGACGTACACTTTGATCTCAGAAGGGAAGGACATCTTCTGGGAACCTCAGCGGGGTGGTGAGCGAAGCCGGACGGAATGGCGGACTGGTGGCGGCCAAGCGGACTGAGGTGACCCCGGCGCGCGCCACATGCCAGAGCTTTTCGGTTCCGGACACGACCGCGCGACCTGCCAGCACGTCCGCACGCTGCGCCAGAATGCGCTGGCCGATGCTCGAGTAGACGCGCCGCGCCGTACCGACGGCGAGCCGCGAGCGGAACGAGAGGTAGGGAAGGCCCAAGTCGCCGGAGGCGTACAGCAGCTCGGCTTCGGCCAGCAAGTGGCGCACGGCGCGCGCGCACACGTCGACACAGGCGCGGGGTAGCCGCGGCGAAACGCGCAGGTATTCGAGCCCGGGCGCCACCTCGTTCGGCAAGTAGAGCCGGCCGCGTTGCCAGTCTTCGGCGACGTCGCGGCAAATGTTGGTCAGTTGCATGGCCATGCCCAGGTGGGCGCCGTGCCGCACGGCGCGCGCATTGCAGACGCCCAGCACGTGACACATCATCGCTCCGACACTGCCGGCGACGCACCAGCAATAGTGGTACAGCTCGGCGAGCGTGTCGTAGTGTTTGCCCTCGGCATCAAGCTGAAAGCCTTCCAAGAGCGCGTCGGGGTATTGGCGCGGGATGCCGTGCGTGAAGACCAGCCGCTGAAATTCGACCAGCACCGGGTCGGCCAGGCTGCATCCCGCGTACACTGCGTCAAGCTCGACGCGCAACGCTGCGACTCGGTCGGGTGCGAGCTCGGGCGCTACGAGATCGATCGCGTCGTCTGCGCGCCGGCAGTAGGCGTAGAGCCCGGACGCCGCGTCGCGTAGGCCAGGGCCGAGCAAGACCGCCGCGAGCGAGAAGCTCTTCGAGTGCTGGCCAATGATCGCGCGTGCTACGGACGGCGCGAGCGGCGCCCCGACCAAGGCGTTGCTGGTGGTCGTCATTCGGCCGCCTCCCCCGCCGAATTCGCAGTAAATCCGTAATCGGCCAGGACCAGCCCGGCGGTGGCCTTGGCCGAGTTCACCACGCCTGGCACGCCAGCTCCAGGGTGCGTACCGGCGCCAACCAGGTAAAGGCCTGGGATCTTCGGGTCGCGATTGTGCGGCCGAAACCACGCGCTCTGAGTGAGCTTGGGCGCGACCGAGAACGCCGAGCCGTGGTAGGCGAACAGCTCGCTGGCGAAGCCGCGCGGCGTCAGGCTGCGGCGGACGACGACGTGCTGTCGCAGGTCAGGCATCAAGCCTTCGAGCGACTCCAAGATGCGATCGCCGTAGCGGTCGCCGATGCGATCCCAGTCGAGCGGCGCGTTGCCGAGATGTGGCACGGGCGAAAGCACGTAGAATGTCGCGCCCCCCGGCGGCGCAAGCGACGGATCGGTCACGCTCGGCGCATGCAGGTAGAGGCTGAAGTCTTCGGGCAGCGCGTGGCCGTGGAAGACGTCTTGCAACAGGCCGCGGTAACGCGGACCGAACACGACCGTGTGGTGTGCCAGATCGTAAGCGCGGTTGGTGCCGAAATAGAGCACGAACAGCGACATTGACCACTCGGAGCGCTCGAGCTTTTTGGTGGTTTTCTGAGCTTCCGGCTCGTTCGCATACAGCCGCGAGTAGGTGTGGTGGAGGTCCGAGTTCGACACGACCAAGTCGAACGGCTCGTCCACCCCGTCGGCCGAGCTGACGAGGTGTCGGACGCTGTGACCACGCTCGACGCGGATACTTTGCACCGGGCACGACAACCGTAGCTCGCCGCCGAGCTCGCAATACAGCTTGACCAAGGCTTGCACCAGAGCGCCAGTGCCGCCGCGCGGGAAGAACACGCCCCAGTTGCGCTCCAAGTAATGAATCAAGGTGTAGATGCTACTGGTCTCGAACGGGTTGCCGCCGACTAGGAGCGAGTGGAAACTGAGCGCCTCGCGCAGCTTTTCGTGCTTCACGAAGCGCGAAACCGTGGCGTAGACGGAGCGGTCGGCACGCAGCCGCGCCAGCGACGGCGCCACTTTGAGCATGTCCGAGAAGCGTAGGAACGGTGCGTGCGCCAGCTCCGTGTAGCCCTTCTGAAAGACTTCGCGCGAGTAGTCGACGAAGCGTTGGTAGCCAGTGGCGTCTTCTGGGCACAGACGCTGGATTTCCGAGAGCAAGCCGTCCCCGCCGGCGTAGTCGAGGCGCGTTCCGTCTGGCCAATGCAGCCGATAGAACGGCGTTACAGGCAGGAAATCGACGTAGTCCTCGCGACGCCGGCCGCACAGCTCGAACAACTCGTCCAGGCACTGCGGCGCCGTGATGACTGTCGGGCCGCCGTCGAACGTGTAGCCGCCTTCTTCGTAGACGTAGGCGCGGCCGCCGGGCTTGTCGCGCGCTTCGAACAGCACCGTATCGATGCCGGCGGCCTGCAACCGAATCGCGGCTGCCAATCCGCCGAAGCCGGAGCCGACGATCGCCGCACGCTTTGCCGTGCGCGCCGGATGTGTGTCAACCATAGGCGTTCTCCAATCGCTCGATCTCGTCCGCCAGCGGATCCAGAAGCCTACGGCTATGCACGTGGTGCTCGAGCCGTGTGAAGGCGCAGCTCAGCTGGGCGTGGATTGACGTATACGGTGAGCCGCCGAGCTCCTTGCGGAGTGCCTTGGCAAGCGCCTCCGGATGCAGGTCGCGCCGCTCCACCTCGCGTGCTCGGTGCTGGAGGCGCGAGTAGCTCAGTTCGTCGAGCCGCTGCGAGAGCCACGCCCAGGGCCAAGTCGGTCGGCCATTGACCAGATCTTCATGACCCTTGTGCGCGCGTCGCTCTTCGAACAGCCCACTCACGTCGTCGAGCATTTGCAGCGCAACGCCGTAATTGCGCCCAAATAGCCCAAGCTCGGTGCGCAGTCCGGGTGACGCGCCGGCCGCCGCGGCGCCGAGCTCGGCGGCCAGCTCAAGCAAGCTACCGGTCTTGAGTCGCGTGCTCAGACTCACCACGTCATGCACCTCGCGCTGCGCGAGCGAACCAAGCGGCACGCCCAGATCGAGCGCTTGCCCGTAGTGACAACGCAGCACCCCGCGATCAATCACCCGGCGCAGCTCGAGCTCGACGTCCGGAGCGAGCGCCATTTGTTCGAGCACGTTGTGCGGCAAGAAGTACAGCCAGTTGCCGGCGTTTAGCGCTAGCGGCACGCCCACCATCAGGTGCAGGGCTGGTTTGCCGCGTCGGTACTTGGAGTCGTCCTCGATGTCGTCGATGATCAACGAGCCGGCATGGAGGATCTCGACCAGGAGCGGCAGCAGCTCCGGCATCGGCGCCGAGCTGCGGTCGCTGCCGACTTCGTACGCGACTTCGACCAGGCGCGAGCGAAACTCCTTGCCCGGGCGACCTAGCAGCTCGAGCAGCGGTCCACTGAGCGAGTCTGTCCAGAGCCGCTCCGGCACGCGCTCGGTTCCCAGATCGAGCACGGTTTGCAGGCGTTGGTCGGAGAATTCAGCCTGAATCAGCCGCGTGAGCGGCGTGCCGGCAGCGGCCTCCGAGCTGCGTTCGGACGATGCGGGAGTGCTGTGTTGCGACCAAACCGATTGCGTCATGAAAGCGCTCCTCCAGGTGCCGAGGGAACAGAAACCGACGTGGCCGCGCCGTTGGCGAGCACGCGTCGAAGCGAGAAGCCGCGCGGCGGGCGTCCGCATAGGATCCGCGCGCGGTCGCCGCGTGTCAGCGTCATGGCGTAGAAACGCCGCACCGACGCTGGCGGTAGCCCGTAAAAGCGCGCGATGACGTTGCGGCGCTCTTCGGGAGCGAACGCGCCGAAGAACAGCTGGTTGAGCAACAGACAGAAACGCAGCTGGGAGCGCTGCTGGCGCACGAGCTCCGGCCAGACTTGGCCGCGCAGGCGTGTTGGATCTGTCTGCGCCACCGCGCTCGCGATCCGCGTCGCGACCGGGAAGGAGTAGCCCGTGACCGGGTGAAACCACGCGCCCTGGTAGCCGGCGACGAGCGGCCCATTCGGGGCTGGGTTTTCGATGCGAGGCAGGCGCGTGGGCAGCGGTAAGACGCCCGCCTCCTGGCGCGTCACGTAATCGACCTCGAAGCCGTTTTTCGCGGCATAATCCAAGATCTCGGTCTCGAGCCGCACACGGTCCAGCTCCGGGCTGTCCGAGAAGTACGTGTCTTCCAGGAGCACGCGGTCGTGCGCGAACGGCAGCGCATACAGGAAACGAAAGCCGTCGCGTTGCGGCACGAGCGCGTCCATCAGCGTCGGGTGCTGAATCGGAGAGGGACGACGCAGCTTCAGTTCGAGGCCCAGGAACTTTTGGTAGCCCGCGCGCGGACCCGTCGTCAGCGCATCGGGACCACGGCTCTCGATCACCGTGGCAGCGTGAAGCTGCTGCCCGCTTTCGAGCGTGACCGAGTGATCGGTGACCAGTACAGCGCGCGAGTCGAGGAACAGCCGCGAGCCCGCTCGCTCCGCAAAAGCTCCGCGCACCACTTCATCGAGTCGCTCCGAGCGCACGGCGGCGTACGGCTCCTCCAGGGTCCGCACCAGCTCCGGAAAGCGCACCTCGTAACGAGGCCAATGCGCACCCACCAACCGCGACACGACGCGTTGCGCGCCGGGCTCGACATCGCCGGCGTGAAAGCACCACACGTGATTGCCGCCGAGCGCCCCGTGTTGCTCGACCAATCCGATCCGCACCGTCGGCTGTGCCTCGAACAGGCTCAAAGCGATCAGCGCATTGCCGAGGCCGCCGCCAACCAGCAAGTAATCGAAAGACCGTCCCGGGACCAACGCCATGACTTACGAGTGTCTAAGTCTATGTTAGACAAGTGTCAATGGCATCAGCCGCGGATATGGGCGTAGATCAGCGTATTGTCTAGGATTTGTCTAAGTTATTCCTATGAGGTGGGAGGTGAGTCCGGGGAGATGCCGCGCCATTCGCGCCGGCGAGCACGCCCCCAAGAACTGCACCCAGCTGCGGTGCGGCAGGTTGCCGGCGCGCTGCCGCTCGCCGTTCAGTGCCAAGTCGACGAGCGCCTAGCGCCGACGCGGCTGTAGCGCTCGTCGTAAACCGCGCCTCGTGTCGGGGCGGCACACCGCAGTGGCCGGGCCCGGATGCCCCTCCCCATGCCAGCCGGCCGATTTCACGGAGCGGGCGCATTTGCCGCGGCTTGCCCTTGACCTTCGCCCCTCCGTGGGTACTGTCTGCGCCCCTATTCCAACTTAGCTCAGTTGGTAGAGCAGGCGGCTGTTAACCGCCGGGTCCAAGGTTCGAGTCCTTGAGTTGGAGCCCAGAGAATAGGCGGATTCGCAGCCCGAAAGGGCTGCGAGGCGTTTGCTGCGCAAGGGTCGGACGGGGCGCGCGCCGGACTCCCGGCAACGCTGGTCGAGTGGGCGCTCATGAGCCCTCCAGAGACACGCGCGACGTGCGTCGCCGCTGCGCGCGCCAGCTCGGGCACGCTGAGCCCCGCGCTGGCCGCAACGACTGGCCCGAGGCGCGGTACCACGGCGTTACTTGCGTTGAGCCAGGTGTGTGCGGATCTTGCTTGGTGTGGCGCCGACCATCTTCACGGCCGCGCGCAGCTGAGTCTGCGAGCAGCCGAACTTCTCGCACCAGTAGGCGACGTCGGTAGGTTCGTTCACGTTGACGCGGGCGCGGTCTTTCGGGCTATCCGGCATGTCGACTCCTTGCTGAGCAAGCCGGACTCGATGTCCGGTAACTAGCAAGAGCGTCACGACTCGCTCGCTGCGTCAACGCCAACCGTGCGGAGGGGGCCCAACACGCCGGCTTCCTGGGCATGGACCAGTCGGAGCCCACGAGGCTAGCGCGGCATGTCGAAGTGATACTGGCTGGCGCGGGCGCTCGCTCGCTCGCCGAAGCGGGCGCAAAATCGGCCCAGGTGCGGGAAGCCCGCGAGGTCCATCACCTCGCGAAAGACGAGGTGCGTTGCGAGGCAGAACAGCGCCACCTCCACGAAGCTGAGCGTGCGATGCTCGGGCAGAGCGGCGAGCAAGCTTTCCAGGTTGTCGTCCAAATAGCGCAGGCTGCGTTGCAGGCTCTCCGACACCTTGGGCGGCGCCAAGTGCCCTTCGCCCGAGACTTTGGCCATGATCAGCGAGACCTCGGCCGACATGGCGTGCAGCGTGAGCTCTTCCGCGTTCGCGACGATGCGCTCGGGCAGGTCGCCGCGCAGGGTGACTCGCGGGCGATCTTGGAAGGAGCGCCGCAGTAGGTCGCGGCAGATGTTCTCGGCGCCGAACAGTGGCCCCCGCTCATCGACGAGAATCGGAATCTTGAGCGCGGGATTACCGGCATAACTGCCAGCATCGAGCGACGTGATGTCGAGCAATGGCCGAAACGCAAGCGGCACCTCGAGCTCGAACGCGAAGATTCGCGCGACGCGCGTGAAGTGCGAGCTACTTCGACCGATCAGCTCGAGCAAGGTTCCTGTCACGCTTTTCGCGAGGCCTTTCTTGGCGACGGCTTTCCCGGGGAGTAGCCTGCTCGGCGTTTCGCGCGTCCCATCGGTCCAGGACTAGCGCGGGTCGCGGGTCATCGCCCACGTCACCAGGCTCAGCGCGCCGCGACGCCGGGGGTGTCCGCCGGGACTGCGACGCGGGGACTTCGCTCACTACCGGGCAATCTAGCCGACTTTGCGTGATTTGCTAGCCTGCATGCCGTGACTGTGAAGATTGACCAAACCGAATTCGAACGGCTGGTGGCCCCGCATCGCACCGAGCTGCACGCCCATTGTTACCGCATGCTGGGCGCAGTCTCGGACGCGGACGATGCGCTGCAAGAGGCGCTGCTCGGAGCGTGGCGCGGCTTCGCCGGCTTCGAGGGGCGGAGCTCGTTGCGGTCGTGGCTGTATCGCATCGCTACCAACGCGTGTTTCCAGCTCTTGGCCGAGCGACCGCGCCGGCAACTGGCCACCGAACGTGCCGCCGCGGCGCCGGACCGCGCGCTCGAGCCGATCGCCGAAGGCCCGCTTTGGCTCGAGCCATACCCCGACGATCCGCACGCCAGCTTCGAGCTCCGCGAAAGCGTCGAACTGGCGTTCGTGGCCGCGCTGCAGCATTTGCCGGCCACCCAGCGCGCTGCGCTGATCTTGCGCGAAGTCGTCGGCCTTTCGGCGCTCGAGGTGGCGGCGCTGCTCGACACCAGCGTGCCGGCAATTGACAGCGCCCTGCAGCGAGCCCGCCGTGCCGTCGAAGAGCGCGTGCCGCCGCGGAGTCAGCAAGCGACCTTGCGCGATCTGGGTCCCGCCGCCGAGCGTGAGCTGGTGGCGCGCTACGTGGGTGCCTGGGAGAGCGCAAACCCAGCCGCGTTGCTCGAGGTCTTGGCTCACGACGTCAAATTCAGCATGCCGCCGATCCCGAGCTGGTTCGACGGCCGGGACGACGTCGTGCGTTTCTTCGCCAAGCGCGTATTCGCGACGCCGTGGCGGTTGCGCCCGACGCGCGCCAGCGGACAATTGGCGTTCGCTTGCTACCAGGGCCCCGACTTTCGGCTCGGTGCCCTGAACGTGGTCACGCTGCGCGGCGCTTCGATCGCGGAATTGACCGGATTTCTGGACCCGGCGCTGTACGTTCGATTTGGTCTGCCCGAGCGATGAGTTTTGGCTCGCCGTGCGCTCTTAGAGGGCATGCAGAAGACCTACACCGGCAGCTGTCACTGCGGCGCTGTTCGCTTCGAAACTGAGCTCGATCTCGCGCAGGGTACCAACCGCTGCAATTGTACGTTCTGCCGCAAGGCGCGGTTCTGGATGGCGATCGCCAAAGCCGATGCGTTTCGGCTTTTGGCAGGCGCCGACGCGCTGGTCGACTACCGGCACACCCCGTCCAGCAAGCCCGGGCCGTTCCTGCACCTCGCGTTCTGCGGCCGTTGCGGTGTGCGACCCTTCAGCAGAGGCGGCTACTTGCCGGCCTTGGGCGCCGAATTTTATGCCGTGAACCTGGGCTGCCTGGACAACGTCACCGATGACGAATTGGCTAAAGCCCCGGTCTGCTACGTCAACGGCAAAGAGGACGATTTTTCGCCGCTGAAAGGCGAGACGCGCCACCTCTGATCGGCCGCTTTATTCGAGCCCGGCGGGCGTGCTAGACGCCAAGGGTCGGTGCTCAGAAATCGCTGCCTTGAGTTCGCGTGCGCTTTAGGTTTGCTTTTGGGCGCGCCACGCACGGCCTGGGCACTCGACAAGCAGGGCAGCGCTCACGGCGGTCAGGTTGGCGGCGGCGCCCGGGAATTCAACGTCTCTGGCGCGGCGATGCTGGGCGCTTCGCTCTACAACCCGACTTACGCCGCGCGACCCGACAACAGCGGTCACGCGCTGTTTCGCTACGCGCTGCATCTCGACGTCGATCTGCTCGGGCGCATGCTGTCGATCCCGCTCGATCTGAATATGTTCACCGATCGCGAGCGGCGCAAGGCTGCGGTCTTCGCTCCGTCCGAGCTCGATGTGATCGGTGGGGTCACGTCGACCAACAGCCTCGCCAAGGGCTTCGATCTGGAGGCTGGCGCGCGCGTCGAGCACGATCGGCCGGTCGATCAAGGCAGTTACAGCCAAACCTACGTCGATGCGCGTGCGCGTTTGCTCTACTCGGCGGCCGCGCTCTCGCCGTCGCTCGCCGACAGCTTGGTGGACGGCGACCTTTCCGGCTACGCGACGCTCGGCTGGTTCGCGTACAATCCGACGTACGCCGCGCGGCCCGACAACAGCGGCAAAGCCTTGTTCCGTTACGTCGCGCACAGCGAGCTCTCGCTGTGGCATCGCCATCTGGCGGTCGGCATGGACACCACGTTTTTCAGCGACCGCACGGCGTCGAATCCGCTGGCGCCGAGCGAGCTCGACATCACGCCTGAATTCATCGTGCGGCGCGATCCGTTCGAAGTGCACCTGGCCTACGAACGCGACATGCCGATCGACCGCGGCGGTCGCTTGCAGTCGCTGCTGTACGTGGTCGTGGCGTACGGCTTCGACTTCCACGACGCGCTGCACCCGGCGGCCGCGCCGCCACGCCAGTGACTTGCGGCCGAGCGGCGTTTTTCGAGAAAGCGCCGTTCGGCGTCGTTGCGCGAAAGCGCGAACGCAGCTTCGAAATGCCGGCCCGCCGCGGCGTAGTTTCCGAGCCGAAGCTCGAGCTCGCCGAGCGCCGCCGGATAGAACGGATACGCGCTCAAGCGTTCGACGTCGCCGATGGCGCGGAGCGCCGCCAGTGCCGACGCCGGCCCATCACTTTGGGCAACGGCGCTCGCACGGCTTAGCGCCACGACCGGCGATGGCGTCACGCTCATCAAACGATCGTAAAGCCGCACAGAATGTTCAAAATCAGTGCGATCTGCGCCTCTTCCTGCAGGCGCGGGTGGCAACACGAGAACATCATCCGCAGCTGCTCGTCGCGGATGGTGCCGGGCCGGAACGCTTCGTCGACCGCGCCCGAAAGTTCGCCCTCGCTGTCGATGCGGCGTGAAAGCGCGGGCGCAAAATCTCGCGCGGTGCGCTCACGCCGCAAGACGTCCAACGCTCGGTGCTTAGAGCCCGCGAATGGCTAAGTCAGTCGCCCTCGCGGCCGATGCATCCCGGCTGGTTTCGTTGCTCCTCAGTTACATACCGCAGTATGCGCCTTCGTCGCGCCTCGCCATCCGGGCGCCTCGGCCGCGATCATCGACTGACTTAGCCATTCGCGGACCCTTAGGCCGCCGGCCTCCCTGGTGGCGTCGACCTTGTGCATGACGATGAAGCGCATGGCGCATCTCCCAGCAGGACTGGTAGCGCTTGTTTACCGCGTCGTGCAGGTGCGTGACCGCGGGGGATTCCGACTTGTTCTCGCAGAGGGGCTTCCTTCCTGTTGTCTCGCGTCGAAACGCGCGGCGACTTGCGGGGCTGGGTGGGGTAGGCCCAGTCCCGTTTGTTGCGGCGCCGCCCAGCTGGGCGGCGAGACAGGCCTATCCCAGAAGCCTGGAGAAAATCAGCTTCCACAGCAGCCCGAGGGTGGCGGTGGCGGCGAGGGTTTTGGCCAAGCCGAGGTCGAAGCGGAAGATGGCGACCATGGCGAACGCGGCGAGGACGGCGGCGGCGGGGTCGGCGCTGGTGATGGCGGGCATGAGCACGCGCAGCGGCCCGAAATGAAGCTCTTCGACGTGCTTGAAGACCACGTGCAAGGCGAACCAGACTGACAGATTGAGGATCACGCCCACGACCGTCGCGGTGATGGCGGCGAGCGCGGCGCGCAACGGGCGGTTTGCGCGCAAGGCTTCGATGTACGGCGCGCCCAGGAAGATCCACAGGAAGCACGGCACGAACGTGACCCAGACCGTGATCAGCGAACCAAGCGTGCCCGCGAGCAGCGGCGGGAGTGTTCCCGGATGCCGAAACGCGCCCAAGAAGCCGACGAACTGCACGACCAGGATCAACGGGCCGGGCGTGGTTTCGGCCAGGCCCAAGCCGTCGAGCATTTCGCCGGGTAGGAGCCAGTGAAAGGTGTCGACCGCCTGCTGGGCAATGTAAGCGAGCACCGCGTACGCGCCGCCGAACGTCACCACGGCGGTGCGCGAGAAGAATGCAGCTTCGGCGTAGAACACCGAGCTGCTGCCGAAGTGTTGCTGCAATAGTAAGAGCGGGGTCCACCAAAGCAGCCCGCACACGAGCAGCACCCGTGCCGCGCGCGCCCGCGAAGGTCGCGTGTGGGCAAGCTCGCCGGCCGCCGCCATGCGGTCGATCACCGTGTCGTGCACACCGGCAACGTTTGCACTCGGCAGCTTTGGAAAGGCGTCCGGAGCCAGGCGACTCCCAACCAACCCGACCAGCGCTGCGCCGACGACCAAGAACGGAAACGGAATTTCGAAGAAGAAGATCGCAACAAAGGCGAGCCCGGCGAGCGCGATCAGCAGCCGACTCTTGAGCGCGCGCTTGCCGATGCGCAGCACCGCTTCCACCACCACCGCCAGCACCGCGGCCTTCAACCCAAAGAACAGCGCCGCCACAGCCGGCAATTGGCCAAAGCCCGCGTACAACACGCTCAGCGTCAAGATCGCCGCGAAGCCCGGCAGGACGAACAGGATGCCGGCGGCGACCCCACCGCGCGTCTTGTGCATCAGCCAACCAATGTAGGTGGCTAGCTGCTGCGCTTCGGGCCCGGGCAGCAGCATGCAGTAGTTGAGCGCGTGCAGAAACCGCTCTTCGTCAATCCAGCGGCGTCGTTCGACCAACTCCTGATGCATCAGCGCGACCTGGCCGGCGGGGCCGCCAAAGCTCAAAAGCCCGATCTTTGCCCAAACGCCGACAGCCGCCCCAAAACTCACCTGGAGCGGCGAATGCGCCGGCGAAGACGGAGACAACGCAGTCACTGGCGCCCTTCTAGCCCAACCGCGTTGGCGCGCGGAGGCGAGTACGGGACGCAGTGGCTTTTTCGGGCGACTGCCAGCTATGCTGGCGGTTCGCGCTCGAGTTGGTTCTTCGCATGCGCTCGTTCGTTAGCCTCGCTCTCGCTTCGTGTTGCGGCTTGTACGCCGCTGGCGCGCTGGCGGAGCCGAGTCAGTGCGACCAGCCATCGCTGCGTGACGAAGCGCATCGAGCCCGTACCTGGCGCTACGCTTGGTCAGGCGTGAACGCCGGTTTGATGGTCGGGTCATTCGTGGCCGTGCCCCTGGTCGACCAGGAATCGCGCCCGGATTGGGTCGTTTCGGGGGTTGGCTCCGGCGTGACGGTGCTGGTGACCTGGTTCTTTCCGTTGCGCGTCGAGTCGGCGGCCGACGAACTCGACGCACTTCCTGCCGACCAGCGCCAGAAACATTTCCCGCGCCTACGCCTCGAGAGTGCCGACGACGAGCACGCGCGGGTGACGTGGCCGTGGCATGTCGTGAACTTCGGTCTGTCGGCAGCGGCCGGCAGCATCATTGCGTTCGGCTACGGTCACTACGTGAGCGGCCTCATCACCACCGTCGCCAGCACCGCGCTCGGCGAAGCGCAACTGCTCACGCAACCGACTAATCTGCCCGTGTCGTGTCCACAAAGCCTGCAGCTGGTTCCGCGCTTGGCCTTCACGCCCCGCATCGGCACTGCACCGTCGAGCTGGACACTGTCGATCGCCTCCACCTTCTAAATTTCTCGAGCGAGCTAAAACCCGCAAATTATCGCTAGGTGCCGTGCGGCGCATTGACTCATTTGGCGGGGCTGAGCGGGCGCTCCGCCAGAATGCGAAATAGCCGCTCGCGACGGTTGCCTTCGCTCCACGTGTACAGCGCGATTCGATTCAACCGCGCCTCGATCGCGCGCAGATCGAGCGCGGCGGCCCAGGCCAAGCCGGCTTGCCGTGCGTCTTCGGTCGCGCGGCGCTGCGGTCGCGCCAACGTGACATGCGGCTTCGGGGCGCGCTTTTCGCGTCGATCGAGGGCCGCCTCACTCACGACGTCACGCAACCGCGCAATGCATTGTTCGGTCCGCGCATGCCCACGCTCGAGCAGCGCCGAAAGCGCCGAATACTCGCGCTTGGGCCCCATCGGCACGACTGGGCCGAGCGACACGTCGATGCTGGCGAACGAGTCCTTTGCGAGCGCCTGCTCCAGCGCCACCAGCGCGCGTTCGGCGGCCGCTTCACCACAGCCACCCAAGAACGCTAACGTGAGGTGCACGTCCTCCGGATGAAATCGCCGAAACGACGGCGGCAACGTCGGCAACTCGAGCACGAACCCGCCATCGATCGGAAATGCGAAGAAAAAGTTCGGTCGCGGCATGCAGGCTCCCCGTTCGGGCGTCCACTCAGCCTAACATTCCGCCGCTGATCGGTCTGGGGCAGGCCGGTCTCGCTGGTTTACGGGCACACGTTTTCGGCACCCGTCGGAGTGACGGACTTCGCCGTGCGCGCGTGGTAGTGAGGCGTCCCAGCGCTCTCTCCCTCTGGACCAGCGAAAGCCGAAGCATGGCCGGTAAACTGACGCGATCGTTCGATTTCGACGAACCGGGTGTGACGGCGGCAGCCGCGCTCGGCAGACCTGGAGTTGAATTTTTGAGCGACATCATTGCCGGCAAGGTGCCGGCGCCACCGCTGCAAGCGACGCTTGGCTTCGAGCTGGTCGAGGTGAACGATGGGTTCGCACGCTTGCAGTTGGTGCCGGGTGAGCATTTATACGGTTCGACGAACGCGGTTCATAGCGGCGTAGCGGCCACGTTGCTCGAGTCCGCGATGGCCACGGCGGTCACGACGACGCTCGACGCTGTCACCAGCTGCGCGACCGCCACGTTGACGGTTCATTACACGCGCGCCATCACGTCGCGCACCGTGAAGGTGTCGGCTGAAGGCTGGGTCGTGCATCGTGGCAGCCGCCTGGTCACCGCGGAAGGCCGCTTGACCGACGAGCAGGGCCGCCTGCTAGCGCACGGCTCCGCCACCTGTGCGCTGACGGAGCGCCTCACCCCAGCCGCGGACTCGCAGCCGCGCTAAGGGCCCGCGAATGGTCAAGTCAGTCGCCGCGCGTCACTCGGGAGTCGGCGGGCGCCTCGCGAACTGCAGCTCGTCGTCTGAAATTTCGTCGATCCAGCCAGCGCGCGAGTGAGGAAAAGCGTCGGCGTAGGGGATGTACGGCTTGATGTCGAGGATCGGCGTGCCGTCCAGCAGATCGACGCCGCGCACGTGCAGCTGGCGGCGCGCGCTGTCGATGCTCACCAGTTGCACCGCCGACAGCCCGATCGGATTCGGGCGATCTGGGGAGCGCGTCGCGAACAGCCCGCGGCGCACGCGCGGTCCGCGCGGTGGTCGGACGAGCGGGCCCCAGGTACCGCTGCGGTCGAGAAAGCTCAGCACCCAAATCCGCTCCACACCCATTAGATCGCCGAGCGCCTCTTCGGGGATGCGTGCGGCGTCGAGCTCGAGCAAAGCTTCGCGATCCGAATCGACTGCCGCCGCTTGCTGCGGAGTTCCGAAGCGCCGTTGGTAGGGTGAAGACACCCAACCGATCGGCGTGAACGAGAAGGGCCCACACGGCCGCGCGTTTTCATCAGCAGAACCCGGCATCCGGGCTCCATAGCCGAGCAGAACTCAGCGCGCCATGGAAAGCCCGCTCGGCGCGACCCGACCGCGTGCGGCCCGGAAGCGTTCTCGATAAGCGCTCGGATTGACGCCAAAGCGCCGTTCGAAAGCCCGCCGAAACACGTCAGCGCTGCCGAAACCCACGGCGCTGCTGACGACATCGACGGTGGCGTTCGGCTCCAGCAGTCGCCGGCGCGCGTCGTCGAGCCGCAGGCGTTGCACCAGCGCTGCCGGCGCTTGGCCGAGCTCGCGTTGGCACTGACGAGTCAGCTGACGTGCGGACACGCCCAGGTGCTTGGCCAGTACCGGCACCGAAAGATCGCGCGCCAGGTGAGTGGTGACGTAGTCGCTCAGGTCGCGCAGCCGGTCGCGGGCGGCGAGCTGGAAGCGCAGCGGCTCCGAAAACTGTTCCTGCCCGCCCTGGCGCTTCATGTAAACCACCAGCTCGCGCGCCACGGCCAGCGCGCGCGCGGGGCCCAGATCTTCTTCGATCAATGACAGCGAAAGATCGATGCCCGAGGTGACGCCGGCCGCCGTGTAGTAGCGGCCGTCTTTGATGAACAGCTCGTCGTTGGCGACGCGCAGCTTGGGAAAACGCTGGGCTACGTCGGCGGCGAAGTTCCAGTGCGTCGTGACGCGTCGGCCGTCGAGCAACCCGGTCGGCGCCAACCCGTAGATGCCGGTGCAGACCGCGGCGATACGTCGCAGCTTGCGCGCGTGCTGTTGGATGAAGCGCACGACTTTGGCGTTGGTGGCTGGCTCGCGCAGGCCGCAGCCGCCGGGTACGATCAACGTATCGAGCGCTGGTGCGTCCTGTAGCCGGAAGTCGGGCGTCAGCTTTACGCCATACTCCGCGACGCAGGCTCGGCCCGTAATGCCCAACACCACGACTTCATAGGCGGGTGTCGGCGCCTCGGCGGGGCCTTGTTGCGCGCAGCCGAATGCATCGGCGGGGCCGACCAGATCGAGCGCCGTGAAGCCGTCGAAAACTAGGATACCGATGCGGCGGCGTGACTTCATGGCCCGAGCTTGCCCCGACCCACCCATGGCGGAAAGGTCTTTGATCCGACGAATTAGGACATCGGGAACCACGCCGCGTTTTCGCGCTCGACGGCCCGCGCTAGCTGGTAAAAGGAGCCCATGACCGAGAGCGCCCAAGGTACGTTCGAGATCACCGCCACGCGCCAGCCGCCGTACGACAGCGCGGACGGCTTGGTGCTCGGACGCACCAGCTTCGTCAAAACCTTCACGGGTGGGCTCGAAGCCTCGAGCACGGTCGAGATGCTGAGCGCCGGCACGCCGACCAAGGGTTCGGCCGTCTACGTCGCGCTCGAGCGCGTGAACGGCAAGCTCGCCGGCAAGAGCGGCAACTTCGTGCTCGTTCACTACGGCGTCATGAATCGCGGCGCCGCGTCGCTCCGGCTCGAGGTCGCGCCCGACTCCGGTACTGGCGAGCTGGTTGGCTTGACAGGCCAGCTGCAAATCGACGTCAAGGACGGCCAACACTCCTACCGCTTCGAATATTCGCTCGGCGAGTGACGCCGCCTTTGGCGGCCCAGCTGCAGCCCCTGAGGATTCATCACATCTTGGCTGCCGCGCCGCAGCCCCCCTAGCAGAAGCTACCGTGGCACAAACAGGCAGAATCACACGAGCGAGATTTTTTCACAGGGAGATCGAGAGATCAGGAGTTTTTTGGGGGGGCCGCTGCGCCTGCGGCGCACATCGCCGCGGCATGGTGGCGCGGCAGCAAGCGCTCTTGAGAAGATTCTGAGTAAGCTCAAAGGCGACAGCGCGAACCCCAAGATCACGCTCTGCTCGACCTCCCGATCTCGCGATCTCCCTGTGAAAAAATCTGGGCGCCAAGCGAGACCTGAGGTCGCCCCGACAGCCTCTGCGAGGTGAGCCGCGATGCGGCAGCCCAATTG
>JBBRMI010000113.1:0-25762 GCA_038230915.1 Polyangiales bacterium | reverse complement strand
CGAGTCCGAGAAAGGCCCTGCCCGAGCCCGGCCCCGCCTCTGGCTTGCCCGAAGCCCCTGCCGAGACCGATCCCGATCCCGCTGCCGGACCCCTTCCTGGGGCCGCCCTCGCGCAGGGCCCCGACAACGGATCAAGACTGCTAGCTCCAGGCGTTCGCTTTCGATCTGCAGTAATAGTGCGCAGCCGGGGCTTCATCCGCGTGCTGGCTACTGTGTTGGTCCGCGCGGTGAGAGCCGAGCAGAGATGAGCGAAGGCCTGAGACCCGCTAGCTCCGAATTTTCCTAAAACGCGATGAAGTCGCCTTCTTTGGCGACGCGGTTCGTCGACGAGTAGCTCAGCGCGTCGCCGTCGATGGCAAGATCCAGCGTGACGACGATCGCGCCGCGCAGCGTGCGGAACATGTAGACGACCTCGGTCTCGCGCCGCGGGCGTTGCCGTTCGAGGGCCTGGCCGCTCAGCACGGTTGGCACGCCGATGTTGAGCATCAGCGCGAAGTTGAGCAGGCGATTTTTCACGCGGCCGGCGAGCTGATTGGTCAGCTCACGCAGCAAGTCGCGTGCGCCGAGCGAAGTGGACGGGATCGGCGGCGTGAACAGCGAGAACACCGGGTCCGCCCACGACAGCGACAGGCTGCCGCTGGCCTTCGATGAGGTGAGAGTGACGATCCCGGCCAGGCCGAAATAGCTACCTTGTTGCGGGTTGCCGACCGATGAGGGTAAGGGTGCGACTGCGATGCCCCGGGACTGAAAAAGCTCGACAGTAGAACTCTGAACCAAGGCGTCGATCAGCGGACGGAGCGCTGCCGGCGCCGTGGTCCGCGGCGAGTTGGGGGGCGATTCGCCTGCGGGAAGGCGTGTGGCGGACAACGTCCTGTGCTCTAGTAGGTATCACGGCCCGCGCCGCGGCTATTTGAAGGTCCCCTCAACTTTCCAGGGGCAGGGCCGTAGACCAGCGTCGTAGACAATCCACCCGAAGCCCCGAGGATGCGGTGAAAAAGGTACTCGTCGTCGATGATTCCGAAACCATTCGCCTGGAAGTTAGCCGAACTCTCGGCCAAGCCGGGTTTTCCGTGCTCGAGGCGCGGGACGGTGCCGAAGGGTTGGCGACGGCGATTAAGAACCCCGATCTCGCGTTGCTCGTGCTCGACGTGAACATGCCGGTCATGAACGGTCTCGAGATGCTGGAGCGTTTGCGCCAGAACCCGCTCACTGCCGACATTCCAGTCCTGCTGATGACCACGGAAGCGGAAGATCGATTGATTGAACGCGCCAAGAAGGCTGGCGCCAAGGGCTGGTTCATCAAGCCGGTTAAACCGGAGATGCTGCTCATGGCCACCAATAAGCTGGCGCGCTGAGGGCTGCCATGTTCGTCGAAAGATCCGACACCACCCGAGCCATCCAAGCCCTCGCCGGCACTGCATGCACCGAGCTGATGCAAGCCTACGGCGTTCAACTCAGCCCGACGCAGGGTTGGGCCGAGTCGGACGAGGTCATGTTCTCTGGAGTCATGGGCTTCGTTGGCGACAGCGTACGCGGCACTTGCTTGCTCGCCGCGCCGCAAGGCACCGTCGAGGCAGCCGCCCCCAAAGGCGCGGCGGCGCGCGACTGGGTCGGTGAGCTCGCCAATCAGCTCGTCGGCCGCCTGAAAGCGAAGTTGATGGCGCGCGGCGCCACGATCGCGCTCAGCACGCCGGTCGTGCTGCGCGGCGTGAAGCTTTCGCCTCTGCCACGCACGGACGTGCAGCCAGTGGTGTTCGAGAGCAGCGCGGGCAGGGTTCTGGTTTGGCTCGAGGTCGAAATCGAGGACGGTTTTCAGCTCGGTGAAGAGCGTGCGCTCAAGGCCAGCGAAGGCGAACTGCTGGTTTTCTGAGCCCGGCACGGAGAGCGACCAACGCCGAAGCGGAACCAGTGCGCTCTCAGCACGACGGCTGCGTTTCTCGCGCGCATCGCAGCGTCAGAACGGTCACAGTAGAAGGCGTTGGCTTTGCCGCTCCTGGATGCGAGGCTTCGCGCCATGGATGCGCCCAGGTCCTTGAACGTGCTGCTCGTGCCAGGCTTTTTTGGCTTCGGTAGACTCGGTGACATCGACTACTTCGCCGGCGTGCGTCCGTTGCTCGAAGCCGCGCTGCTGAAGCGCGGTTTTCGGGCGCGCATCACCGAGGTGGTGACGCCGCCGACGGCGTCGATTCGACTCCGCGCAGCGCGCGTGCTCGAGGCGCTGGTTCGCGTTGCCGAGGATCCAGGGGACATTCACGTCGTCGGCCATTCGACGGGCGGCCTCGATGCTCGGCTGGCCGTCGCTCAGACGGCGTCGCTGCCGACGAAAGCGCACCTGGGTGACTACGACCGCCTTCGCTCGGTCGTCTCGATCTCTTGTCCCCACTACGGGACCAACGCTTCTACCTTCTTCACGCGACCGGTCGGGCGGGCACTGTTCCGAATTGGGGCGCGCTACTTGGCGTTCATGCTCGAGCGCGGCCAGCTGCCGCTCAAGATTGGCTTGCGGCTTGGATACTTCGCGCTGCGCGTGAGTGATCCCAAACGCCGCCGGCGTGGCACGTTCGATCAACTCTACGAACGCCTGTTGAGCGACCTCACCGACGAACGCCGCACCGAGATCGTCCAGTTCCTGCGACAGATAGCCGACGAACAAGCCTTGCTGTTTCAGCTCACGCCCGCCGGTTGTGACCTGCTCAACGCCTGCACGCTCGATCCGCCGCTGGCATACGGATCTGTCGTCACTTGCGCTGCGCCACCGCGCTTTCGGGTGCTGTTGCACTTCGCGGTCAATCTGTACGCGCAGTTCATGTACCCGCTGTATTGGGTCTTGCACCGTCTTTCGCGCCAGAAAGACGATGCGCTGCGACAACAACTGGCGCCGTCGCAGCTCGAGACGTTGGATGCCGGCTTGGGAAGGCCCGCGGGGGCGAGCGACAGTGACGGTGTCGTGCCAGTGCTGTCGCAGGTTTGGGGTCGCGTGTTGCACATCGCGCGCGGAGACCATCTGGACGTGGTCGGTCAGTACGGCGCGCGTGGCGAGGAAAGCGCCGACCCAGGTGGGAATAAAAGCTGGGGCGGTGATTGGATTCCGAGCAACTCGGGTTTCGACGCCGCTGCGTTCGCCGCGCTGTGGGGTGATGTAGCCGCGTTCATCGCCGAGCAGTCAGCTGAGGCAGCGTCTAAGCAAGTCTTGTGGTTTCGTATCAAAGATGCGGGGTCGAATTAGGATCGCGACTCACATACAGATGATGAATCGGCATGAATAAATATTTATGTTGAGGAAAGCCAGGCGAGTCGTCCAGCTCACTTCAGCGACACGTACGTGCCCGAAAGGACCTGGGAGTGCGCCGCAGGAGTGTTGTTTTTCCTGAGCGGGGCTGTTGTGTATCGGGAATGTTTCTAAACCATTGGCATCGTCATCAAGTTCGTTTCGGATCGAATTACGACTGCGTTACGAAACATTCACGAAAAAGAGACCGCGTTAATTCTTGGTCGCTCAGGAGCCAGAGGGCTTGAAACCCCTGGCAGGGTCCAAAACCCGTCCACCCCCACGGTCAGTCCGTCCCTTCGCAGAGGTACTCAAGATGTCCAAACGGTTGCTCCTAGTCGTGCTCTTCATTCTGGCGCTGCTGCCAGCCAGCGTTGCGTGGGCAGATGACGCGCCCGCCGCGGCCCCCGCTCCTGAAGCCGCAGTCGCGCCTGCCGCGGCCGCTGCCGCTGCGCCGGCCGAGGTCGACGTGAAGGCGCTGCAAGATCGCATTGCTGATCTCGAGGCGTACATGAACAACGGCGCTCGCGTCGCCAAGGACGCCGCTGGCAAGGACCGCGTGTCGCTCGTCCCCGGCCCGGGTCCGGGTCACAACGCCTGGATCATGGTGTCGGCAGCCCTGGTGCTGTTCATGACCTTGCCCGGCCTTGCGCTCTTCTACGGCGGCCTCGTCCGGAGCAAGAACGTGCTCAGCGTGATGGCGCAGTGCCTCGGCCTGGCCGGCGTCGTCACCATCTTGTGGTGGGCGATCGGTTACAGCTTCGCCTTCGCGCCCGGCACGCCTTTCCTGGGCAGCGCAAAATTCGCGATGTTGAAGGACGTGCTCAGCGCGCCCAACACCGACTACTCAGCTTGGGTTTCCCACAACGTGTGGGCGATGTACCAGCTGATGTTCGCGATCATCACCCCGGCGCTGATCGTCGGCGCGATCGCCGAGCGCATGAAGTTCAGCGCGCTGATGCTGTTCATGGTCGGCTGGATGTTCATCGTTTACTTCCCCCTCGCGCACATGGTTTGGGGTATCGACGGCTTCATGAACGGCGTCTGGAACAAGGACGCGGGCATCAAGGCGATCGACTTTGCCGGCGGCACCGTCGTTCACATGTCTTCCGGCTGGTCGGCGCTGGTTTTGGCACTGATTGTTGGCAAGCGTAAGGGCTTTGGCAAAGAGAACTTCGCGCCGCACAGCATGGTCCTGACCATGATCGGCACCGGTATGCTGTGGGTCGGCTGGTACGGCTTCAACGCCGGCAGCGCGGTCGCGGCGGACGGGATCGCTTCGCAGGCCTTCCTCACCACCACGCTCGCCACGGCGGTCGCGTGCGCGGCTTGGCCGGCGGCCGAGTGGATCTCGCGAGGCAAGCCCTCGGTGCTCGGCTTCTGCTCGGGTGCGGTCGGCGGCCTCGTCGTAATCACGCCGTGTGCCGGCTTCGTCACGGCGAGCGGTGCGGTCGTCATCGGCATCTTGGCCGGTATCGTCCCGTTCTTCGCTTGCACGAAGCTCAAGAGCGCGCTCGGCTACGATGACGCGCTGGACACCTTCGGCGTTCACGCCATCGGTGGCACGATGGGCTCGCTGTTGGTCGGCTTCTTCGCCACGGCTGACGTGAACCCGAACCTCAACACCTTCCTCAAGGACATCGTCGGCAAAACGCTTTGGCTCGAGCAGCTCAAGGCGATGGGCCTCACCATCACGCTGGCCGTCGTTGCTACATGCGTTCTCGGCTACGCGCTCAAGGCCACGATCGGCCTGCGCCCGAGCGAAGAGGACGAGGTCACGGGCCTCGATCTAAGCGACCACGGCGAGCGCGGCTACCACGCCAGCGAAGTAGCATAAGCAGCAGCGGCCATTCGGCCGTTAACCACACCCGCCGATTTCGAGTTCTGGGCTTCGTTTTCCCTGCGGTCCGATGCTCACGTACTCAAGTACGTTGGCTTCGGTCCTCGGGAAAGCCTCCCCAGAACGCCGAACTAGGCGGGTGGTGTCTGTTTGTGAGCGGTGGCAAGCTCGGCGGATGACGCTCCCGAGGTATGTCGAGCTGGCGAAGATGATCGATCATTCGCTACTCAAGCCGACGATGACGACTGACGAGCTCGAGGCGGGTTGTCGCTTGGCGCTCGAGTACGACGTGGCCAGCGTTTGCATCATGCCGTACTACCTGGCTCGGGCCAGCGATATCCTGAACGGCAGCGATGTGCTTCCGAGCGCCACGATCGGCTTTCCGCACGGCGGTCAGAGCAGCCGCATCAAACAGCTCGAAGCCGAGCAGGCGCTGATCGACGGCGCACGCGAGCTGGACATGGTCGTCAATATCAGCCAGGTCTTGAGCGGTGACTTCAACGCCGTGAAGACCGACATTCTCGCAGTGCTACAGCCGACCCACGCGCGGGGACAAAAGCTGAAGGTGATTTTCGAGAACTGCTACCTGACTGAAGCGCAGAAGATTAGGCTGTGCGAGATTTGCGGTGAGCTGTCAGTCGATTGGGTCAAGACTTCGACCGGATTCGGCAGCTCCGGCGCCACGCTCGACGACTTGCGGCTGATGCGCAAGCACTCGCCGACGCATGTGCAGGTCAAGGCCGCCGGTGGCATCCAAGACCTTGAAATGCTGCTAAAAGTGCGGGAAACGGGTGCGACGCGCAGCGGCTGCAGCAAGACCCGCGACGTGCTCGACGAGCTACGTCGCCGCCTCGCCCTTGGCGGCCAAAGCTGACGGGCGCTGGCTCGGCGCGCTATCGCGCTCGGCGGCGGGCGGTGTTTGCAGCTCGGCCCTGCGACTGTCCAACAACGCGCGCAAGCTTTCTCGGGTCACACCGAGCCGCTCCGCGACTCCGCGTGCCAGTGACGTCTTGGCGACACCCGGCGTAAAGCGGTACGTCGCCGTACCGGAGGGCCCAAGCTCGACCTCCAAAAACGTCAGCTCCGTCGGCCGTTCGCGCTCCAGCCGCGCCGCCAGTCCCAGGAAATGCGTGCTGATGAACGCCGCCGGTGACAACTCGCCCAGCAGCTCGATCAACAGCTCGAAGATCTCTTCACCCTCGGTCGGGTTGGTGCCCGAGCAAAGCTCGTCCAAGATCGCCAGGCCACCGCGCGGCAAGCTCTCGAACAGGCGGCGGATACGCAACAGCTCTGTGCCCAGCCGACCTTCGCTCTGGTCGGACTCGGTCTGCTGCACGAGCGAGACGAACATGCCGCTGCGGATCGACAGGCGCGCCGCGCGCGCCGGCACGAATAGACCGGCTTGGGCCAGCAGTTGGCTCAGCCCGACGGCTTGTAAAAGCCGGGTTTTCCCGCCTGAATTGGGGCCGGTCACGATGCTGATCGCCGCCGGCCCGTGGCCGATGTCACACGGCACCGGCGCCGCACTTTCGAGTAACAGAAACGGATTGAACAGATTCTCGAAGCGCGAGGCGGGCGCCTCTTCGACCGGCACTCCGCTGCTGACCAACTCCGGCAGCGAGACTTCGAGACCACGGCTCTTGGCCAGCGCCCGAAAGCGCAGCGCCGCCAGCATCAGCTCGAAGTCGAGCATCAGCTGGTAGAGCAAGACCCAGGCCTCTTGCAGCTCGTCGAAGACGCTTTCGACCAGGCGTCCGAGCAGCTCCGAGCTTCGTACGTTCAAGCCGCGAAACAACAACGAGATGCGCGCGAGAAAGCGCCGTAGCGGCGACGCATACCAAGGATTGGATTCGTTCTCGGCGAGGCGCTGGATCGCGAAGCTCCGGATCTCACCGTCGTGGCCGATCCGCACGCGAACGTCGACCGTTGCCAGATGGCTTTCGTAGTCGAGCAGGTTCTCGAGGTGCGTCCAACCCTCGGAGGCTTGCACCGCGTTGGCGAAGCCGTGCACGCGCGCGAGTGGTCCGGTCGTGACCTCGAACGCGCGGCCGAGCTTGTCGACCGTGCTGTGAAAGGCACGCAGGATGTCCAGCCGTCGCATCACCGCGGCGCCGTGGCGGGCGCGTTCGCCGCCTTGGAAAAGGTCGAAAAGATAGCGAAGTTCGGCCCAGGACTGCTCCAGGTTACGCGTAAGCTCCGCCGACTCGGTCAACTGGCGCAACACTTCGTGCCGAAACGAAAGGGTGCGCGCGTCGCTCGACGGGTGGGTGAGCAGCGCCAACAGTGGGCGCTGCAAGAGCGGGTAGCGATCGCGTTTCTCGGTGCTCACGCATAGGCAGCGCGCGACCAGATCTTTGACGAACAGATCGCGCGCGAAGCACTCCGGATCGAAGGTGGAGCGGCCGGGGCTGTAGCTCTTGAGCACGCGCTCGAAGGCTTCGGGCGAGCTGCCGGTCGCGAACGCGAACGTGAGCGTCTCCGTGAAAAGTCGAGCGTCCAAGCGCAATCGCGGCGTCGGCTCGAGCAGATCGGGTGGCTGCATCTAGGCGCCCAAGGCGACGAGCCGCTCCGTCAGCTTCTGTCGGAGCTCCGTGTAGCTGGCGGTGGCGCCGCTCTTGGGGCTGACGTTGCTGGTGGCGTCGGTTGCTGCGAAGGCCTCGTACAGCGTCGCAAACGGGATCTTGCCGACGGCCTCGGCCGCGCGCAGCGCGCCGCCGAGCGCCGAGGCGTTGCCGACCGAGAGCGCGCGAATTTCGGCCCCAAAGACATCAGCCAAGACCTGACGAATACCGCGATTCTTGGAGGCGCCGCCGGTCACTCGGATAAGCTTCGGCTGCTCGCCGATCCAATCCGAATGGCGCTGCATGCTGAGAGCTTGGGCTTCCACGATGGCGCGCGCCAGCGCGGCCGGCTCCTGCCAAGCGACGAATCGCTCGCTACCGAAAAGTTCCACCTTTGGCGCCAACAGCTTGGGTGTCATCTCTGGAATGAAAAACGGCAAGAGCAGATTGCCTTGGTTCCCAGGCGTCGTTTCTTCGAGGATCGCGCGCTCGAAGGCTGGCCACGACAGCCCGGCCTTCTCAGCGACCTTTTCGCGGGCCAACGACCCGTTGGCAAAACAGATCAGGCACATGAAGCCGCCGGCCGGGTTGCCGAAGACGTGCCCGAAGCCGCGCGGATCGGTGTGCGGCTGGCGCATCGCCGCGAACACCGTGTCGCTCGTGCCCATGCTGACGACTGCCGTGCCTGGCTCGGTCGCGCCCATGCCAACCAAACTCGACGGATTGTCGCCCGTGAAAGCCACGACCGGCGTTCCACGCTTGAAGCCGTATTTCTCGACGAAGTATTCGGCGATGTCGCCGATTGTGGTGCGCGAAGGCACGGCGGGCGGTAGTTTCTCGGCTAAGCCCGGCGCGGTAGCCGCGACTAGATCGGGGCTCCAGGTGCCGGTCGCTAGCTCGAGCAGGTTCATGCCCGCGCCGTCGCCGTGATCGATCGGCGCGCTTTTGCCAATCAAGAGCGAGGCCAGGAACGAGCTGACCAGGTGGATCTCGCGCGTCTTCGCGTACGCTTCCGGGTCGCGCTTGTAGAACGCGCGGATCTGCGGACCGGTGAAGCGCTCGATCGCGCGCGAGCCGCTGAGCGTGACGACACGTGCGTCGCCGCCGACGGCCTCGGCAATCTCGCGACACTCGGCGCTGGTCGAGCTGTCCATCCAGATCGGCGAGGTGGCGCGGCTGAGCAGCGGACGAACCTGGTCGACTAGAGCTCGCTTCGGGTCCCAGGCCGGGACGTCGCTCAAGCGCTGCGCGAGGTACACGGAGCCGTGCTGTTGGCCGGCGCCGCTGATGCCTTCCACGCTGCTGAAGTCGGTGCCGCGCGCCTTGAGTTGACCGAGCAGCAGGTCGAGCGCTTCCACCCACATCAGCGGGTCGGCGTGCTTGATCTGCGGATTCTGATCCGGCACAAAACCGCTCGGCGAGCGGTATTGCGGCAGGTTCTTGCCGAAGTTCACGCTTTCGTCGAGCGCGACGCGGCCGGACGCCGTGTCGATGATCATGGCGGAGAGGCTCTGCGTGCTCGAATCCAGGCCCAGATACAGTCCCATGCCCCGAAGCGTAATGCTCTGAGCCGAAAGTCTCAATCGATCACGGAGTTCCGCGCGCAAATTGGCGGCGCGCACTATCTTGTAAAAACAGCGCTTGCTTCCGCCGTTCCGTAGCGTGAAAGGTTCGAAGGTGATCAAAGTACTCGCGCCGGCGGGCAGAGCGTGACGCCGCCCATCGAAATCGATCGCAGCCAGAGCCTGCTGGTCGTGGTGCGCTTTCATCGCGGCCCCACAGACGACGAATTTCGGCAGTATATCGCTGACTACGTCCAAGTGTTGGACAAGGAGCCACGCTTTGGCGCGGTGTTCGTGACCACGCCGGCGATGCCAATGACACCGCCGCGCCACGTGCGCCTACAAGCGCAGTTCATGAAGAACTACCGCGAAAAAATCGAGCAGCGCGTAGTTGGGGTCGCGTTCTCACTGCCCAGCCCTTTGATGCGCGGTGTGCTACGGGGCGTGCTGATGATTCAGCCAATGCCGTGTCAGCACACCGTCGTCGGCACCGAGGCTGAGGGCGTGGCTTGGGTGAAGGCACGACTGTGGACGGATCACGTGCGGCGCATGAAGGGCACGGCACCGTAAACTTCTCGAAAGGCAGGTACAGTTGGGTGTTTCTCGTGGGGCGCTGACGTTCACGCGCCTGTTCGTGCAGGGTAAACCGCCGAAGGATTTGCGAAAGCGCTACCTGGAGGCGGTGCGGTTGCGCAAGTTCACCCCGCTCGCGCCCGAGGATGAAGCTTCGGAGGCGATCGGGTGGTGCGTGATCGAGCGGCCATTCGACTTGGATTTTCAGCCGGATCGCATTTTCTACGATCGTTTCGTTCAGCTCGGCTACCGCGTCGACAAATGGAAGCTGCCGGGCGTCATGGTGCGCTCGCAAGTCGCTGACGAACAGCAGCGCATGCTGTCACGCGCGGGCCGCGAGAAGCTGACGCGCGCCGAAAAAGACGACATCAAGCTGCGCGTGATCGGGCGGCTGCGGAAGAAGATTCTACCGACGTCGCGGGCGTTCGATGTGCTGTGGGATCTGGACGCCGGGACGGTGCTCTTGTTCACGCATTCTGCGCGCACGACCGAGGAGTTTGCGGCGTTGTTCGAAACGACCTTCGGGCTCGAGCTGCAGGCCGACAGCCCGTATGCGGCGGCCGGGCGCGCGCAGCTCTCGCCGGCGATGCAGAAGCTGTTCGAGAAGGTCGAGCCGCTGAGCTTCGCGGCGGGGCGCAAGGCCAAGAGCGCGCTCGAAAAGCTGCCGACCAAGCCCGGGCCGGGTGACGCCGAGCCCAAGGCGCGCGGCAAGGCGGCAGCCGAAGACGCAGAGGAGATCGACGAAGAGCTTGCCGAGCTGATTGAGCGCATCGAGACGACGCGCTTTTTGGGCGCCGAGCTATTGCTGTGGATTTGGCTGCGCCAAGAGCTATTCAATGAGAAGGTGGCGCTCGGCAAGGCGGGGGAGTGCGAAGCGTGGATCGATCGCCAGCTCACGCTGGAGCACGTGCTGGACAAAACCGAACGCGTCACGGTGCGCGGGGCGCAACCTTCCGGTAGTCCCGAAGCACGCGAAGCGGTGCGCAACATGAAGCTGCCGGTCGCCGCGCGCGTGGTGTTGCGTATCGAAGAGCAAGATTTCGCGTTCAACTTCAACGCACCGCGCTTTCTGATCGGCAGCGGCGCGGTACCGGCGCTGCTCAAGGCAGAGGGCGACGATGCGTTCTTGGAGCGGACGACGCTGATCGAGCGCTTGACCGGCTTGCTAGATGCGCTGTTTTCGGCGTTCTTGCGCGAACGGTTGGCGCCCAGTTGGGCCAAGGCCTGGCAGCCGGCGCTGGTGGCGTGGATGGAAGGCGAAAACGTGCCTGCGAGCGTGCTAAAAGAGCTCGCCGCCGCGACCCGAGCCGCTCGACGCTCGGCGTAGGGCCGCCCTGCTGTGACGCCGCTGCTCAAGCGAATTGCCTCGGCTGTCCGGTCGCTTCGATCACGCTGGTCCAGACATCGTCGCCGGGGTCGACTTGCTTCCGGCTGCGCGTGGCCAGCGGCATCGGCACGTGGACGAAGCGGCCGTGCCAGCGGCCGATCAGCATTTCGGTGTTGCCGGCCATCGCGGCGTGCACGGCATTGCGCGCCATGTTCCAGCAGTAGACGCTGTCGGACGGCGAAGCGGCGACGCTGCGGATGGCGTAGCTTGGGTCGATGTATTTGAGCGTGACGTCGCGCGTCTCCTGCCGAAAGTGCTGGGTGATACGCTCGCGCAGGAACACGCCTACGTCGCCGAGCTTGGAGTTGCCGCTCTTGTCGGCTCCGGCGCCTTGGGCCAGCAGGTCTTGCGCGGCGCCTTCGGCGACCACGATCACGCTGTGACCTTGGCGATCGAGCACCCGCTCCACGTAACGGAGCACGCCGCGATCACCTTCGAGCTGCATCGGCACCTCGGGGATCAGCACCAAATCGACGTCGGTCGACGCCAGCGCGGCGTTGCAGGCGACGAAGCCAGAGTGGCGGCCCATCAACTTCACCAAGCCAATGCCGTCACGCGCACCAGTGGCTTCGACGCGCGCGGCGCGGATCACCTCCACGGCTGCAGAAAAGGCGCTCTCGAAGCCGAAACTACGATCGATGAAGTGAATGTCGTTGTCGATGGTCTTGGGCACACCGACCACGCTGATCGCTAGCCCGCGCTTTTCGATCTCGGTGCCGAGCTGCATCGCGCCGCGGATCGTGCCGTCGCCGCCGATCACGAACAAAATGTCGATGCCGAGCGCCTCGAGCGAGTCCACGACCTTGGCCGGATCCTGGCTGCCGCGCGACGAGCCCAAAATCGTACCGCCTTGGTCGTGGATGCGCGACACCGTGTCGGGGGTCAGCTGCTCGGGCGTTACGCCCCGCGAGATCAGGCCTTGATAGCCGTAGCGAAAGCCGGTGATGCGCTTCACGCCGTAGCCGAACCAAAGCTCGAGCACCAAGCCACGGATCACATTGTTCAGACCTGGACACAGTCCGCCGCAGGTGACGATACCGGCGCGCACGCGCGGCGCGTCGAAGAAGACTCGATTGCGCGGCCCGGCTAGCTCGAACGCCGGCAGCTCGCGCAAGAGCTCCGGCGAGCTTGGCAGTTGCGAGAGGCGATCGTCGACCAACACCTTGTCGGCCTCGCCGACGAACAGCATGGCGCCTTCGCCCAAGTGCGCGGCGGCCGGCGACGGATACCGGCATGTCCCCAAGTCCTTGATCGCGACGTCTTCGGCCGAGACCGGACCTCCCGGTACGGCATCGAGCGCGGTTTGACCGCGACGGCTGGGCGCCGGCCCGGGCTCAGAGCGAGCGATTTGCGCGCACATCGGCTCGGATCGTGCGCGCGCGCCAGTTTCCCGAATGAGTCGCGTGGATTATCAGCAGGCGCAGGCCGGTTTTCTGCAGTGAAAAAGTGTGACGGCGCTTTTTTCTGGTTCCCGGCCGCGCGTCTGGGTATTTCGTGGCCGCTCAAATGGCGAAGAATCTTTCTGACATCGGGCTGGTTGGCCTGGCAGTCATGGGCCAAAACCTGGCCCTGAACATCGCGGACCATGGCTTCAAAATCTCGGTCTACAACCGCACCACCGCGACCACCGACAAGTTCGTGGCCGAGAACCCCGACACACCGGGCGGCGTGGTCGGCTCTCAGTCGCTCGACGAGTTCGTGGGCTCGCTGTCCAAGCCCCGCAAAATCGTGATCTTGGTCAAAGCGGGCGGCCCGACTGACGCGGTCATCGACAGCCTGCTGCCGCTGCTCGACAAGAACGACATCGTGATCGACGGCGGCAACGCGCTCTGGACCGATACGATCCGTCGCGAGAAGGCGCTCAAGGAAAAGGGTTTCCGCTTCATCGGCTCCGGTGTCTCCGGCGGTGAAGAGGGCGCGCGGTTTGGTCCGTCGCTGATGCCGGGAGGTGATCCGGCGGCCTACAAAGTGCTCGAGCCGATTTGGAACGCGATCGCCGCGAAGGTCGACGCCAAGACCGGCAAGCCGCTGAGCGGCGCGACGCCGGGCAAGCCAATCGTGGGCGGCGTGCCGTGCGCGACGTACATCGGCGAAAACGGCGCTGGGCACTACGTCAAGATGGTGCACAACGGCATCGAGTACGGCGACATGCAGATGATCTGCGAGGCGTACGACCTGTTGCGTGGGCTCTCGGGCATGAAGCCGGCGGACTTGTCGGGTGTCTTCACCAAGTGGAACAAGGGCATCCTCGACAGCTTCTTGATCGAGATCACGGCCGACATTTTGGGTCAGAAGGACCCGGTCACGAAGAAGCCGTTCGTCGACATCGTGATGGACGCGGCGGGTCAAAAAGGCACCGGCAAGTGGACCAGCGCCAACGCGCTCGACATGGGCGTGCCGGCACCGACGGTCGCCGAAGCGGTTTTCGCGCGCTGTCTTTCGGCCGTGAAAGAAGAGCGCGTCGCGGCTTCGAAGATCCTCAAGGGCCCGGGCAAGAAGTACAAAGGCAGCAAGAAGGCGCTCGTCGACGCCGTGATGGATGCCCTGTACTGCTCGAAGATCTGCTCTTACGCGCAAGGCTTTCAGCTGATGCGCGCGGCTCAGGAGGAGTACAAGTGGAAGCTCGACTTCGGTGAGATCGCGCAGATCTGGCGCGGTGGCTGCATCATCCGCGCGAGCTTCTTGCAGAAGATCACCGAAGCGTACGCGCGTGATCCAAAGCTCGCGAATTTGCTCCTGGATCCGTACTTCGCCAAGACGGTGAAGAAGGCGCAGAAGAATTGGCGCAAGGCGATCTCGCTGGGCGTCGAGTACGGCATCTCGCTGCCGACGTTCTCGAGCGCGCTCGCTTACTACGACGGCTACCGTACGCTGCGGTCGCCCGCCAACCTGCTGCAAGCACAGCGCGATTTCTTCGGCGCCCACACCTACGAGCGCATCGATCAGCCGCGCGGCAAGTTCTTCCACCTGGATTGGCCAGAGAAGAATCGTCCCCAGCTCAGCATCTGAACACCACGAGGCAAGGCTGTGCGCACCCCGCACAGCCTCCGCGGGGCGCCGCTTCCCCTTCAAAAGAGGCCCCGCCATGCCCCGCGGCGGCTCGGCCGGGTCACCCTGCTGATCGCGTGCACGGCCACGTCCCTCTGAGCGGCGTTGGGGCAGCCAGGGTCAGCGATGCATCGCTTGCAGGACGTCGTAGCGATTCATCAGCGCGAAACGTGCGGGCTCGGGGTTGTTTTGATCGACCATGTCGCCGAGGCCGACTTGCACGGTGTCGTTGAAGGCGGCGGGCGCGAGACCGGAAAGTGCTAGCTCGAGGTGGTCGCGGCGAAAGTCTTTGATCATGGCCTGCGCCAGCACATCGTAAGCGGCAGGGTCGATGTCGGTGCGGGCTGGAATCGAGCCTTTGATCGGATTGAAAGCGTTTTGGCCAGCGAGCGAGGCGAGCGTCCCGAGAAAATCGAGCGCGTCCGCGCGGCGCGGCGCGCCTTTGGGCAGCGGGAAGGTGTCGGCAGTGAAGACGAAAACGCCAGCCGTGCCGGGGAACGGCAGCTGGCCGAAGGTCTCGCCCGGTACGCCGCCCAGCTGTTTCAGCGTGCCTTTTGCCCAGTCACCCATCACGGTCATCGCGGCGCGGCCGTCTTGCACCATCGCGACGGCGGCGTCCCACTCGATGTCGCGCGCGTCGGCATTCGTGTACTTCCAGAGCCGCAGACTCTCGTCGAGGAGGTCGAGCATGCGCGGGTCCGCTGCCGCGTCGACTTTACCGCCGAAGTAGTCGTCGTAAAAATCGGCGCCTTCTTTGGCGATCAGTAGGTTCTCGAAGAAGAGCAGCGACAGCGTCCAGCTGCCCTTCGCGCCGACCGCGATCGGCACGATGCCTTGGACTTGTAGCTCGTCCGAGACCGCGTACAGCTCGTCGAGCGTTTGCGGTGGCTCGAGGCCGAGGTCGGCAAATAGCCGCATGTTGTAAAACAGCGAGTTGGTGCGGTGGATGTTGACCGGAACCGCGTACACCTGACCGTTGAAGCCAGCCGCCGACAGCACCGGCTCCGGGAACACGTCGCGGAAATCGCGCCCGATCACCGCCTTGCCGCTCAACGGCTCGAGCTTGCTCTCGGACGCGTCGGCGCCGTTGTAGAGCACCCAGCGCAGCAGATCTTGCCCGACGTTGGCTTGAAAGGTGTCGGGCGGCTGGCGATCTTCGAGCCGGGTGCGCAAACGGTCGCGCGCTGTCGCCGAGTCTTTGGCCGCAGCGTTGATGACCTTGGCGCCGGGGTGTCGTCGATTATGCACGGCCAGCACGGCATCGAGCGCCTCGACCTCGCCGGGCTTCGTCCACCAACTGAAGAGCTCGACGAGCGGCGGCGCGGCCGCTCCGTCCGTGCCGGAGCACCCGAGCGCCGCCCAGGCGACGAGCACGCCTAACCATCCGGCCTGAAGTCGCATCATGCCGCTGCCTGACAAGCTATCACGACCCACCCCCGTCAGTCGCGAAGCCGCTCAAAACCAGCGCGGTTCGCCGAGGACCAGCATGCTGACCACTCCGGCCGCCGCGTAAGGTAAAGTGCGCTGCGAATGCTCCACGGCTTGCGACGGCGACGAATCCAGAGCCGTGTGGCGCGAGCTTTGTTCGCCGGCGTGCTGGCGTTCCTCCCAGCGTGCTCGCTGGTCGTCAGCACTGACTCCTTGCAAGAAGGTTGCTCCGCGGATCAGAAGGCCTGCGCGGGGCGCTGCGTTTCGCGCGCTGATCCGGACAATGGCTGCAACGCTGACGGTTGCAGGCCGTGCGTGATCGCGCAGGCGACTGCGCGCTGCAGCGACGCTGGCGGCTGCGTCGTGGCGTCGTGCCAGGGGGAGTTCGCCGATTGCAATGGCGACGGTGACCGCGCCAACAGTGACGGTTGCGAGGTCGACACGGCGCACGACTCAGCGCATTGCGGTGGCTGCGACAGCGCGCCGTGCACGGTGGCGCACGGCGCTCCAGCCTGCGCCGGCGGGAGCTGCTCGATTCGGCGCTGTGACGATGGGCACCGCGACTGCAACTTCGATGTCCGCGACGGTTGCGAGACCGAAATGGCTGCTACAGCCAGCTGCGAATGACTCACCACAACTGATGCACGAGCGGCCCGATGTGGGCGCCGCAGAGCGCCGTGAGCTGTTGCAGCAGCTTTGGCTCGAGGCCGCCGTGCGCGCCGGTCGCGACGTTTTGCTCGACCTGCTCGGGCCGTCGCGCGCCCGGAATCGAGCAACTCAGTGTATCGGAGATTCAGAGCGTGGCCGATGCATATCAGAGCGCGGCTTCGCGTGCTATGACGCCGGGCCCTGTCCGCCCCGGTCGTTGCCGAGAGTCCGCGCTACCAGCCAGTAACGAACCTGCCGCGTGCGGCGGCGTTCATGGTGGCGGCGGCCTTCTTGTTCGCGCTGATGAGCGTGATGGTCAAGCTGCTTTCCCATTCGCTCCCGAACGCGATGGTGGTGTTCCTGCGCAGCGGCTTGAGCTTGCTGGTGCTGTTGCCGCCAATCTTGCGCCGCGGCGTGACAGAGTTGCGAACGCTGCACCTGCGCGAGCACATCGTGCGCGGCACCGTCGGTATGGCGGCGATGTATTGCTTCTTCTTCGTGATCGGCAAGCTGGGGCTGGCCGAAGCTCTACTGCTCAACTACTCCTTGCCGCTGTTCATTCCGTTCGTCGAGAAGGCGTGGTTGGGCGAGTCCGTGCCGCGCGGGATCTGGAAGCCGCTCGCGCTCGGCATGCTTGGTTTGGTGTTGATCCTCAAGCCGGGCCTCCGCGTGTTCCAGCCGGCGGCGCTGGTCGGCGTGCTCGGCGCGCTGTTCGCGGCGACGGCTCAGGTCGGCGTGCGTCGGCTCACGCTCACCGAGTCGGTCACCAAAATCGTCTTCTACTTCTCGATCTGCTCGACCGCGATTGGGCTCGGCCCGGCGCTGTTCACGTGGGTGACACCAGCCGCCAGCAGCATTCCGGTGATTCTGGCGATGGTCGCCGCTGGCACGATCGCTCAGCTGATGATGACGCGCGCCTACCAGCTCGCCCCTGCTGCGGAAGTCGGCCCGTTCATCTACGGCTCGGTCGCGTTCGCCGCGCTGTTCGATTGGCTGATTTTCTCCCGGCATCCAGACGGGCTGAGCAGCCTCGGAACCGCGCTCGTCGTCGCCGCCGGCATCATCGCCCTTCGCGGCCGGCGCGCACGGCGGGTGGCGTAGCGCGGCTTCCGGCACGTTGTGCCCCTCAATGTGAAACGGCCCACCGACGGCGGGTGCCGTGGTGGGCCGGTTCAGCGTTACGTCACCGGGCAGGGCGCCCGAGCGTCACGCGCGGTCGTCTCAGTCGGTGATGGCTGAAGACGCCGTGGCGCCAGCCGCCGGAGCGGGCGTCGCGGTGCAGAACAGCTTCACGCCGCCTGCGCCCGCCGGGCATTCCGTGTCGGTGGTGCAACCCACCAATTCGCAACGATGCATGGCGTTGCAGACCCGGGTTGAGGCGCTGTTGGTCAGGCTGCCGTAGTTGCATTCGCGGTCGTTGATGCACTCTGTGTCGCAAACACCTTCAGGCATGAGACACTTGGAGTGGATGTCGTTGTTGTAGGTGACACAGAACGCGTCCGAATCGCAGGCGGCGTTCGGCACGCAGACCTTGGTCTTCGTGTCGCAGGACTTGCCCTTGGCGCAATCCAGGTCCTCGCCGCATTTGCGGTAGCACGCGCCGAGCGCCTTGTAGCAGGTGCACTCGCCAGCCGTGCAGCGCTCGATACCGCCGCTGTCGGCGACGACCAGCCCCTTGTCGCATTCCACGTCGGTCTTGCAAGCCGCCAAGGCCGCCGGGGGCTCGCACTTGCCGCTGCCGTCGGTGTCGCAGAGCGACGTCAACGGGTAGCCGGCGCGCGAGTAGGTCGGACAACCACCGGGCGTGGCGTAGTCCTTCGTGCACGCCGCGGCGTAAACGCAGCGGCCCGCGTCGCTGCAGGTCCAGGTCGTTTTGCCGCACGTGCAGTAAGTGGCCTGGGCGAAGCAACGGGCGGCGTTTTGAGTCGTCAGCACGGCAGCGTCGCACTTGACGCCGTCGAGCACGACCGCCAACTCCGCACACGAATTAACGCCAGTGCCGTAGGTGGGGGCCAAAGCGTTGGAGATCTGCGCCGCGACGGGCAGTTCGCAGCAATCGTCTGCCGTGGTGCACTCCGCGCCATTGCAGCTCTTGCCAGTCGGCTCCAGGCCGTTGTCGGTCGGGGTGCAGACGCCGACACTATTCGAGCCGCTGCCTCTCGCCGCGGGGAAGTTGGTGCCGTCACTGGGCAAGCAGGTCAAGCCCGTGGTGCAGTCCGAGGTCAGGCCGCAGGTCTCGCCAGGGCCGCCCAGCGTGGGGCCGGTCGGGCCGCCGCCGCCCATTCCGGCGCCGTCCATTTGACAGCGCTGGGCGAGGCACGCGAGGCCGTCTTCGCAGTCGGCGCGTTTGGCGCAGCTCTCACCGGGGCCGCCTAGCACGGGGGGCTTGGGGCCGGTCACGACCGTGCCGCCGGTACCATCGCCGCCAGCGTTATTGGCGCTGCCGCCGGAGCTAGTGGCGTTCTTGTAGCAGGTGTGATCGATGCACCGTAGACCGTCGTTGCAGTCCGACGTTTTGTCGCACGAATCGCCAGCCGAGCTGCGAGCGATCTTGAGGTCGCCATCGCAACCCACCGCGAGGCCACCCGTGGCGAGCGCCACGAAACTAAGAAAAGACCAAATAAACGTATTTCGCATTGTTACTCCTCGGACCTGTTTTCGCCGGACTCCAAGGCAGCGCTCGGAGTCAAATTCCGTCACTTCTGCAGCAGTTTGAACTCGATGCGTCGATTCTCTTGACGGCCCTTATCCGTCGAGTTGTCGGCGACCGGCTCATTCGGGCCTGCGCCCCGCGTCTGGACGCGGTCGGCGGCGATACCCTTACCGACCATGTATTCCTTCACCGAGTTGGCGCGCGCCTGCGACAGGTCGATGTTCTTTTGCGCTTCGCCGACGTTGTCGGTGTGGCCGCTGATCGAGATCCGCAGATCGCCGTATTGCGTTAGCACCTTGATCGCGTCGTCGAGCACCTTGTTCGACTCCTTGCGGATCGTCGCCTTGCCGGTGTCGAACTGAATGCCCTTGATCACGCCGGCAAACCTGGCGACCTCTTTGGGCAGCTCGTCCGGACAACCGTCGGCGTCTTGGAAGCCGTTCTTCGTCTCGGGTTGGTCAGGGCACTTGTCGACGTCGTCCAAAATGCCGTCCTGATCCTTGTCGTGGATCGGGCAGCCGTCGGGCGCGACGCCCTTCTCGGTCGGGCACTTGTCTTCCGGCGCCAAAATGCCGTCCTGGTCAGGATCCGCGCTCGGACAGCCGTCTTCGGCTGCTGGCGGCAGGTGATCTTCGGGCACGGTCGGGCAGGCGTCTTGCGGATCGTTGATCAGGTCGTGATCGGTGTCGAGCGGCGCTGCCACGGGCGCGGGGCAGCCGTTCGGAGCCACGCCCGGCACCGCGGGGCAGGCGTCTTGCGGATCTACGAAACCATCGCCGTCCGAATCCTTCGGCGCGGGCGCCGACTCGGCCGGCGTGCGACCGAGCGTCCAAGATAGACCGAGCAAGAGCTCGAAGTTCGACACCAGATCGCCGTCTTTGATCGCCGGGTTGGTGCGGTTCTGTTGCATCAAGTTGTCGCGGAAGTCGAAGCGAGCGCTGAGGCATTGGGCGATCGCGTACTTGACGCCCACGCCGACGTGCAGCTCCGGATCGCTGTCTCTGCCGAGCCCGCTCGCGGTGCTGCGCAAGTTCATGCCGCCGGCGCCGACGAGCACGAACGGCACCAGGCGGTAGGCAGGGTACTGCACGACCGCTTGCAGCCGGTAAGTCCAGATTGTCGCGCGGCTGCCGCTGACGTCGGTCTTGGTCGGGATCACCCCGAGCTCACCCTCGGCTCCCAGCCAGGAGAGCGGGTAAAAGCCGGCGCGAAAGCCGAGATCGACGCCGGTCTTCAGCTTTTGGTGGCCGACCGCCGGCGACTGCTCGATAAGCTCCAGATTCTGGAGGTTGTGCTCCTTCGAGAACAACGCAACGCCGCCGTACACGCCCAGCTCGAGCGCCATCGGCGTGGGCCGAAACTGATGCCAGTAGTCGTCCGCGCCACCAGACGCCGAGCCCGAAGCGTTGGCGCCGGCACCCGACGCCTGCATCGAAAAGCCCGCCTCGGCCGCGTGGGCGCCGGACGGCGCCACGGCTAGAGCAGACACACCAGCAACCAAACCGAGGAGGTAAGAAGAAGAACGCATTTGTAGATACAGAGTCCCCTGAGAAAAATCCCGAAGCCGCGAAGGAAACCTCACCTTGGTATTTTTCGCAACATCTAGGTCGAGCGTTCGCGGTCTGGAGCGAACGCGAACGCGCTCACAAAAAAACTGTCGCGGCCGGTTAGACGTGCCTCAACCCCGCGAATTCATGTGCGAAGCCGGCCAAGTTTTCCGTCGAATTGGGCCCGTGGGTCCGTTGAGAGGTTCTGGGTCGGGAAGAGTGCGTGCTCGCGCGTTAACCCGGCACCGCTACGTCAGCTTCTGCGAGGTAGGCTGCGGCGTGGCAGCCCCTGGTTCGAGCAGCTCGGCGGCTTCGCGGTCGGACTCGGCGATTTCCCGCACTACGGGCGACTGAGCGAAAGCGCGCGAGGTCTGGGGCTTCAAGAACAATAGCGTGACTTGCGGATGAGCGGCGCGGATCTTGGCTTCGAGGCGGACTACGCAGGCTTCGATGTCGATCGTCGTGAGGTGATTTTCGAACGCCGCGCTGACCGCCGCCACGACCTGCTGCGGTGCCAGGTGCAGCGTGATCAAGCCGTTGGCGTGCGCGACGGCTGGATCCTGGCCGATCAGTTTCAGGACCGCCGCTTCGACCTCAGGCGAGGCCGATTCACCCATCAAGAGCGCCTTGCACTCGCGCGCCATCAACGTGGCGGTGGCGGCGAGCACCAAGCCAATGCCGACCGACGCCACGCTGTCGAAGCGCGGCTCGGCGAAGAGCTGCTCCGAGAGCACGCCTAAAAAGGCGATGAAAATCCCAACCAGCGCTGCCGCGTCTTCGAGCACGACCGCGAACGATGTCGGATCTTTGCTCAGTCGGATGGCGTCGAGGAAGCTGAGCTCACCCTTGACCCGGGCGAATTGCCGTACCGCCACCGTCAAGCTGTAGCCGTCGAATAACGCCGAAAAAGCCAGCACGGCGTAGGTGAGGAACGGGCGCCGGTTCGGCTCGGGATGTCGAAAATGCTCGACGCCCTCGTAGATCGAAATCCCGGCGCCGAGCGCGAAGACCAACAGCGCGACGATGAAGCTCCAAAAATAGAGCTCGCGACCGTGGCCGAGCGGGTGCTCACGGCTGCGGCGCGCTCGGGCGCGCTTCATGCCGTAAAGCAGCAACAGCTCGTTGCTGCTGTCGACCAGCGAGTGCACGCCCTCGCTCATCATCGCGGAGCTGCCGCTGAACACAGCCGCGGAAAGCTTGGTCACGGCGATCGCCAGGTTAGCGAACAGCGCCGCGTAGATGGCGCGCTTGCTATCGGGCTCAGCGGGCGTGACGACTTCGGTCATTGACTCATCTATTCAGGCAAAAACCAAGCGGACCGTGTCGACCACAAAAAGCGAAGGGCGCGATCATCATCTGACGACCACGCCCAACACCGAGGCAGGGCCCTCGCCCCACCTACGTCTGCGCTGTTCGATCAGCCCGCGCTGGCCGAGCCACTCGCCGAAGCGCTGGCTTTGACCGACACGTTGATCGACACCGTGGCTTTGGCCTGCGCCTCGAGCGACGCCGCGAAGCAGCCGCCGACCTTGAGCGCTGCTCCGGCACCGCTCGTGACAGCAGCCTTCGCGCCCTCAGCCGCGACCTTCACGCTGGCCACGACGCTCTCGAGCTTGCCCTTCATGCCGATCGAAATCTTGAGCAGAGCGGGCAGGCTCTTCATGAGCGCCGCCTTCAACTTCAGGGCGGCGTCGCCGTCAGCGGCGCCTTCGATCTTCACGAACACGGTCGCCGGCTTGCACTCGGCTTTGCCGTTGACTTCGGCGTTGCAGTGCGCCTTGCACTCCGCGCTCATCTCTGGCGGCTTGACTTCGCCGCTGCACTTGGGCGCCTTCATCTCGACGCTGCACTTGCCCGAGCAGGTGCCCTTGCACTCGCCGGCGGCTTTCATCTCGCAGCTGGCCGAGCACGCGCCCTTGCAGGTGCCGTTGCACTGCGCGTCGGCTTTGCCCTTGCACTTGCCGTCGCAGGTGCCCGCGCACTTGCCCTTGCTGTCCTTGCCGTCGCACTTGCCGGCGCAGTCGCCGTCACACTTGCCGGAAATATCGGCGCTGCATTCGCCCTTGCACGTGCCACTGCACGAGCCTTCGCAGTTCGCGGAGGCCTCGACCGTGCACTTGCCCTCGCACTTGGCGCCGCACTCGCCGCTGATCTCGCCGCCCTCGCAGCTGGCCTTGACCGAGCCAGGCTTGATGTTTGCATCGCACTTGGCGGCGCAATCCATGCTCGCGTCGAGCGACGCTTCGCACTTCGGCGGCTTGATGTCGATGACGACCTTGCCCTTGGCCTTGGCCTTGAACTCGCCGATCATCTTGCTGGCGACGTTGCAAGCGGCTTCCGCCTTCTTGCCCGGGCCGTCTTCCTTCGGCTTCAGGTCCTCATCCTTGGCGCCCAAGTCCTTGGCCAGGTTGCTGCACGCCACGACGACCTCGGCTTCGACGTCAGCCGCGATGGCCTGCACGTCGGCGCCGGCAGCCAGAGCCGCCTTGACCTTGCCTTCGAGCGCACCCTCGAGACCAAAGTTCGTGCTCATGATCGCCGAAGCGTCAGCGATGTTGGCGGGACAACCGCCGGGGACGCCCGGTACGTTCGGCATGCCCGGCATGCCACCTGGCATCTTGCCGCAGTTGATGACGAGCGGGACGCTGGCGACGAGCAACAGCGCCATGAGTTTGGACGAAAGGCTTCGGCCTCGTTTGGCTGACATTCTTCTATTCTCCCTTAGGAAGCCGGGCTTTCTGCCCGAACCCAGGCGGACGCTATTCCGCTTTGTCGTTAAGGGAAAGCCGGCCGTAAATTCAGCGGAGTTTGTAGCGAATCAGCCAGCGCGCCGGCTTTTCACGGCCTCCTGGAGGTCCCAAATCGGCCCGGCGATGAATGAGAGGCCGTCGTCGCTGAAGGCCGGGGCACGCTTCTCGAACGCGGCGTGGCCGACCAGGTTGAGGGCCCAGCCGCTCGCGAACGCCCCCAGCGACGCCGCCCACAGCACTCCTGTGATCGGGCTGAATGGCTTCGAGGCAAAGAGTCCCGCGGCTCCGCCGACGATCAAGGGAATGCCGATCAAGTGCAGTGTGCGGTTCGTGCCGTTCTGATGGGTGTCGCGATAAAACGCGAGCGACGCTTGCCAACGCTCGGCAGCATTGCCGATGAACTCGGGATGGCGCGCGCGCCAGTCTTTCTCGAGCAGCTTCACGCCGGCGCCGAACAGCGACAGCGCGCTCAGCTTGAAGCCCGCGCACAGCGCACCCATGCCCGCCACCGAGAGCGCGACGCCAAGCTTTGCCGTGGAGGAACGTTGAGGCATGAAAGTTACATTACTACGCGCAGCGTCGTTGGCGCGCGGTGTTAGGTCGCTTTTCGCTCGCTGCGTGGGCCGTGCAATGACGGCCATGAGCAATTTTTGTGAGCTAGCCGGCAAACGCGCGGCCACCTACATCGGAGTGCGCGCGTTCCCTGTGTGATCTGCCGATTTTTGGCCCGCCACTGCGAATGGGTTTCCTACCAACAGGCACTAATTCATCATGGTCACTTCGCCGCTTTCCTTGGCTCAGTCTGCGTGGCTCGTCACCGGCGCGCTCGTGCTTGGCGGCGCGGCTGTGGCGCTCGGTGCGTGCACCGTCGACTCCCAACCACAGGACGCCGGCGCTGGGACCGGTACCACAGGCGGGAGCGCAGCGGGCACGCCAGCTAGCGGTACTGCCGGCACGGGCGGTGTCGTCAGCGGCGGCACCAGCGCAGGCGGCGCGGTGAGCGCTGGCAGTAGCGCAGGCGGCGCTCCGGCCGGCGGTGGCGGCAGCGGCAGCGGCAGCGGCGGTGCGGGCGTTGCAGGTTCGGCCGGCGCTGGCGGCATGCTGCCGGACGTCAGCTCCGACGGAGACGGCGACACCACGGTCGGCCCGACTTACACGAAAGACCCGAACCTCACGGATCAGGGCAAGCCCAAGGGCAAGCGCTTCACGTTCACGATGAAGTCGTCGGACAGCGCGATCTTCAAGGGCACCGACGCGACGCTCAGCAAGCCGTGGAGCGGCGGCAAGACCGTCTTCAATCGCGGCATCACCGTCTACGTGCCGGATCAGTACAAGGATGGCACCGAAGCGCCCATCTTGGTCATCCAAGACGGCGGCGGTCCGATCGACAGCATCTCGCGCGCGCTCGACAACCTGACGGTCTCCACCGACCCGAGCAAGAAACTGCCGCCGTTCGTGGCCATCGCGGTGCAAAACGGCAGTGATCGCGACGGCTCCGACGGCCAAGGCTCCGAGCGCGGGCTCGAGTACGACACGATGTCGGATCGCTATTCGACCTTCATCGACACCGAGGTGCTGCCAGCGGTGATCGCCGACCCGATGGTCCACGCGGCGTATCCGGGACTGAAATTTACGAAAAATGCCGAAGGCCGCGGCACTTTCGGTTGCAGCTCGGGCGGCGCCGCCGCGCTCAGCATGGGTTGGTTCGCGCCCAACTTGTGGCACCGCATCATCACGTACTCGGGCACCTTCGTCGACCAGCAGAACCACGCGCAGACCGCCGAAGCGGCGCTGTTTCCGTTCGGCGCGTGGGAATACCACTCCGATCTCGAGCTGATCAAAAACAACCCGAACAAGCCGCTGCGCATCTTCATCAACGCCAACGAGAACGACATCGGCGCGACCGCCGCCGAGAGCGGCCACCACAACTGGGTGATGGCGAACCAGCGCACCGCTGCCGCGCTCAAGGCCAAGGCCTACCACTACCAGTACGTCTTCGGTAAAGGCGTCGGGCACTGCGCAGGCCAAGTCCAAGACCAAACCATCGCCACCGCGCTGTCGTGGGCGTGGCGCGGTTACGTCGCGCCGTGACGCGCTGATTGCGATGGGCTGCCGAAACGCGGCCTGAATTGCAGAAGCTGCTGTAGCGGAACTAGGCAACTCTGCGCGATAGAGATTTTCACAGGGAGTCGCTGATGGCGGGCGCGCCCGCCGCCCTGATGGGATGAAACCGGGTATCGCTGGGGCGCGTCGCCGCCAGTTTCTTCTTAGCGAGGGGCTCAGGGCTCGGAACACCCATTTCGAGCCCCGCAATGACTGGGCATGCAAAGTCATTGAAGGAACCGCAAAGGCGGAGCGAATTAGTTAAACGATTGCAAGTCATTGCGTGTATGGCCAACCCGCGCGTCGTGATTGGCTTGGCATGCCCAGTCATTTCGCGATCGGAAAGGGGGCTTCCGCGGTGCGCTGCTCGCTGCGCGGTCGAGCAAACAGAGGG
>JBBRMI010000112.1:0-25881 GCA_038230915.1 Polyangiales bacterium | reverse complement strand
GCGTGTATGGCCAACCCGCGCGTCGTGATTGGCTTGGCATGCCCAGTCATTTCGCGATCGGAAAGGGGGCTTCCGCGGTGCGCTGCTCGCTGCGCGGTCGAGCAAACAGAGGGGTCCCTCATGACGGCACGGCGGCCGCCCCGACGTCTCGCAGGGTTTCGCGACGAGCGAGCAGGACGGAGGCGGCCCGAGGCGTGCCGTTCGGTGGGACCGAAGGACGATACGTGAGCTTCTGCAAGCGGGCTGAATCTTGGCAGCCTTCAGCCGAACAGCTCCGGGAGCTTTCCGGTGACTTCGCCCAATTTGTCGCCGGTATAGCCGGCGGCCTGCATGGCGCTGATCAGCACGTTACCGGGGTGGGCGTTCTGCGAGATGATGTGACGGCCGGGCATCAAGCCGCCGGCGCGACCGCCGACCAGCAGCACCATGCGGTCGACCGAGTGGGTTTGGAAATTGGCCTTGCTGTCGTTGAGCTGAATGCCGTGGCCGGCTTCGGGCATGAAGACGATCGCGGAGTTGTCGAGCACGGTGCCGGCGCCTTCGGGCGTCTTTTTTAGCTTGTCCATCAAGTAGGCGTAGTGCCCGATGTGCCAGCCGAGGCACATGCTGACCGGCAATTGGCCGCGCGTGGCGGCGTCGCCGTTGTGCCCGCATTCGTGAAGATCCGCGTGGATCGGCATGCCGAAATCGGTCGAGATTTTGAACACGTTCATGTGCGACTGAAACACCGTGATCTGTAGCGTCGCGACGCGCGTGATGTCGCAGACGAAGGCCATGTGAATCAGATCCGCGAGCAAGCGCGCGCGCGTGTCTTCGTCGCTGTAGCCGGTGTTGGTACCGATCGCGTCCGACCCAGAGCCAGCGTTGTCTTCGCCGAGCGGCAAATTGTCGGCGGGTGCAGCCGGCTTTTGGCACTGGTCGCCGACCATGGGAGGCGCGGCGGCGATGCGCGTTTCGAGATCGCGGATCTCGTCGAAGTGCGCGCCCAGACGCGCTTTGTCGGCAGCACCGAGCTTGCCCAAGATGCGCTCGCGCTTGTCGGTGATCAGCGAGAGCACGCTCTTCCTCGCCCGCAGCTCGAAGTCGTGCGCCGCCTGCTGGCTGCCGTCTTTGGGCGTGAAAGAGTCGAACAGCGAGTGGTAGACGATGCCCGGATTGGTCTGCGCCTCGATCGCCTTGCCGCCGTCTTTGTACGAGATGTACTGGCGCCCGGAGAAATCCGAGCCGGACAAGTACCAGCTGGGTTGCGCGCGCAGCACGAGCGAGTCGAGCGTCGTCTTGTTCAAACCAGCGACGAGCTGATCGCTGGTGATACTGGCGGCCTTGAAGTTCGAGGTGATCGAGCGCGTGCCGCATAACAGCGGTCCGGCGCCGCCGCCGTGAAAGTCGCGGAAAGCGCCGCCCGCCGGCACCATCGCGCCGTCGGTCGACGTGGTGTTCCACGGAATTTTCAGGTTGCTGACCATGCTGAAGTCGCCCATCAGCCCGAGCTTTTCCAGTGCTTTGAGCGGTGTCGTGACGGCGTAGCCAGCACCGGCCGCGGTGTCGGCGATGAAATGACCGGTCTCGGTCTTGCGTACACCGCCGACCACGAACTTGTCTTCGTCCCAGCTGTCGCCGCCGATCGATTGGCCGGCGAACACGATTGCGTAGCGCTTCGGTAGCGCGCCGGCTTGTGCGAGCGCGTCGCCGTTGCCGTTCAGCATGCATTCGAGCATCGGCAAGCCGACCGCGACGCCGCCCAGGCCGCGCAGCAGCGTTCGCCGCGGTAGAATGAATTTCCTCACGGTGCCACCTCCTCTTGACGGAGGCTAAAGCGATCGTCGGCGACGTAGTGGGTGAGTAGCGGCTGCAAGCCGTAGCCGTCGGCCTTGAAGCTGGCCAAGAGCGCTTCCTTGCTAGCATCTTCTTCGGGTCGCAGCTCACGGCCAGCTGCGTAGGTCATCAAGTGCTGCATGAAGCACGCTTCGACCTTGCCGCTGTCGACGAGCAGGCGCGCGAGCTGGCCGGGGCCGCTGAACTCGCCGAAGCCGGGTAGCGCGCCTTTGTCCGGCAAAACGCACTCTGCGTGGCCGTCGTCGTGCGTGCGGTACTTCCCGCCGATGTCGTAGTTCTCGAGCCCGTAGCCGATTGGATCGAGCTGGCCGTGACACGCCGAGCAGCTGGCCAGCGTGCGGTGCGCATCGTAGCGATCGATTTTGCAGACCTTGTCGACGGCGGCCGGTGGCTGATCGACATTGACGCTGGCGGGCGGCGGCAAAACCTTGTTACACAGTAGCCGCGTCTGCACGAAGATGCCGCGCTGCGTGGGGCTGGTGTCGCTGAACTTGCTGAACGCGGCCAGCACGCTGCCGTGCGAGAGGATACCGGCACGTTTGTCGTCGGCGTAGCTAACCCAGCCTGCGCCGCCGGCCGGCGCGGTCAGGCCGTACTGGGTGGCGAGCGGGCCGTTCACGTAGGTTTGCGACGACGTGAACAAATCGAGGTAGCTCGACGGCTGATCGAAGACGACCTTTTCGATCAGCCTGTTGGTCTCGGTGTTGAACGCCGTAGCCAGCTCGGCGGAGGCTGGAATTGCGCGGTAACCGAGCCACATCGAGTGAAAGCGCTCGAGCTGCGCGCGCGCGTGCGGATCGGTGAGCAGGCGGGTCGCGGCTTGACTGCGCGAAGCCGGGTCGACGAGATCGCCCGCTTTGGCGGCCTCGAGCAGCGCGTCATCGGGGCCGCTACCCCAAAGCAAGAACGACAAGCGCGAGGCAACTTCGTAGCTGTCGAGCTTGAAGATGCCGGCCTCTTTGGTCGCGGTACCGGTCTCGATGCGGTACAGCACCTCAGGATCTTGCAGCATGCTGCGCAAGACGAGGTTCACGGCGGTGTAGAAGTCGTGCGGTACGTCGGCGTTCACTTCCGTGGCGTAACTCTGCAGTGTGAGGTACGCGGTGACTTGCTCGGCGCTCAGCGGGCGCCGGTACAAGCGTTGTCCGAGGGTCTCGATCGTGGTCTTCAGGCACGCGGCGTCGCCCGGGCCGGTCGGCGTACACGGCACGACCTTGGCGCGGTTCGCGGGCGAGACGGCGCGCGTCGCGACGTCGTCGGCCAGCGCTTCGAGCGATTCGATCAGCGCGCGTGAGGCGGCTTGAACTGTGTAGTCATTGTCGAACGGGCGGTACACGTCGTCGTTTAAAAACTTGTTGGCGGCGCCGGTTTCGTCGCCGAGCACGTCCCGCAGCACGTTCGAAAGCTCGGAACGCGCCAGCCGCCGCGCCACGCTGGCCGACGCCGTGGTCAAGTTGCCAGGGCCGACGGGGCCGCTGCCAGCCCCCGGTCCTGGGCCGTTTCCGCCGCCGTTCTGCGCGCCGCCGCTATTCGCGTGACCGCCCGACGACGAGTCGGTGCCGCACGCCGCCAGCAACGCAGCGACGCCGCACACGCTTGCCAGGCGTACAAAACGCGGAGCCGTGCACTTCAGCCCTTGCGGTGCATGCATGCGGCGATTTTAACGCCTGCGCGCCGCACACGGAACCGTTACCGATCGACGGCGGACAAATAGCGAGGTGATGGGCGCAGGTTGAGCGCGCTTCCCCTACACGCTTCCGCTGTACTCACATTTCAATTGTCAAACACGCCCGCCGAGCCTGGCTTCTGGCTTCGTTTTCTAAAGAACAGCGGGTTTCAACCCGCGAAGCGCGTCTCGATGATCGTGCCTTCAACGATGCCCTTGGCAAACGTGACGTAAAGCGACCCACTCGTACGCACCAACTCCAGATCCGTGTACTTCTCGAGGTGCCGCTCGAGCCCATCGAGAAAGCTCGGTTCCAGCAGGAAAAGCTCAATCTCTTCCAGCGCGTGGATCTTCCGCGACGCCGCCTCGCGCTCCAACAACATGCGCTCCGTCGAGCTGTAAAGCGCCACGCGCCGCGCTGCCTTCGAAGCCCGATGCAACCGATCCGCGGACGGTGACCCCACATCAATCCACGCCACCAGAATCCCCGTCGGATCATGAATCGAAACTGGGGGCTCCTCACTGTCGCTCAGCCCCCCCTTACTAAACGCAATCCCCTCTTCATACGCCAGGCAGTACGCGAGAACCCGCTGCCAAAAATAGCGCGGACTCTCCGAAGGGTGGCGCGCCGTCCGAACGTCGAGCTTCTCGTAAACGCCGCGATCGACGTCGGAGAGCGTGATGTTGAGGCGGTAGACGGTGGAGGTGAGCGCCATGGGCGGTGACCTTAGCAGGTCGCCCGCCGCGCCATGCCCACCGCCGACGAGAGAACGCCCCCTGAACTCAAGCTGCTACAGCTTCGGACCACGGCCGCGACATGCGCCCCAGACGGAGTGCACCATGACGACTTGCGCTGGGCGGTTCACGAAGCAGCGCGAGCGATTTCACGCTTCGCGCGGCCCGTCGCGAGGACTTTCACACTTGCGCTCGGAGCTCGGCGAGGATTTGCGACAGGTTCTCGAAGTTGCCGGCTTGCTCATCCTCGATGCTCTCGTCGAGAGCGCGATGCAGCGCGGCTCGCTCAGCATCGTCGAAGTCGTCGCCCTCTGTCGCGATCACCTCGTCGAGCGGAATGAGCTCGATCGCCTGTCCCTTAGGCAGGTCCGTTGGTTCATCCAGTTGAGCCGGTCGTTTTCGACACGGGCCTTCATCGCAGACATGCCGTGAGGGATATCGCGTTTCGCAGCGTTACGCTGCTTCAGCTCGCGAATCTGGGCCTCGAGCCTTTTCACCTCGGACGCTGCTACCAGCGCGTTCGCGGCAGCCAGCCCGTCGTCGCCCCGCTTCCGTTGGCCCATTAGACTCGTCCGTGCGTCGATGGCGTCCGCTGCCACGGCGCTATGCCGACTTTTGGGGAACCGGGCGTTCAGCTGGCGCCGCCAGGCATGGTTCCAACTGGGGGGAACAGAAGATTCTCGTTCAGTCGCTCGGCGTAGGCGCGGCGGGCAGGCTGCGTTCCGAACAAGATCTCGTTCAGGATGGTCGAGTAGTGAGACCACCGAGAGTGAAAGTAGCCGAGGTCGATGCCCAATAGCGGCCACTCGTTCACCGGCGACTCGTCGTCGCTTCCTGCCAACGCGATCACGACGCCGTGGCTGCGACGGCGTTAGCCGTTTGGAGGCTCGCTTCACCCGCCAAAGTCGCAACAATTTCGGTCGCGAATTGCGACGCCAACCCGGTGAATCGGCCAAATCCCTACGACGTTACCCATCGGGTTAAAGTCGCGAGATTGAGTTCTGGAAGCCGATTTCGCTCGCAACTACTTGAAAAGGATTTCCGTGCCGCCCCAGCGCAGTTGCGGGGTGCAGCCGTCGGTGCAGCTTGGCGGGGCGACGCTTGAGGTCGCGCAGGCTGGCTCGGGACGCCCGGGATCATTCACGCAAATTCGGATCGGTCGTGAGACGCCGACGTTGCCGGCGTTGTCGATCGCGCGGGTCGCGAAGCAAGCCCAGCCGTTGGCGCTCAGCTTCGGTCCGAACTCCCAGGAGACGCCGGTGCATTCAAGGCCGGGTGTCGGGCTGGCCGCGTAGATCACGGGCGTACCGTTGTACTCGTCTTGCACCACTTGCCACATGTCGGACACTTCGTTCATGCAGAGATGGTGCAGCTGGCCCATGGCTGCCTGAGTCGTGCATCCGAGCGCCGCTGCGGTGGGAGCGACCGCGTCGTCCAGCCCAAACAACGGCGCGCCGGCCTTCGGTACCGGCGTCAATTCGAGCGAATCGGTGCTGTCGACTTTCGTTACATCGTCGCAAACACCATCGTTGTTCGTATCGACGAGGAGTGGGGTCGGGCCGGCAGCTTGTAGGTACAATCGGACGCTTTTCGGGTTCGTATTTGCGAAGTGGAGGATTTGGCCCTTGTCAGTGGGGTCGACGTTGGTCTGGTCCCACACGATGGCGCGGAACGTGCCGGAGTGTGCCGCCGTGCTGAGGTCGTTCTTCGCGTTGTCGCCGACGGGGTCGAACGACGCACTACACTTGTTGTCCGGGCCTGGGGCGTTGGTTCGAATGTTGAACGGATCGAGATCGATCGACGGGGGGTAGTTGTCCAAGTACAGGAGCTCGGAGGCTGCGCCAGAGACGTTGCCCACTTTGTCGCTGGCGCTGACATTGAGCGTCATTTGAGCCACCGAGCCGGTTATCTGACGACTGTCGAACTCAAAGGTATAGGTATCGCCGTTCACCGTCCAAGCATCGCTCTTGGGGTCGTAGGCTTTGTTGGCCATGTTGAGCGCCACGACAATAGTTTTCGGATCCACACCTGCGACCGCGTCAGTCGCCTTGAAGGTCAACTTCACCTTGCCACCGATGACGTTCTTGTCGAGTGGCTGTGTGATCTGAATGACTGGACCAGCACCATCGATAGCTACATCTTGCGCTGCCGAAGCCTTGACCGCGGTGGGCGTTCGCTTGTTCGTCGCAGTAATCGCGATTGGAGTGGAGCCGTTTGGTGCAGGCATGAACAACTTCGGATCAGCAAGATTCACCTGGAGCCGATAGTGACCAGGCTTGTCCATCGCGGAATCGAGGGCGATCGCTTTGCCTGCGATGTCGAGCGTCACCGCGTCTACCGTCGCGTTCTGATCGCCCTTAGTCAGGGGAGCGGCGTCGACGGTGAACTCGATGTCGAGCGGGGCGCTCAGAGCGCGCGCGGACTTTGCCTCGGGTTGCACGAAGGTGATCGTGGGGCCCTTGTCGAAGAGCGTGCTGATCTCCGCGCTGCCAAGATGCTTGTCGGCGTCCTCTGCGTGGCACCTGAAACTCACCGCGCCGGCAGCGATTGCGGTGAGGCTGAAGTCGGCTGTGTACTCGTCGACGGTCTTCGCGGCAGCGGCAGCCTTCTCCTCGATGACTTTGCCGGTGGCGTCCAAGATGGCCAGCTTCACCGATGCGGAGTTCACTTTGCCCGCGCCCGTTACGTCGGCCTGCGTTACGCGGCAGTCGACCGTGACCGCTGTCCCGGTGAGGACGCCATCTGCGTTGGGGTCAGGCTGCGCTACCGGCGACGTGATGCTCACGATTGGCGCAAGCGCGTCGACAGATGCGTCACCCCCCGCGCCACCATCCGACGTCGAGCTGCCGCTCTTGCCGGCGGTGCTCTTCGAACCGCCCGTCGTCGATCGGGTGCCGCCGCCTGTGTTTTGTGGGCCGTCGCCGACGGCAGCGGCGTGGTCCTTGCCCCCGCACGCCGAAAAGATGGTGAATAGTCCCGCTGCGCCCGCCACCAAGAGGATGTTCCGCATTGTCTTCGCTTCCCGTCGCTAATCTAGACTGGTGGTACCGCACTCTGTGCGCGGTGCCAAGCCGCGTGGCCGGGTGAGGGGGCAGAATTACGGGGAAAAACGCGGGTCTGCGCGTTTGTGTGCGGCGTGTCACAATCGGCCCGCCTGGACATGAGCAATTCGCGAATCGTTGACCCGCGGCTCGAAGCCGAAGCTTTCGCTGGTGATTCTCGTTCGGACGCGCGCCGCGCCGAGCGAGTGAAGGAGGACGCGCTGGCGCGTCTCTCCACCGATCTGTGCAGTCTCTCGGCCAAGAAGCTGGGGCAGCTCGGGCTGCCGGAAGAGGTCGTCGACGCCGTGAGCGACGGGCGCGCGATCGGGCCCTCGGGCGCCAAGAACCGCCAGCTGCGGCAGATCCGCGCGAGGCTTCGCGATCTGGATTGGATGCGGCTGCGTACGCAGCTCGATGCCTTGCTCGAAACCGGTGTCGTGCCGGGGCATGGGGTCACCCCAGCTGATCCCGTTTCGGATCGCAGCTTGGGCTGGACGCTACGCCTGGTCGGCGAGGGGACGGCGGGCGTGGAGGCTTTCGTCGCGGAATTTCCGCGGGCTGACCGCTCGCATTTGCGGCAGCTGGTCCGCGCGGTACAGAAGGCCGAGGGCGACCGGCGCCTGCGGGCCGAGCGTACCCTCACCGCCGCGCTGCGAGGCTTTTTGCGATGACCGACGACACCGATACCACCAAGCCCGTATGCGGCGCGCGCGCCAACCTGATCGTGACGATGACGCCGGATGGCACGGCGACCAACGTGGCACGCTCGCGCGTCACCTTGAGCTGCTTTCTAGCGCTCGGTCACGCGGGGCCGCACATCGATCCGATGAACGCTGAGCAGTGGGACGCGCCACCCGGCGCGATTGCCACGTTGTTGCGCCAAGAGGAGGAGCCAGCATGACCACGACCGACGAATCGCAAAACTTGGATGCCGGCTGGGACGACGCAGAGCCTGCTGGAGACCCGGTCGATCAGGCTTGGGACAGCATGTCGTCCGTTCCGGTCAGCGTGTCGTCGTCCGTTCCGGTCAGCGCCGGCGCGCCGTCGATCGCGCCCAAGACCGAAGAGGTCGACGTCGGCTGGGACGACGTGCCTGCGGGCGTGCCGGGACGCGTGCCCGGACCCGCTCACGGAAAACGCCGCCCGCATCGCCAGCGTCGCGAGAAGTCGAACGTGGTGGCCGCGAGCGCGAATCCGGTCTTGCTGCCGCGCCCGGCCGAGCCGCAGAAGAAGCACCAGCGTGAGCACGCCCGCCAGCTGCGCGCTCGCGAAGCGCAGGTGAAGGAGGAGCGGAAGCTGGAGCGCAAAGCACAGCGCGCTGCCGAAATGCGTGAAGAGAACGCCGCCCGACTCCGTCAAACCGAAGCCGAAGGGCAGGCGCGCAAGATGCGTCGAGAAGCGCGCGAACGTGCTGAGAGTGAGCGGCCCAAGCAGGCGGCGAGCTCGGAACGCGCGCAATCCAGCAGGAAATCCGCGGCAAAGAACGCCGCGTCGCATGCAGTAGAAGTGAAACGTAAGGAGTCGCCCGCGCACTCCACCCCACCCAAGCGCGGTCTGCGCCTGGCCGTGATCATCACGGTATTCGTGTTGGCGATGGCGCTTGGGCTGCTGCTGCTCCGCAAATAGCCTGCTACCCCGCGGAAGCGCCGTGTTACCTTGTGCGGCGTGACTGGGATTAAGAGGGCCTCGGGGCTTACACTATTTTCGCTCGTGCTCGCCGTGGCGTGCGGCAACACGAACAACAACGCTGGCCACACGAACGGCGGCACGGCAGGCGCCACGAGCGCCGGTAGTGGCGCGGATGGCAACAGCGCGGCCGGTAACAACGCGGCGGGCACCAGCGCTGCGGCAGGCTCGAGCGCGGGCGGCACGTCAGCCGGCACCGGCGGTACGGACACCGCGGGCGGCGGCGACGCAGGCGGCGCAGGGCCGATCTCGTCAACCGAGCAAGTCGAGCTCGTGCGCGACAAGGTGCCGAACAAGCTCGATCTGTTGATGATGATCGATAACTCGATCTCGATGGCCGACAAACAGCACCTGCTGGCCGACGCGATGCAGCACCTCGTCAATCGTTTGGTGCAGCCGCGTTGCTTAGACCAGCAACGCATGCCAACCGGCACGCAAGCGACCAAGGGCGGCGTTTGCCCTGCGGGCTCCCAGCCCGAATACCTGCCGTTCAACGACATCCACGCGGCGGTCGTCACCTCCAGCCTCGGCGCGCACGGTGCCAGTGGCGCGAGGGACGTGTGCGTTTCCGCCAACGACGACGACCACGCTCAGCTCTTGGGCATCATTCGGCCGGGTCTCCCGAGCTGGAACAACAAGGGCTTCTTGGTTTGGGATCCGCAGCAAATGCTGACGCCGGTCGGCATCGACGATCCGGCCGTGTTCGCAGCCGGCTTGGCCAAGACGGTCGAAGCCGCCGGCGAGCACGGCTGCGGCTTCGAGGCGGCGCTCGAAGGTTGGTACCGCTTCCTGGTCGATCCCGAGCCGCCACTCGCGGTGGTGGTGCCGCAGGGCATGAGCCAAGCGGTCGTTGAAGGCACTAGCGCCGCCGTACTGGCTCAGCGCGCGGCGTTTCTGCGCTCGGATTCCGTGCTCGGCATCGTCATGCTCTCCGACGAGAACGACTGCTCGATTCAGGACGAGGGCTACGGCTGGTTGATCGCCCGCGCCGAACCGATGTACCGCTCGACATCGGTGTGCGCCACGAACCCGAACGACAAGTGCTGCCAATCGTGCGTCGAGACGGCGCCGAAGAACGGCTGCCCCGCGCCCGCCACCGACTCGCAGTGCGCGAAGGGCAACACCTTGAGCAGCAGCGAAGATGATTTTAACCTGCGTTGCTTCGAACAGAAGCGGCGCTTCGGCTTCGACCTGTTGTACCCGGTGCAGCGCTACATTGACGGCCTGACCGGCGTCAAGGTGCTGCGCCGCTCCGACAAGGTGATGGTGCCGAACCCGATTTACGCAAGCATTGCCGGTGCGGCACCGCGCAGCCCCGAGCAAGTGCTGTTGCTCGGCATCATCGGCGTGCCGTGGCAAGACGTGGCCGACGCTGCAAGTCTCACCCAGCCCGGCTTGAAGTTCTTGAGCGAAGACGGACCGCTGCCGGCCGAGCGCTGGGACATCATCTTGGGCAACCCGGCCAGCAGCCCGCCCGTGTTGCCGCTGGATCCGTTCATGGTCGAAACGCCGCTCGACCGCACCACGCTCGCCCTGCCAATGGCGAACCCGATCGTGCCTGCGGAAAAGCTCGTCGTTTCGAGCTCACAAAATCCGCAAGCAAATCACATCAACGGGCACGAGTTCATCAACCAAGGCACGCGCGATCTGCAGAACGCGTGCACGTTCGCGTTGCCGACGCCGATCCTCTGCGATCAGGCGGCGTTCGATGCCGACAAGGGCTGCGACTGCTTCCTGGACGATTCGACCTACAACCGCGCGTTGTGCCAACCACCAGCCGGCGGGGCGCCGACCACCACGCAATACTATGGCAAGGCCTATCCGGGCCTGCGCGAGCTTTCGGTGCTGAAGGGCATCGGCGGCCACGGCATCGTCGCTTCCACGTGCCCGAAGACGGCGGATCTCGTGTCGGCCAGCTACGGCTATCGGCCGGCGATGGACGCGCTGGCCGGCCGCGTCGCCAAGCAGATCGGTCGCAGCTGCCTGAACCGCGACGCCAAGGCTGACGCGACGGGCCGCACTGCCTGCGGCGTGATCACGGCTTCGAGCGGCGCCGGGGCGTGCAGCTGTCCGGCGGCGCAGGGCCTCTCCAAACCTCCGGCCAACGCGGTGGCGCCCGTGCTCAAGCAGCTGGAATCGGTTGGCTACTGTGGCCCCGGCATGGCGTGCGATTCGCTCTGTCTGTGTGAGCTGGCACAGCTCGACGGGGCGGATCTGACGACGTGCCAGACCGCCGACCAACCGCCACAAGCGCCCGGGTTTTGCTACTTGAACGCCGTGAAGGGCGAGGTTCACGCCGGCTCGGCCACTTTGGCGCAAGCCTGCGTAGGAGCCGCCCCCCGTCGCATTCGCTTCACGGGTGGGACGCCGGCAGACAGCAGCATCGCGCTCCTCTACTGCCCCGAGTAGTTTGCGCTATGCTGAGCAGCAGCATGGGGCGACTTTCTGTTTTCCGAGCGCTGGTCGGCGTCATGTTGGTCGGTAGTGTGGCGCTCGCCCAGCAGGGGCTGATCGTCGAACCGTGGCGCAAAGCACCAACGCCCGCCGCGGCGCCTGTTCCGCCGTTGCGCGCCATGCCCGGCCCGGTCAGCCCCGCTGCGCCGCTCGTGCGTCCGCCATCCGCTGCGGCTCTGCCAGCACCCGCGCAGGCCCAGAACTGGTCACCTCCAGTAGTGGAGCTGCTCGTCGATCCGTGGAGCCGCGGCCAGGTGGCGGCGCCTGCCGCGCGGCCACGCTGGGTGCCGTCTAGCGTGGAGATCGTCGACCCGTGGCCTGATCACGTCGCGTCGGAGCCGCCGCGCGCGGCGAACCGCCCGGCCGGCGCTCAGCATTCGACGATCTTCTAGCAGCGGGTGCTAGGCTACGGGGCGTGAGTGAGTCGCTGATCACGACGGCCTTGCGCGAGAGGCTGATCTCGGTCTTCGAAGACCCTGCGTACCGCCCGCCGCCTTTGCCCAGCGTGGCGATGGAGCTTTTGGCGCTGTCGAACCGCACGGACGCGCGCGCCAGCGACGTCGTGCGGCTGCTGGAACAAGACGAGATGCTCGCTGGCAGCGTGATGCGCCTGGTCTCTTCGCCGATTTACTCGGGGCGCAGCAGTATCACGACGCTCAAGGAGGCGGTCGTACGCTTGGGCTTCAAGGTCGTGCGCGACATGGTGTTCGAGGTCGCACTGCGCAGCGGCGTGTTCGATCTCGACGAGTACGCCGAGACGATCGCGCAGGTGCAGCGGCATAGCACCGTGACCGCGTACATCGCCCGCATCGTCTGCAACAAAGTGCGCATCGACGGCGACTACGCCTTCATCTGCGCGCTGCTCCACGACGCCGGCTTTGCGGGCCTGCTGTTCGCCGTGACCGATTTCGAAGGCGCCGAGAGCCCGCCGCTAGAGCAACTGTGGACGGACGTCGACGCCCTGCACGAGCGCGCTTCGGGCATCTTGGCCACGCTGTGGGGCTTGCCTTCGTCGATGGCCGACATCGTCGGTCACCATCACCACCTGCACACCGGCGAATTTTCGAAGGTGGCTGCCGCGATCTGCGTGGCTGATCGGATGAGCCGCTCGTTCGGGGCCGATGTCGTCGGTCCGGCCGACTCGCAAGGCATCGCGATCGCCGCCGACGCCGTGTCCGACATGGATTTCGAGATTGCGCGCGGCGAGCTGGGCATCAGCGAGACCAAGCTGGACGAGATCCAGGCCGAGGCCGAGCAGCTGGTGCCGCAAATCTTGTGGCTCTGAGCTAGGCTGCGCGGCAATGTTCCACGCCGCCGACGCGCGCTACCAAAACATGCCGTACCGCCGCACCGGGCGAAGCGGGCTGAAGCTGCCGCCCATCTCGCTCGGCCTGTGGCACAACTTTGGCGGCGTCGACCAGCTCGAGAGCGGACGCAAGATGTTGCTGCGGGCTTTCGATCTCGGCATCACGCACTTCGATTTGGCCAACAACTACGGGCCACCGCCCGGCTCGGCCGAGACCAGCCTGGGTGAAGTGTTGAAGAGTGATTTGGGCGCCTATCGCGACGAGCTCGTCATCTCGACCAAGGCTGGCTACGGCATGTGGGCGGGGCCGTACGGCGACTTCGGTTCGCGCAAGTACCTGGTCAGCAGCTTGGACCAGAGCTTGCGCCGGATGGGGCTCGACTACGTGGACATCTTTTATCACCATCGTCCCGATCCCGAAACGCCGCTCGCCGAGACGATGGGCGCGCTCGATCACGCCGTGCGCTCCGGCAAGGCGCTGTACGTCGGCATCTCGAACTACCCCGCGCCGCTCGCCAAACAAGCCGCGGAGATACTGCGGAATCTCGGCACGCCGTGCCTGATCCATCAGCCTGCCTACAACATGTTCAACCGCTGGATCGAGGGCGAGCTGTTGAGTGTGCTTGGCGAGCAGGGCATGGGCTGCATCGCGTTTTCACCGCTCGCACAGGGCCTTTTGACGAACAAGTACCTGGGCGGCATCCCGGCCGATTCGCGCGCGGGTAAATCGACTGGTTTTCTGCGGCCCGAGCAGGTCACCGAAGACAAGCTCGGCCGGGTGCGCGCGCTCGGCGTCATCGCCACGGCGCGCGGCCAAAGCTTGCCGCAGCTGGCGCTGGCTTGGGTGCTGCGGCATCCGGGCATGACCTCGGCGCTGATCGGCGCCAGCCGCATCGAGCAGATTGAAGATGCGGTGGGCGCTTTGAAGCGGCTCGATTTCAGCGCCGAAGAGCTGTCCAGCATCGACAGCATCCTGGGCTGAAGCGGCGCCAAGCCGCGGCCGCCTTGGTGAACGCGCGCTACGGCGTGTACGTGTACGCCTCGACCCAGTCGTACTGTGCCTCGCACGGTACCGCGCTCGGGTCGAACGGGCCGGCGAACGTGGTCACGGCCGTGTTAGTCGGCCAGGCGTTCATGTGCAGGCGCGCGGCGTCTTTCAATGAAGCTTGCACGTCGTGATAAGTCTGGTTGCCGTCGACGAACGAGGTCACGCCGCTCGGCGTCCACTCGATCACGTAGTCGTGAAAGTCGAGCGGGGGACCGAACTGGAACGTCACCACTTTGGGCTGGTAAACGCGGTTGTTGTTGTTGCCCGAGATCAGGTTGTACTGCACTGATTTGGGCAGATTCCCGAGGTGCTCGATGTCGATCTCTTGCCACGAGGTGTTCACGTCGTCGTGGTAGGTGAAGAGCGACGACACGATGCCGCTGCCCGCGCAGAACTTGATGCGCCCAGCGAATCGACCGAACGTGAACTGGTCTTTCGACGCCAGTTCGGCCGCCGTGTACGCCTTGTCGCCGTTCTGCACGTGGGTCACGCGCAGCTTGAGCAGGCCGCCTTCCACGACCGCGTTGGTGGCGCTGAAGCGCGCCAGGTTTTCAGCGAAAGTGTGGGTCTGCTTGGTCCAGCGCGTGCTGTCGAACGTGTCGAAGTCGTCGCGCCACGCCAGCTTGAAATGCGGGTCGAGCTGTCCCGCGCCGCCCGTGCTCTGGCCACCGCCACCTGCGCTGCCCCCGCCGTTGCCGCTTCCGGCGCCGCCGCTCGGCATCCCGGCTTGGTTGGTGCTACCCCCCGCCGGGCTGATGAGACTGCCGCCGCCCGCCACCGCCGAAGTGCCTGCGCTGGTTGCGGGAAGGCCGCCGGTCGCTGGCGGAGCGCCGCCGTTGGTTGCCGGTGCTCCGCCGCTCGTCGCGGGACTGCCGCTGCTGGAGTTACGCGTGCCGCCGGGCGCGGCGCTGTCGAAACCGCAGCCCACGGCAAGCACGACCAAGCAAATCCCGGTCAAGAGTCGACGCATCGCCCGTACGTGTCGTCGGCGTCGCTGTTCCATCTCGGAATCACCCTCGAGAGTCGTTAGGCGCGCGGGCCGGTACCAGCGTGGGTGTGTCGGCGCACCGGGGCGCGACCGCGTTGCGGGTCCAGTGGTTGCTGCTGAGTCGAGACGGCGGCGCACGGTCCTACTCGAGCAACAGTAACCCCAGGCGGCCCCGAGCAGTCGCGAAAGCCCGCCGAGCATCACCCGCCAGGCGGCCAGCCGCGCGGTCGGGCGCGGCGTTTTCTGGCCTGCCGTGATCCGCGGCCGCCCTTTCGACCGTAATTTACAGCATGCTGAGTTCGGTGACTTCGGTGGGACCTTCTTGGGCGACGCGCAACCTGCAGCTCCTGACCCTGTTTGCGCCGCTATTGCTGGCGGCGGGCGTCCTGGGGTTCGTGATGCCAGCCCAACTGTCGCTGATGAGTGGGGCGACGCCCTACAACGTGTTCCACTTGCTTGCCGGCTCGCTCGGGCTCGCGCTCGCGCTGAAGCGGCTGGTGGCGGCGTCGATCGCCTTCAACCTGATTTTCGGCGCCATCGACCTGTACCTAGCGCTCGCGGGCCTGACCGGCTTGTTCCCGGCGCGGTTGTTTGGGCTACGACCGGCGGACCACGTCGTCCACGTCGTGTTCGGTTTGCTGCTCGTCGGCGTGGGCTATCTCGGGAAAAAGAACGCTTAGGTTCTTGGGCCTGGTTGTTTCTGACCTTTGATGTGCGTGGAAGTGAGATGGCCACCGCCGGCGCAGCGTTCGCGATAGCGCGCCGACGCCGCTCGCGCTGACGGCGCCGCACCGCTAGAGCAGCACGCAGCCGCGCTTGGCGACGCTACACGTTTGGAGCACCGGGCATTTCTTGTTGTTCGCCGGGTAGCTGCACTTGTGCTCCGCCGTGCAGACGTTGTCGGTGCAGTCGATGCCGTCGAAGCAGTCGGCAGCGGTGCAGCAGCCCTGGCAGGTGTTGCCGCAGCACACTTCATTGAGCCCGCAGCCGTAGCTGCAGCTTCCTTGGTTGCAGTGTCCGCAGCCTTGGCGGCTGCAATCGACGTCTTCCTTGCACTCGATGTCTCGCTTGCAGCCCGCGGTCGGATCACACGTGTAGCCCTGGTCGCACGCGCCCGGGGCGTTGTAGCAGCGGCCCTCGACGCAAGCGTCGACCGTGCACACGACCTTGTCGTTGCAGTCGGCCGCGGTGCAGCACGAGCCGCAAGTCGCGCCATCTTTGCCCGGACAGCACGTCTGGCCGTCACCGCAGCGCGGGGCCTGACTGCATTTACCGGCCGTGCACACGCCGACCGTGCATGGGTCGTTGTCGGTGTCGCACTCTTGATTCGTGCAGCATTCGGCGGCACAGCCGGTGTCGGGACAGCAGCGCGTGGCGTCGTTGCAGAAGTCGTGGGCGCACAACGCGCCTTGGCAGCTGTCGGTCGTGCAGGCGCTGCCGTCGTCGCAGCTTGCGGGGGCGCTGGCTTTGCAGGCTTCCTGAGCGACGCAGTCCGCCGTTAGCGAACAGTATTCGTTCGGGCCGCACTTGGTCGGGCTGGGCAAGTGCTGACAACCGCCGGAGAAGCACTCGTCATCGGTGCAGCCGACGCCGTCATCGCAGTCGGCGTTGCTGCAGCAATCACCGCAGTCGCCGTCGCAACACTTCTGATCGGCGGCGCACTTGGGCGAGAGCACGCACACACCGTCTTGCCGGCAGACGTCTTGGGTGCACGGGTCGCCGTCGCTGCAGTCTTCGGGACCGTGACAGCCCGCGCTCGGGTTGGCGCTGGCGCCACCGTCAGCGGGTTGGCCGGCCGCCGCGGTTGCGCTACCGCCCGCTGTCGTGCCGTCGTTGGTGGCGAAGTCCGAGCCGCCGCAGCCGGTTGCTGCTTGGGTCACGCAAGCCATGATGAACGCTGCGACCAGACCCAAGCCGTTCGGAAGCCTCAAAGCGCGCTCCTTCGCGAAAACAATCTGTGGAGCTTAGCAGTGGTTCGCGCCGCGCGCCGTTTCTGCTAGACGGACGTCGCCGTGACAGCACTTACACCCACGAATCCCCAGCAAGTTGTTTCAACTCTGAGCCAGTGCGAAGAAAGCTACGCTGCCATCAAGCAGAAGGGCTTGAAGCTCGACATGACGCGCGGCAAGCCGTCGAAGGAGCAGCTCGATCTCGCCAATGAGCTTACGGCCGTGCTCGCGGCCAGCGACTACAAGGCTGCCGACGGCACCGACGCGCGCAACTACGGCGGCCTCGACGGCCTGCCGGAGATGAAGGCAATCTTCGCCGAACTGCTCGCGACCACACCGGCGAACCTGATTGTCGGTGGCGCGTCGAGCTTGACGATGATGCACGACGCGGTCGTGCGCGGCCTGCTCCACGGCGTGCCGGACGGCGACGGACCGTGGTCTAAGGCGAAGATCAAGTTCTTGTGCCCGGCGCCCGGCTACGATCGCCATTTCGCGATCTGCCAGCACCACGGCATCGAGATGATCAACATCGAGCTCGATGCGAACGGGCCGGACATGGCCACGGTCGAGAAGCTCGTCGCCGACGATCCGAGCATCAAGGGCATGTGGTGCGTGCCGAAGTATTCGAACCCGACCGGCGAGACGTACTCGGCGGCGGTCGTCGAGCGGCTGGCGGCGATGAAGACGGCGGCTCCAGATTTTCGCCTGTTCTGGGACAACGCCTACGCCGTGCACGATCTCTACGACATGACCGATCCGCTGGTTGAAATCCTGTCGGCTTGTGCCACGGCCGGTAACCCGAACCGCCCGCTCGAATTCGCGTCGACGTCGAAGATCTCGTTTGCCGGCGCGGGAGTCGCTGTCTTGGCGACCAGCGCCGCCAACGTCGCCGACGCCAAGAAGCACTTGGCGATTCAGACGATCGGACCCGACAAGCTGAACCAGCTGCGCCACGTACGCTTCTTCAAGAATGCAGCGGGCGTGAAGGCGCACATGCAAAAGCACGCCGCGCTGCTGCGTCCCAAGTTCGACGCCGTGACGCGCATCTTCGAGCGCGACTTGGCCGGCTCGGGCTTGGCGGCGTGGACCAAGCCGCGTGGCGGCTATTTCGTCAGTCTCGACACGCTCGACGGCTGCGCCACGGAAGTCGTGAAGCTGGCCGACGAAGCCGGCGTCAAGCTCACGCCAGCCGGAGCCACGTTTCCGCTCGGTAAAGATCCGCGCAACCGCAACATCCGCGTCGCGCCTTCACTGCCGCCGGTTTCACAAGTCGAAACCGCGATCGAAGTCGTCACGCTGTGCGTCCAGCTCGCCAGCGCGCGCAAGCTCAAGGGCTGATCGGGCTGCCACGCCGCAGCCCGAATCGCAGAAGCTTCCGTGTCGTCTCCGGGCAAACCCGCCGCGCATGCCTTCGTGATTACCCTTCGGGCAATCGTGTTCTAGCCTGTCGTTTCGCGGGCCCCTGAATCTTCACAGGGAGTCCCGGATGGCGGCAGGAGCCGCCGCCCTGATGGGATGAAACGGGTATCGCTGGGGCGCGTCGCCGCCAGTTTCTTCCTAGATCGGGAGATCGGGAGTCATGCGAGGAAGAGCGCATTTTTTCTTTCGGAGGACCGAAAGAAAAAATATTTCCTTGGAGCAAGCAGGAGTGACGTAAGTCTCAATGACCTCCCAGGTTCACGGGCGGCAGCGCGAACCTAAAAACTCTGGGCTCGCACCACTCCCGATCTCCCGGGTCTCCCTGTGAAAAAATCTCGAGCCAGACGACGCTGCCTGGCTTCGCCACGTGAGCTTCTGCAAGCAGGCAGCAGAGGCAGCAGCGCGGCAGCAACCATAAATGTGATGAATGGGTGCGCCGCAGCCCGAATCGCAGAAGCTTTCGTGGCGTCACCCGGCCAGCCTCACCCGTCCGGATACTCGACGAGATTTCCCGTCAACATCAAGAGCGACAGCACGGTCCAGCAGTGGTTGTAGTAGCGGCTGCGCGCCAGCAATTTCCCGGTTCGGACGCGGGCGTAGGCGGCGTCAACGAAGGCTTGGTAGCGCGCGTCGTGTTGCGCGCCGACGGCCGCACAACCGACGAACACGGCTGAGCCCGGATTGGGCTGAGTCGTGCGCGGGTCGGGCGCGGGCTTGCCGGACAGCTCGTAGCCATCGCCGATCTGATCGGCACCCAGCGCGGCGTAGAACCGGCTGACCTTGGCCAAGTAGTCTTTTGCGCGCGCATCGCCGTGGTACGCGAAGTCTTGCCCGAGCCGAAATGGCAGTCGTGCCGAATCGGTCTGGTAATTGGTCATCGCGCCCGGAAACGCTTCGACCGGAGTACCGGCGGCGTCGCACCAAGCCGGCACCAGGCCGTTGTCGGCATTGCCGCTGGTCGTGTTCAGCGATGCTGCGACGATCGCGTAACCGCGGTCGATGACTCGCGCGAAACCCGCGCGGTTGCCGGAAATTTCGCCAAATAAGCGGTATTGGTGCGGGGCAAAGTACGAAGGGTTGAACACGTTTTGGCCGCGCCATTCGTCGCCCGGCAAGAGCATGCCGGCGAACGCGCGGTGATCGATCTCGAATTGCCACAGCCGATCGATCTGGCGCTGTGCATGGCTCAGGTACGTCTCGCCGAGCGAACCTTGGCCGCCCCATTGCCGGTGCGCCATCACCAGCGCCCACGCCATGTCCTCGTCGGAGTCGGTTGCGCCGCCGCGGCCGAGCGCTTGCGAGCCGTCGGGCGCGACGTACCAGCTCATCAATCCGTTCGAGTTGAGGAAGCAAAGCGCGTACTGCCAGAACGCATCGAACAGCGGCTGGTCGTCGAACATGACCGCGATGATCATGCCGTAGGCGATGCCTTCGGAGACGGTGCTGTTCGGCACGCCGTCGGGTGTGTCGGGGCGGCGAGTGCGCAAGAAGCCGCGCGCACCGTCGGCGGTCACGATGTCGTCGTGAAAGCGCGCGAACGCCAGGCGCGCGTCGTCGGCGGCGGCGTTGGTCGGGTAGATGCAGCCGACCAGGCGCTGGTTCTGCGGAAACGGAAAACGACCCATCGGCGCTTCATAGCAATTTTTCCGCTCGAGCCGTCCGCCGGTGGTCACGTGACCGGTCCACCACCGAGCCAACGCTGCATTCCGTTTCGTGGAGCGCATTCAAAGCCGGCTTGCCGACGCCCACGACCGACGGCTCCCATTTGATCGCGCTGCAGTGGTCCTTCGAATGGCAAGACGGTGAGATGCCTTATGCCGCCGAGCTCACGGTCGACAATCTGGAATTTTTCAACGATACGGTGCCCGCGATGCGGGCCGAGCGTAATCCACGCTGACAACGAGCGGTGGAGCCCCCTTAACTGCCCGGCTCAGGCGACTAGAGCGACACGCATCAGCTGCGCTAAACCTGCGAACACAGCGCGCTGCGCCATGTACATTTCGGCCAAGTGGGGCCATTCTCGAACAATCCCTGACGATTGTCGGCACACAACGCCGTGTCCCTGACACTCCCTGTAAGAGCAACGCCGAACGTAAGGCGTCAGCAATGGCGGCCGACACGGAATGTGTCCCGACATGAAATGGTGCTCGCCGCCCAAGAAACGAGAACAGACAGAGATGAGAACCTTAGCAACTTCCAATTTCGTGCTCCTTGTTCTCGGCGCAGGCGTCGCCGCCCTTCATGGCTGCTCAACCGCCGACAACACGGGCAGCAACCCCTTCACCATGACGACAGCAGGCACAGGGGCGATGCTTCCCGGGACTGCCGGCGCCAGCGGCGCGACCGGGACGGCTGGTAGTGTTGGCGCTGCGGGCGGCGGCGTCAGCGGCACGGCTGGTGCGGGCACCGGTGGCGGGACCACCACGGGCGCGGGCGGTCAGCCGACGACTGCTGGTGCAGCAGGCACCGGGACGGGCGGCACGGGCGGCGCGGCACCCGGCGGCGACATCACCAAGGTTTGGAAGAGCGACGGCTACGGCAAACCGGCCGGCCCTATCGCTACGACGACTACCCTCGCCACCATGGGTGTCAAGGCGGCTGACTGTGCCGCCACGCTTAAGGACAAGGTTACCCACGTTTGTGGACCGTGGATGCTCGACCGCGTCTTCAAGGTCAGCTTGCCGACTGCTTATGACCCAAACAAGAGCTACCCGCTGATGTTCGAGGGGCCCGGCTGCGGCGGTAGCGCGACCAGCCTGTACCAATTCGACGCCGCGTTCCTGAACACGATCATTCGGGTTGGCGTTCAGCCGTCCCGAATCGAAGCCCACGGGAGCAACCCTGGAGAAAATTGCTTCGACGACAAAGAGGGTGACGACTCGATGGACTGGGTGTTCTACGAGCTCCTCTACGACAAGCTGAATGAGCAGCTCTCCTTCGATCGCAACCGCGTGTTCAGCGCAGGCAACAGCAGCGGTTCCTGGTTCTCCAACGAGCTTGGCTGCAAGTACGCCGGCGACGCCAAGCGCCCTGTACGGGGTGTGTTGCCCAACACGGGCGGCCTACCGGTAGACCCCGCCTTCGTGCCTACCTGCACCCAGGCCGGGATGGCCGGCATGTGGGTTCACGAAGTCGACGACATGACCAACCCCTTCGCGGGCAATATCGTCGCGATCGACCGAGCCATGAAAGTCGACAAGTGCGTTCAGCAGAACTACGCCAGCGCGCAGTTCGATGATTTCCCGATCGGTGGCGGTCAAGCAGCCAACGTGTGTAAGCGGATCAAGAATTGCGATCCGCTTTACCCACTGGTGGTTTGCGCGCTGCCGGGCGGGAATCACGGCAGCCATGAGCAGGTGGTGTTGCCGGCGTTCCCCAAATTCATCGGGCTGTTTTCGGCGCCCCCCCTGGCGCCGAAGTAAGCCAGCGCGCAAATGAAAAAGGCCATGGCGCTGCGCGTCGAGGCTTTTTCGCTGGTAGAGCCGTCGCCGTGTCGTCGCAACGGCCGGGTCGCTTCGAGGGCTAGAGTGGGGCGGGCGCTGCCGGACAGGCCATGGGGCAAGCGCCTCCGCAGTCCACGCCGGTCTCGTCGCCGCCTTGCGCGCCGTCCATGCAGGGGTCAACTCGCGCGGCGGCAAGATTCATCGTGCGTAAGCCTTTAACACCGAACAGGTAGGCGCCCTCGGCACCCGTGAGCTCGAGCGTGTTTCCCTTGTTGCAGTAGGTAGCCTTCTGCGGAAAATTTCCGGTCGGCAAATGCATGATGGTCTTACGATCGGGAAGAATCTGATAAGCGCCTGAGCTGCCCCCCGTTTCGGAGACGTCAAAGGCACAAAGGCAGCCCGCCAGATCGACCGGGTTCGGCTCGCACAACACGTTCGGGTAGGAACCTTCACCGATGCCGGCGGCGGCAACTTGCGGCTCCAGCTGTTTGCACACGTTGGTCGGCGGCCCTACCGGCTTACCCTCGGAGTCAAGCGCCTGGCGCCCGTCCATTGCTCCGAACTCGCGCATGCACACCGCTGGGAAGTCGAGGGTGTACGTGCCGGTGCGGGTGGTTCCGAGCGTGAAGCGGCCGACCATCGGATTGTTAGGATCGGGAGTGTACGATAACGAGGTTCGACCGATAGGTCCGCTCTCGTAGATAAATGCACCGGACTTTGCTTGAATGTTTGGGCCGCCACTCGTGACGAGGAGATCGCACCAGTCAAAGAGCGCAGGCTCGATGGGGGCATTTCTGGCGGTCGGCACTTCTCCGCCGTAGACGCGCGTATCTTTGGGCGCAACGTACAGATCTTCGAAGCACGACGCATGCCCCGGGCTGAGCACCCAGCCGCCACTCGGTGGCGGTCCGCCGCAATCGCCGAGCGCTGGGCACGCTGGCTCCTGCATACAACCGTTGGTCAGTGCCGCGAACAGGCCGCACAACGCGACCAAGGGGGCTTGCGAGCGGGTCGTTGGATGGTTCGTCATGGCTTGGTTGCTCCGAGTCATCAAAAGAACAGCGCCATGCTGAGCTGGCCGCGATTGTTTCGGGCGTGGGCCGCTACACCGCCGGTGCCGGGGATGGTCGGTACACCGAGCACGCCCATGGTGCCGCTAGCGCCGAAAACCGGCGTTGGAGCGGAAACATCGGCGAACGTTTGTTTGACCGTTTGGAACGACAAACCAAGCGCGACGGCTGGCGTGATCTCCATGCCCAGGTTGGCGTCGATGTATTCCATCTTGGTGAAGATGCCGCCCCAGCTCGCTTGCGGGGTCAGCTTCTTGATGTTGTCCGACCAAGTGCGCGAGTAGATGCCGGAGACCCATACGCGGCCGTTGCCGATTGGCAGGTAATACTGGAGCCCCGCCACGAAAGCTTTCCAGTTGATGCTCTTGATCTCGAAATTCCGATCGTAGGTTACGAGCCCAGGATCAATATTCTGCGGGTAGACGAGGGCAGGGTTGGCCATCGTCGGGTTGGGAAGCAACGGAAAGCGCGATCCGCCGTCCATGCCGGTGTAGAGCTCGGCGATGCCGGTGCCGATGCTGCCCTCGCCGGTGATGGTGAGCGCGTTGCTCTTATCTTCGACCGTCTTGGCGGGCACCACGGGCAAGAGGATTTGGGCGGCGACGCCATAGCCGTTGGCGGTGTGAGCCTCCGAGCCGGGCTCGCCACGGAACTCCGGCACCTCGAAATGGCGATACACGCCTGACACGCCGAACGAAAGCGGAACGACGCTGGGACGGCCGAAGCCGGGCGTCGCGATACCAGTCCAACCGTAGTAAGCGACTTTCAAACCGCCTTCGAAGTCGGGAATGCCACCCGCGTCACGCTGACCGGGGCGCACGGCGGCGGCCGCCGCCAGAATCTCGAGCTGACCCGCGGGCAGCTTCTTCTCGAGACGCAGCTGCGGATTCCGATGGTAAATTTCACCCGGAACGCCGAGGTACGCGACAGTTGCGGGATAGAAATAGCTGCCCCAACCGAAGACGTCGTAATACTGGCCCGCGATCACATCGAGTACCGAGGTTTCCAGCTTCAGGTAGGCGTGCCGGATGCGCACCGGACCGAACACGACTTGGTCGTGCTTCTTGGCGTCCGACACCTGCAGACCGTAAAAATCTAGCTCGATTTGGCCTGAAGTCTTGATGCCCTGGAACGGCGGCGCACCAATGAAGACGCCGAGTCGCGAGTCGCGGGCGGTCAACGTGGCCCGACGGTGATCGCCACGGTAAGTACCGACGCGAGCGATCAGGTTAGGCTGAATGCCGTCGTCGAAAGACTGTGTCGAGTCTTCGATCGCGTCGAAGCGTGCGTAACCGTAAGGGTTGATGTTCCAGTCACCGCGCTTGCCGTAAACGGGCGGACGCTCGGCGGCGCCGCCTTCAGGGGTGGCAGCGGAAGTTTCATCCGCGGGCGCGCTGGGCACCGGCACTTTGGCCGACGCATTCGCTTTGACCTCGGCGTTGGTGGAGGTACCAGCTGACGCTTGGCTGGCGGTCGCTCCCCCGGTCTTGCTCGCGCTGCCAGCCTTGGCGGGCTCTTCTGTTTCGGTTTCGTCGTCTTGGGCGCGCGCGTGCACGCTGAACAAGGCCAGCGAAATTCCCAAGGCTCCGATCGCCCGATAGTTCATCGACTCTCCATCATTTCGCGACTCGACGTGGGTTCTGGGCGCACGCGGGACTTAGGGAGAGCGGCTGTCTGGATCTTCAAAACCACACCTGCGCTTCTGGCATTTTTTCGTGCCTCTGTATGTCCGCATCTCTTCACGCGGATCAGCCGGGGCCTAGTAGCAGACCCTTTATTACCGCGCCCAGCGGTTTCCATGGAATTCTCGGCAATCGTGTCGTCGTTGGGTCGCGACGACGCACCGTGGCAGTTGCGAAATGGCGGTCAGTAGTCGGCCGTTTGGCCAGCTGAGTTATCAGCTGTCGCGGCGCTCAGTTACAGCGACGAGAACAGACCCCAGAAGGCGCCGGGCGCGAGAGCATCTTGGCGGTCGTGCTGCTTGCCCGAGGTTTGGCACCAGATGACGGGGAACCCGGCGTCGCAGCCTTGATAGCGGGCGCACGGGGCGGGCGCTTCCATCACCGGGTTGGTGTCGGATTTGGGCATGCAGTGATTGGCGGTGACGAGGCGCGGCAGCTCTTTGTCGTCACCAGCGCTGATCGCGTTGGTGGTGTCGTCTTGGTCGTGAATGAAGATGCGCGCGTACTTGCCTTTGCACTTGCTCTTGTCGCCGTAGGTGCCGCCCGAGACGCTGCCGGTTGCGCGTAGTTTGTCGCCGCGCTCGCAGTCGAGCGTGTTCACCAGCCACGAGCCGCTGCTGTAGCCGGTCGCGAACACGCGCGTCGTATCGACGCAGCGTTTCGCGATCACGTCGGCCAGCATTTGGTCGAAGAACTTCACGTCGTTGCCGGCGGCGCTGGCGTCCCAGCACACGCCAGCGGAGATGCCCGTGCCGCGAACCAAGATCGCTTTGTCGCCGGTCACTTTGTTCATCGGCACGATGTTGTCGGAGCTGCTGCAACCGTGGAAGTTGAACACCAGCGGGTACGCCTTTTTTGGATCGTAGTTCGTCGGCAGCCACACCCACCATTGGCGATCCGTTCCGGCGACGTTGAGCTTGGGTTGCTCGACCCAGCTGTTCAGCGCCTGCCCGGCTGCCATCCCGCAGCCGGGGCTGGCCATTGCGGCGCTCGTGCCGCCGGAGCCGGCCGTGTTGGCGCCGCCGCCGCTCATGCCGCCCACGCTCACGCCACCGCTGCTGTTGCCTGCGTTGGCGATAGCGCCTGCGGTGCCGTTGCCGGCGGTCGCGTTGCTGCCGCCCGCGCCCGTTTGCCCGCCCGCCGAAGCACCCGCAGTCGTGCTTGTGTTGCCGGCGACAGCGCTTGCGCCCGCGCTGGTTTGGGCGGTACCGCCTTTGCCCGAAGTGCCCGCGTCGGCTGGCGCATCACTGCTCGAGCAACCGAGCGGGACGGCAATCAGAGCACCGACAACGACGAACGAGAGGCTGCGCCTGTTGAAGCCCATGGTGTGAGCCTAACAGAGGCTTCTGCGCTTGAAGGGGTTAGTGGTGAGGGGTCAGGGGTTAGGGCGTGTCCCTGAATTCTGGATCCCCGTAAACGTGCCCGTGCCCGTGCCCGTCTGTCGATACCGCACAAGTTTAGTGACCCTTTCGGGCCTCGAGGCCGGCGACGTAGCCGACCTCGTAGGTGAGGAGGGTTTGCATCCCGCGGTAGAGGACGAGCCAGCCTGGTTCTCCGT
>JBBRMI010000111.1:0-26321 GCA_038230915.1 Polyangiales bacterium | reverse complement strand
TCATCCATCGTCGCCGTCAGCAGGCGCCACTTTCGCCGGATGAGCTTCTCGGCGTCCACCGCAAACGTAGATCATGTCGGCGCGATCCTGTCGATCCCCAATCGACCACATTCGATCGACTTGTTCTTTCGCGCGCCCTTACTCGCAGAAGCTCACGTAGCGGCCCCAGGCCAAAACGAGCGATCCGAGATTTTTTCACAGGGAGATCCGGAGATCGGGAGATCGGAATGAGATCAGATTGGGCGCAGATTTGTTCCGACAATCGCGTCGTTTCATAAGACGAACAATTCAACGCACCATCGAAATCGGCGCGACGCCAAAATTCTCGCCCTCCCGATCTCACGATCTCCCTGTGAAAAAATCTCGCTCGTCAAAGGACGCGACGACGCCGTACGAAGCTGGTGAGGCTGATCAAGCCGACCAGTATCGTCATCGCGTCTTGATCCGTCGGTCGCGAGAGTGAGCACCCGGACGAATCCGACGACGTCGCCGTGCCGGCGCCGCTCGGCGTTCCGGCGCTGGGCAGACTCGGAGTGCCGCCGGTGCCGCTCGGGGCACCGCCGCTCGCGCTGCCGGCAACGCTTGTGGTGCCGGCGGTCGCGTTGCCGCCACTGCCGCCGCTTGGGCTGCCGCTGCCGCCCGCGCCTGCTGCTGAGCCGCCCGCCGCGCCAGCGGCCCCAGCCATGCCACCAGCGCCGCTGCCAGCACCGGCCGGCTCCGCGCTGGGCGCAGCGATCTTCGCGTCGGCGAGCGTGTCGGCCTCGATGAACTCGTCGAAGTAGATGGTGTCGTCGAAGTTGGCCGGATCTTTGCGATGCAAGCCGGTTTGGAAGAACAGCGTGTTGCCGTCGGCCTTCGTCTTGGCTTTGGCGGCGGTGACGACTTGCTGACCGTCAAACCAAACGTCGACCGAGCCGGTCTGCGCGTTCGTCGACCACAGCACGTGGATACCGACTTGGTGCCAGACGCCTTGCGTAAAGTCGGCAGTCCACAGCTTGTTCGCGCCCAAAAATCCGGTACCAAAGTTGATCGTGGTGCCGCCGCCGACCTTGGCGTCGACCCAAAAATCCATCACGTTCTGAAAGCTCACGTTCGACTCGAAGAACGCGATCTCGTTTCGAACCTTGGCGTCGGCGGGCATCATGTAGTGCCCGGAGATCCACATGTTCTTGCCCTCGTCAGTCAGCGTGCTTTGGTGCTGAATGTCGACGCGGTCTTGCTTGTACTGACCTAACAAGTCGTCCGGGTGCACGGTGATCTTGCCGGCGAATTTCCCGCGATACACCTGCTCGCTCAAGACCTCGAAGTTCTTGCGCACGCCGTCGGGTCCCTTCGGATTGGTTCCGGGCATCCACTCCGACGCATCGCCCTGCTCGAACGTAGCCGTCCACGCGACCGCGGCGTGCGCAGCGGCCGGGTAGCCAAGCGCTGTCAGCAGCAGGGAGCCGCCCGAAAGAATGCGAGAGGTACGCGAACTCATCGACAGGGAATCTCTGTAACCCTAAGAAAATCGATCGGTTTGAATAAGTAGTCGGTCGCCCCCGTTGGAGCGCACGAAAATCAGAGCTGCGGCTTGCGACCAAGCAGCTTGGTCGCAAGGTGCTCGCCGAGCTCCGACGACATCAGCCGTTCGACGGCGGCTTCTTTTTCGACGCGCTCGCCCTCGTCGTACTGAAATTCGATCCCCATGCCGGCCGGGTTGGCCTTGGTGGCGTCTTCGGTATCGGTGGTCCAGATGACTCTGCCGCGCAGGCGCAACGGTTCGGCCATGTGCGGGATGCCGAGCGCGAACACGAACTCGGTACCGACCTTGAGCGGCTTGTCGGTGCCGATGAACGTGCCGCCGCGCGAGATGTTGCGCGTGTAGTCGGCAAAGAACGTGTTCAGACGCTTGTACTCGACCGTGAGCTCGATCGGAGCTCGGTAGGCGATCCGCCTGTCGTCTTCGGTGGTCATCGAGGGAAAGGGCTCGCGAGCAGGCCCGACCGCGTAAGGTAGCCGCCCGGGACCACGCCGGGAAGGGCCAAGCCGATGGCCCCCGGAAACGGCCATGCTATGGCGTAAGCGCCGGCTTGCCGCTTCTCACCTACCCGGCTCTACCACCACGGTTTCCGAAGTGCGCGATCCCTACGAAGTACTCGGTCTCGGCCGCGACGCCGCCGAAGCCGACATCAAAGCCGCCTTTCGGCGACTCGCGATTCAGCACCACCCGGACAAGAACCAGGGTGACCCGTCGGCCCAAGATCGCTTCACCGAGATCAACCTGGCGCACCAGATCTTGTCGGACGCCGACAAACGCAGCGCCTACGACCGCTACGGTCCGGCCGCGTTCCAAGCCGGCGGCCGCGGCGGCGGGGTGGGTGACGTCGTGGACTTCGGCGGTCTCGACGAAATCTTCGGCGACATCTTGGGCGCATTCGGCTTTCGCGGTGGGGATCGCGGAGATCTGCGCATGCCGCTTGCGGTCACGTTCGAAGAGGCGGCTCTCGGCGCCAGCAAAGAGCTGCGCTACCAGCGGGCCGATACGTGCGGCACGTGCCACGGCAACGGCGGTGAGCCGGGCACGCGCGTCGAAACCTGTTCGGCCTGCGGCGGTCGCGGTCGTGTGCGTTTCCAGCAAGCGCTGTTCCCGCTGGCGATGGAGCGCGCTTGTTCCCGCTGCAAAGGCAGCGGCTCCCTACCGATGACACCGTGCAGCGCTTGCAGAGGCAAAGGGCTGATGACGGCGGAGCGCGTGCTGAAGGTCGACGTGCCGGCCGGTATCGAGCACGGCGCCACGCGCGTGGTCGATCAAGGCGGGCACCGCATCAAGCCTGATCGGCTGCCCGGCAATTTGGAGCTGTTGATTGAGGTGCTGCCGCACCCATTCTTTCGGCGCAGCGGCGACGACGTGGTCTGCCGGGTGCCGATCACCTTCGTGCAAGCTTCGCTCGGCGGGGAAATCGACGTGCCGACGCTGGAAGGCAAGATCAAGCTGCGCGTGCCGCCGTCCACGCAACCCGGCCAAGTGCTGCGCGTGCGTGCCCGTGGCGTCGAACATCGGCTGCGCAGCGGGCGCGGCGATCAACTGGTCGAGGTGGCAGTCGAGATCCCGGCGCGCCTCACGCCGCGCGCGCGCGAGCTGATCGAGGAGCTCGGACGCGAGCTGGGCGAAGACGTGCAGCCGCAGCAGCAAGGCTTTCTAGAAAAACTGCGGGGCTTGTTCGGATGAGGGCGCTTGGCTTCGATTTCGGCCAGACGTTGGCCGAGCTCGATTTCGAATTCCTGGCGCGGCGCGTGCGGGAACGCGGCGCGACGTTCGACGCCCGAGCCGCCGCCGCGAACAGCAAACACGCCTGGGACATCTACGGCGCGAAGAAGAACGAAGGTCATGCGCTGGCCTGGCGCGCGATGATCGAGGCGCAGCTAACCGGCGGCGGCGTGCCGCCGGAGGCGAGCGCCGAGCTGGGCGCGTGGCTGTGGCAGGAGCAGCCGCGGCACAACCTGTGGCGGCGGCCGATTCCGGGCATGATCGAGCTGGTGCGCGAGCTCAAACGCGCCGGCACGCCGATCGCGATTATTTCTAACTCGGAAGGCCACCTGGCGGAGCTGATCGACGAGTTGGGCTGGTCGCGTGACTTCGACGTCGTGGTCGATTCGGGGCGGCTCGGCATCGACAAGCCGGACGCGCGGATCTTCGCGCACGCCTGTGACGCACTCGGGGTAGTGACCCACGAGCTCTTACACGTCGGCGACGCTTGGGAAGCCGATGTCCTCGGTGCAGTGGGTGCCGCTGCCAGCGCGGTATGGTTCGACCAGCGCCACCGAGAGCGCAGGTTGCCGGAGCGGGTTTACGGTGCCGGCAACGCGCCCGAGCTACGCGAAGTCCTGGCTCGCCTGAGCTTGATAAGTTAGCGCCGCCCAATCGAAGATTGCGACTGATGAGACACGGCACTAGCGTCGCGGCATGAAATCTCAACGCATCGGCATGCTCGGCGCCGGCAACATGGCGGGCGCGCTGATCCGCGGTCTGTTGGCTTCGAAGAGCGTCACCGCCGACCAGATCGTCGCCAGTGATGTGCGCTCTGATCACCTGAAAGAGCTCGAGGTCAAGTACGGCATCAAGACCTTCAGCGACAATCGCGAGCTGGCGGCGGTGTCGAATTTGGTGGTGCTGGCCGTCAAGCCGCAAGTCATCGACCGCGTGCTCGATCAGATGGCCGACGCGTTCGCACCCGACACGCTGTTGGTATCAATCGCGGCGGGCGTCCCGATTCGTTCCTTGGAAGCGCGCCTGCCCGAGCACGTGCGCGTGGTGCGAGCGATGCCCAACACCCCGGCGATCGCGCTGGCCGGAGCCACCGGTATTGCGCCGGGCTCGCGCGCCACGCAAGAAGACATTGACGTCACGCAAGCGCTGTTCGCCGCGATCGGGCGCTCGGTCGTGCTGGACGAATCGCTAATCGACGCCGTGACGGGGCTCTCGGGCAGCGGCCCGGCTTACGTGATGGTGATGATCGAAGCCTTGGCAGACGGCGGCGTGAAGGTGGGCCTGCACCGCGACACCGCGCTCTTGCTCGCCGCGCAGACGGTGTACGGCTCCGCAAAGCTGTTGCTCGAAACCGGCGAACATCCCGGTCGGCTCAAGGACATGGTGACCAGCCCCGGCGGCACCGCGATCGCCGGGCTGCACACGCTCGAAAGCGGCGGAATCCGCCGCACGCTGATCGACGCCGTCGACAGCGCGACCAAGCGTGCGATCGAGCTGGGCGAAGCCATGGCGAAGAAGCTCGATCGTAGTTAGACGCGCGGCACCACGTGCGTCGGTTTGCCCGGGTCCGAACGACACAGACGCTGACTCGTTTTTGTCTGCGCCGCAGCTTACGGGGGACAAAACAGTGTCCGCGCAAAGGGGCCGGGGGGGGGACAGCCTCACTCTGCGCGGACCCGAATGTAGTAGCAGCAGGCCTCGGGAAAATCAAACCCCTAAATCTAGAATTGCCCGATCACGAACCAAACCAACGGCCGCATTTTCGGTATGTACGCGCAGGTAATCCGCGAAAAAAACCGATCGTTGCCCCGCGTCGCAAGCGCGCAAGGGTCCGCCACATCTCTTAACTTCTCGGGGTGAGACCCACGTCGGATTGAGACGCGCGTATCTCAATTCGAGCAGCGCAGCTCGACGCGGCGCCCCAGCGGTTTTCGCTCCGTCAACGTGGCCGTGACGGTCGGGCGGCCAGTCGCGCGCAGCGTCGTCGCGGCCTGCGTACCCAGCTTGACCGTCGCCGCCGCCTCGCCCTGGGCTGCGAGCACATCGACACACACGCCGAGCGAAGAGACGCGAAAGCGCCCCTCGAAACCGCGCAGGGTGATCCCGGCGGGAGCTTCCGCGCCAGCATCGGGGGTGATTGCTCCGGTCAGCAAAAACCCCTCGGCCCCGTCGACACAGACCGGAGGCATGCTCGAGAGTTGGGCGGGTGTGACCACGTAGGGCGCGTCCACGACGCCGTTTTCGAGGTCCACGGGGTGGATAAACCAGCCGGTGCTACGCACCCAAACCGCCAAGGCGTCGCCGGCCGCGCTGCGCACGAGCTCCGCGTTCGCCCCGCGAGGCGGTGGAATATCGGTCACTTCGAGCGCGACCTCCAAGTCCTGCCCGACCACGCGATAGACGCGGAAGGCGCGCGCGCTCTCGTCGTAAGATCCAATGAATACGCCGGCCTTCGTCTTGACCACGCCGGACGTCCGCATCGCCATGCCGAGCCGGCCGACGTTCGGAATGTGAAGCGGCACGCGCCCGGCCTCGAACACGAATAGATCCACGCTGCCGCGCGAGCTGAGCAGGAGCGCGCCCGAAGTGCCCGAGGGGTCGAGCGCCGCCGCCAACCCGGCGGCGTTGGTGCTGGGCTCGGCGCCGAGCGCGTCCGCGGCGCTGGTCACATCGGGCCAAGGGCTACGCCCGTTGGCACTGAAGTGAACTCCAGGCTTTACGCTGAAGCGGTCCGCGAAGGCGATGCTGAGTGAGGAGACCTTGCTCCAGTCTCCGCCGCGCGGCCCGTAGGCGTAGATGCGCACCTGCACGCCGGAAGGCTCGGTGCCAGCGTCGACGCCCTCGAAATTGTCCGACAGTTGCGGCGGCGGCTGCTCCAAGAACGGCGACAGCGGCGGCAGGTCGACCTCGTCGTTCGCGGCGCCGATCGGCGCGACCGGAGAACGTCGCAGGCGTCGACCACTGACGGGCGTAGCGGGTCGGAAAGGCAGCGCGGGCGCGCTCAGCTCGCCGGTCGTGGCGCAGTGCAAAAACCAGCGCGAGCCGCCCGGTCCGGGGAAGCTGACACGCGGTGGCGTGGCGGGCGCGGCCAGGCTGCGCGCCGCGCGCCCGTCGAAGTAGCCGACGCGCGTGAAACCAGCGAAACCGCAGCCGACCGCCGAGCACCCTTGGCGCAAGCCCACCGCGCGCGCCGCCTTCAAGTCGATCTCCGGCGGCAGCTCGACGCCCTGCCACTCGACGCCGCCGTCGGTGGTCTCGGAACCTAGGCCGTTTTCGCCCAGAACCAGCGCGTGCGCGCCAGCGAACAGCGCGTGATTGGCGTTGTCTTGCACGCGCCGCAGCGTGAGCTTGCCGTCGAGCGCGACCTCGAAGCCCGCGAACGGTCCCGCGCCCACGATCCACCCCGACAGCACGCTCGGCTTGGCCTCGACCATGCCGTCGAGCCAGACGCCTTGCTCCAGCAGCTTCTTGTAACGCGGCTCATTGCGCGTCACCGCCAACGGCAGACGTTGGGCGACGCCGCGTTTCCACAGCGTGAGCGCGCCCGCGCTCCGGGCGGAGGGCGGCGTCAACACCGCCGCGCGGCCATCCGCCAGCGCGACGACACGCTCGCGCTCACTGCCGGTGCGGACCTCGTACGGCGTGCCCGACACCGGCAAGATGCAATGCTCCTGCGCGCCTCCGCGCGCGCCACAGCCACCGTGAATCACCAGCGCGCCGTTCGCGCTGTCGCTGACGACGCGTGCGCCGATCAGCTCACGCACTAGCTCCAGCTGAAACGGCTCGGCGACTCGGTAGACGCGCGTTAGCTCTTGGCCTTGGCCGCAGACGAAGCCGACGCCCGTGCCGAGCCGCACGCCCGAGCACTCGGCCGCACCAACGTAGGCGTGCTCACGACGCGCCAGTACGCGGCCGTTCTCGAGCGCGATCTTGAACAGGCTGCCGGCGGTGGCGACGAACGCGCTGCCGTGACCGTCGGGAAAGCCGCTCAAAGTCGCGATTTCGAGCAGCGAATCGGCGCCGTGGTCTGGGCCCACGTCGCGCGCGGCGATCAGCCGTGCCAACTCCGCACGTGCGGCTTCGCTGACCTTGGCTTCATCACGCTCGCCCACGTGGGACAGCTCACCGCGCGCGCTGAGCGAGTAGTCGCCGTTCGCCGTGGCCAGCGAAAGCGCCTCACCCGCCGGCTCGAAGCTCGTCACCGGTAACGGCAGCGGATGCCAGCTGGCACCCGCGTCGAAGCTGAGCAATACCCCTCGCAACGGGACCTGGACGGCGCCGAACCAACCGTCGACGAACGCCATCGAGCCATACACCGGCGCCACCGGCAACCCAAGCGGCGGAACGGGCTGCCCGCTCTCGAGATCGAGGGCCCGATAGTCAGCGTCGCGGCGCGGCAAGATCAACAAGCGATCGAAGCCGGGTACCAGCCGTTCGACTTCGAAGTCGAGCTGGGCGAGCGGCTCGAGCGCCGCGGTCCACGTCCTCGACCGATAGATCAGCGTACCGCTCGAAGAGATGATCCAAAACAGGAAGCCGCCACCAAGCCGCGTCGGTAGCTCCAGGAATTTGGCGCCGCGCGCAGCCGGCAACAGCTCATCGCCAACGTCGAGCGAGCCGTCGGGGTGCTCGACCACGCGCAAACCAAAGGCGAGCACGCGCCGCGAACCATCGTGCTCGACGCCGGCCTCGGTCGTGCCGGCGCCGTGGGTGGGCGGAAATAGCCGCGGCGCCGGAGCAGCCTTGTTCGCGCCCGCGACGGCGACGGCCCGGACGGCGGCGCCGGCCGGCGCCCGGGGCACGGCTCGCGAGCAGCTCAGCGCCACGCCCAGCGAGCAAGCGAGCAAGCCCCCGATGCGCATTGGTTAACTTGGCCTAGGCCTGCAGCTCCGGATCGCTCGATTTGAACCAGCGGCTCGCGACCCGCACCGCGTTGGTCGCGGCGCCGAGCCGCAAGTTGTCGCCGACGACCGTGATGCACAGCGTGCGACCGGTCTTGTCGCGGGTGTCGGGGCGCAAACGACCGACCAGCGCGCGGTCGCGATCTTCGACCGACGACAACGCCGACAAACCGTCGCCAGCAGCGCCCGGCAGGAACGTCACGAACGGCGCCTGGGCCTTGTCGGCGAGCAAGGCCGCGATGCGCTCGACCGAGACTTGCTTGCCGAACGTCACCCACGCGTTCTCATAGTGACCGACCGCGACGCCGACGCGACAGCATTGCGCGCTGACACCGAGCTCGGGCAGCTCGAGGATCTTCTTGGCCTCGAACATCAGCTTGCGCTCTTCAGCCGAGAAGCCGCTGTCGTCGGTGCCGCCGTTGTGGGGCACGGTGTTGCCCGCGTACGCCTTCGGATCGAAGACACTGCCCAGGCGATCTTGCTCAGCGTAGCCGAGCTTACTCGCTTGCAGGAACGAATCCAGCGCCGCGATGCCGGCGCCACTGACCGCCTGGTAGGTGCTCACGGTTACGTTTTCGAGGCCGTACTCCTTTTGCAGCGGAGCGAGCGCCAAGGTCAGCGGAATCGTGGTGCAGTTAGGGTTCGCGACTAGCCGCACCGTTTCGTCGACGCGCATCGAGTTCACGCCGCCAACGACCAGCGGCACCTTGGGATCGGCGCGGTAGGTATTGCTCTTGTCGACGACGCGGTAACCGAGCGCCAACAGCCGCGGCACGTAGCGTTTGCTGTGGTCGTCATCCAGCGCCACGAGCGCTAGCTCTCCCTTGGGCGCGCTCTCGTCCTCGAGCTTCGACGCCGCGTCGACCTGGTACGTCTTGCCGCCGTGCTTGAGCTCTTGATCACGGCTCGCGAATAAGGAAAGCGTCGCGCCCGGCCAAGCGCGCGCAACCAAGTCGAGCGACTCGCGCCCGACCAGACCAGTGGCTCCAAGCAAACAGATGCGCATGGGACGGCGGTGTAGCAGCGATTTGTGCCTCGTTCCAGGGGGGCCGGAGTCGCCCACGAAAGCCTTGGCTTGGCCTCGCTGAATTGCGGCTGGGACGCAGCCATTGCCGCGTTTTGCCGCGCGACCCGAGCGACGCAAACTCGGTCACGAATCCCACGCTAATCGTCGAGGTCCTGAGCCCCAGCACCGAGGAGCACGACCGCGGCCACAAGGTCGAGCACTACAAGCGCATTCCCACGCTCCGACAATACGTGCCCGTGTCGCACGGCGAGCGCGAAATCGAAGTGTGGTCGCGCTCGCCGCATAGTGACTGGACGCGAGTCGTAGCGGGGGCGAGCGGTCGAGTCGCGCTCGAGTCAATCGGGGCCGAGCTTACGGTCGATGACGTCTACGATGCCGCCGACGAGCCCCAATAGCGGCGGGCGTCTACAATCGTTGGGTACAGGCACGGCCCGCTGCTGCAAATCTTTCGATTTCTGCCCGCGATTGGTCCGTCCGTCAGTGGCTTGGCCCACCATCGCTTTTTCGGCACATCGTCGCTATCGTGCCGGGCGATGCTTTGGCGGGTGCTCTGGGTGTTGGTGGTAGTCGTCGTGGGCGGCATGGGTTGCGCGGCGATCGGAGCAGTGCCCGGACACTTTCCGGCGGAGCCGATCGACGTTCCAGCAGGCGCAGATCAATACCTCACGACGCCGCGTCCCGATGGCGTGATCGGCGGGCCGCCCGTGGCCCAGCTCGAAGCTGACATCACGGGCGCGCTCGCCAAGCGGGGCGCACCCGCGGCAGCGGATGGCGCGCTCGCCGCCACCGCCAGTTGGGTGCTTCAGGAAGCGGGTCAAAGTCACCGCGTCGACCCCAGCCGTGTGGAGGCTGCCGTCCGCCATTTTGGCTTCGGCGGTCCCCTGTTGGCCTTCGCCGCCTTCGACTCGCGGCTGGAGTCGTGGCGCGAGGCCCTGGCCAAGGTCCCGCCGAACCTGCCGGTGACGCGCTACGGCATCCGCTTGTCGCCCAGTGGTCGGGCCGCAGCAGTGGTGTTCGGCACCATGGAGATCGCCTATGAGCCCATCGCACGCGAGTTCGAGCCGAGCCAAGCGGTCACGCTGAAGGGTGAAATAGGCGGACGCTTCACGTTCGGCCACATTTACCTGACCAAGCCTGATGGCAGCGTCGACGAGAAGCGCGCGTCGAGCCGCGCCCTGGATGTCACCTTCGCGCTCACCTCCCCAGGCAAATACCAGCTCGAAGTGATGGGGGACGGCGTGACCGGGCCCGTCATCCTTTCCAACGTGCCGCTATACGTCGGCGTACCAGAGCCGCCGCTTGGCGGCGTGCGCGGGAAGCTGCTCGAGCCCGAGGAAGCCGAGCAGCGCCTGTTGGTGCTCTTGAACGACGCGCGGCGCGCGGCGGGCCTGAAACCGGTAGCGCCGGACGCCGAGCTACGCGAGATGGCACTGGCTCACTCCGAAGACATGGCCGGCCACAATTTCTTCAGCCACGTCTCACCCAGTACCGGCACACCCGAAGATCGCCTGCGGCGTTCGGGCATCTTAGTAACAACCTTCGGCGAAAACATTGCGTCGGCCGATAGCCCGGAGAGCGCTCACGACGGTCTGATGAACAGCCCCGGGCATCGCACGAACATGCTGCGACCCGACTTCACGCACGTCGGCATCGGCGCCCAGAGGCACGACACGGGGCTGATCGTGAGCCTCGAATTCGGTCGGCGGCCGCCCGCGGAAAGCCTGCCGAAAACCGCCGCACAGGTAGAAGCCGCCATCGCCGCGCTGCGGTTCGCCAAGAACCTGCCCCCGGTGCACATCGACCCGGTGTATCGCGCGGGCGCTCAGGCTGGCGCCGAAGCGTGGGCCAGCGGCGCTGACCAGGCGGGTGTGGACCAGGCCATTGCGTCCGGCCTACGACGCGAGGTCGAACGTTTGCACGGCGGCCGCCCTGCCGCCTGCAGCCAATCCGTCGAGCTCGTTGAGCTTGCCCAGCTCGAGCAGATCGCCACGCTCAGCCAGCCTGCCCGGCGTAACCTGGGCGTCGGTGCACACCTGCGCACCGACAAGCACGGCTCCCGCCTGTCGACCGTGATCCTCATCCAAGGACTGCCCTGCCAGTGACACAGCGCTTCGACGAAACTGCGGCCCCCGGTGCCTTTAGCCGCGACGTTTGCTACGTTCGGCCCCGATGTCCAGCAAGCGTCCGGTTTCGCCAGGTGCCGAGGAGATTCTCGGCGCGTACTTCCCTGTGCTCGACCACGGTTTCGTGGCGCTGGTCGACTACATGGGCACCGACGAATGCATCGAGCGCGCGGCGCGCGTGAGCTACGGCTACGGCACGCGCAAGGCCAGCCTGACGCGCGGCCTGTTGCGCTACTTGAGGCGCCACCTGCACACCACGCCGAGCGAGATGCTCGAGCTGAAGTTCCACTGCTGCATGCCGATGTTCATCGCGCGTCAGTGGATTCGCCATCGAGCGGCCTGCTTGGCAGGGGACGCGCGACTCGCGTTTGACCTTCCAGGGGCCGCGAAGCGCGGGAAACGTCAGTACCACGCCGTCAGCATCAGCGACTTTCATCGCATGTGGCACCAGGGGACGCAGCACCCCATGGCGAAGGAGAAGCCAAGCTATCTGGAGCGTCTAGAGCCGAAGCGCGAGTACACCATCCCTCAACTGGCGCTGCTTGTTGATCGACGCGAGGAAACGTTGCGCAACTACGTGCGCGACGGCGCGCTCGAAGCGCGGCGCACGACAGCGAGGGATCCCAAGGCACCGACGATTTTCGTCTCGGGAAGCGCGTGGAAGGCATTCGCAACCCGAGAGCACACCGCAACCGTAGGTATGCAAGGACGGCTGCGCGAGATGCAGCTTCGGTCGTGTGACGAAAAGACTGGCGAAATTATCCATACGAAGGTCGTGAAAGTCTGGGAAAGCGGGGTTAAGCCAGTGTTCCGCGTCACGCTCGAAAATGGGCGCGCGCTGAAGATGTCGAAGGACCACCGTTGTCTCACCGCCGACGGGTGGTTCACCCTCGAACAGGCGACACGCCTGGCAGTAGGCAAGGGCGGGGTCACTTGGCGTGACGATGCGCCCGCCTTCGCCGTCAACGGCGTCCCCGCGTATCAAGACGCGACCTGGCTGAGTGAACGGCGCGCCGAAGGCCTCGATCTTTCAGCTATCGCCGAACGCGCCGGCGCTTCGTATCACACGATCAGAAAGTACCTCCAGAAGTACGGGCTTCAATTCAGCGCCGCTGAAAAAGCCAAGCTTTCGGGTGCGGCGCAACGCGGTTCGCGGCGCACTTTCAAGAAGCCCAGGCAGTTCAGCGAAGCCTGGCGCAGCACAGTTCGAAGCGCGCGCTCGGGCACCGCCTCGAACTTCTGGAAGGGCGGCGTCAGCACCGACCGCGAGAACATTGGTCGCTGGACGAGCGACCAAGCGAAGCGCGTGCACGAGCGTTTCGGCTTTTGCTGCGCCATCTGCTCAGGCAAGCAACGTCTCCACGCTCATCACGTCGACCCGGTCTGGCATGCCCCCGAGAAGGCGCGGGATGTCTCGAATCTGATGAGCCTTTGCTCCGCCTGTCACTCTGCAGTGCACGCGCAGAACCTGGAGCTCGAGCTGCTCTCCGTCGTCGAAAGCGGCGGCAGTCTCGGCGCTTTCTGGCTTGATAGAGCGCCCCTGCCCGCGCCCGCCGACAAGCCTCGCCCGCGCAGCACACGGCTGGTGCGAAGCTTTTCCAAGGTTCGAAAGATCGAGCTCGTCGGCGAAGAGATGACGTATGACCTCGAGGTGGCGGGGCCCTACCACAACTTCGTCGCAGACGGCTTCATCGTGCACAACAGCGTGAACGAGTACAGCGGGCGCTATTCGTTGATGCCGATGCTGTTCTACACGCCGAGCGCGGAACAGCTGCAGACGCAGAGCCGCAGCAACAACCAAGGCCGCAGCGGCACACCGGTCTCGCCCGAGAAATACGCGGAGTCGGTCGCGCGCTGGAACGAGATTCGGCGTTTGAGCCGGGGCGCGTACGAGCAGATGACGTCGGAGGACATGGCCCGCGAGCTAGCGCGCATCGACTTGCCGCTCTCCACTTACACGCAGTGGTACTGGAAGATCGATCTGCACAATTTCTTACACTTCTTGAAGCTGCGCGTCGATCGCCACGCGCAGTGGGAGATCCAGGAATACGGCCGCGCGCTGGCCGGTATGCTCAAGCGCGTCGCGCCGCACAGCTACGAAGCCTGGATCGACTACGACGTGTGCGGCGCGCGCGTGTCACGCATGGAGCTCGACGCGATGCGCCGGCTGATCCAGGTCAAGGACGGCGGGATCGTCGCGCAACCGGGCAGCTTGTCGGCGGCCGAGCTGGACGGGTTGGGGCTGGCCAAGCGCGAGATTGTCGAGTTTTTGCAAAAGCTCGAACCTGAGGCGACGCCGGATTTCGAGTTGGATCTGGCGAAAGCCAAGACCTCGCAGTGGTTCGCCGAAGAGTTCCAGAAGGCCGTGCCTCAGGTCGATAGCCCGCCCGAGTAGGCTTGGCCGCGCCCGAATCTATTGCGGATCGTTCCGACCAGTGGGGCGAAGCGCTACGCCGCTTGCGAGGGAGGCGAAGGTCGGCGAAGTGTCGCATACTGTGAGGGACCGATGCTCGCCGCAAAAAACTCACAAGACATCGCCGCCATCTCCGACTTGGACGAGGAAATCCGCCGCTTGAAGCGCGAGCGCAACGCGGTCTTGCTCGCTCACTACTATCAAGACAGCGAGATCCAAGACCTGGCTGATTTCATCGGTGATTCACTGCAGCTAGCCCAGGCCGCGCAGCGCACGCAGGCCGATGTGATCCTGTTCGCGGGCGTCCACTTCATGGCGGAGACCGCCAAGATCCTCAATCCGGAACGGATCGTGCTCGTGCCCGACATGAAGGCGGGTTGTTCACTCGCCGACGGCTGTCCGGGCGAGCGCTTCCGCGCGTGGAAGGCCCGCTACCCCGGCGCCGTCGTGGTCAGCTACATCAACTGCTCGGCCGAGGTGAAGGCCGAAAGTGACTACATCGTCACCTCCAGCAACGCCGTCAAAATCGTCAACGCCATCCCCAAAGACAAAGAAATTCTATTCGCGCCCGACAAGAACCTGGGGCGCTGGGTGATCAAGCAAACCGGTCGCGATATGCGGCTGTGGCAAGGCAGCTGTATCGTGCACGAGACGTTCAGCTTGCAGAAGCTGATGAGGATCAAGCAACAGCATCCGGCAGCGAAGATCATCGCGCACCCGGAGTGCGAAGAGCCGCTGCTCGACCGCGCTGACTTCATTGGCTCGACCGCCGCGCTGCTCAAGTTCGTCGAGAACGACAACGCCGAGGCGTTCATCGTCGTGACGGAGCCGGGCATCATTCATCAGATGCAGAAGCGCGCGCCAAAGAAGCTTTTGATCCCGGCGCCTCCCGACGGCAACTGCGCGTGCAACGAATGCCCGTTCATGCGCCTGAACACCCCCGAGAAGGTGTACCTGGCGCTGCGCGACTTGGAGCCGCGTCTGGAAATGGACGAAGCGTTACGCCGCCGCGCGCTCGTGCCCATCGAACGCATGCTGGCGCTCAGCTGAGCTTCAGCCGGAGTGCAACGGGCGCTTCCAGGCAGGTGCCAGCGGCGTCCCGACGCCGGTCGACCCGCCTTGTTCGACGCGCGCCTCGACGTGCGGCTGGCCCAGCGTCACATCGCGACCGCCTTCGAAGTGTTGCACTTGGACCAGTCCCCAATACGCACGGTCGAGCGCCAAGGCACGCCCCGGCGACGGCAGCAACAGCAGCGTGACGTCGCGCGACAGCTCGGCGAGCCGTGCGCGATCGAGCTTGCCATCAGCGCGGAAGAATCTGGCCTGCACTTCGAGGTTGGTCTGAAAGTCGTCGCCTGCGCCCACCGCGGCGAGGTAGTGAGCGTATTCGCCCACGCCGTCGGCGCGCTTCGGCTCGGGCACGCCGTCGAGGCCGCGCTGACTCGGGTGATACCAGCCACCTTGAAAGGCCCTAGCTGACAGCTTCCTCGAGAAGGCAAAGGTGGCGTCCGTGGTTGCGCCAACGCCGCCGTGGCAGCCGATGCAAGCGGTCGTTTCTTCGACGCTCTGCGGGCGCAGCTCGCCGTCGTGGCCCTCGATGAAACCCTGCATCAGCCAGCCGACGCCGGTCGTCACGCCGCGCTCGGCGTCGGCGAAGACATGCTTCAGCTTGTCGGGGCTTTTTTGCTTCTCGCGCGCTTCCGCCTGCGCGTTTTGGTCGAGCTGACCGTAGTTCAGCCAGCGGAGCTTTTTCATGTAACGAAGCTCCTTCATGCGCGCCGCCATCCCGACGCGACCGTCGACCACGTCCAGGTAGCGCACGCTGTGCAAGAACTCGGTGCCGCGCGGGAACAAGCCAGCAACTGGCCAACCATCGCGCTCCGCGTCGAGCGACGCGGCCTTGCCGACGTAGTGAAAAGGTCGACCCGGTTTGGGCGGCCAGACGAACGCAACACGTCTGGCACGCCCCAGCACGCCGTCACCGTCGAGATCGGCGCCGAACGCTTTCTCGTCGGTCGGCGACAACGGCACGGCCAGGCGCTTCACGTACGCCTCGGCAATCGCCAGGTTGATGCGATAGATGTCGTCGCTCTCGCGGCCTGCGGCGTCCATTCGGTAGGCTTCAGGCAGCCGAATCATCACGTCTCCGATCGAGCCGTTGGTGGGCATGAACATGCCAGGCACCGGCATCGACGCGAACGCGCGCCAGCCGGTTTTCTTGCCGCTCGGCTCGACGTCGAAGCCGTCAGCGTCGAAATGGAACCAGCAATCGGGGACGAAACCGTTCCACTTGCCGTCGTGGTTCGCGTCCCACGCCGATGGCACGCTTTGCAGCTTGCGAGACAGCGTGAGCGCGCCGTCGGCGACGTAGTTGCTGCTGCGGACCCGCGCCAGCAGCTCGGCGTCCGCAACTTGCGGCGGCGTCGGCAACTGCTGCAGGTTTGTCCAACGGTTCCTGGTCGCGTAGCTAGCGAACGATAGCTCCGTCTGCACGTCCGCGTCGTTGACGTAGTTGGGCACCAGCGACTGCTGATGACAGACGAAGCAGCCGTTGTGCGCGGGCTGGCCAGCATCGCCGTGCGTCTGGGCGTAACACTGCGCCGGAATGTACGCGGCCGAATTGGACAGCGACGGCCCCCGGAAGAAGGTCGCCACCGACTCGCTCGGCGCGCTCGCGACGCGCTTCACGCCGGTCGCTTGCGGAGCAGCGACCGGGGGTGAATGATGCGTGAGCGAGACGACTGCAGCGGACGCGACCAGCCCAAGCGCAGCGTAGCCGACGACCGAAACGAAACGCACGGCTACGCTCAGCGCATCGCCGGCAGTGGACCCAGGTAGCCGGTGTACGATTGCGTGTCGCCGCTGTCCGGCGTCGAGAGGGTTTGGTCGCTCTCACCATACGGGTGCTGGACCTGAAGCTTGATGTAAGCGTGCCCGTTCAGGTTCGGGTAGTAGTAGACGCCCGTCGTTTCGGCGCCGTACGGCGTCGTGACGATGCGTGTCAGCTCATGGCTGACGACATTGAAGGCCCAAACGGCGTCGTTTTGGTGCTCGACGCCCGAATCCTCACCGATCAAGAGCGTGTCGTAGCCGGGCAGGTAGCTGATGTTGTCGGGGTTGGCGATGCCGTTCACCGAGCACGTATTCTTGTCGGTACCGGCCGTGCCCGTGGCGTTCTTACCGTAAGGGCTATCGTCCGGGTACTTGTTTAGCGCGGCGGGATTGGCGAGCCAAGTGCCCTCGACTAGGGATGAGGCGGAATGTGCGACGTAGTCGCTGCCGATGTCCACGTCGGGGACGACTGCATACTCGAAGACGCCGCCGCAGGCGTTCTCTGCCAGCTTCATGTGGTTGGGGCCGCCGTGATCACGCGTCACGTGGTTGTCAGTCGCTCCGTTGTTGATTTCGCTGTAAGAGACGTAGAGGCGGCTAGCTTCGGGGTTGAAGGTGATGCCTTCGTTCTTGCGGAACTCGGTCGTTGCCCCCAGATAGCCGGCGTAACGGCGGCTTTCGAGGCGCGACGCGGCAAGCTCCATACCGGGCTTCAGCTTCAGGCACTCGGTGTTGGCGGCGTACGTCACGTCGACCACGTTCGACTTGAAGCCAGTCGCGGCGCTCGGGCAGGTGCCGTCGACGTTCGGCGTCTCGCTGTCGAAGATGTCGGAGAACTTGGTCCCAGCGTCGATCAACGCCCTGACGTCCGAATCCTTAGCGCTTGAGCCGAGCTCGATCCAGCTCAAGTCCGCCGAGCCGTGCGGCGCGCCGGCAGGGCTGGTCTGGTACCAACGAGCCGCGTACAGGCGGCCTTCTGAGAGGTCACCCGCGGTCTTGGCGACGAACATGAAAAACGCGTCGTTGGTGCCATCGTCCGTGAGGTAGACCGTCTTTTGATCGGGCATCACGTACGCCAGCTCGAGCGCGCGTCGCCCCGCGGCGTAGTGCTTCTTGGCCGTGGGCACGCCGGCCTCGGTGACCGAAACCTCGGTCACGTAGCCGTAGTTGTACGGGTTGAAGACAGCCTTGGCGGCGTCGACAGTGGGCGGCGTCGCGGCGTTGGGATCAAGCCCGAAGTAGCGGATCATCGCGCCACCGCCGACCTGCGCCAGCGTGGTGGCGGTTTCCCACTGACGCGCGTCCGCCGGGTACTCCTCGGAGCCCAGGTGGGTGTTCCAGGGCGAGACCGAGCCCGCGCAGGGTATCCACAAACCCTTCAAAGCGGAGAAGTCGATCGGAGCCGTGCTGGTGATGGACAGTTTGCCGTCGGCACCTTGAGTGAGCTCACTGAGGTACATAGCCGCCGGCGTGGTCTCGAAATGCGTAACCTCGAACAACTTCGAGCCAACCTTGAGGATCGAGGAGGAGTCGTTCGACGGCGAGACCACGTCCGAGTTGTCGGCGTTCTTCAGGGGAACACCGGCGCTGTCGAGGATGCGACCGAATTTGGCGGTGCCGAAGACTTGCCCGCTGCGCGCTTCGGTCACGAAGGCGAGCGGCACGGCCACGCCGTTCAGCGTCGCCATCGACGAGCTGATCACCTTGCGCTTGTCAGCGTCGCTGGTCGGCGCGTTGACTGGGGCGAACGTCAGCGTGCCGTGGCTGGGGATAGGCGCGCTGGGCTCGCCGCCGGAGCCGCCCTCACCGTCGGTGCTGGAAGAGCCGCCGACCGTGCCGGCGGGGCCTTGGGAGCCGTCTGCGCCGTTCATGCCGTTTTCGCCGGGCAGTCCCGGGGTACCGTTTTTACCGGGCGGACCTTCGGCGCCGGCTGCTTTGGCGCCGGCCGCGGCAGTTTCGCCCTTGTCACCCTGGTCACCCTGGTCACCCTTGTCACCAGAGCAGGCGGCTCCGAGCAATACGGTTCCGACCCCGAGCAGCAGTACCCGACCGACCAAAGATGCGCTTCTCATTTTCGTTTTCTCGCTAGGTATGGATCACACGCGGGACGAATCCGCGACGCGATGACGAACGCGGCGCGAGAATAGCTGTCGGACATGGCGGCTCCGTTACACTTGCGTGGTTTCATGCCCTAATTTATCTGAAGCGGCACTGGATCCCGGGCGGCCGCGCGGCACTCGCCATCCGATTGCCACCGAACTTTCACGAATCTAAAGAGTTTGTAACCGCAACGCGCCGGCGAAGCGCTTGCGAAACACTCAATCAGGCTTCGGGATGTCTTTGCCTGGCAAGCGACCGTAGGTCTTCTCGGCGAGCTTCAAGAGGTCGTCGCATTGTTCGATTGGCAGGCGTGACTGCTCGAGCGGGTCGCTTTCGACGTCGTAGCAGTTCCAGCCGGTGTCCCACGAGCGTGCCTCGAGCTTGCGCGGGCCCTGCATGAAGCCCCAGTTCTCGAACGCACACGACCAAACGCCAGTGCAGTTGGTCAGCGGCAACGGCTCGGTGGTGAGCTCGCTGCGCAGCAGGCTGTGACCGGGCATTTTCTCGCGATACGGGCGGATCCGCGGGTCGTCAGGCACGCCGAGTAAATCGAGCACCGTCGGCGCCACGTCAACGTGGAACAAGAAGTCGTTGCGCTTGTCGCGCAGGTTCTTGGCTTCGACGTCGGTGAGCGTGCCAGGCGGCGCATCGATCCAAGCCGGCACGTGCACCTCTTCGTCGAAGATACTGAAGGTGTGGCCCATCTGGCCGTGCTCGCGGAACGCCTCGGCGTGGTCGCTCGTGTAAACGATGACGGTATTTTTTCCGGCCGGCGACGCCTTGAGCGCCGCGATCATCTTCGCGATGTGTAAGTCCTGTTGGTAGACCGAGTTCTGGTAGAGGTTCTTGAACGCCGGGTTGTCTTCGGGCGCCTTGCTGGTCGTCCACGGCTGAAACGGCGTCGGCAACGTCGGGTCTAGGAAGTAGGGGTAGTGGACGTTCGACAGCTGCACGACCGCCATGAATGGCTCCTTCAGCGTGCCGATGTTCTGGCTCACATAGCTGGCCAGGTATTTCTCGGGTGCGCCCATGTCGAGGTCCGACGTCGGGTCGAGATCGGTGGCGGTGATACGATGATTGACGCCCAGGTTCTTCACCCAGAGCCGGACGTTGCCGAACATCATGTTCTGGCTGGTCCAATACGCGGTGTCGTAGCCGAGGCTCTTGGCGTAATCGAAGATCAGCGGCCACTCGTGCAGCGTGTCGCGGCTCTCGATTGGTCGAATACCGGACCACAGCACGGCCAAGGAGATCGCGGTGCACGAGTCCATCGAGCGCATTTGCTTGAATGGATAGCGATCCGGCAGCAGCTGGTTGGTGGCTTCCGTGCGTTTGCAGCTCGGATCATGCTCGATACACGTGGTGTCGGCGCGCACGCTCTCCAAGATGATGAACAGCACGTTGCGCTTGGGCACGGCGGCGCGCGTGAGCAACGGAACCGGCAGCGAGCTCCGAGCGCGCGGCCGCAGCTGGTTGCTCTGATCAGTGAAGCCGAGCTGCGTGCGCAGCAGTCCGCCGATCGCGTTCAGGTAGAGCGTGTCCGGTGTGGAGGCCTGCTCGCTGCGATGCTGCGTGGGGATGAAGAAGCTGCCAAGCAACAGCAGCGGTGCGAACGGCGACGACACCAGCGCTGGCAGACGCGACGGTCGCACTACCCGACGCGCCGCCCAGACCAGCAACAGCGCCAAGCAGAACGGCGGCAACTTGGCCTGCAAGTAGTTGCCGAGATCGGCCAGCAGCTGGTTGACCACGCTATCCATGAAGTTCGTCGCGAAGACCGAGACGTCGATGTTCAGGTACGCGTTGTACTGCTGGAAGAAGTAACTCTGGCCACCGATCGTGAACGTGACCATCACCACGAACAGCACCGCCGCGACGTGCCGCAGCCAGCCGCGCCGGCGCGACGCCGCGTACAACAGCAGACTCCACACACACACGCTCTCGACGAACGAGCCCAGGTAGGTGAGCGTGTCGGAGTGGTCGAAAGCTCGGATCCGCGCGCCGCGACGTTTGAAGTCGAGCAGCACGTCGACGACCGGCACGAGCAGCATCAGGCCAAGCGCCCCGAACCTGCGCCAGCGCGCCAAAAGCCGCAGCCGAGCCTGCGCGTCAGGAACGCGTGCCGCCGAGCCTGCTGGAAAAGGTGGGGTCGAGGAACCTTGCGACACGATGTAGGTCAACCCGCGCCCCAGGCACTGGCAACGCGGAATCGCTCGAATATTCGCAGACCGGGGCGAAGGCAAGCCAACCTCGGACGGATCGGGCCCAAAGGTCTCAAGTTTGGACAGCGCCGGCCGTTTTCTCGCGCATGGCTTTCGCGCGGCGTCTCGCCCTGATCCTATCGCTCACCGGCTTGGCCCTTGGCTGCCAGCCCAAGCAAGAGGTGAGCGCCGAGCCCAAGAAGCCCACCAAGAAAGCTGGCGCCAAGACCGAAAAGAGCGCCGAGGGCCACGACGCAAAAAGCGCCGAGAAAGCTGACGCGCAGCAGGCGGATCCAGGCAAGTTCATCGTGCCGTTTGCGTGGGAAGCGGCCAAGGACGAGCCGCTGGCCCAGACGCGCGCGTTCCTGAGCGATGTGATCACCGATAACCAGGCGTACATGGAGCACGGTGACAAGTTCTTTGCCGCGTTCGCCGACAAGCAGACGCCGCGTGCGACCGTGATCACGTGCGCCGACTCACGCGTGCACACCACGGCCTGGGACGTGACGCCCGAGAACGACGATTTCGTGGTGCGCAACATCGGCAATCAAGTCGAAAACGCGGAAGGCTCGATCGAGTACGGCATCGACCACCTGCGCACGCCACTCTTGCTGGTGATCGGCCATACCGGCTGCGGCGCCGTCAAAGCGGCGATGGGCGACACCAGCAAACTGAGCGTGCCGATCCAGAAAGAGCTCGAGCACATTCGCTTGCCGAAGCCTGGCCCGGGTAAAACTCCGGAGGCGGCGTGGGCCGAGGCCGTGATCGCCAACGTGAACAACCAGGTCGAGATCGCGCTCAAGCACTTCGGCAAGGACGTGCAGGCCGGGCAGCTCACGGTGGTGGGCGCGGTGTACGACTTCCGTAATGATCTTTTGCAAGGCGCCGGCAAGCTGTCGATCGTCAACGTGAACGGCAATAGCGAGCCCGAGCGCATGACGGCTTTCGTCGACGCGGTATCCGGCAAGCACGACGACAAGGAATCGAAGGACGCCAAGGACAAGAAGCACGGCAAACCCGTCGCCAAGTTCGACGATGCCGCCGCGGCCGCCGCGATCGCCGACCAGATCTCCAAGCTTCACCACTCCGGCGGCCCCGAAGTCGAAGCCCACGCCGTCGAACGCCACGTGGCGAAAGCGGAGTGACGCGCCCGCTCAGATCTGAGTCATCAGGCTGGTGATGATGTAGTTGGCGATCAGGATCGCCACGGCGCTTTGCACGACTGCGCGCGTGGTCGCTTCACCGACGCCCTTGGCGCCACCGGATGCGTTGAAGCCTTGATTGACCGAGATGGCGCAGATCAAAAAGCCAAACGTCATCGACTTCACCAGCCCCATGTAGAAATCCGACGGCCCCAGGCCCTTCTCGACGTTGGCCAAGAACGTGCCGGGATCCACACCAAGCGCGTCGACTGCCACCAGCCAGGCGCCGCCCATGCCGACGCACGAGTACAGGATGTACAAGAGCGGCAACATCAGGAACGCGGCCAAGAGCCGCGGCGATAGCAGGTACTGCACCGGGCTTACGGCCATCGTCGTCAGCGCGTCAATCTGCTCGGTGACGCGCATGTTGCCGAGCTCGGCCGCCATTGCACTACCGGCGCGCGCCGTCACCATCAGCCCGGCGAACACCGGGGCGATCTCGCGTGCCAGCGACACCGCGACGACCGCGCCGACCACGCCCTCGGCTCCGTATTGGCGCAAGCTGTACGTCATCTGCAGGGCCAACACCATGCCGCTGAAAATCCCGGTCAGCGCCACGATGAACGTCGACTGCACGCCGATGAAATCCATCGCCAACAGCAGCTGTGTCAGCCGGTACGGCGGCCGAATCATCCAAACCAGCGACTGACCGGTCAGCATCAAGAAGCGACCGACGCCGTCGAGCGCGTTCGTGACTGGCGAAAGCAGGCGCGCAACGAGCGACGGCTCGGCTGGGGTTTCGGAAGCTTCCGCCAAGGTCGGTTACCCTACCCCGATTCGTCGCAGCGCCTCGAGCAACTGGCGCGAGCGCGCACCGGTCGCCGAAATGGCTGCTTTACGTGGCTCTCGGGCGAGCGTGAGCACGAGCGCGTCGCCGCCGAGCTGGCGCTCGAAGGGCAGCCCCCACTCGACGACCAACAGCGCGCCTTCGTCCCGCTGTGCGAAAAGCCCCAGCTCGAACACCCCGCGCTGGTCGTCGCTCAGCCGATACAGATCGGCGTGTACCAACTTGGGCTCGGTTTCGTACTCGTGAACGAGCGTGAACGTGGGGCTGGTGACGCGCGCATCGGCGCGCAGGCCGAGCGAGCGCGCCAACGCACGCGCAAAGAACGTCTTGCCCGCGCCGAGCGGCCCATCGAGCAACAGCAAATCACCGGCCACCAACAGCGGCGCCATGTCCGCAGCCAAACGCTGCGTGGCTTGTTTGTTCGGCAGCGGCCGCTCGAACGTCGTCACTGGTCCTCGCGAATCGTCAAGCGTCGCAGCAAGCGGCGCTTGCCCGCAAATCCGGTCGCCTCGCTCGTCTCGAGCGGCGTCGCGACGTCCGCCAGCGCGTCGGGCAAGCGCGCGCGCAGCTTGGCGTCGGTGGCGGTGGCCCCACCAACGTGTGCCCAGGCTTGGCGGACCAAGCTGCCCGCGTCGTGCCCGAGCGATTCGTAAAAATCGGCGGGCACATCGACGCCGAGCTTGGCGTTCGGAAAAGCACCGGCGCCGAGCGTGAAGCGTTTGCCGGTCAAGCTGGGCAACGCCTCCGCGCCTTCGAGCCCGACCGCCAGCAGCGGCAGAAAGCGTTGCTCGCGTGCCTCGGCGAATAGCTCCAGCGCGCAGCTGCGCGGGCCGAGCACGGCGATCGCGTCCACGCCGTCGTGCTGCCATTCCTTGACCGGAAAGCGCGACTGACCAGCCTTTTCGGCGGTGGCGCGGCAGTCGAACCCGCCGCTGCCGACGCGCACCCATTTCCTTTGGTTGCGACGTTCGAGCTCCTTTCGAAGCGCGTCGAGCTGATCCATGTCACTGATTCCGAGCACGAAGGATTGCGCGGAGATCACCAGATCAGGCGTGTCGCGGATCAGCAGCACCGGCGCGGTCCCCGACACTGCCCACGTCGCCGCCTGCTCGGCCGAAGTATCCGAGACGCCCGCCACGAGCGCGAGCGCGCCGGCGTTCCCGAGCTCGGTCAAGACTTCACCGACGTGATCGGCGTCCGACGCTTTGACGACGATCGGCAAGCTGTCGGCGCCGGGTAGCGACGCGGACAACGAATCGGCCAGGCCGCGCGCGACGCTGGCCGAGCGTCGTTCAGCATCCGGATCGCCTATTTCGAGCGCCAAACCGACGAACACGCCGCGCGAATCTGCGGCCGAGCCGGCAGTCGCCGCCAGCTGCAATAGCTCTACCGAAAGATCATTTCTTCGCGCGAGCCCGGGATGCGAGTCCAGCAGCCGACGCGCCAAGCGTGCGTCCTTGTGCTCGACCGCCAGCCGAATCAACCGCTCGCGCACGACGCGGCGCAGCCAAACGTCCGGCGGCGAGAGCGGACCGCGCCGCGCCCGATCATCGAGCTGCGCCAGGCTGCCCTCGAGCGCAGCTTCGGGCAAGCTAGCCAACGCCGACAGCGCGCGCGCTCGGGCACGGTCACCGAGGTCGGCGGGGGCGGCTGCTAGGTAGTTGGTCAGCGCGACCAGCGCATCGTCAAAGCGACGACTGGCGAGGGCGGCTTGCAGATGCAGCTCCGAACAGATCAGGCGCTCCGCCGGATCGACCAATTTTCCCTCGAGCGCCTTGAGCTTCGCCAGCGCCGCTTCCGGCTCTTGCCGCGCGAGCAGCAGCCGCGCGGCAGCCACCTCTGCGAAATCCCGCACGCTCGGCGAGTCCGAAGCGCGCGCCTCCGCGATCAGCCGCTTGGCCTCGGTCTGGTCGCCGGTCACGATCGCGATCCACGCCAGCAGCACCCGCACGTTGGCGTCGCGCGGATCGCGCGGGTAACGCTGGAGGAAGCCTTGCAAGAGGGGGCGCAACGGCGCCCGTTGCGCCTCGTCCGCTGCGAACCAGCGCTGCACAATCGTTCGGAAGGCCACTTGAGCCTGGCGCGTCTCGCTCAAGCTCGGGGTAGGCTGATGCGCTTGCTGGCCCGCACTGCAACCGAGGCCGGCTAGCCCGAGGCAGACGCCCAAACGAGTGACGGAAGCGCAGAGCATGCAGGTGACCGAAGACAGCGCGGGCTCGAAGGCCACACAACTGGCACACGGGCGGCCAGCCGTCGAGCGTTGGCTTTCTTGGTCCGGCCTCGTGCCGCTACCGGCGTTCTTGCTCTTGCACCTGTGTCGCGAGCTACAGTTGGGGTTTGCGACCGACGTCAGCGACGTGCTGCGGCCAGCGCCGGGCGTGGGCGCGACCGTCACGGCCTGGCTGCTGGTGTGGTTGCCGTTCGGCGTCCACGCAGCGCTGGGCGGTTGGTTCTTGGTCAGCCGCCGGCAACTCTCGGCGCGGGCGAGCGGCGACGTGCCGGCGCTGCCGCGGCGATTGTCGCGCGTCACGGGCGCGCTGGCGCTGACGTTTATCGCCTACCACGCGCGTTCCTATGGGCTCTTGGTGTGGCTGGGTGAGGCGGACGCGCGCGACGCCGGTTTTCGCGTGACCGCCGAGCTCTCGAGCACGCGTTTCGGCGTGCCGGTGATTGGCGGCGCGTACCTGTTGGGGTTGCTCACGACCGTGGCACACGCCGGACTGGCCGTGCATCGCGCGCTCTTGGCAGAAGGTCTGCTGAGGACACCAGCGCGACGCCGCGCGTCGGCGAGGGCATGCGCGACTTTCGGGGCGCTATCGTTCTGTATCGGCGCGGCTGCGGTCATTCGCGTCGCCACCGGCGTACTCCTGCGCTAGAGACGCCGGCGATGCCGAAGTGCTACTTCCTGACGTTGTGCGGTGGGTCCAGCTTGGACCAGCACTCGAACAACGTGACCTTGTTCAACGTCGTCGAGCAGGTGAACCTGCAACCCAACGTCGATCCGCCGCCCGGGGCTTACCTACCGCTCGAGGTGCACGCCTACTTCCTACTCGGTCCCGGTGAGGTGTCGCAGCCATTCGAGGTGCGCTTCGCGCTGGTTGCGCCGACCGGGCTCGAGCTCTTGACCGACGCCAGGCCGCACAAATCGACGACGCCGCGCTACCGCACGCGCTCGCTCGGCTTGCCGGCGCCGTCTGTCCCCGGCAACTACCAGGTCTGTGTCGACATCCGCCAACCGGGCATGGACGGCTTCACGCGCGAAAGCCTGCACTGGCCGCTAGTGGTCGCGCGCCTCGAAGCCAGGCCCACGACCGTTCACTGAGAATCGAGCTCGAGAACCGAGAGAACAGGAAGGCGGCTGAGCATTGGTTCCATCTCAGGATTGCCCGGGAATTTCTGCTGGTGGCACGCGTTGACCGCGGATGGACAGTACGCATGACTGGGCTTTGGAGGAATTTGGACGCGTTGAGCTAGGTGACCGGCGG
>JBBRMI010000110.1:0-26325 GCA_038230915.1 Polyangiales bacterium | reverse complement strand
TGGACTTCCTGGGGGTGGACTCCTCCCAGGGTAGGACTTGCGCGAATTGTCTATGTCTTCTTTTCTCGCTCACCTACTTGCTCCTGCCGGTTTTAACCGGCGCACCGCTCCCGATCTCCCGATCTCCCTGTGAAAAAATCTCGAGCGCCCGGGGCGGCCCGACGACGCTACGTGAGCTTCTGCGATTGGAGCTGCGGGGTGGCAGCCCATCCGGGTAGCATCGGGCGGAGCGGCAAGGCATGCTCGCTTGGTGCCGTTGGCCGATGCCACCCAGAGTGTCGCGCTGCTCGGCCCGACCAACACCGGCAAGACGCACCGCGCCGTCGAGCGCATGTTGGAGCACCGCAGCGGGATGATTGGCTTGCCGCTGCGGTTGCTGGCGCGCGAGGTCTACGACCGCGTCAGCGCACGCGTCGGTGAAGACCGCGTGGCGCTGGTGACGGGCGAAGAGAAGCGCGTGCCGCGACGTCCGGATTTCTGGATTTGCACGACCGAGGCGATGCCATTGACGCGCGAGGTCGATTTCGTGGCCGTCGACGAGGTGCAGCTGGCGACGCACGACGAGCGCGGCCATGTATTTACCGATCGGCTGTTGCACGCGCGCGGCCGGGTCGAAACGTGGTTCATGGGCTCGAGCGCGATGCGCGAGCTGATGCATCGGCTGGTGCCTGCAGCGAAGCACCAAGAGCATCCGCGGTTGTCGCGGCTGACGTTTACCGGTTCGGCCAAGCTTTCGAAGCTGCCGCCGCGCAGCGCGGTCGTGGCGTTTTCGATTCCGGAGCTGTATCGCATGGCCGGACGATTGCGCGCCACGCGTGGCGGCGCGGCGGTGGTGTTGGGCGCGCTGTCGCCGCGTGCCCGAAACGCGCAGGTGGCGATGTTCCAAGCCGGTGAGGTCGACTACTTGGTCGCGACCGACGCGATCGGCATGGGCCTCAACCTGGCCGTCGGGCACGTAGCGTTCGCGGCATTGCGCAAGTTCGACGGCCAGCATGCGCGCTCGTTGAGCGAGTCAGAGCTAGCGCAAATCGCCGGGCGCGCCGGGCGCTACTGCAAGATGGCAGCTTCGGCACGCTTTCGCCGATTGAGCTGCCGCAAGAATTGGCCGAGCGCATCGAACAGCACCAATTCGCGCCGATTCAGCGGGTACGCTACCGCAACTCGAGCTTGGATTTTTCTTCGCCGGAAGCGCTGCTCGACGCTTTGACGGCGCGGCCACCGGCGGCACACCTGGCCTCGGCACCGACCGGCGTCGACGTCGCGGCCCTGCAGGCGCTGTTGAAACTTCCGGAAATCGCCGAGCGCGCACGGCGCGGCGAGCCGCTCGAGCTTCTGTGGCGGGTCTGCGAGGTGCCGGATTTTCGGCACATCTTGTTCGAGGTGCACATGGCGTTGCTGCGCGATTTGTACTTGGCGTTGGCGGAGGCGCCGCTCGGCGACGACTACATGCAGCGGCAGACGCGCGATTTGAACGATCGCAACGGCGATGTCGACGTGCTGTTGGCGCGCACGGCACGGCTCCGCACGTGGGCGTTCGTCGCCAATCGCGCCGGCTGGGTCACCAACGCCGAGGAGTGGAGGAAGAGGCTGACTCAGTTGGAAGACGGGCTAAGCGACGCGCTGCACGCCGGGTTGGTGGCAAGCTTCGTCGAGCGCCGGGCACGCACCCGCCCGACGCCAAAGCGCACGGGTACGCCGCTCAGCGGGGCGCAGCCGGAGCCGGAATTCGCGGGGACGCTCGATCCGCACCATCCGTTCGCCCGCCTGTTCAAGCTGCGCGCGCAAGTTCACGAGCCTGTGCCCGAGCCGAACGCGCCGTCGACCTGGGAAGAGCTGGTCGACGCGCCGCACCAAGCATTCGAGCTCGACGCTTCCGGCGCGATTCTGAGCGGCAGCCTGAAGCTGGCACAGCTCACGCGCGGAGCCGCGTTGACCCAGCCGGAAGTGCGCCTGACCAGCCTCGACGACGTACCGCCTGGAACGCGCAGCCAACTGCAACGGCGGTTGCTGGCCTTCGCGCGCGACGTGATTGGGCGACTGTTGGCGCCGCTCGAGGCGCTGCGCTTTTCCGACCGCTCACCGTTGCGCGCGATCGCCTACCAGCTCTCGCAAGGCTTGGGCAGCGCGCGCCGGCGCCAGCTTGCGGCAACGCTCGACGCCCTCAGCCCCGCCGATCGCGAGACGCTGAATCAAACCGTCGTCGAGCCAGGCAAGCTGGCCGTCTTCTTGCCGGCGTTGCTCGACGACCACGCGCTCGGCCGACGCCTCACGCTCGTGCGCGCGTTCGAGCCGGGCACCAAGCTGCCGCCGGTTGGACGCCCCAGCTTCGACCCGCAACATCTGTCCGAGCAAACGTGGATGTCGCTCGGCTACGTGGTGCTGGGCCGCCATGCTTTCCGACTCGACTTGGCCGAGCAGGCCGCGCGCCTGTTGAGCGAGGGCGCTGCCGAAGGCGAGGCGCTGCGTTGCCTGGCCCTCCCCAAGCGCGAGTGGGGCGCCGTTAGCAGCTCGTTCCGGAACGCACTGGCGGAAGCCAGCTAGTCGGAACGACTTTTTGCGCAACTCGGGCGCAGGCTGAGCCGAACGGAGGCCATGCCCGAACCGATCTCATCGTCCAACAGCTCTCAATCATCGGGGCTCAGCCGCTATTCGGATCCGACGCTCGACGAAACCGGCCTGGTTTGTCGCACCGACGCCCCGAACAGCTCGCAGCCGCCGCTGCTCAGCGAGCCACCACCTGCAGTCACCAAGCTGATCGGCGCCGCGTCGCCGCCAGCTTTGGTGCTGCCGCCCAGCTCGAAGGGCACTCCGCCTTCCGAGGCCCAAAACAACGCGCAGCGCACCTCCGGGCAGCGCGACATCACCTCCTACGCCAACGCCGGTGTGACCGGCGGGGCGCGCGACGCGGCGTACGCTGGCGCGGCGGCGCTCAAAGGCCACGATCCAAAAACAGGCATCGAGGTCGAGGTGTTCAGCGGCTCGGCGCAAGCCGGTGGGGAGAACGAAGCGCAAGCCGGCATGGTACGCCTTGGTCTCTCGGGGAAAAACGGCAGCGTGACCGGCGAAGCCTTCACGCTGCGCGCCAACGGCGGTGCGCACAACGACGACGGCAGCATTGGCATCAACTCTGGCTTCGTCGCCAGTCTGATCGGAGCCGAAGGCACGCTCGCACACGGTGCGGACAGCTTGACGTTTGGCGCTTCGCTCGGCGGCGGTGTGTCCGTCAGCGTCGGGCTCCGCGACATCGACAACAACGACAAGCCCGAGCTGTGCGTGAAGGTGACGTCGGGTCCGGTAACGCTTGGCTTTTGCGCAGAGGACTGAGTCATGACTACCGAACGCCACCAGCTTCATTCCACGGTCGGGCGACAGCTGCTATTGGCCTACGCCTGCATGCCCTGGCTATCGCTGGCCGGCTGCTTCTCGACCATCGTAATAGCCATCACTGGCCACGCTTTCACGCCCGCCCACGCGATGATGTTGGCATTCCTCGTGCCGCTCGCCTTTTTTAGCCGCTGGGCGCGCCGCAACGCCACGCCTGTCTTCGCCACGTCGCAGGGCTTGGAGCTAGCGGCTCGCAAACGCACCATCCCTTGGTCGTCCGTCGCGGAAGCGCACGAAATCCCCTTCGTCGGTAACATGCTCACCGTCTACCGCGTCACCTTCACCGACGGCACGCCTCCCCTCACCTTCTACTGCAGGGAACATCTGGAAAGCATCGTGCAACGCTTCAAGTCGCCCGCGAGGGCGTCGTGAACCGGCTGGCGCCACTTCATACTTCAAGTATGATAGGCGACATGGAGCGCGTCACCGCAACTATCGACCCGCAAACCCTGAATGCGATCCGGCGGGTCGCGGGACCGCGAGGCGTTTCCGCTTTCCTGGAGACGGCAGCGCGCGAGCGTTTGGCGCGATTGCGTCTGCTGGGTCTGCTCGACGAGCTGGACGCGCGATATGGCGCGCCGAGTCCAACGGTTAAGCGGCACGTGGCCAAGCAGGCAAAGCGCATTTTTGGTTCGAAAGCGCCGTGAGGAAGCAACGCGCGATGCCCGCGCTTCCGAGGTGCGTCCTCGACAGTGGCGGGATCACGGCGCTGTTGGGCCGCTCTCAGAAGGCACGCGCGTGGCTGCGCTGGCTCGCCACTCACAACGGCGAAGTGATCGTGCCGGCCGCCATCCTGAGTGAATGCACTACCGGTGATGCCGGACGTGACGCTGAATTGAATCGCATACTCGGCGCGCTCCCCGTTACCACCACCACGGAACCCACAGCCCGCCTCGCAGGCGCATTGCGTTTTCGCGCTCGGACCGATGACGGCATCGACGCTCTGGTCGCGGCCGAGGCAGCCGCCTCACCTCTAGCGACGGTCATTCTCACCTCAGACCCCTACGATCTCAGTCGCCTCGTCGCGCGCACCAAGCACGTGATGGTTCAGCGCGTTTAGCGGCGTGAAAGAAGTGCTGAGCTTTCCGAGCGTGCCGGAGCGGCTCGCCCTGTGGCACTGGCGCTGCCCCGAAAATCCCGATTTCACCGGCGCGCTGCCGCCACCGCTCGGCGCCGCCACCACCGAGCATTGGTTCAACCCGTGTGAGTTGCTGACGCCCGACGCCCGCAGCGAGTACCGGGCCGAACATCGCGAACGCCAATGCGGCGGCGGCTGGCTTTCACGGAAGTAGCGTCGGCCCGGCCACCCGGCTTTTGGCCCGCACTCGCAAGGCGCCCTTTACGCCACGTTGGCGGCGATTTGCCGCGCCAGCTCGGCGGCTTCAGTCGTAGCGCAAGCGGCGACGCGAACGGCCTGACACCAAGTGGACGAGCGCCACGAATACCGTCGCGCCGATGATCGACCACAAGATCGGGAACGACCGGCCTTCGACGGCAACCACGAGCAGTTCCGGCAAATGCACGTAGCCTGCGATGAACGTGCCGAGCAGCGCGCCAATGAACCCGACCGCGATCGAAACGATGAATCCGCCGCCCGAGCCGCCGGCGATGGCGCGGCCAATCGCCCCGCACACGCCCGCAATCACCAATAAAATCAATAGGCCTGTCAGCGTGAGCGTCATCCTGGAACGGCTATGCAAACGCTGGGCCTACTACGCAGGTGGCCCTGACGGCTCGGCATCTTCCCCAGGCAGTGCGCGCGGATAGAACCAACCGGTGATCGCGCTCACCCAACCGGCGCCGGCCAGCAGCCCACCCAGCACATCCGACGGAAAGTGCACGCCGAAGTAGACGCGCGACGTCGCGATGCCCAACACGATCAGCACCACAGCCGTGGCCAAGACGGCTAGATAGACACCCCGCACGCCGACGGCGCGGGCGACCAGCACCAGACCAAACAAGACGCCCGTCGAGCCCAGCGCATGCCCGCTCGGAAACGAATACGAATGCGGGGTGTGAATCAAGTACAGGCCCGCGGCTCCCGGCCGGGAACGCTGAAACGCCAGCTTGAGCAGCCCGCTGAGCAGCAACGTGCCGACGCCGACGCTGGAAAGGTAGGCGAGCTCCCGCCAGCGACGCGCCGCCAACAGCAGCGCCCCCGCGACCAGCGCCAGCGAGACCAGCGAGTACCCCTCACCCAAATCGGTCAACCAAAGCATCGGCTGATCGAGCTCACCGCGCGACCGCGTCACGAAACTGGCCACCGCCGTGTCGATCGGCCCCAACTCGTTTTCTCGCAGCTCGGTCGCTAGCTGCGCGAAGCAAGCGACGGAAAGCAACGACGGCGGCACGCTCCAGCGATGCCGGGAGAGGAAGCCAAGGAGGCGCTGAGCGTGCTCGAAGCGGGCCAATCCATTGTACCTCTAGCAAGCCGCAGGCCAGCGCGCCTGCCGCCCCGCAGCGCGCGATCAAACGACCCAAAAGCGCTTGGCCAGCACGCTGCGGCGCGCCACGTCGATGAGCTCGGTAACGGCGCGTTCATCGAGCTTTTCGAACAACGCGTCCGAGCCTTGTTCGAGCTTGAACGCCATTTCGTCGTCGTACAGGGGAAAAAGCGCGTAAAGCCGCACAATTTTGGCCTCGGCTATTTGGCACTTCCAGAAGTCGTCGCCAAACAACCTCGGCGGTCCGGCGATCACGCAGCACAGCTTGGTGCCTTCGGCGTATTGCTCGGCGGGGTGGCCGTTGGGGATCGTGTGCCCAAGGCCAATCCAGGTGTCGTGCAGGTGCGGCAGGCGCGCCACCAGCTTGAGCGTGCGCATCGGCCAATACCAGCGGTCTTCGTCTGCCTCGTCGCCGTCCATCACCCAATCGCGCGGCAGCGCCAGCATCAGCTCAGCAAAGCGATGCTCTTCGGCGCCTTGCGGCACCGTCATTGGCAGCGCGCTCATGCCTTGCGTCACCAGCACGTGGTACGGCCGCTCGTCGGTCGCGGCGTACACCAGCACATCGAGGTGAATCGTGTCCGACAACAACTCGTGAAACACCGTCGCTTCGCCGCCCAAGTGCTGGTGCAGGTGCTCGCTCCAGCGCTCGGCCTCCTCGTCATCCATCTCCGCGACCGAGACCGTGCTGCCGCGCTCTGATTCGTGCACCCAGCGCACCACGTCGCGCGGCGGCGGATTGTCGCTTTCGGCCGGCTCCGGCGACCAGCGCCCGCCCGGCCCCAGCACCGACTCGGTCGGCATCGTCTCGACGCCAGCCAAGCGCGCAGCGCCGCTCACTTCGCGCAGGAAGCGCGCGACCAAATCCATTTCAAGCCCCAGATCCGGCAACAAAACCTGATGATCGCAGGCAGCGACTGGCTGCTGACCAAGTACGCCCATCCCTACCGTCTCGACGAGCAGGTGATTGCCGGCCGGAATCACTCGCGTTGAAACCCACAGCTCGGTCGTCGGGTCGCCCGCCGCTTGCTGGAGCAGCAGGCTTTGCGCCGCCTTCGCCTCCACCAGAACTTCACCATTCGGAGCAAACCACGCCAGCGCACCGGGCATCGCGCAGATCCGTTCGGCGATACCGGCCAGCGCCGAAAGCTCGCGCTGCACGTCGCGGTCGGGCGGAGCGACCGGCGCGTCCTCGTCGCCCTCGAACACGTACGACAAATTCAAGCGCACGAACGCTACGTGGTCGGCGCTCGGTACCGTCGGCTGCGCAGCGGCACGGGCGAGCGCATAGGGAAAATTCACCAAGCCAAAGCAGCGCGAGCTCCAAGCGGCGAACAGCTCCGCGTCGTGCTCCGGATCGCCCATCGAATCCGGCCACGGACGATGAAACACCTCCACCGCCACGCCACCGTTGAAGCCCGGCCCCGACGCCAGCAGCACCGTGCCCTCACCGCCACGCCAATACGGCGCGTCGGCTCCGTATTCGACCTGGCGCACGACCGGAAAATTCTCAGTCAGCACGGCAGCGACGGCCTCGAACGCGACGTGCCGCTCGAACAACACGACGCCCGTCTGCAGGAACATCCGCCCACCGTAGGCGCGCGCAGCGAGGCAGACAAGACCACACGGGGCGGCCAAACCGCAGCTTTACTTGCAAAAACTCACGTGCCGGTGCCCGGCCACGCCGTCGGCTTGGCGCCGCGTCGCTGGACGTCTCCGGCATAGATGATTAGGAAGAATCATGCGCGTCTTGATCGCCTCCGATTTGAGCGAGTCGTCCGATGAAGCGGTGCGACAGGGCGCCGAGGCGGCCGCGGGCGGGCATCTCGCCCTTTGCCACGTCATGCCTGAGCTCGGCACGCACGCCCTGCTGCCTCAGCAGTACGAAGAGGATCTGAATAAACAGCTAGAAGCGCAGCCGCGCATCGCCGAAGCGCTGCGCAGCCAATTGGCGCGGCTCGTCCCCAACGCCGACTCCGCGCCGGAAGTGTTCGTCGAGCTGGGCTCGGCCTACGATCAAGTGCTGCGTCGCGCCGAAGAGTGGCAAGCGGAGCTAATCGCCGTCGGCACGCACGGGCGCACCGGCTTGAGGCGACTGCTCCTCGGCAGCGTGGCGGATCAAGTCGTGCGAGCGGCGCACTGCCACGTACTGGTCGCGCGCCCGGGGCGCGAGGGCGCCGTCCTGGCTGCTACCGATTTCGCTGATCCGGCGCTACCAGCGATCGAGCTGGCCGCTGCCCAGGCCAAGCGCCTGGGCCGGAAGCTGGTCGTGATGCACGCCATGGAGTCGCCGCGCGAAGGTGACGCTGCGATGGGCCTGATCGGCGCGCTGCCGGCGCTGGACTCACCCGAGACGCGCGCTGCGCGCAGCGTCCTGGCTAGTCAAATCATCAACACGGCGCTAGCGCGCCTGGATGTCCTCGGTGAAATCGTGATCGCCGACGAGGACGCGCTGACCGAAACGTTGCGGCTGGCCGAGTCGCTACCGGCCGCGCTAATCGTCGTCGGCACTCACGGTCGCAGCGGGCTTTCTCGGGTCGTGCTCGGCAGCATGTCCGCTCGCATCATCGAACGCGCGCCGTGCTCAGTGCTCGTTGCCCGGGGGTGAGGCACACTGACGCAGTCGCCCCCGCTAGCGGGGCGGTACGCCACACCAGCGGCCCCACGCCGTCGTGATCTCGCGACATATCGGGCCTCTTCACTTAGTTGACGCGTGGGCACGCGTTTCGCAGTCCCGCTCGCCAAACGCGTGCGGAAAAACGAACCGAAGCGCATCCGGAACTTCGATCGGCGTCTCTGGCATCGCTTTTGGAAGATCGCTAGGCCATTTTGGTTCGGCGACGAACGCTGGCTGGGGCGCGGGCTCGTCGCGCTGCTCGTCGTTCTGCTGGTGTGCCGCACCGAGTTCAACGTGCTGTTCAATCAACAGTCCGGGGAGTTCACCTCCGCGCTGGCAGCCAAGGACGCGACCCGCTTCTGGCGCTCGATGAAAATTTTCGGCGCCGCACTGCTGGGAGCAGTACCGATCTACGCCTTTTATTACTACGTCCGCGATCGACTCGGCATTGCGTGGCGGCGCTGGCTCACGACCTCGTTCATCAACGAATATTTCACGAACCGCGCCTTCTACGAGCTGACGTCGAACCAAAGCATCGACAACCCTGATCAGCGCATCGCCGACGACATCGGCTCGTTCACGCAGAAATCGCTGAGGTTCTTGCTCGAGGTCGTCAGCGCGCTCTTGACATTGGCCGCCTTCAGCGGACTGCTCTGGTCGATCTCCAAGCCGCTGGTCGGCATCCTGGTAGTTTACGCCGCGTTCGGGACTGTGATGACGTTCGGCGTTTTCGGCAAGCCATTGATCGGGCTTAATTTCCAGCAATTGCGCCGCGAAGCCGACTTTAGGTTCGGATTGATTCGTGTCCGCGAGAATGCCGAAGCGATCGCTTTTTACCGCGGCGAGGCTCGCGAATCAGCCCATGTGCTGGAACGGTTCGCCGAGCTGTACGAAAACTACAAGAAGCTTTTGCGGCGGACGCTCGGGCTCAATCTGTTTCAGTATTTGTACTCGTTTCTCACGTATGCATTGCCGAGCGTGATCATCGCGCCGCGGATCATCTCGGGCGAGCTCGAGGTCGGCCGTGCGATCCAGGCGGGCGGGGCGTTCGCGGCGATGCTCGGCGCGCTCACGGTCTTCGTCGACAACTTCGAGAGTCTGAGTGCTTTCGCCGCGGGCATCGAGCGTCTGCATGGCTTCAAGAAAGTGCTCGACGAAGAAAGCAATCCGTCGGCGGGCGGCGCGGAGATCGGCAGCGTGGTCGGAGCCGACATCGCCCTCGACACCGTAACGCTCCAGACACCAGGCCCCGGTCGCATTCTCCTCGCCGACGTGTCGCTGCAGGTAAGGCCGGCGCACGGCCTGGTGATCGTCGGCGCCAGCGGCGGCGGTAAGAGCTCGCTGCTGCGCGCGATCGCCGGGCTCTGGCGCAAGGGCTCCGGGACGATTCACCGACCCGAGCTCGACCAGATGCTGTTTCTGCCGCAAAGGCCGTACATGATCTGGGGCAGCCTGCGGCAGCAGCTCTCCTATCCGAGTATCGATCAAGAGCACGACGATGAAGAGCTGAAGGCCGCGCTAGAGCGCGTGAACTTGCCAGACCTGGTCGCGCGCTGCGGCGGGTTCGACTCGGAGCTCGATTTCGCGAAGGTCCTCTCGATTGGCGAGCAGCAACGCCTAGCTGTCGCGCGCGTGCTCTTGGGCCGTCCCAAGTTTGCGGTCCTGGACGAGGCTACCAGCGCGCTCGACGGCGAAAACGAGCGCCAACTCTACACCGAGCTGCGACGCACCGGCGCTACCCTGATCAGCGTCACTCATCATCCGGATCTCCTCCAGTATCACGCTCAGGTGTTGGAGATAGTGGGCGACGGCACCTGGCATCTGCGTGCCACCGAGGGTTACGCGATGAGCGCTGAGCTCGAAGAGGTCGATGTGCTGGCTTCACCGATCGTGCCCGCCGACAGTGGCGTATCGAAGAAACAGCAACCACGGGGCACGCCTACTTACAAGTGATGCTTGCGTTGGCCCAATCGACGTGGTCTTGGTGGCGGTCGTCGTTGCCGTTGTCGACGAACAGCGAAAGCTCGGTCTTGCCTGTCACGTCGACGCTCACCGGGTGCGCGGCGGTCTTGCCTTTGACGATACCGCTGTCGAATAGCTTCTGCCCATCGACCCAAACTTGAAACGTGACCGAGGCCTGCGCCGTTGCTTCGTCGTCGACGCCGACATCAGCCGTGAACGCGGAGCAAGCCCCGTCCAGCCGATACGTGACGAGCGAGGCCGCGTGAACACCGAGCCCCTTGTCGTAGTGATGCCCAGCGATTGAAAGCGGCGTGCCGTCTTTGGCCGTGCGCTCATTGTTGCTCAGATCTCGCTCGGCGGGTCCGACGCTGTTGGCCGCGTACAGCCACGGCAGATCGCTCAGGTAACGGGCACCGGTCGGCGCAGCGAGCTCGGCGCCGGTGATTTTGACGAGCTGCGCTGAGTGTGTTGGGACGTTCACGGTGTACGAATCGGTCGCGGCCGGCAAATCGGCGCGCGCCCAGACGTCGCGCAGCTGAGCCGGGCCCGGCGCCAGGCCAATATCCGCCCATTTCACTGAGATATCGACGGCGCTCTCGCCGCGATTGAAGAGCGCCACGGCGCGCGTGCCGCAAGCAGCCAGCGGCTTGGACCACACTTCGATGCCGTTGCCGTACGCGCCGCCCACGCCAACGCGGAAGCCGGACAGCGCCAGCGCATCTTGATCGATCGCAATGACTTCCGGATTCGAAAGCAACGCGAGCGTCGCCGCCGATGCGGTCGTCACGTCGACGGTCGTAAACAGCGGCGCGGCCATCACGGCCCACAGCGACAACTGCGCACGGTACTCAGTGTCGCTGAGCTTGCCGCCCAACTGCAGTGCGCCAGGGTCGTTGAAGGCACCGGCTCGGCCGTACGCGACGCCGTCGGCATTGCTGTCCACGTTGGCAACAATCGCCGCCCACGTATCGGTGATGCCGCCACGGTTGCGAAAGACGTTCGCGGTTTGCATCCACTGCTGAAAGCCCTCGATGTCTTGCCCGTCCACGTACGGCTCGATCGCAAGCGGCAACGATTTTGCCGCAAACGCGCTGATCTGCGCCGCAAATTGGCTCTTGCGCGCGTCGTCGGCCGGGTTGCCGTTGCAGTTGCTGAGCGCAGCGTAGTCGACGCCGGCAGCGGCGTAGGTCGCGGCATCTTGTGCTTCGTGGCCTTCGGAGCCGGGCCGGCCGTTGCAGGTGGTGGGTCCGCGGCTCGAGCCCAACCCCAGCTTCAGCTTTTTCGCGTGCAGGTAGTCGGCCAAGCCCTTGAGCCCACCGGGAAACTTGGCGTCGATGCCAATGCTGCCGTCGGCCGCGCGCGCTGCCTGCCAGCAGTCGTCGACCAGCACGTACTGATAACCGGCGTCGCGGAGCCCGGAGCTCACCAGCGCGTCGGCGACTTTCTTCACGGCAGCTTCGTCGATGCCGCAGCCGACGTGCGCCGCGCTGCTCCAGCCGAGCGGCGGCGTGGGCAAGAGCTTGCTCGCGCCGGGAATGACCGCGTGACACGTCGGCGGCATAGGTGCGCTTCCGCCCGTGCCGGCTTGACCCGCGGTTTCTTGCGACGCCGAGCCACCCCCGCCGAGCGCGCCCCCCGCAGCTGCGCCTGCACCGCCACTCGCTTGGCCGCCGGTTGCTCCGGCCCCAGAAGCCGAAACGCCAGCACCACCAGCGACGCCGCTGCTACCGGCGCCGCCAGTCGACACGACGGGGTCGTTGCCACAGCCGGCAGCCAACCAAGCGAAGCCTAACAAACCCGGCAACCGGCAACGACGGGGCAGCACCCTCACCAGTCGTCCGAGCGTGGCTGGTGCAGACAACAAAAGCCGCTTCCCCCTGCCGCGACGACGGTGCCACCGGCAAAAGCGCGATTTTTGGCAACCAGCAGCGGCACAGACCGACCGGAGGTGCGTGAGCATGCCGCATGCGGCGGCGTGCTCGAGCTCGACCTTGTCAGGAGACTCTCGATTGCCAGAAACCATTCAGTTTGTGGGGAGCAACAGCTGTGAGTACGACCCGTCAGTCAACGTGTGTAGCGCGCCGCCGGTCGCGCCCTCCAACGGCGCGCAAGCCACGACCGCGAGCCCGCCGACCCTCAGCAGCGAGCCCGCCGTGGAGTTGCTGGTCAGCAAACACCCACCCCCCGGTAGTGCCCGGCAGTGCGTGGCCGAAAAAGCGGCCCTGATGGTCGCGGGTGGTGCGCTGATCCGCAGCGCCGGAGCCATGGTCGTGACCGCCCCTACCGCGCTCGGCGAAATCCCGGCGATCACGGCGTTCATCGCCTCGGCGATCGCCGTCGGCGCCAGCACGGCCCTGTACCTCAACTGCGAGGACAACGCGAAAGCGGCGTCGAAACCCAAATGACGGCGGCCCTCAAAGCCTGCGCATTCGCGTTCCTGCTCACACTGCTCACGCTGGAGGTTGTGGCGCGGCTGCTGAGCTAACGAAGCGCGACGGCGCACGCAACCCGAACGCGCTCAGCAACTCCTGGGCGCGCGGTCCACGCGGCAGCTCCGGTTGAGCCAACACGTCGAACGGCACGCACAGAAATGCGCGCTCGAGCGGGTTGTACGCGTGCTGCAGCGGATAACCGCGGATCTGGCGGACTAGACAAACCAGCACGCTTACCAACTGACATAGCAGGTGCGCGACCAGGTAAGTCGGGCCGAGAAAGTCGTGCTGGCGTGCGTGTGAAAGCTCGTGCGCCAGCACCCAAGCTTCGCGGCCGCGAATGAACTCTGGCTCGACCACGATCGCGTGCCCGAGCGCGATCGCGCCCAAGCCGCGCAGTCGTCCCGGCGGCAGACGGTACAGGTACCCCGGCGCCACGCTGCCTCCCAGCCGCTGGGCGGGGCCGCAGCCGACCAAGCGCGCCAAGCCGCGCCCAAGCAGCGTCGTCGGCGCGGTCCAAATCACGCGCAACAACCGGACGATCCCCGCCGCACGCACCCTGGGAACACATAGCGTCTCCGCCACGCAAGCAGCCTACCGTGGCGACCTCGCATCGGCAACGCGCGACGCTCCCGCCCAAGATTGCGCTGTTGACGCTGCCTTAGGCTGCCTGCTCAACCAGCGACGGGGTCACTATTTCCGGGCCATGAGCGCGCCCCAACTGACCGACGCCAATACCTCAAGCGAATGGATCCGCAGAGTTGCGGATCCCGCGACTGGCCAAGCGCGCAGTCCTTCGCAGGTCGGCATCCAGGTGACCGAGCCTCGCAAGCGCTTCGTGCGCCTAGTCACCTACATGATGGTCGGCTTGGTGGCCTTCACGCTGCTCGGAGTCGCGAGCTTTGCCTGGCGCCAGCGCTCGATGAAAGCTGCGCTCGAGGCGCCCGGGCCCGTGGCGCCCGCAGCAGCTGCCCTCGTAGCCCGACCGGCCACGCCCGCGGCGCCACTCGCTCCCGAAACGAATACCGAAGGGGTGCCGACTCCACCGGCGCCGGTCGGAGCGGCCGTCCCGCGGCCCGCGGCAAAAAAGGCCGTAGCGGCTCCGGCTGTCGCGAAGTCGAAGCCAGCCATCAAGTCCACCCTGCGCACGTCTCCGTTCTTGGGAGCGAAGAAGCTCGCGGTCAAGACCCGCTAGCCGCCACGCAGCGCAGTGTCTGGCGCGGCTCACGCCCGCTGCGGCGACGCGGCGTGCGCAGCGACTCGAGCACGGCTCTGCCTCCACCCGCCTCGCTGCGGTCGCCGCCGCCGCGGGCAACCTCGGTGATCTGGGTCTGGTGTCTCGAAGGCAATGCCGGGCGCGACGCCGGGGAGAAATAGTTCGAGTCTAAGTCCATTCGCTACTACCTTCGCCTGCGCCATGCGACTGCGATCGAAAGAGTCGATGCGTCTTCCCCGTACCGTTCGCCTCCTCAGCTTGCTCGTTGCGGCGGGGGCGTGTTCTGGCACTGACACGAACCGTCCCGACACCTACGGTTCGCATTGCAGCCACCAGAGTGATTGTGACGCAGCCTTCAAGTGCCTCGGTCCCGCCGACGGCGATCCCGCCTATTGGCCGATCTGTACGGTGCGCTGCGCGGACGCCAGCACGTGCCCGCGATGGAACGCCAACGGTCATTGCGAGGGGCCCATCACGCCCGTCTGCATGCAAGGCTTTTGCGACTATGTCCGCAGCACTAGTTGGCTCCCGCGCGACTGCACGGCTCGTCGTGGAAGTGGACGGCGCGCGCCGCCGAGCCACGAAACCCCTCCGGCCGGGAGGCGTAGCGAACCTCTGTGCGCGCTGGGCCTACAACGTCTCGATGCGGCCTCGGACCCCCGGGTTCAGCGTGGTGCGCTAGTAACACTGAAGTAGCGCTGGCTCGACCGGCGATTTTAGAGCAAAACAGAGCTAGCGGGCACCGCGTGACCCTGCGCGTCGACGGTTACGTGGCGTCGGGGCTACGCCTGCCTGCTGGAAGGAAGGCTGACTTGAGGTACTCGCTTCTGTACTTGGCTGGCAGCATGGCGTTGGCTTGCGCGCAGGGTGTGAATGAGCTCGGCGGCAGCGGTGGGACTACGAGCGCCGTCGGGGGTTCCGCAGGAGCGGGCGCCGAGAGTGCAGGTGGCGTAGCGGGCTCGAGCACCAGCGCGGGTGGTCCGATGGCAGGCTCGAACGCCAGCGGCTCTGGCGGGACGTCGGCGTCGACGAGCGGGGCGGGCGGCATGGCGAGCGCAGGGGTCGGCGGAACGGGCGGAATGACTGGAGGAGCGGGCAGCGGAGGTGGTGGTGTGGGCGGCACCGGCGGTGCTGGTGGTGTGAGCGGCACCGGCGGCAAGGGCGGTGCCGGCGGCGCACCTGCTGTGTTCAATCCGATCACCATCGAGGCCGAGACTGGCGTCGTGACGGGCAAGACCGCGCCGAACAGCGGCGGTTCGGGCTGGACCGGCACCGGCTACGCCGACATGTACGGGGGCGAGGGCTCGGTCGCGTGGATGGTAACTGTGCCCGCGGCGGGGAGCTACAAGATCACTTGGCGCTACGCCCAAATGGACACACGCGATATGCAGCTATCGGTCAACGGCAGCGCCGTAGGCGCTCCGATTCAGTTTAATATGACGGGGGATTGGAACGTCACGTGGTTGTCGGACATCCAGACCACGGTGACGCTGATTCAGGGTACCAACACGATCATGCTCGCGACCAACGGCGGCAGTGGCCCCAACTTCGACAAGCTGGTGATCGAAAAACCGTGAGCTCGGGTGAAGCCGGCGGACACTCGGGCGCGGGGCGGTAGCGGTGGCGGTAGCGCAGCGTCGGCGGCCGTTGCCGTCCTGCTCGAGCTGCTCGAGCTGCTCGCGTTTAGCCCCGCGGGCTGCGGGATATCACCGCGAATGCTCACCGGCTGCCCCCCTGCCAGGCTCCAATGCTACCTTTGAGGCTTGGCTTCGGCATCGCCCTACTTCTGGCAACGACGCTGTGCGGTCGTAGCGTTCTTGGGACTGACCGCCGCGTTTCATGGCTGCTCTTTTCCCCGCTACGACATCGCGGCCGGCAGTGCCCTGCATTGCGGCAATCGCGAGCTGGACCAGGGCGAGAGTGATTTCGATTGCGGCGGCGACTGCGCTGCCTGTCAACCGGGCCAGGCCTGCGTGGTGCCCGGGGATTGTTCGTCGGGCGTGTGCCTCAGTCGGACCTGCGCGCCGCCCAGCTGTACGGACGGTGTGAAGAATGGCCGCGAGGCAGACGTCGATTGCGGCGAAGCGTGCGTTCCCAACCGGTGTTCGAGCGGCACCGTCTGCGGCTACAACGAGGACTGCAACAGCTTTCAATGCCGCGATGGCCGCTGTAGCGCCGCAAGCTGCGACGACCATCTCTCCAACGGCGCCGAGTCGGACGTCGACTGCGGCGGGCCCAATTGCAGGCCCTGTCCGACGAGCATGAGCTGCGGCTCGGATCAGGACTGCGTCACGCACGTCTGCTCGGCGGCGCGTTGTGCACCGGCGACGTGTCTGAATGGAACGCTCGACCCGGGCGAAACCGACGTTGACTGCGGCGGCTCCGATTGCGGCCCTTGCGCAGGCAACCAGGCTTGCCAGATGGCGACGGATTGCGCGAGCGGCAGCTGCGTAAGCACCGTGTGCGACGCCGCCACCTGTATGGACAGCGTAAAAAATCAAAGTGAGACCGACATCGATTGCGGTGGGTCCGGTTGCCACGCCTGCCCGACGAGCGCCGCGTGTTCTAGCGGCGAAAATTGCGCCAGCGGCGTTTGCAACCAGCTGACCTGCGCCGCGCCCAGCTGCGCCGACTTCGTCAAGAACGGCGCCGAGACCGGCATCGACTGTGGCGGCTCGTGCGCCGCGTGCCCCACCGGCCCCGAGTGCGTGAAGCCGAGCGACTGTCCGAGCGGCGTCTGTACTGCTGGTAAGTGCGCGACCGCGCGCTGCGACGACAAGGTCAAGAACGGTAGCGAGAGCGACGTCGATTGCGGCGTGGGCTGCTTCCCCTGCGAGCTGAACAAAAGCTGCGGCGTGAACGCCGACTGCGCGAGCGGCAAATGCGATGGCAAATGCGCGACAACGCTGCAGCTCGAGCTGCTCTGCTCCAATCGCCGAGCGATGTCCGACTGCATTGAGCCGTACTTCCGGATCGTGAACGGCACCACCGCGAGTGTGCCGCTGGCTGCCTACAGCATCCGCTACTACTACACGAAGGAGTCAGCGGCGGCCGAGAGCTACAAATGTTACTCGACCAGCGTCGGCGACTGCAACCAAGTCGCGCCAGCGCGTTTCGACGACCTCAATGCATCAACGCACAGTGGTGCCAAGCGCTACATTACGATCAGCTTCAAGAGCACGGCCAGCATGCTGGCTGCGGGTCAGTCGTTCGAGCTCCACGGCGGTTTTTGCCTGCCCAGTGGCAACTTGTTCGACCAGTCCAACGACTTCTCCTACACCGGGAGCGTCGGTTACGAGGCAACGCCACAGGTCTCACTCTTCAAGACCGAACTCCGCATTTGGGGCACGGACCCCTGACGGTCGGTTGATATCGAGAGGTATCCCGACGCTGAACGCATCGCGGTCGGCCGCTAACGCGACGCCGTCGCACCGTAGTCTGGCAGGGCACCCCACTTGAAACCGACGCCGAAAGTGTACCAAGTGACCCGGGAGTCGTTCTCACTGGCGAGGCTGCGCAGCATGGAAATCTCCGGATGAATCGCGAACCCGTCGGTAACGCGAAAATCGAGACCGATGCCGGCTTGTAGGAAGGACGCGTCGATCGTCGACACTTCCTCGAACGTACCGTTGGAGCTCGGGCGCCCGGGATTGAAGCCATACGCGAGCCCCAGACTCGGTACGATCGAGAATTCGGGCGAAGCGTTGATGCCCAAGCTGAGTGGCGACATCAGCAAGAAATGTGGAGACAGAGTGCGGCCTGCGTCGAACGTATCCGAGAGCAGAAACGTCTGAAATCCCGGGTCGAGCGCGAGATCGAGCACGTCACTCCGGAAGAAATTCCACTTCAAGTCCGAACCCAGGCTCGTAGAGTTGGCGATCCGGAAGCCGATGTCCAAGCGCTCGCCCAACCCGTAACGCAAACCGAACGACGGGAACGCAGGCATGTTGTCCGCCGTAATGCCAGAGTGGGCATCGTAGTAAGGGTCCGCGCCCGCGAGGGTGACGGCTGCCGCGGGCACACGTCGATAGCTGAAGTACTCCCAAGAGAGTGCCTGTTGCACCTTCCCAACCGGTATCGTGCGAGGTGTTCCGTAGCTGCTCGGATTCAAGCAGCTCGTGAGCAACACCGCGAGGCCCGCGACCGACAGCGCCGTTCGCAGGTAGTCCCTTGCCGTCCCCATCCGTTGCTTCCCTTTGATCAAGAACTGAGCGATAGTCGCTGACTAGCACATGAACGGTTGGTTCGGGTGGCAATGGTTGGCAGGGGCGCGGCGCTATCGGGCCCGCACGCCGCGCAGCCCGCGCATAACTGCCCTGGCCCTGCTGCTCGGGCTAACGGTTGCGTTCACGAATGTCCGGGTAGCCGCTGCGCAGACGTTGGCAAACCACGACAGCGCGAAGGTCCGAGTCGGGTTCTCGAATCTGGTGGCTCGACTAGACACAGACGAGATCGGCTTTGCTAAAGCCGAATACCGCGTGCACATTCTGGAGGCTCTGCGCAAGGCGGGCTTCAACGCCGTCGGCGCGGAGAGCTTGGTGTTCGGGCGCGACGACGGCGGGCAGGCCGAGCTCGTGCTCGGTGGCACGGTGCACGAGCTCGAGTGCCGAGACGTCGGCCGTCATGGCAATTGCCGCGTCGGCATCAAGTGGGAGCTGTTGGACGTCGAGCGGGACACGGTCGTCTATCGCGTGCTGACTCGCCACATGGAGCCAAATCTCGACCGAAAAAACGCCGCTGTCGCCGGCCGCAAGCTGACCCTCGGAGCCCTGGCGGACCTGATCAGCAGGCCTCACTTCGCGCAGCTCCTTGGCGCAGCAGGGGTGGTGCGGGTGGAGGACGACAGCTACCGCGTCGCAGGCTTTCGGGCGTGCACCCCGGGGGCGCGCGAGCTGCCGGCCGATTTCAACGTGGCGGCTGACGCGACGTTCCTGATCAAGCAGGCAGACGGCTTTGGGAGCGGCTTCAGCATCAGCCCCGACGGGCTGGTCCTGACCGCGGCCCATGTCGTCAGTGGCAAGTCCGTCGAGCTCACGCCGCGCGGCAATGGCAGCTCACCGCTGGCGGGGACGGTCGTGCGTATCTCGCACAAGCAAGACGTGGCGCTGATCGCCATCCCCAGCGCTGGGAACCAGCAGCCATGCCTCGAGCTTCAGCCCACGCCACCCCCCGCAGGCGCCGATGTCTACGCGATCGGCTCGCCGGCGCGGCAAGATTTAGCCTTTTCGCTCACGCGCGGCATCGTCAGCGGCCTTCGACTCGTGGACGGCGTTCAACTCGTCCAAACCGACGCTTCGTTGAGCCCGGGCAACAGCGGGGGTCCGCTGCTCGATCGTCAAGCGCGCGTCGTCGGCGTGGTGACACGCAAGATCGCCGGCCGCGCCGTGGAGGGTTTAGGTTTCGGCGTGCAGATCCAAGACGCGCTCCAGGCGCTGAAGCTTCAGACTGATCGCGCCACAGCCTCCGAGCTACTCCAACTCGCTGCCGCGCTACCGCGCGCCACCGCAGCGCGCTTGTTCGAAGACACCAACAGCCCCGTGCCGAGCCTGGATCCGGAGGGAGATAGGCGACGCGCGCTGGCAGCGGACAAGGTTCGCCGGGAAAAGGAACGCGCCGACGCGACTCCGTGGCTCGTCAAGCCATTGCGCATCATCGGCGTGGTGTCTTGCATCGTCGGCGCAACCGGCATCGTCGTTTCGACCAGTGCCAGCAACGATGCGCGGATCACCCACACGGACTACGTGAAGTACCGCTCACAGAACGATGTCAGCTGGGGAGCCTTCTTGCTCGGCGCCGCGGCGGTCGCCATCTCGTATCCGCTGGAGCCACGCCTGGCAACCGCGCGCGTGGCCAAGGCGCCGCGCGCGTGGTCGGTAGGCCTGGGACTCGGCCAAGTGCGGCTGGGAGTCGCGCTCTACCCATGACATTGCTTCGAGCCATCACCCGCGGCTTACTTGCGCTGCCATTCCTTGCGCTCGCCACGCAGGCCTGCGTTCGGCTCGACGAACCAGACAGCTTCCCCTGCAGCACGCCAGACGATTGCCTAGCGAACGAGACGTGCGGATCCGCCGGCAGGTGCATCGCGCGTGGCAGCTGCAACGAGAATATCGACTGCCAAGACGCGGAGTATTGCCTGAACCAGGAGTGTGTTCCCGCGGAATGCACCCAAGATCCAACCCCGGCCTGCGGCAGCTACAAGTGCAACAGTTACGAGCGCAGTTGCTACAAGTCTTGTGCTGGTGACTACCAATGCAACGCTGGCTATCTTTGCGACGGAACGGCATGCCGACCGTTCGCCAATCTCGCAAATGGTAGCCCGTGCAAGTATGCGTTCGACTGCACGTCCAAGATTTGCTGCATCAACACCAGCCACCTCTGCAGTCTGACGTGCTCCCCCTGACGCGGCGCGGTCGCGGTTCCCCGCAACGTTCGCCATTTCACGAAGACCGACGGGGGTTCTGCTGGTCCGTCAGCATCGAACTCCAAAAGGCATCGGCTACCTGGCCGAGCCTCTGAATCGAGATCGCCGCACACGCCGTCAGCACGCCCCCGACTCTGCAAATCCAATTGTCGTCGGTCTGCAGATGCAATTGTCGCGCTTTGCTAACCTTGCGCTCCTTGCGACGATTTGAAACACACGTGGCAATGAGCCACGCCTACCGGCCGTAACTCATAGATTTCGAAACGTCGAGAAACTGCCGACTGGGGGAACCTTGCGAGGACCGTATTGCGGGGGTAACCAATGCCATGCCTGCCGATGATCTGGTCCGGTACTGCGCCACGTGCGATCTGGGCCGCGCCACGCTTGCCGACGCCGCGGAAACGGACGAAGCCCGCGCGGCGCTCCTGCGAGAGCATCCGCGCCGGTTGGCCACTAAGACGGATGTCAGCGGCACGCCAATGTGCGGGCGCTGCCTGCAGTATGCTTCCGAAAATCGTAAGGCTGGCTTCTACTTCGACCAGCAAGATTGCCCGCGAGATAGCGTGTTCTAGCAACGCCCAGCGCGCGGCGGGCTAAGGCGCCTTGAAGACCGCTCGTCGAGGCTGCGTGTGCAGCGAGCACGGGCGGAGGCCCTGCGGAGCCCGCCCGGCCTCGACGGCTGCGAGGCGCTGGACGCTGAGCAGAGCTTTTCGGTGCGAAACCCGCGGGGCGGGTGCGCCTGGGCGAGGACGACGAAAATCAGCGGCCGCTTCACAAAATCCGAGCGTCACCGCGCAATACCCGACAGAGGCCTCCCCGTTTCCCTCCAGACGCCGGCCAGCGGCATAGATCCGAAGTTCGCAATGAAGCCCATTAAGTGTGCCTCTTGGGGCTCCGATGCCAAGCGCCAAGAGGGCAGAGCCTCCAGTCGCTTCAGCTTGCGGTCACCCTTTTTGTTTTACGCCGCTGCGGCAGCGGTCACCGGCTGCGCGAGCAGCGGCGCGCCAGCGCCAATCGGCGGCAGCGCCGGAGCAGAAAACCTGAGCGGAGCTGCTGGTACACCGAACCAAGCGGGCCAGACCGGCAACCCGTCGGGCGGTGGCGCAGCGGGCGGTACCGCGGGAGCCAGCGGCGCGGGCGGCGGTGGGAATGCCAGTGGCGGCGGAGGCGCTGGCGCTGGCGGTGCGGCCCCTGCCGCGGCATGCCACTCGGTCTTGCCAGCCGCGAGCGCCCTCTTGCCCACGCCGCCCATGGGCTGGAGTAGCGGCGCGCAGGCCTGCAACGGCATCAGCGAGGCGAGTATCAAGCAGGCTGCAGACGCGCTCGTCTCGAGCGGGCTCCGCGACGTGGGCTACAACTACGTGATCGTCGAGGATTGCTGGCAAGGTGCGCGCGGCGGCGATGGCACGATCGCCGCCGGCGCGACGTTTCCCGGAGGCCTTCAAGGCCTCGCTCAGTACCTGCACAGTAAGCAGCTCAAGCTCGGTGTCGGCTCGAGCCGCGGACCGACCACCTGCGGCGGCCTTCCGGGCTCGGAAGGCCACGAGGCGGCCGACGTCGCGACCTACGCCGCCGCGGGCGCCGATTACGTCTCCATCGACAGCTGCCACGGCAACGGCGATGGCACAACCCGGCGCACGCAATTCACTACCCTGCTTGCCGCGCTCGCGGCCAAGTCGATTCCAGCCGGCATCGAGCCCTACTCCGACGGTCAGGACATCGAGGGCTTCGAGCAGTGGATGGCGAGTGCACAAGTGTTTCGCAACCGCGGCGGCATTGCGGATTCGTTTACTTCGTTCGTCGACAACGTCGACAGCAACGCCGACGGCGTAGCCTACACGCGTGCCGGTTCGTTCAACGACCCGGGCTGGCTCGAGGTCGGCAATGGCGGCATGACCGACGTCGAGTATCGGGCGCAAATGTCGCTGGCCGCGGTGATGGCGGCTCCGCTGTTCGCCACCCTCGATTTGACCAAGGCCACCCCTGCGACGCTCGAGATCCTTGCGAACAAGGAGCTGATCGCGGTCAATCAGGACGCGCTTGCGCTCTCCGGTTTTCGAGTCGGAATGGGTGGCGCCTACGATGGTGGTACGGAGGTGTGGTCCAAACCGCTCTCCGGTTGCGGCGAGCGGGCGGTGGTGTTCTTCAACCGCAAAGCGACCGCTGCCAGCATCCCGGTCACGTGGGCCGAGCTGGGGCTGGCGCCGGGCAGCGCCATGTTGCGCGATCTGTGGACCCACACCGACCTGAGCGCCACGAGCGATGGCTACACCGCGCAGGTGCCCGCGCACGGGGCGGTACTGCTGAAGATCACGGGCAGTGAGCTGGCCACCCCTACCGGCAAGCAGCAGTTGAGCGACTTGCCGTGGATTTACGCGGCCAACAGCGTCGGGCCGGTCGAGCGCGACCTGAGCAACAGAGAGCGCGCAGCCAAAGACGGCTCGCCGCTGTCGATCGCCGGGCACCACTACGACAAGGGCCTCGGCGTCCACGCGGCTTCGCTCATCACCTACCGGCTCGCGGGCGCTTGCACGCTGTTCACGTCCGATGTCGGGGTCGACGACGAGGCCACCGAGCTGGCGTCAGTCGTGTTCCAAGTCTGGGCCGATGGCCAAAAGCTGTTCGACAGCGGAGTCATGAAGGGCAAAATGCCGGGCAAATCGCTCAGCGTCGACATCACCGGCAAGAGCGAGCTGTCACTGTTCGTCGACAACGGCGGCGACGATCGTCACCAAGATCACGTCGACTGGGCCAACGCTCAAGTGACTTGCCGGTAGGCTAGACGAGCTATTAAGTGTCCTGTCACAACGACGACTACGGCAAGATCAGTTGGCGTCCGAGCGGCCATTAGTGGTTCAGGCTTTGCCCAGCTCTTCCCACCACGTCCACCCGCGCAGGCGCCGGAGCGGGCGGTAATGCCTCCGCCGCCAGTGCTGGCTGATAGTGCTCACGTCTGGCGCGACGCCAGTTACGACCACGGCATCGACGCCCTGTATTTCTGGACGTTTTTTGTCAGCCTGCGCCCCTGATTCTTAATGCCGCGCATCCGTAGCAGAATTGCAACAATCTCGCTAAAAGCCCATGGGTCCCGGCTCGTGCGGCAACGCCAGGCTCGAGCCGGGGGCGAGCTGAATGCGGCGTAGCGCGCCGCGATGCCAGTGCATCAGGCAAACGGCTTCCGCTCCGAGCGTGAAGCGGAAGCGTACCCGTGTGGCGGCGCCGCCCTGTTCGGCGAGCACTTCGGCCGTAAGTCCGTTGGTACGCACGGTGTCGCCGAGTCGAGCGGGTGCTTGCCGATAGACGGCCTCGAAAGGGGAGAGCGCAGCTGGGCCAAAGGTCGAAAGCTCGAAGGTGTCGTCGTCTAGGCGCTCGAGCTTTTGTTCGCGCGCCGTCATGGAAAGCGCGACGAAGCCGCGCAGGAGCCGCATGCGCTGAGGTTGTAGGAACCGGAGCGCCACACCGCTGCACATCGACACCGTGGGGTCGCTGCCGGGAAGCGTGTAGACAGTGCTACGCGCGGCGCATCCGTCGACCTCGGCGTGCGCGGCGATGGCTTGCTCGGCTTGCTCCATCTGCCGGAAGGCGAAGGGCAACCCCAGGCGAGCCAGCGGTGACGGCACGAAATGCGGCAGACAGAGCGCTGCCACGATCGCATAGCTTCCGAATCGGCGTAAGCGGGATGGGGCGTGAACTTCGGAACCTCAGAGCGCGACCGGGCTCGGACCTCGACGTCTGACGTTTCATTCACTTCGCTTGAGCGTGATGCTGCCGCGCGCTTCCAGCCAGGCGACTAGCTCGGGCCCGCGCGCCGCGGCGCCGGCCGCCCGCGTGGAAACGATTTTGGCGCTCACGTCGAGCGAAGGTTGCGAAAGCGCGCTGGCCAAAGTCGGCGCCGCTTCGCGAAAGCCGGAGACCGAGAGCAGGGGCGCCACCTGAGGGAGCGCCGACAGCGCGCGCACGAAGTGATCGGGCTCGAGCTCACTCTTCGTGAGGCGCTCGCGCTCACTGGCTACGAGCGAGGCGCTCTTCAGTCCGATGAATTGCCCCGCGCCGCTGAAATCGGGGCTCGCGGAGAACGCCAGGTTGCCGCACACGTCGCCGCCCAGCACCAAGTCGAGGTCGACGTCGCTGCCGCGCGCGGTGGCGGTCGCGCGCGTCGCCCGAACGCGCTTGCCTGCCACCTGCGTCGCTGCCGCCTCGCTGGCATGGGCCAAAGCGGAGAGTGGCGTCACCAGCCCCAGCTGCACCACGCCGTCGTCCGGCAGCGAGAGATCGGTCACGAGCGGCGGCAAGGGTGGCGGTGCGGCGGTCGCGCCGCAGTCGCTGCGTAGCTCCGGCATTGCCCGGATCGCGAAGCGCGCGCGAAGCACCTGGTTCGATGCCAGCAGCGGCCCTTGAACGACGCCGCTCGGCTGCACCAGAACGCACCCGAGCAGCGGCAGCGCGCGCGGAGTGGCCAGCTCCGCCCATGCCTTCTCTACCTCGCCCCGCACATCCGGCATTTGCCGATCGATCTCCTTGGAGACCTTGGCGAGCTCCGGCTCGAGCTCGTTTTCGATGGTCGGGGTCACGTCCACGGTCAGCAGGCCGCCCAGCGCTTGCACCTTGCAGCCCTTGGTGAAGCGGAGCGACACCACCGCGGGCTTGAAGCGATAGTCGGCGCCCAGTAGCAGCGACACCTCGGCGCGCACGCGCGCCTCCGGTTCGCAAGAGGCGTAGCAGTTGCGGCCTCGGCAGGCCTCAGCGCGTGCTTGCACTGGCGCCTCGACGACCAGCGCGGTTTTCGTGACCGAAAGCGCGAGCGCGCCGCGGTCGACGCTGTAGGTCACGGTGCCGCCTAGCCCGATGCCAGCGCGCCCCTCAGCCAGGCGCTGCTTGATGCGACTCCCCAGCGTCTGCGCCAGAGGCAAAAGAGCAACTTCCGCGTTCACCACTATCAGCGACGGCTCGCCGGCGCGAATCAGTGCTTTGGTCTCGTGCACCACTGCTGTGGCGGAGCGTGCCGGAAGCTCTACCGTACATTCTCCAGTGCCACCTTCCGAAGCAGGCGAAACGTGGCTCGACCCACCCGACGCGCAGGCCACCAGGACCATGGGTACCACCGAGCCGTGGAGGAGCTGTCGCACGCGCGCGAGCCTAGCTCGCTTCGCCGGCCTTCACTGGTTTATCGACCCGAGCATTGCTGACATTACGCTGTCGCGAACCCGGTTCCACTGGCACGCACGGTCGTCAACGGGTGTCACTGATCGGAGACCGGCGTGGCCCCTGCGTCGCGGGCAAGCGTTTCGCTCACGTAGCGATAACCCAACAGCGTGACGAAGCCTGACTCCGCCTCGGTGTGATCGGTTCCGACTCCGACTCCGCCTCCGACTCCGACTCCGACTCCGACGCGAGGGGCCGACCAAGCGCAGCCGCAGGCGAGCACGGACGGAGGGGTGGGCATCCGAAGTACGGCGCGTTGCCGCTGCGAGCCGGTTCGTTTATGCGGTCTCGAAGTTACTTATGCGGGGCGGCTTCTTTTGCCAGCGGCTCCCGGAACTTCTTGATGCCTGCCCCCTGCTGAGTGGCGGCGCTTCACGGCCCGTCCGTGCTCGCTACGCTGCGCGCGGGCGGGGGCATCGAGTAGCCGCCCCCCGTTGCCAGGGGGCGGCTCTCACAGAACCGTACTTGTGCTTTTCACATACGGCTCTTCGGGACCGCCGGTTATGGCCCCGGCGGCCGGCCGGGTTACGACCTCGTCGTATCCCAGTTCAGCGTGAGCTGGACCGGGGCGTCGATTTGCTCGCGTATCAAGCGCCAGCGTTTTCGCAGGGAGAAGAGCCCGCGTGCATCCCAATGGGAATTCGGCA
>JBBRMI010000109.1:0-26374 GCA_038230915.1 Polyangiales bacterium | reverse complement strand
ACTCGGGTAGCTCTCTTCGTCATCGGGGTGTCTCGGTTGGTTTTGGTGGAACAAAAACAACTCGGAACACTCCCGATTTATTTCCATCATCCCGCTACGTTGCGCCTAAAGGATCTGGGCATGGCCTGCGGGCAGAAAGCATTGGGGCAATGCCGTGCGAGTCGTCGTCGACCTGGGAGACTTTCCGCTCACGAAGCGGAGTCGTTTTCTCGGCCTATTCATCAAGCCGGTGCTCGAGGCGCTGGTCGAGATCAATCGGCTCTACCTGCGCACTCACCACGTACCCGAGCTCTATCGCGCGGGGGTTCGATACCGCCCCGAACCGGACGACGGCACACCGGAGGAATTCGCGGCCATTCCCAAGATTCTTTCACGCGGCTGGGGCGACTGTGACGACCTCGCGCCGTGGCGGGTCGCCGAGCTCCAGGAGGCCGGCGAGCCCGCAAAACTTCGAATCACGTGGCGACGGCCACGCGGGCGACGCCTCTACCACGTGCTCGTACGCCGCGGCGATGGTCGCATCGAGGACCCGTCACGCCTACTCGGGATGTGACGTTGGCAGTGCACACCCGTTCGAAAGAGCGGAACAAAGGTGAAGTCATGATCGGAAAACTACTTCTGCCCGTCGCGATTGGCGGAGGGCTCCTGCTCCTACTGTCGTCGAGCGCGAAGGCTGAGACGGCGCCTCGCAATCCCTTCGATGTGTTGCCATCCAACCTGCGAATCATGGCCGCGCAGGCGCAGGGCACCAACGACCCGGCGATGCTCGACCTGACGGCAGGACAGTTGGAAATGCAGGGCTTCGTCCAAGCCGCGGGAGTTCTGCGCATGCAAGCCGAACAGATTCGGCGTATTCGCGCCGGCACCGCGCCGCCTCCGACTGCGGCGATTGTCACTTCCGCGCCGTCCGCGATCGTCGCCCCCGCGCAAGGGGCGCCTCTGGCGTCGCCGCCGCCTTTCCTCCCGCACTCGGACACGCCCAGTCCGAGCGGCCGCCTTTCGCCCGAGCTTCAGCAGATGGTGGCCGACGCGATTCAGAACAGCACGGTCCCGGTACTGACCAGTACGGCTTTCGTGGTGGAGCGCGCGGGGTTTCCTGAGATCGCGGAAGATCTCCGACGCCGCGCACGTGAGGCAGCCGCCAAGGCGCCACTGCCTCCGCAGAAAGACCACCCGAACCAGGCGCTCGATCCGAGCATGCCGCCCGATCTTGCGCTCGAAGTCGCGCGCCAGCTTCAGCTCCAAGGCGATCCGGCCGCGCTCGAGGCACTAGCGCGCGAGCTCCGGCTGCGTGGTTTCAACAACACGGCCGATCAGGTCGAAGCGAAGGCCAAACAAATCCGCGCGATGCTGGACGCTGCCCGGACGATGCGTGACATCGACCAGGAGTTCAAGTCGCCGGGTATTCCGCAGCCGCCAGCCCGTGGAGCGCCCCCCGTGCAGGAGCTGGCGCCCGTCACCGTGACGGCGACCCCGCCCGCGCCGATCGTGGTGCCGCAGATCCCCATCCCTCAACCTCAGCCGGCGGAGCGCTCGAAGTCGCAGATCCTCGCCGATGCCCTGTCGACGAGCCTGAACAATCTCATCGACCAGTTCGGCAGTGTTCCGAAGGCTCGCTTCAAAGAGGACCAGGGCCTCGTGATGCGCTTTCAAACCGAAGAGCGCCTCACGGCCGACGGCAAGTATGGCCCAACCACGGCGGAGCACGTCGGCCGCTACGCATCCGACGTCCCACCGCCGTTCTATTGGAAACGAGGTGCGGGCCAGAAGGACCTCGGTCGGTACCGCAGCAATATTGAATCCATCGCGCTCGACGCCGAGCAACTCGGCAACCTCGACCGTGCCGCCCGCCTCCGCGCGAGCAGCGCCAAAGCCTCGCTCGCCTGAAGGGCAAACCATGGCGGACCTCTATTTCCCAGCCATCTCGACCTTTGAAGCCATGCCCGAGGAGCTTCCGGCCGTTGGCTACTACGGGCACGAAATCGTGGGCGGGGACGACACGGTGCAGCTCCACGTCGCGCCGTCCGGCGTGAGCGTGAAGGGCCGCTACTGGCGTGAAGGACACCTGCTCAAGGCACTCGTGCATGTGCAGGCGGCCGGCACCGCGCCGAAAACCATCACCGTCCAAATCGATCTCCGTCCGATCGCGGCTGCGCTGAAGAAATGGCACCGCCAGCAGCACGCCCGCGGCGCGCGCATCGGCGGGTGGCCGGGCAGCTTTCTCAACGCGGTCAAGAAGGTTGCCAAGTCGAAGCTCGTTTCGCAGGTCGCGAATAGCGTCAAGAGTGTCGTCCAAAGCAAAATCACCGGCGCGGTGGTCGGAGCGGCTGCCGTCGTCTTTCCACCCGTCGGGATCCCGGCCGCCGCAGCCTACGCGACCGCCAATACCGCCATCGCCGCGCTCGACAGGGCGAGCCAAATCAAGGAGCAAGCGCAGGCGATTCTGTCGTCAGGCACGTCTGCCCAAAAGGCGGCGCTGCAAGCGAAAGCACCAGCCATCAAGCAGGTGCTTAGCCGCGCTGTGGCGGTGAAGCAGAAGCTTCGCGAAATCGCTCGGCGCGCGAGTCGCGGGGACGTGGCCGCCCGAAAGACCGCGCGCATCTTCGGTCACGTCATCGAGCATCGCCGACGCGTGAAGCAGTACGGCCAGAAACTGCAAGGCAAGAGCTTCACGCCCGGGCTGCTCGTCACGGAGTACGGGAAAGTCGTGCCTGGTAAGTGGCTTCTGGCAGCGGCCGCCCAAGGCGGGATGCCGCTGCTACATGCCGCTGCGCAGCCCGCGATGCTGAGAGCCGCGCCCGCGTCGCACCACCAGGCTCTGTCGCATTGGTCGCATCCGTCGCGTCTGCCGCGCCAGCCGCATCAGAGGAGGCACCGATGATGCGGGAGGATGCGCCCGACCCGACGGCGAGCGTGTACGTGCAACCAACGCCGCACGGCGTGTGGTCGAACAACAACAGCTTCGGCTTCGAACTCCCGTTTGAACCCAAGCGCTCCAATCGCGAGCGCATCATCAACCTGCCCGAATGGGGCGAGCCGGTGGTGTGGACGGTCAGTCTGGGCATCGACTTTTCGGAGAACGACTGGCCCGGGACAACGCGCGGCTTCGACGTGGTGGTGGAGGTCGCCTACGGCGTCGGCGGCGCCACCGAGACGGTGCTGGTCGATTGGCTCGCCGGTACGACCTTTTCGGTGCCGATGAATGCCCTCTCAATCAATGCGGTCTGGGCTTTTCCGGAAACGGGCGGCTCTGGCTCGGACCGGCCCGAAGACGTGGTGCTGCGCGTTCTTCTGGCGCGCGGCGCTCGCGGCGGGGGACTAGCGCCGACCAAGTTCGCGACGCTCTTGAATGGCGAACCCTACGTGACGCTCGTTAACAACGCCCTCGCAGTCCCGGTCGCGCGCATTCCGAGATTCGGTCGGAAGCTCCGACCCGTGCCGCTCGACCGCGACGACCTGACGAGCCTGCTCGGCAGCAACAACTTCTTGCGCTTCTTCAGTGCCCCCGACCCTGCAGTGTCCGCGTTCCCGACCGGTACGTTCTTGATCGACGCGGCGCTGCTCCAAAACGGCGTCGTCGTTCCCGCGTTCTCGAAGTACGTGAGTATCGAGAACGTGGGCGGCGGCGCGGGCGGCGCCGAGGTGCAGCTCAACTTCGAGCTCGAGCTATGACGAACGACGAGTTTCAGGAATACCTGCGCTCGCTCCCGCCCGAGATGCAGGCGGCCGTCGCTGACGCGCTGCAGCCGCTCGGCGACTACGCCGCCCGAGCGGCGGAAGTCCGCGCCCGGATGGCCGACGAATTTCCCAAGCTCAGCCCACCCCTTCGCGCCGTGCTCAGCCTGGCGCTGGCGAGGTACCGATGATCGTCCCAGACAAGCTCACTCCTCTATCGCGACAAGACGCCGCCCAGGCCTTGGTCGGCGCGTATCGGACGCTGACCGGCGCTTTCCCGACTCAAGCCGTGCTCGCGCTCTTGCTCGCTCAATCAGCCCTCGAGACGGGCCACTGGCAGAAGATCCACAACTTCAATTTCGGCAACGCCAAAGCCAGAATCGACTACCCGCTCATCGTGCAGTTCCGCTGCTCGGAGGTCGACGCGCTGGGTGTCGAGCACTTCTTCGATCCGCCCGACCCGCAGTGTAACTTCCGCGCGTACACGGACCCCGCGGCTGGTGCGCTGGACCACCTGAAGGTGCTGCAAATCCGCCCGCACTGGTGGCAGGGTCTGCACACCGAAGACCCAAGCGCCTTCGTCGATGCGCTCGCGACGCCGCCCAAGTACTTCACCGGCAACGCGGCCCAATACAAGCGTGCGGTCGTCTCGCTATTCGAGAATTTCCGCCCTTTAGCGGAAGTGGCCCTGGCGGTAGCCGCGGTAGCGGCGGCGGTGGTGCAGGCGCCGCCGTCCTCCTCGGCCTCGCGACCGTCGGCCTCGTCTGGGGCGCCGTCCGCACCGCCAAGCGTCGTTAGCGGCGGGGCGAAGCCACCCACCGCTGCAACGCCACCCTTCGGCCGCCACGACGACTCGCCGCCCGAGCTCACGCCGACCGAAGGCGTGGGCTTTTGGCAGCAATTGCTCGGACTGGTTCGTCGGTTCTTCCTGCTCTTCTTCGGTGGCCCTCGGAAACCGCCCGAAGGGTCCTCATGATCTACAAGACCGCGCTCATCGGCGCCGCGGTGCTCGCCTTGGTCGCGCTCGTCACGGGCAAGACCGTACGCTCGCAGCGCATGGTCACGCTCGGGGGGCTTAAGTACGAGCTGACTCGCTACAGCAACGACACCCTCGACGTCGTGCGGGAGGATGGCCTGCGCTTTGGCGTCATGAAGGACGGCAAGCTCGAGCTCGAAACAGGCACACGCGCGCAGCTCGACGACGCGACAGCTCGCATGCGCGAGGACTTTCTCGCCGAGCCCCAGGGAGTCAGCCAATGACCACTGTGGGAGATCTCGGTTGCCGAGGCGTCGATGTGGCCGACTGGCAGAAGCAAAACCGCGTGCCGCTCTTTCCGGGAAAGCTCAACCGCTGGGTGCTCGTGCGCACACTGCGCGATGACCCGACCCCCGAGGACCTGAAGCGAACGCTCGCGGCGACCTTTTCGAAGTGGTTTGACGGCACGCCGTTCGATCCAGTGCTGCCCTCGAACGACACCACCCGAAGCGCCACGGCTGATTTGATCAAGCTTGAGCACGTGTCGAAAGAGCGCCTTTCGTTTCCGCAGTCAGCGAGGCGCCGAGAACACCTTCCAGGCCAATTGCCGACCTTGCGTCCGGGCGAGGTCGTGTGGCTCGAAGTGAGCTTCGCCTACCGGGGGCAACTCGTTGACATGGCTTGGCCCGTCCGCACGGGCGCGGCCGTGCAGCTCGACAGCAGCGCACGTTGTCCGATCGACGCCGACTGGATGCTCGACAGCGCTGCCGTGCCGACGGCCGACGCCCCGCCCGAGAAATCCTCCACCGACAAGGCGGGCCAAGCACTGGGAGGCGCCGCGAATACACTCGGTAGCGGCCTTCTGGAGGCCCTCTGGCTGCCGCTGGCCTTGGTGGGCGCGGGACTTCTCGTCTACTTCGTCGGCATGCGCGCTGCGACTGCCACTCATGGCGACGCGGAGGCGGCATGACTTCCGTCTCCCCCGCAGACACGCTCATCAAATGGCTGACGCGGCTCTTGTCGGACATCACCGAAGGCGGCGCCATCGGGCGCTTCGAGCTCATTCACAAGGTCGAGAGCGAGCACGCCGAGCGGCTCGATATTTGGAGAAACGAGTCGGCGAGCCCCCGTAGCCCCGAAGAGCTGGCCCAAGAAATCCAGGACGCGGCGCAGCGCGACGTGCAGTCCCGGCTGACAGGTCTCCCTCAGCGCTACGTCGTCTACGCCTTCCGCGGGCAGAGCGAAGACCATGAGAGCCAGCACGCATTCCTCGTGCGGCCAGGAGTCCACTTGGCCCGACACGCCGACGACTCGGAGCCACCGACCGAGAAAGGCGTCATCGCGCAGAGCATGCGCCACGGCGAAGCCGTCCACCGGCTGTTCATCAGCGGGGGCGACGTGCTCATCGGCAGGCTTGCAACCGAGCTCGAGCGCGAACGCGACGCGCGCTCGAAGGCCGAGCAGCTCAACTGGTCGATGTGCGAAAAATACCAAAGCCTCCTCGACCGCGAGCACGAGCGCCGCGTCGCCGAAGCCAAGGAACTCATGAAGGCCCGCCGGGTCGACGAGCTCATGGGAGTGGCGACAGCACTCATTCCCATTCTCGCGACCAAGTTCTTGGGCGGTCTGCCGCAAGGGCAGGCGCCTCAGCCGCAGCTCGGCCCGGATTCCGCTGCCGCCATTGACCCCAAGGACGTTGCGGTGCGGCACTTCTTTTCGTGCCTCTCCGAAACTGAGATCACCAGCATCTTGGGCTGTATCTCGAGCTCGAGCCAAATCGCACTCGCCCAAATTCACAGCTCGTTCGCGAGCGACGCTCACGCGCCCGCCGACGTCATGGCGCGGCAGCTGGCGATTCGCAAATTCCTAAAAACGCTCAGCGAGCAAGAGATCAAAAGCATCCTCGCCTCGCTCAGCGAACAAAACCGAAACCTGCTCATCGCCCTCTACTCGCAATACCGCGACCTCGAGGAGCAAGAGCAAGCGAGAAAGCCCGAGATTCTGCGCTCCTAGCCGGGCGCCGAGGAGATCTGCCATGCCCAAGAAGAAGTCCAAACACCCGAAGCGCAAGCGCAAAGCCCACCACCGCGCACTGCACGCGTTCGAACACGAGCCGCAGGGGCACCACGCGCGCCTTCGGAAACACCACCACTCCTCGGGTAGCCACGCCGCGAGCCACACGAGCCCCCATCACTCGCCGGCTCGCAAGAAGACGCACAAGCGACCACCGAAAGCTCGCAAGAAAGCGCACAAGCGCCCCCCGAAGGCTCGCAAGCGCTCGGCGTTGATGGATCGGCTCCACGCCGCGGCCGCAGGCGCTCGAGAGCAGCTCAAGAATCTCGGTCGGCGCCGCAAGCACCATCAGCCCGAGAAGCCCGTGACCGAGCAGACCTTGCGTGATCACTCGGCCCTCAAACGTCTGCGGCGCTGCTCGTACTGAGGGAATTGTCATGGCGTTGTTCCTCAACTTCGGCGCCGGCCCCAATCAGCTGCCCGAGCCGTGGCTCAACCTCGGTCCCACGCACGACATCCGCAAGCGGCTGAAGTTCAACAACGAGGCGGCTAGCGGCATCTTGGCTGAGCACGCGATCGAGCATGTGCCGTTCTTGCAAGCGCTCGGTTTCTTCGGCGAATGCCTCCGCGTTCTGAAACCGGGTGGCGTGCTGCGCATCGCCTTTCCGGATGTTGGCCGATTTCTCACGTCGGAAGATTCCGAGTTCCGATTCAACGCCGCAGCGCTCGGCTACGCCGACGGTCTCGCCTGCCGGCCGGGGTTCGGTTTTCTTCCTTTGGCCCCAAGACACAGAGTGCGGGCCGCGCTCGAGCAAATGCTCAGCGGTTGGGGGCATCAAACCGCGTGGACTGAGCACAGCGCTGCCGGTGCGCTGCTCATCGCTGGGTTCGCTCACGTCCATCACCGTGAGTACGGCCACGGCGAGTTCAAGGGAGTCGACGGCCATCATCGGGACGTCGGGGCCGACCTGGCCTTGCTCGAGTCGACGATTCTGGAAGCACGGAAATGAAAAATACCATCGTTGTCATGAGCTCCAACCGCGAGATCGAGGCTGCCACCAAGGCCACGCTCCAAAACCTCACGAACCTCGGCGCGATGGTGCTGCTCGAAACAGGCTCGGCGGATGTGGCGTTCGCGCGTTGCCGCGCCTTGTCGTGGGCGTGCGAGAAGCTTCGCGAGTACCCCGACCGCGACGCCGTCTTGATGCTCGACGACGACATGGAGGTGCCGGCCGACACGGCCCAGGCGCTCACTGACAAGGCTCGTGAGCTCGGGGGCGCGTGCTCCGCCGTTTACGCCACGCTCACCGTAAAGGTCGCGGCCGCGCGTTGGCCAGACCATCCCGGCCTCTGGCTTGTCGGGCTCGGCTGCGTCGCGATCCCGCGCGCGCTGCTGCTGGAGCTCGAAGAGCGCTCCGAATCCTTCGAGGTGAACGGCAGGTTCTACAGCGCGTTCACGTGGAGCGGCCCTGAAAGCGGCAATTGGATCGCTGAGGACTTCAGACTTTCGAAGAACCTGGGCGGCGTGCACCTGTGCCCGCTCGCCGTCGGCCACATCAAGAAGGGCGCGCTGTGGCCCGACGACGAGACGCTCGCGCAACTCGCGTGCCCAGATCCGGCACCAACCAAGGCGCCAATCGTCACCGCTGCGGCGCCATCGCCCTCACTGCAACAAACCCAAGGAGGATACTGAAATGACTGATTCGCCGATTCGCCTCTCTCCATCCGGCCCCATCATTGGCAAGGCCACGTCGTTCGGCCCCGGCGCGCGGCTTCGTCTTACCGAAGCCACGAGCCTCATGGGCGGCTCGCAATCCATCCCGACCACACCCGATGTCATCGGCCCCGATGGCTTCGGTGCTCCGGCGGCGCTCGTGCTCACGCTCGACGCGCCCAAGGAAAAGTTGAGCTACCGAGCCAACCTCGCGCTCGACGTGATCAACTCGTCGACGAATGAGGGCGGCGAGGTCGTCCTCTACCTGGACGTGTCGCTGGATGGCGGCGCGAGTTACACCAATCGCGCCAAAAACGTCCACGTCATCAACTCGACCGTGACCGACGTCGAAGGGCGCCCGATGCAGGTCTGGCTTCCACTCACTTTGGGAAGCGCGTTGGGCATCAGCGATGCCGCGCCGCCGGCGAGCATCAAGCTCCGCGCTCGCGCCAATCGCGCGGTTGGCTCAAGCGCACTCGTCGTGAGCTCGCCAGGCACCTCGGACGGAACCGACCCCGTCTCGGGCCTTAACGGAACGGTCCATATCGAGCTCGAGGAGTGCCTTTAGCGCCTGCCAGACTCGACGAATCTGAAAAGCACGCTCCCGCTTAGCGCGTAGTCGCGACGAGAGCACAACAGCTGACCTGCCGCTGCGCCGGCACGTCGCCCTGCTACGCCGCTGCGCCTGCTGCGCCCGGCATTGGCACACCTGCGCCCGGAGTACGCCATGAGTCCTGAAGCCACCGAGCTCACCCTCTACCTCGACAACGAAGAGCCGCTTTATCGCCAGAAGATGCTCATCTTCCGCGCACTCGCGAAGAAGAAGGACCAGGGCAAGTACAACCCGGCGCTGGCGCCCAAAGCGTTCGCTGCGCTGATGACTGCCGCCGCCAAGAAGTACGTCCGAGAGTTCGGCGGACCGGGCGACAGCTGGAACATCATCTTCTCGCCCATCGATCGCCGGCAGGCGGCCAGCCACTACGCCGAGGAATTTCTCGATTGGTACGCCATCGACTACCCGCACACCAAAGGCAAATCCCGATGACCAACATGCTTTGGACCCATGTGGCCCGCGGCGCCGAAGCGCTGTCCCCACTCTTTCTCGCCGCGCTCAGCTGGCTTTCGCTGCGTATCGCCGCGTTCATCAACGCGAAGGTCCGCAACGAACGCCTTCACGGCATCTTGGCGCGACTCGATGACGCGGTTTTCATGGCCGTGCGCGAGGTGGAACAAGTCTTCGTGTCGATGCTCAAGACCGCGAGCGAAGACGGTGGGCTCACCGCGAAGGAGCGGCGACAGGCCAAGGATGCCGCGCTGCAGGCGGCACGCTCATACCTGGGCGCGCGCGGCTTGGCGGAGCTATCCAAGGTCCTCGGGTTGCACGACGATGAAGTCGATCGCGTGCTGGCCGCCCGCGTCGAAGCTGCCGTCTACAACCTGCGAGCTCAGCCGACGCGCATGCTCGGCTCGGTCTTGCGATCGGCGTTGAAGAGCGTCGTGCCCCCACCAGGCTCGCCGAACGGCGCGCACTAGGACCGACGAGGAGCCATCAATGACCAACAAGTCGGCCAAGTGCCGAAAGGGAACGAGCGGGCCGCCCTGCGAACCAGGCCCGCAAGGCCCGCCTGGTCCGCCTGGACCGCCGGGACCTCCAGGCCAGGTGCGCTTTCTTCGGCTGCCGCCCAGGTAGTCCGCTCGCCATCACTACGGACGCTTCGCACTGGATTCGCATGACTGGCGAAACCGGCAGCGATGCGCGCGACCGGCGGCTCAAACTCCTGGCCATCACCTCACCATCGACCCATAGGAACCCCATGCAAGCTCACTCGGAGAATCGAAAGCGACTTCAGGGCGAGCTCGCCGAACACCTTCGAGAAAAAGACCGAGCCGCGCTCACGCTCCTACGCGCCAAAATCAGTTCCGCCCGTGTCGAGCGTCGCCATCGCTTGCACGCGGCGCGGCAGAGTTGCCACGGCGCGCTTATGACCTTGCGCGAGCGGCAGAAAAACGAGCGTCATCAGCTTACTCTCGAGCATCACGCTGAGCGCGAACAAGGACGCGCCACCTGCACTGCCGGCAAGCAGCAAGCTCGCGACGAGGGCCTCACGCGGGAGCGGAAGGCCCGGTCCGGCTACGACGACGAGCGCACGTTTCAGCGCCAGATACGCCGCGCAACGAAGCCGCGCACCGAGCGCTCCACCGTCCGAGAGCGCAAGCAGGAGGACGACGATGCCGTTCGGAATAATTTGCCGCCCGAGCTTGTTTCGGTGTTCGACAAGCACCGGCGATCCATCAAGGGGTCCGCGCGGCGCAGCCGGAGCGAGGCCTTTCTTGAATGGGCTGCCGAGAATCCGGACGAGGTGTTGCTCGTCCAACAAGCCGAAGCGGACAAGGCGCTGCACGAGCTGCTCAAGCAGGAGCGCGAGCTCGGGCGCACGGTGCGAAGCGCCAGTCGCTACAAGAAGCCGACAGCTGAGCTGGCCAAGCTGCTCGCCGAAGTGCCATTCTAGCGAGCGTAGATCTTAGAATCTGCCGAAACGGCGAAGCCGTTGAGCGGGCCGAGCAGCGGCGCGAAGGTAACGCGTGTGTCGTCCGCGTGCTTGCGGTTATCGGCTGCTTTGTCGTTCCACAGAACTAGCGTCGCAACTGAGCCGGCTGCCAGTACGCCTGCACCGACGAACGTTCCGATCGAGAGATTTCTGAACCGAGCCGCGTTGGGGAGGTGCGCCTGAGCGACGCGCTCCGGGTGCTGGTCAAGGAAGCCCGGGCTCGCGCTTGGCGTGCTGCTCGGACTGATCGCATTCGGCCGAGCTAGCATGTGGGGCCTGGGCTACCATCTCGCAAGTTGCGCGGGCATCACGGTGCTAGTCGTGCGCACCTACGCCAACACCGTTGGCGCAGTAATCCCGCTCGCCGCGCCGTTTCAATGTGCGCAGCTCCATGGTTGAACCGTAGGGGTCGAAGCTCGCTGAAAGCGCCAAATCGGTCCGCTTGATGACTGAGTTGCGCTCCGATCAACTTTTGCCGCATTTTGCCATCCCGAGGCAGGCGTTGCTTGCCGCAAAGCTCATCGTGGTCGTGGTCCCCGCGGCGCTTCGGGCTCGAGCACCGCCCTGGACCGCGCGGATGGCTTACGACCACAGCGTGGTCGACCCGGTGCCGAAGCTACTGCTGATCAACATCGCCCGCGCCTAACAAGACCAGCCGATGCACTTCACGACCGTCTCGAGTATCGCGGCCACGTACAGCGTTCAATTCAATGCGGGGGTCGGCCCGGCGTTAACGGGCGACGAGGGCTACCTGCCGATGCGCTTCATCGGCGTGAGCGACTGATGGCGACGGGCCCTAGCCGAGCGCTGTCGGGTTTGCGAAATGCGCTTTTGTGGAACAGTGCCCGCAGTGTAGCCTGCCGCGCCGATGTTCTCGCCGCGCCGATTGCTCTTCGCAGCTCTGCTATTGCAGTCGCACGTTGCCTACGCAGAAGGCGATGTCTCGCCTGCGTCGACGGCGACACAAGCTGACGACGCACCCAAGCCGGAGGGCGGGGCCCGCGAATCTTGGAGCTTACATTTTCAGACTACCGTCGGCGTTCAAGCTCACCCGAGCTTCTCTGCCAAGTATTCAGGACAGAAGAGCATGTCCGCGGACGCCGAGTCGGCGACCGCCTTCGTTTCTACGCTCTTCGCAGATACGCGCCTCTGGCCAGGAGCCGAGCTGATCTTCAATCCGGAGCTCAGCGGAGGAAAAGGGCTGAGCCGAACCCTGGGTGTCGCGGCGTTCCCGAGTGGTTTGGTATACCGTGTGGGTGACCCGGCACCGGTAATCTATCTCGCACGGCTCCAGCTTCGACAAGTCGTGGGCCTCGGCGGAGGTAGGACCGCGGTCGACGCCGGTCCGAATCAGCTCGCCGACATGCGCGACCGAAATACGCTGACTCTTTCGGCGGGACGGTTCGCCGTCTCGGACGTGTTCGACGGCAACCGCTACGCGCACGATCCCCTCGAGCATTTCTTCAACTGGGCGCTGTTCGCGTCGGGAGCTTGGGATTACCCAGCTGATACTAGGGGCTATACGTGGGCCGCGACTGCGGACCTGTCAATGGATTGGTGGTCGGCGCGCGCCGGCCTCGCGCTGGAGCCCCAGTACGCGAACCTCACACTCATGGAGTGGCGCGTCGACAAGGCACGCGGGTTGATGGCCGAGTATGAAGCGCGTTATGCGCCCTCTGGCCGGCACGGCGCGACCCGGCTGTTGCTATACCTGAACGATGCCCGCATGGGTAGCTACGAGCAGGTGCTTAACGCTCCGGAGCGATACGCCAACGACGTGGCGGCTACGCGCGCCTTCGGACGCACCAAATACGGATTTGCGATTTCTAGCGAACAGGAGCTAAGGCGGCGTCCGAAAATAATGGAAACCGGAAGTTATGGAAACCCAATGGAAACGGTGAATTGGGTAAACGCTGAAGCGTGACGTTAATCGATGGTTCGCGCATAGCGGAGATTTCGCAGAAGTTCGCCTTGCTGACGCCGACGATGAACGAGCGGCAGACGCGCCTCTGGCTCGCGGCGGAAGCCAAGGCCATCGGGCGTGGCGGCCTTGCGGCGGTCACTGCCGCGACGGGAGTGCTTCGCAAGCGGATAGGCATGGGCATTCGAGAGCTCGAGCAGATGGCGCGCAATCCGCCGCCGGAGCCGCCGGAGTCTCAGCGGATCCGAAGCCCAGGCGCCGGACGCAAGAAGCTCACCGACAAGGACGCGACCTTGGTCGACGACCTCGAATCGCTGGTTGCTCCGGAAACCCGCGGTGATCCCGAGTCTCTGCTCCGGTGGACGACGAAGAGTGTTCGGAAGTTGGCCGAGCAGTTGGGCGAGATGGGCCACAGCATCGGCCGCCAGAAGGTCAGCGAGCTACTGCACGAGCTCGGCTACAGCTTGCAGTCATTGTCCAAGACTCGCGAAGGCACTTCGCATCCAGATCGCGATGCTCAGTTCCGGCACATCAACCGCAAGGCCCGCGAGTTTCAAGCCAGGGGCGAGCCCGTGATCTCCGTCGATACCAAGAAAAAAGAGCTGATCGGCGACTTTCACGTCAAGGGCCAGGAGTGGCAGCCGAAAGGCAAACCCGAGGCCGTGCGCAGCCACGACTTCATCGACCGAGACCTGGGAAAGGCGATTCCGTACGGTATCTACGACGTCGCGCGCAACGAGGGCTGGGTCAACGTCGGCATCGATCACGACACCGCGGAGTTTGCAGTCGAATCCATCCGTCGTTGGTGGTGGCGCATGGGTCGCTACGCCTACCCCGCGGCTACCGAACTACTCATCACTGCCGATGCTGGCGGTAGCAACGGCTACCGCACGCGACTCTGGAAGGTCGAACTTCAGAAGCTTGCGCGGGATACGGGTCTGCTCATCACCGTGGCCCACTACCCACCTGGTACGAGCAAGTGGAACAAGATCGAACACCGGATGTTCTCTTTCATCACGCAAAACTGGCGAGGTCGCCCCCTGCTCAGCGTGCAGACGGTCGTCAGCCTGATCGCCAACACCACGACGACCACCGGCTTGAAGATCAAGGCCGCGCTCGACACGCGGGCCTACGACACCGAAGTCGACGTTTCTGACGAAGAGTTTGCGGCCATCAACCTGCGTCCAAGTCGCTTCCACGGCGATTGGAACTACGCGATCGGCTGACGGCCCCAGTCGGAACTGCTTCCAAAATTGATGGACGCCGCCTAACGCCCAGTCTCGGGGCCTTTCTTAGAGTGAGCGCCAACGATGGGCGCAATGAAACCTGGGCCTTCGCGGAAATCGATCGCTCGCTGGCAGGCGGGGTCGTTCAAAACGGCTCGCCATGGCACCGCGACGACGACAAGGCGGGAGCTGCGGTCGTCTTCGACGGTATTTCGAGCTTGCACCGTCGCTATTTGGAGGGCGGCGGCTACGGCTTCATGCTCGGCGACGGCGCGTTGAAGTACGGGGTCGAGACCGTGCTCGATTTCTACTACCGCGCTCAGATAACCAAGAACATCAACTTGTCGGTCTTCTATCAACCCATCATCAACCCTGCCTACAACCGCGATCGCGGTCCGGTTCAGGTATTTTCAGGTCGGCTCCATGTCGCGCTTTGAGCTCGTCTCCGAGGTGGTCGTGAAGGTTGCGGGAGCAGTCGGCACCCTCCTGATTGCTGCAGCAAGCGTCGTGGCGTGCGACAGCCACGCGGACACCGTGTGCCAGCTCGTGGCGGACTGTGAGCGCGGAGGCGATAGCGAGTGGGCGCAGCGTTGCCTAGACGAAGAGACCACGCTTGGCAAAGAAGCCGAAACTGACGGCTGTAAATCGCAATTCGACAGATACTACAAGTGCGCTGACGCTCACTTCTCCTGCACCGGTGCGACAAGCAGTTTCACGGCCTGCGACTCGCGCAGGGCGGAACTCGACGCCTGCCTGGCCGCGACCCAAGCTGCTACTTCGTGCGCAAAGCTTGCGGCGACCGTTAGTGCCTGCGCCGTGGACGTCGCCGCCGGCGGTGCGGAAGCTGACCCAAGCTCCGCCCCGGAGTCGTGTTCGGCGGCCCGCGACTGCGAGGCTCGCTGCTTCCTCGACCAAGTCGCCAATGCCTGTGCGCCTACCGTCGCCGACCTCGACGCGCTTCGTGGCTGCGTCGAGAGTTGCCCGCCCTAAGTTGGCCCGAGTTCAAGCCAGCCAGACGTCATGAAGCCCACCCCACGTCTAACAACCCTTGCGATCGCCATGTTGGCGATCTCAATCTGGAGCGGGTGTGCCGGTACTCCCTGCGTGCCGCACTACGCGCAGACGGGCAAGCCGGGCGCCAACCGAATGCCACCGCTCTCGTGCGCTGCTCGTAGTCGCCGCGGTAGAGTTTGGCACGCTTCCGGCGTCGTTGCTTTTGTTCACGCCCCCAGATCCGCGAAGTCAAAGCTCCGCTTGTGGAGGAGCCTCGCGATCCGAGCGCGCGCCGCTGGGCAGCAGCGCGGTCACCGCATAGCAGGGTGTTGAAAAACGATTTGGTGACCCCAACATGGAAGACAGTTCGTCGGCGAGCCGCCCAGCCTGTTGGGCGTCGGCGGCGCAGGATCGGGCTTTTGCAACACCCTGCTAGGGCATCGGGAGCGTCCTCGTCTCGCCGCGACCGTCGCCCCACAACGACAACGGACAGACCGACGCCATCCAACGCCGCTCGCGGCTCGGAGGACTGCTGAACTTCTATCACAGGCAAACCGCGTGATTTGCCGCGATCAGTTTCCGGACACTACGGGGTCGGTGCACCGGATACAAATAGCCAGCAGCCCCGTGCGCCCCACGTAACGCCGCCATGCGGCCGTGTCTCGAAACTATGAAGGGAGGGGTCCGGTCCTGGAAGGGCTCACTTTATCCGGAGGAGCCCATTCGCGCACCAGCCTCGACAAGAGTCCGGCGCGGCCCGACACCTGCAGCTTGGTCAGGGCGTTTCTAACTTGGCCGGCCACAGTGCCGGTGGCCACGCCCCTCATCCGTGCAATCTCAAGTGTGGGGAGCCCCTCAACAACAAATCTGAGGACTGCGAATTCAGCCGCTGTCAGGCGAGCGCGAAGCACGCCGTCGAAACGGTCAATCTCAAAGCGAACGCGCCCAGCGTGAATCACGCTTCGCGTGGAAGTGAGTTTAGTAATACCGGCGGCCGCGTGGGCTGCAATGACCAAGACCACTGGCACGCGCGACGGACGCTCTGACTCGATGCCCATGGCACGAAGGCACTTCACGGCCTTTGTTGTCACCGCGGCAACGGACACGCCGAGTTCGCTCGACAGCGTCAGTATGGGCAGGCCCAGGAGCAAGCCCTGAAGCAGGCGAAATTCGGCGGGTGGCGGCCGATGCTCGGGTGGCTGGGCCGCAACAACCGCACGGAGCGGAGAGGGCCCGACTGTCAGATAGAAGGCGCGCCCCGTTTGCCCAGATTCGAGGACGCGCGCGTGCCCCGTGCACAGCCGAGACCACGTCTCCGCGAGGCCATCGTTTTCTCCGGCTTTGGTAGGTTGCATTGCGTCGCTCGGGGTGTCTCACTCTATCGTTTTCGTCGTTTCGAATTGTTGTCAGCGTCACGTGTCCTATACCCACTACGTCGTGATCAACAATGGGAAGTTTACATCAGGGCAGGTGCCGTGCTGGCGCTCGGCATCCTGGCCCTGATCCTGGCGCTGCGCGTGGTGCCGGCGCCGTGCATCGGGTGGTTCCGGTAGATTTGTGGCCGGCGTGTACTGCCCGACGTGTCGCGAGCCAGGCCGCCTTCCGTGGCAGCACGCGGCCGAGTGCCTCGAAGGCCTTCAGCATCGGCTCCGCTGATACGAAGCCGGCTTGCCGATCGTGGCGCTGCTACTGCTCGGTGAGACGGCGTTGCTCGTCTGGGCGTGCGGGGCGCTGGGGCGCTGAGGTTGAGGCCGGTGCGCTCTGACTAGGCTGCGGCGGCCGTGCCTAAGCTACTGCTTCGACCGCGACGAAGCGACCCCGATGCGAATCGTCGGCGCGGGATTAGATGGCGGCAACTCTAGACACGCGCGTACGGGTTGTACTGGCAGGCGCTGCAAAGCCGGGTCGCCGTTGACCAATCGGTGTCCGAGAACGGCGCATAAGTCTGCTGAAAGCAGACGCAACCATCGCCGACGGCAACGGTGCGAATTGTCTCACTCGCCGTGAAACGACCGACGATGAGCGGCCGGTCGTCGATGGAATCGCACGGCATCGCCACGCCATTGGTGACTCGTACTCGCACCGCATCCGGGCCGAGCATCGTCACTTCCACGGGTGTTGGCCAGGGCATCGAGCGACGGGCGAGCGCATCGGACGAAGCCAACGAGGCCAGTAGCGGCACCATCCAGCTCGAGCCACTCCAGCCTGAGCAAGACCTCGTTCGGCGACCCGGCATGCTCGAAAGGGTACGAGCCCGCGCCAACAGGTCAAGTCGGACAGGCCGGGCCCTATCGATGTCGCCCGAACGGGTGGCAATTCCGTTGTCGAGCGACGTTCTGATGTATGTCTTGGCACCGAACGTCCAAACAAAAAGCGGTACCGACGCAGCAGTGAGGCTGGTCGGCACCGCTGGTATGGAGCAAGGCAACTCCGGGCTCGCTAGGTTCTCGAGCCCACCGTTGCTTCACATGTGGCCGCCGGCGCCAGCAGCACCAAGGTCACCGCCAGCGCCGCCCATCGAGGCGCTACCGCCCTTGCCACCCTTGCCGCCGCTGCCCTTGCCACCAGTGCCTTTCCCACCAATGCCTTTCCCACCAGTGCCAGTGCCGCCAGTGCCGCCAGTGCCGCCAGTGCCGGTGCCGCCAGTGCCATTACCGGCCGTTGAGCCCTTGCCGGCCGTGGTTGCGCCACCGCTGCCCTTGCCAGCCGTAGAACCGCCCGCCCCCTGACCCGAGCTACCGGCCGCCGACGCCGTGGTGTCGTCATCATCGCCACCGCATCCACCGGTTGCGACCACCAGACAGACTATCGCTACTCCCGTGGTGCTAAGCAGGGATCTTACCAAGTTCATATCTCTCATCTCCCGTTGGTTGTGCTTGTTGGGGACCTCGGGGCCGGGCAAAAGCACGACCCACCCCAGTGTCGGGTTGCATAACACGAAGTAGCCCACCAGCCCGCCAAAGGGCGCGTATCGCTTCCGACTCAGGTGGACGTTGGTGAGAAACGTTGCCTCGAATGGCGTGAGACCGGAAAACTTCGCGCCTAGCATCCAGAGCCGCGCCTTCGCCTGGCAACCGAGTTCCCGGAACACAAGCGCCGCTACCCAAGGCCCGCCATCTCGCGGCCTTCCGAAGTTCGCCGGCATGCGCTTCGCCGGCATGCGCGCCGCGTAACGCTCGCCTCGCCGTCAACGGCCTGCCGCTACGCTACCCGATGCTTGGCGCTGCTGATTCAGCAGCAAAAGAGCCAGAAACGTGTCGCGCGGCGCCGAGTTTCGGCCGGCCGAGTTCTGCCCAGCCCCAAGAAACCCGGTATTTCCATGATTGACAGATTCCCCGATTCCCCCGGCAATCACGCCCCGCCACACCGGATCAAAAGTCCGGTGGACCTTGGGGGCGCCACCTGACCGCAGGCGCTCCAACCACGGCAACGATCGCAAGCTGCGCGGCCCGCGTCTGGTATTCGAGGCGGTCGCCAGCGACGAGGTGCGGCGCGTGGCTGCCGGCGTTTCCGCTCCGGTCGAGCGCCAGTTCGAAGAGCCCGGTTGGAGCTCGAGCCGCCGCGCCCCGGCGCGGTTCTGTTCCTGCACCGGATGCGCGAGATTCGAGCCGTCCGAGCTCGCGGCGTGCTCTGACGGTTTAGGCCCCCGCTGCTTCGTTGTCGACGTTGCCGGGTAAGGTCGGGACGGCGTGCCGAAGGTGTCGCGGCCTTCAGCGAAGCCACAGCCAGCACACCACCACCACCGCAGCCGTACCCGCGAGCAGCCACAGCGCCCGCGGCAGCGTCGGCAGCAAGCTCGGCAGATACTGCTCGAGCTCCCAGCGGCGAAAGCGAGCCGTGCTCTCTTCGCTGACCGGTCGCCGCGGCGCTGGCACGTAGGGCATGCCCCGCAGGTGAGCGTCCGCCATCGCTTCCGGCTCAGCGTCGAGCGGATTGGGGGGGTGGTGAGCGCGGCGGAGGCGAGAGCACGCTTCAGGGTGGCGGCCGCCAGGGGTCGCGGTCAACCGCCGCTGTGACATTGCTGGGCCGGCTACGGTTCGCGTGACGCTTCGGCTGGCTGGTCCCCCCTGGCCGCGGCGGCGTCACTACGTCGACAATCGGGCGATGAGCCCCCGGTTACAGTACCGCGCCCGTCAACGGCATATGAAGTCCATCGCCTGGACGTCTTGCATGCAGCTCGCGCTGACGACGGCCACACACAGGATGCCACAGGCCTTGAAGCCACAGTTAGCGTTCTGCATGGCGTGCAGCGATTCCTTGGCTTTCACCGTCTCGCTGCTGAGAGCGTTTACAGGTACTGAGCAACCGCAGCTGTTCGGTAAAACGGAGTCTTTCGAGCACTGCTTTGCAGAGCCTTGATCGCACAATCGGGCGCCGGCCAGATCGCTGAGGTAAGCGTCCCTGAGCACCTCGCAGTTCGTCGCGCCGCTACCGCCCGAACCGGCGGAGCCGGCGTTACCGCTGCTGCCGCTCGAACCCGTGCTGCCGCTCGAACCACCCGAGCCAGTGCTGCCACCTGAGCCCGTGCTGCCACCTGAGCCGGTGCCGCCACCCGAACCCGTGCTGCCACCTGAGCCGCCGGCTCCTCCGTGAGCTTTTCCACCATGACCTCCTCCGGCTGCGCCGCCTGCTGCGTTACCAGCACTCGAAACCGTACCACCCGCGGTCGCCGAGCCGCCGTCACTCAACTGACTGTCGCCTCCCGCGCCCGCATCCCCGAGCGCCGGGGTCTCGCTCGCCGTGAACTTGCTCCCCCCGCATGCACCGCATACTCCAACGAGCGCCAGCCAGCCTAAGGTGTGTCTCATTAAAAAGTCACTCATTGGTCTCACTCGCGCCTGACGCTTAAGGGTGGGAACGCCCTCGCGCAACTTATTGTCCGTCGCTTCTCATAAATTTCAAGCTGCATCGCTACGACCCGTTCGGATTCACGCACGCGCCGCCGCCAGGCGCTTAAGGTTGCAAAGTCCGACGGGCACCTACCTAGATGCCGCGGCGCACACACACACCGGGCGCGGAAGCTTGAGTCATTTCAGCAAGACGACGCGAAGTGCCACCTCGCCGAGGAAGGATTTTCTCACCGACGGAGGACGTCGGGGGCGAGGTGGCGAGGCAAGAGAAGCGGATCGGAGGGGCGCTTGCAACCGAGCATTTCCTTCGCCAACGGATACGCGTCTAGGAGTTAGCAACGATGCCGATTAGCGAAAATAGCGCGTTTGCCCAGCGATTCAACATGGTGATGCTCCCCGAGGAGCGCGCGATGCTGCAAGCGCTGGCGCGTGAAAACGGGCTCAACGAGACCGACGTTCTGCGGCAGATGATTCGCCGGGACTACGCCACGGCCTTCGGCAAACGGAAGCCGCTGGAGCTGGTGGCCAAGTACAACTCGACCGAGGCACGCGAGGCGAAAGCCAAGGGGAGGAAGCGATAGAAACGAAAAAGCCCCGACGCTGTATCAGCAGCCCGGGGCGCTGGCGCGACTCGCTGCTGCTGCGCACCTTGTGGGGTGCCGAGAGCAGCCGCGGTGAGCTGATCAAGCTCAGCTCGCGCTAGTTAGCGCGCTCGATCGAGCCAGGTTGAACCATCAGGTTCTTTCATGTGCCGCAGCACGGCACCTGCGCTCGCCGGGCTCACACTGCGCTCCACGTGCTCGCGCCAGAATCTTTCATCCGCTGACGGCCGTTCGCCGTGCGTCGACGAGCTTGGGAATGCGCTACGAAACCAGCGATCCGCATGCGTCCGCAGGCGCCTTTGCCACTTGATTTCGCTGCGGGCGTCGGAAGGCGCACACACCCGTGTGGGCGGCGCGCGTCTTGCACGAGAGGCGTCGACGTCGTGACACAGCGCACCTCACCGCGCTCTTTTCCGTCGAAGGACCAATCCATGCCGACGTGGCTCACTAGACAAGGGGCGCTCGCTTTCCGCATCGGGCGGGTGGCGCTTGCACTGCGTGCGAGGGCTCCTCTCGCGTTCACTGTGCTGGTCACGCTAACGAGGCACGCGGCTGCGGAGCCGTGGGCTTGGGCGAGCGCAGTACAGCTTCGGCAAGATGGCGTGCGGAGCGCACCGCTCGGTCATTTGGGCTGCGCTCTGGCGGGGCCTAACGCATGCTTGGTCGACGTTCCGAGCCAAGCACTACGAACCCCGCCAGGTCTAGACGCGAGCGTCGCCTTCCTGAGTGGCAGCTACAGCCAGCTGTTTCGTGGGGCATCGGTCTCGGCCAGCGCGGTTTCGAGCAGCCCTTTTCGCAGCTTGAGTCTCACGCCAGGCTTCGTCCTTGGAACCCGTTGGAGTCTGCTCGATGGCGGCTGGGCGAGCCTTGCGATTTCCAGCGGCATGCTGCGCAACCAGTTGGGAGTGAGCGCCGCCTGGAGTCGCTTCGAGCTGGGCTCGCACCTCGGTCCGCTGCGCTTGACCGGCGTGGCGCAGACTCATCACGTCTTCGCACCTGGGCGTGACGCCATCGATTTCAGCGCAGTGACGGCGGCGTCGTATGCGCTCGCGCCGTCGACGTACGTTGCGGTGGAATGCCGCATCGAAGACCTCGAAGGAGTGGGCGGAAGCGATGCCGAACGCGGGAGCAGCGAAAGCTGCGGGCCAGTCGCTGCGTTCGACTCCGCCGATCGCCAATTCAGGCTTGCGTTTGGAACCCTCAGCGGTTGGTCGGGCGTAGCGCGCACCATTGGTCGCGCTTCGCTCAGTTACTCATTCTGAATCGGAGCACAAAAGTCATGGGTCAGCGTCGCGCGACGAGGTTATTGTCCAGTGGTCTCTTGTGCCTGGCGGTCTCGAATTGTGGGCACAGCAGCGGCACCGATGGTCTGAGCGTCGCCAGAACGGGCACCGGTGCCGGCTCTTCGGGAGCGAGCGGCAGTTCCTCGGGCCGCGCAGGGTCGACTGCGATCGGCGGTTCGGGAAACGTGGCTGGCTCGGAGTCGGGCAACGCGGGTGCGAGCAGCGCTGGCGCGGGCGGCGCTGCCGGCTCAGGTGGCCAAAGCGGCGGCCCTAGTTCCGCGGCCTCGGAGCACATCAAGCACGTACTCGTGATCATGCAAGAGAATCGCTCGTTCGATCACTACTTTGGCACTTTTCCTGGCGCCGAAGGCATCCCGATGGACAAGAAGGGTGTGCCCACGGTGTGTGTAAACGATCCAAAGACCAACAGCTGTGTAAAGCCGTACCACCTCGTCGCCGACAAGAACGTGGGTGGTCCGCACATGGCGGGCAGCGCGACGACTTGTATCGATGGCGGCAAGATGGATGGCTTCATCGCCAACGCCGAGGGCGCCAAGTCAGGCTGCGGTGATCCGAACGACCCCAATTGCGTAAACGGAAAGGCGATCGATGTGATGGGCTATCACACGGAAGCCGAGATCCCGAACTATTGGGCATACGCCAAGCAGTTCGTGCTCAACGATCACATGTTTCAACCGAACGCTTCGTGGAGCTTTCCGCAGCATTTGTACATGGTGTCGGGCTGGTCGGCGCTGTGCTCGCCGAATGACCCCATGAGCTGCATGACCGACCTCTCACATCCTGGCACGGGCGGACCGGCCGGGGCGACGACCTACCCATGGACTGACATTACCTATTTGCTCCATCAGGCCAAAATCGGCTGGAAGTACTATCTCGGTGAGGGCGATGATCCGCACTGTGGGGGCGACCCCGAAGAGTGTCAGCCGACGCCTGTGACTGCCAAGGTCCCCAGCATCTGGAACGTGCTGCCTGGCTTCGACACTGTCAAAGCCGACAACGAGCTGACGAACGTGGTGCCCATCGACCAGTTTTACCAGGACATGAAGGACGGCCATTTCCCAGCGGTCTCTTGGCTCGCTCCGCCTGGGCCGGTGAGCGAGCATCCGGTGGCGCTGGTCAGCGCGGGCCAGTCCTACGTCACCGCAGTGATCAACACGGTAATGAAGAGCCCGGAATGGAGCTCGACAGTGATCTTCCTGTCGTGGGACGACTGGGGCGGCTTCTACGATCACGTCGTCCCGCCCAAGATCGACGAAGGCGGGTTTGGCCTGCGGGTGCCTGGGCTAGTCATCAGCCCTTGGGCGAAAAAGGGCACGATCGACAAGCAAGTCCTCAGTCACGACGCCTACTTAAAGTTTATCGAAGACGTGTTTCTGGGCGGCGCCCGCCTGGACCCAAATACGGATGGTCGCAAAGACTCACGTCCCACTGTGCGCGAAACTCTGCAGCAGGGAGACTTGCTCAACGATTTCGACTTCAACCAAACACCACTCCCGCCGCTGGTACTTAAGCCCTAGCAGGGTGTTGATAAAGGCCCCTGGCGGCTGATCATACAACGGCTGCGGTTAGGTGCGATGCCCACCCCCGTCTGTGCTCGGCCTGCAGCCTGCGCGCGGCCGAGGGCTAGCCGCTGGGATCGACATCGCGATCCGGGATGGCCCTGCCCAGACGTCGGCGGCGAAGCGTGCGCTGCATCACCGAGGAGCATCGAGCTCGGCGAACGGGGTTCGCCTCCGCGCCGCGTATCGCAAACGAAGACCGACCACACACGGCGCTCGATCCTGATTCCCCGTCTGAGCTGTTTTTCACACGATCAAGAGTGCGTGCAGAGGCGTCACTTTGTTGCATCGAACCAACGCGACGCGCGTCGGCAAGCGCGCGCCAGCGCAGTGCCTCGACCCCAGGCTTTGAATCGCCCAGGCAGGCCCGGGAGAAATCGAGTGCTGCATTTGCTCCGAAACACGGCCGTGTTAGACGCAGACATGTTCTTCGCGAATCCGCAAAACCACTCTGTGGAACTGTTGCCACGCCGAGTTTTTTTCCACGGACTTGGCGCTGTGGGCGCTCTGTTCGTCGTGCCCGCATGCGGCGGCACGCCGCTCGCAAAGGATCCATCTGCTGAGCCAGGTGCTCAGCCGACCGCTGCCGCTCCGGAAACCAGTGGCGCTCCCGCACCCAGTATCACCGCAAACGCCGCCTGGGAGAGCGAAGCGAAGAGCCTGGAAGGTATGGGCCAGGGGCTTTACACTGCGAGGGAGACCAAAGATCAGCCCGGCAAGGAGGGCGCGCACGTGCCGAAGGTGACGCTCCAGGGCGACAAAGTTGCGCTCGGCACGACCCATCCCACCGAGGCTCCAAGTGAGAAGAAACCGAATGGGCATTTTATCACTCACCATTACCTTCGCGACGTTGCCAGTGGCCTAGTTTTCGCGTGGAGGACGTTCGACCTCAAACCGGGGGAAACTGCCGCGAGTGAGTTCAGTTTGCCGCCCGGCGTGACCGCGTTCACTGCCTACCAAGTGTGCAATCTGCACTGGACTTGGGCGACCCAGCCGCAGACGAAGGCCTGAGCCGGTCCCGTGTTGTAGGCGGAACCCGTGCTATCCGGAAACTCAATTCCCGTCTTGCGCCAGCTACATGCGTGTCTGAGTGCCGCCACCCCGTCAGCGAACACAAAACGGAAGCTGCTCGCGCATGACCCTCGCTTTCGTGGTCAGCTTCTTGCGCACGCTGGAGAGCGCGGGTGGGCTTCGACGCGGAGCAGCGCAGCGCTTTCGCCAGCAAGAGCGCAGGCGCTTCCGCGCCACTCCGCCACGTTCGGTTGGTCGAAGCAGGGAATAAGCCGTAAGCTACCGACTTGCGTTTCCCGATGTTGGCAGTGCTATGGCTCGGCGCAGGTTGCACGAGTTCACCGGCTCGGTACGATTCACCGAGCATGCGCCAGCCCGATGGCGGCCTCCTACTCGACGTGCCCAGCGCGGACTCGGGCTGTGGCGGAGCCGACGCCGAACGCCGGCGCGCCGAGCACCGATGCCGGCGGCGCGCCTCATTGCGTGCCAAGTTCCGCGGTCGGCCGGAAGGCGGTTGACGCACGGCGTCGACGCGCCTCCAAGAAGGCTTGCCCCGCGATCAGTTCCTCGAAAAGGCGCGCGCCCTGAGTGTTCAGGACAGCGTGTTGGCCACGTACTTCCGTTTACGCCAGTCGAAGTCAAAGCGGTCGACGAGCTGACTTCCTTTCGAGAAAGGGTCCTGCGGACGCGGAACCGTATAGTAGCTCCCCGTGATGAGCTTGTCGGTCACCTCGAGGCGAAGGAACCCGTGGTGGTCGTCCGAGTACTTTTCGAGCGTCACTGGGTCGTCCTGCTTGTCGTGGAAGACAACAGGAGCGATCATTTTCTGGCCGGCCACCTTCATGATGTTGTGGAGGTTGTGATAGCCGCCAGCACCGGTTACTAGGGCGACAAACGGTTTGAAAGCAGCAGTCATGCTGCGCATTGCATTCCCAGGGCCTGAGTCGTCTCGAGGTTCTGGATGGCGCAACAGCGACGCAAGTCGAAGAGGTTGACGCGGCTGCCGCAGTAGCGTGCGCGGCGGCCCTGGCGTTGGGCAACGTGAGCGAGTCGGTGTTCGATTCCGACGCGCTGGCGCCGGGCTTGGCGCCCGGTGGGGGTCGCGACGAGTTTTCGAAGGCGATGTTGCAGGCGCTCGTCCTCCGCGACGCTGACGGTTCGCCCGGAAGCCGTCGCCATCGTGCACTTGTCGCGGAGCCGGCAACGGCCGCAGGCCTCGGGGTCAAACTCGACCGTTGTTCCCGGCGTGAAGCGTTCGGTTTGTCCCGCTGGACAGGTGATGGTCAGCCGACGCATGTCGACGTGGAAGTCCTGCTTCGTGAAGAGCCCGGGGTTGGAGTTGCGCGAGACCCACGGTTTGCACAGGACCTGTCCGCCGCGGGCCAAGACCAGCGGCACCGTGTTCGCGCTGATGTAGCCGCGATCGATATGAAGCTCCTGGATTTTTAGGCCCTGCCGCAGAATGTCCTGCTCAAGCTCCGGCGCCGCTTCTTCTTCGGAACGATTGGCGGGCGTTACAGCGCACGCAAGGACCAGCCGAGAATCGAGGTCAGCAGCAAGGTGGCGTTTGTACCCGTTGAAGCGCTTACTCTTGCTCTTGCGTCCGTGGCGCATCTCGGGATCGGTGATCGAAATCCTGCGATCTGGGGCGACCCCGTCGCGAATACGCTGCCTGCCCTTCGGTCCGTTCGGATCAGGCTCGAGATCTTGAGCCAGTAGATCCCGAAGCAGCTGCAGGTGTTCTTGCAAGGGCGGCGTATCAATCTGCTGCTGCAATCGCTGCTCAAGCCACGATTGCAGCGCCTCCAGCTGTTCGACGAGGCGCTGCAGTGCGTCTGCCTGCGTATGTCGCCCATCGTGAGCACCTATGTCAGCGCATCGTGATCACTCGTATCGGGCATCGTGATCGGAGCGGAGCGACGCAGGCAGGTGGCAGGTTAGGTGGTGGGTTCGGGCTGGCCCTTTCGGCGTGAGTTCCCTT
>JBBRMI010000108.1:0-26706 GCA_038230915.1 Polyangiales bacterium | reverse complement strand
GCCCTCAAACCAATCCTGCCAGTGGCCCCTTGCAGTAGTCGGGGGTGCCGAAGGTCCCCACCTGGATGTCGAACGCGTTCAGGAAGCTGACGAGGAGATCGCTGTTCGAGGCGCCGCTACTCTTTAACCAACGACCCGTGCGGAAGGAGCCGCCCGCCCCGCCACCGAGGACGAACGGCATCTCCGTGTGCGTGTGGTTGTTCGGGTGCGAGATCTCCTTGCACCAAAAGACGACGGTGTTGTCCAGCACGGTGCCGGCTCCTTCCGGGTAGGCTGCGAGCTGGTCGAGGAAATACTTGAACTGCGTCGCGTACCAGGTGTCGATCTTCGCGATGCCGTCGGGTTGGTAGCCGCGGTCGTGCTGATAGCCGTGATGCGTGTCGTTGAGGCCTAGCCAAGGGAAGCTGTTGTTGGCAGCCAGATCTGCCCACTGGATCGTCACCACGCGAGTCAGGTCGCACGCAAGCGCCGACGAGACGAGATCCATCATGATCTTGCCAGTCCTCGGAATCAGCGTGTCTTGAGATTGTTCGACGCAACCATCGCAGACGTCCACCTTCGAGGCCGAGGCAAATTGACCTTCAAGATCGGCGCCGAAATCGCTGTGGCACGCTGCACCTGCCGGCATCACGCTATCGATCGAGGCTCGGATCTCCTCTACCTTGGTGGCGTGTTCCTCGAGCCGCTGGCGATCGGCGGCGGGCAGTCGCGCGGCGAGTCGACGGTAGGACGCCCCGACGGTATCGAGGATCGCTCCGGAGCGGGCGTGCTCGCTCGCGAGCTGGTCAGGTGAGGTGTTGGCGTCCTTGAACAGTCGGGACCACACCGCACGCGGGTCGGTTTCGGGGGGTATCGGCGCACCACCGGGGCCGTAGCTGATGATGTTGGTCGGAGAGACTCGCGCGCCTCCGTAGAACATGGTGGGCCAGCGAACCGCAACCTGGAGCGAGGGCAGTCGCGTAGCGCCACCGATCTTCGCCGCAATGACTTGATCCACGGACGGTCCCGTCGGAAAGCCAGACTTGCCCCCACACGTCTCGTACGGCCCCATCGTGGTGGGGCGCCCGGTGAGCAGGCCGGCCATGCCACGCGTGTGGGGGTGGCCGTAGCCCTCACGCGCCGCCTGGATCTCGAGCCCATCGAGCACCGTGATCTGCTTCTTGATCGGTTCGAGCGGAGACAAGATCGGTCCCATCTGGAAGTTCGTCTCCGTGCCCGTGGGTCGCCAGGATTCAATTACGGTGCCGCCTGGCGTGTAGAAGACGACGATGCGCTTGGGGAACGCCGGCACCGCTGCCCGGCCGACGCTCATCGCCTCGAGGCACGGCACTGCCAGGCTGAGGCCGGCACCGCGCAGCACGGTCCGCCGAGAAACCGGGAATAGGCGGCTCATTTTCGATACTCCTTCAAAAGCGAAATTCTCGACCCGCCGCGCGACGTCACGGCGCACCCGCTGCGCGATACAAGAAGGCGTCGGTTTGAGTCAGCGCCAGAAGCAACGAACGAATCTTGAATCCGGAGCGCGCAAACTCCGCTTCGAGCTGAGCGCGAGTACAGGCGTCGGCAGCGGTCTCGGGGCGCCCCTGTGCGAACGTAAACCAATGGCCAATCATGCAACTCCGTACCTGCGGGCTCACCGACAGGCGCTGGGCGAGCTCCGTCGGACCGGAGAATGGGCCTGCCACGTCGACGTCCGCCAGGATGGTGCCGGTCGCGTCGACGGGTTTGCCATTGTCGGTATCGCGCCAGCGCCCGATCGGGTCGAAGTTCTCGAACGCGAACCCAAACGGATCCATCTGGCGGTGGCAGCCGGCACAGGTGGGGTTCTGCGAGTGGATTGCGAAGCGCTCACGAGTCGTGAGGTCCGGAACGTAGGCCGGCGGCACCACGTTGATCCCAGCTGGGGGATCGGGAGGCCGCACACACAGCAGGTTCTCCATCACGAACACCCCGCGCAGGGTCGGGTTGGTGTGGGCGCCGGGTGTCAGCAGCGTCATCATCAAACCTTGGGTGAGCAACCCCGCGCGGCGGGTCGGGTCGAGCTCGACGCGCTCGAACGCTTCGCCCTGGGGTCGCGGTCCCGGCAGGCCATAGAAATCGGCGAGCTTGGCGTTCATGAAGGAGTAGCTGCCCGAAAGCAGGGTGGTCAGCGTCCCGTCACCCTCCCAGAGCACGTCGTGCATGAAGCGCTGCGTTTCTTCCTTCATGAGCGGCGCCATCCCGACGAACTCGGGGAAGTCTGCCGCATTCTTCTGCAGCCGCTCGGCGCCATCGAGCCGGAACAGCACCCCGTGGAAGAAATCGACCATCGCCCGCGCGCGCGGATCCTCGAGCATTCTCTCCGCTTGTGCCCGCACTTGGTCCTTCGACTGAAGCTGATTGTTGAGGGCTGCCGTGAAGAGTGCGGCGTCGGGCAGCGAGCCCCACAGCAGGTACGACAGCCGAGACGCGGTCTCGTAGGGGTCGAGGCGGGCGTAGCTCACGCCGGGCGCCGCAGCTGCCTGGAACTCGAGCCTGTAGAGGAGTTGTGGTGCTTGTAGAAGCGCTCGCAACAGGCCACGGATCGCATCTTCGTAGGTGCCGGCTCCGCGCAGTGTCTTGAACAAGCTCAGGTACGGCGTCGTCTCCGCTTCATCGAGCGGTCGTCGGAAAGCCTTCGCTCCGAACGAGGTCAGAAGCGCCCCCACGCACGCTTCTTCGCCCTGAGTCGTGGGCTGGCAGCCGGCCAACGCCGCGATTTGAGTCGAGTCGGCGGCTACTCGAGCGACGACCGCGCCCGCCAGCTTGTCGTACCCCTCCACGAGCAGCCGCGAGGTGCTCTGCGCCGTCCCGTCGTTGCCAAAGCCGTTGCCCAGCTCCTCAGGTGGGAGCGCGTTCGCAGGACTCGTGTCGTCGCCCAGCAGATCGCGGAGCGTGTTGTTGAGCTCGAAGCGGGTGAGCCGACGCATCGGCGCGCCCCCCGGGCTGACGGGGGCGCCGGCTGGGCAGCTTGCTGGCGTGCCGCCATGGCTCAGCGGGTCGCCCGGCCCTCCAGGAGCCCCCGGACCGCTCCCACTGGCGCTCCCGTCCGCGCTCCCGCCGGCGCCGCTGGAGCCGCCGGTGCAGGCCGCCAGACAAGCAGCGCCCAACAGAGGCGTCCAGCTGGCGAGCTGGTACCACGAAGAGCTGGAGCGTCGAAGGTAACTCATGGGGATGCTCGCTCGCATGGCTTGGATCACCGGCCTTTGCGAGCAGCACTATCCATGCCATCGAGTTGCCGAGGCTCGCAGCCGTCGCATCGGCCAGGCGGGAGGCAGGAATGGCTTGCAACTCTCACCGCCGCGATGAGCTCGCAATGATCCGGCAGATCACCCCTGCACGAGGGGTGATCTAAGGCGGGGTGATCCCCCCGATCATGCCCGCCGTGTTGCACTCAGTGGGCGCATTGAGAGCCTGCGAGCGGCGCTGTCGCGGCTTGGGTCGACGGCACGCCGATCTTGCCGGACTGGTGTTTCGGCAGCTCCCTAGATCAATAGCTCCGGAATGCCTTCGGTAACGCGTAGCGCCCCCGCACCGAATTCGGTCACGGGCATGTCGAGCGATTGCAGCAGCGTCATCAGGACTTTGGTGCTGCTCTCGGCGGTGCTGGACCGGTAGTGAAAGTTGGAGCGCAACTTGCCGCCCGCTTTGCCGGCCAGCAATATCGGAAATTCAGCATTGTTGTGATCGCGGCCGAGTTGACAGTCGGAAGTGCCCAATAATGCCATGCGGTCGAGCAGATTGACGCCTGTGGCGTCGGTCGTGTCCTTGAAGCGCGTGAGCAAGTCCGCGAAGCGTTTCATCAGAAACACGACGCACTGGTGAAGCTGGGGTTGATCGCCGGGCTCATTGTGAGTGAGGTCGTGCATGCCGGTCGAAATGCCCGGAACGCCGAGCGCACCGGGGTAGCCGCCACCCGGCGGAATGATTCGGATCGAAAATACGCGGGTGATGTCGCAGGCCAGCGCTACCGCAAGTAAATCGGACATTGCTTGAAAACGCGCTGTCAGATTCTCGCCCGTGGGTGTGAGGTCGTCTGGGCGGGTTGGACTAGCGCACGTCTTTGGCGCCACCTGCAGCTGTCGCTCGAGGGTGCGAATGCTTTCCAGGTGCTGATCCATGCGCGCCTGGTCAGCCACGCCTAGTTTGGCTTTGAGCGCGACGGTGTCGGCCGCGACCGTGTCGAGGATGCTGGCGCGCGCGCTGCGGACTCGGTCGTCCGGGTCTTGCACTCGAAACAGGCGATCGAAGACCGCGGACGGCGAAAGCTCGGCGGGGTTCACGTCATTCGGGCCGTTGTGCGACAGCTGATCGATGGTCGTGCCCTCGTCCGCCGAGTTTTTCAGTGCGGTCAGCTCTAAAGACTTGAGGCGCGTCTTGCCGGCCCACTCGCGCGCAACCACCACGTCGAGCGACGGAGCGCCGAACGTCGTGCGTTCGTTGTCGCCACCCGGCAAAACGTGTTGGTCGATGACCGGCGTGCCCGAAAGGATGCCGCCGGTTGCGCAATGGTGCCCAAAACGGGAGTCTTTGACTTCCATCCCGCTGACAACGGTCAGGTAGTCTTTGACCGGCGCGAATGGCATCAGCTCTTCCGACAAGCTCCACTGGCTGCTCGTGGCGGCGGGCACCCATTTTTCCGCCCGTATGCCGTTGCCCCAAAACACGATGCCGAACAACTTCCTCGCGCTGAGCGCGTCCGCTTGGGCGTGTGTGCCAAGCATGATGTCCAAAAGCGGTAAACCGATACTCACCCCAACCCCCGCAGTCAGGGAGCGGAGCACGGTTCTTCGTCCGATCGGGAATCTTGACATGTGAGTGTTCTCCTTACCGCACGCTAGAAGCGAGCCGAAAACCGTTGCTGAGAATGATCGAGGTCAAGAGGTCGAAGACGTGGCCTGAAGTGTCGAACCCTTGAGCCAACGTTTTCACGGTCTGCCCTTCGCCAGGAGTGACTGCGTGACCGACTGCTTGACTGTAGAGGTGGCGCGCGAGGCAGTCGCTGAAGCGGCGGTCATCGCGCAGGATCTTTCCGAGCGCCGCAGCACCGATGAAGTCGATGCCGTCGATGGATCCGGATGCATCGACGGGTTGGCCATCCTCGAGTTCTCGGTACGCGCCCAGCGCGTCGTAGTTTTCGAGGCCTAGCCCAATCGGATCGAAATTCGCATGGCAACCGGCGCAGGCCGGGTTGGTCCGGTGCGCCTCGAGTCGCTTACGCAGCGTGGTGTTCGGCTTGGCAGGGTCGCTTTCGATTGCAACCACCACCCCGGGCGGCGGCGGACCCACGACCTGACACAGCAATTTACGGCGAAGGAAGACGCCGCGGGCTGTCGGTGACGAACGGTTGGGGTGAGCAGTAGCCGCCAGCAATCCGGACAAGCTCAATACACCCGCTCGGCGCTGGCTCGCGGGCAACGCAACCTTGGTGAACCCTGCGGCCGGCGCCGTCAGGCCATAGAGACTTGCGAGCTCGGTGTTCACATAGGTGTCCGGCGCAGTGAGGACCTCTCGGAAGTCTCCGCTGGGGTTGAAGGCGTAGTCGGCGACGACCCTTTCCCATTCACCGCGCATGGCAAGCCCTAGTGACGGGGTGGCATTCGGGTAGAGCGAAGGCTCGCGGCTCAACGTCTCGAGTGACGTCAATACGAAGTGCTCGGCAAAGAACGAAAGCAGGTTCGACTGCACGCGAGGCGAAGCCAACAGCCGAGCGACTTGTGCGCGCAAGCCGGCATCCGTCTTCAGGCCACCGTTTTCGGCCGCGGTAAAAAGCTGGTCATCCGGCGTCGTGCCCCAGAGAAAGTAGGCTACGCGGCTGCCCATTTCGTAGTCGTCGAAACGGGCAAGGCCGGGGCGCTCCGGGTCGGGCTGCCCCAACTCGACTCGGTGAAGGAAGAACGGCGATTCTAGAAAAGCCGCAACGGCGTACTCCAAACCCTTCCACGGATCAGCCAACGAGGTCGAAACAGACTTATGCAGTGCGAGGTAGCGCTCGAGTTCGTCAGGCTCGAGCGGGCGCCGCCACGCCCGGGCGCCAAATCGACCGATGAAAGACCGAGCGCAGTCGTCGGTCGCCCGGGCCGGCACACAGCCCACGAAAGTTTGCCGGCGCGGTCCGCTTGCGAAGACTTGCCCCGCCAGTGACCGAGCGGCTTCGTCATACTGCTCGATACCGGTACTCGACAGCGGCACTTCCGTCGCGCCGATGGCCGTAAACCCATCCACCAGGGCGTCCGGCTCGAGATTCGTGGGTAGGTTCAGCCCAGGTCCGAGAAGGTCCTCGACGGTGCGCAAGTATTGGGCGACCGTGAGGCGTTTCAGTCCGCCCGGGGCGGGAGCAAACGGCGTATCGGGTAGATCGGAAAACACGGCGCTTGGAGTTTGAGCGCCCGCGCCGCCCGCCGACGTTCCGAGCGCTGCATCAGAAGCTCCGCCTGCGCCAAAGCGCCCGCTAGCCGCCGAGCCAGCAGACCCAACGTAGCCGGTGCAACCGGTGAGCAACGCTATTGCGAACATGCCTGAGCACCCGCGCGTCCTGCCTCGGGACGCAAGCAACGCGCGTCCCTTGTCGAGCACTGGGCTCAAGGTAGCGGCGGCCAAAACGTGCATCAGTTTGCCGAGAATGGACATGCTTCTCCTGCTTTACCGTTGGGTTGAATCTGCGGCGCGTGCCCGCTCCCACCAGCAGCCCGCCGACGCGCCAGCGCAGCCACGCCGCGTGCGGACGAGCGGGGGCACCTGGTACCGCGCAAGCAACGGCGTCCAGCTGGCGAGCTGGTACCACGAAGCGTTAGAGCGTCGAAGGTAACGCATGGGGATGCTCGCTCGCACGGCTTGGATCACCGGCCCCGGCTTAGCAGCACTATCCATGCCATCGGGTCGACGAGAGCTCGCAGCCTTCGCGTCAGCCAGTGGGGGCTGCAATGGCCTGCAGCTGTGACCCAGCGAAGAGCTCGGAATGATCCGGCAGATCACCCCTGCACGAGGGGTGATCTGTGGCGCGGTGATCCATCCGATCATGCCCGTCGCGCCGTGAGCCGCGAGTGTGCTCGCGCAACGCGGTGCTGACGACTTAGCAGCGTCGCGTTAACGCCGTGCTACTTGCACGGCAAGCTCGGGCGCGCGCCGCCCGAGGCGAACACCTTGGACGCGCAGACGCCCTTGCGACCGGTGGCGGTCATCAGATCGGGTTGCGGCTCGCAGACGGCGTCGGCACGGCCGCAGTTGTCGTTGCAGTCGCAGACCTTGGTGCAGTAGCCGAGGTCGCCGTCCCCGCCCTTTCCCGAGGGGTCGAGGTAACAATAGTAGTCGAACGGCGGCCCGCCTGCGGTCGCCTGGCCGCAGCCAGGCGTGCCGTAACGGCACACGCCGCTGCACTCGGCGTACGAGGCCCCGTGATCGATGCAGCCGCCGGCGCACTTGGGCATGGCCGGATCGCAGGTGCTACCGATCGGATCGCCTGTCGGCGCGACGTCGCCGCACAGACCCGTGCGCAAGTCGCAGCGGCGGGCGCCGCAGTCGATATCGCTGCGGCAGGCCGGACGGCAGTAGCCGATCCCTGTGCCGGCCGTGTCCTCACTGCACACCAAATCGATACGGCCGCGACACTTGTCGTCGTTGGTAGCCGGATTGCCCTGCTTGCACGTCGGCAAACAGAACGCCGCGTCGTCGGTCGCGCTGGTGGTTCCGCGATCGTCCAAGACGACGCACTCGGTGCCCGGGTCGGCGGCCGCGCACACCCGCGCGTCGCGCGAGCAATCCATGATGCACAGCCCGGCGCTCGGCCCCTCACCCTGAATTCCGTTGGAGCCCGAAGTGAGACATGAAAAGCCCTGGCGGCAGTCGCTGTCGTCTTGGCACGTCGCTCCGAGCAAGCCCGAGGCCGGACCCGCGCTCGGAAATGTTTCATCACTCGCACAAACGCAGGCGTCGTACGCCGAGCCGTCTTCACGGCAAATCTGGTGCCCTGGACACGCTTGCGCACCGCTACACGCGAGCGAGCGGCCCGGCGGGCAGGCGGTCGCGCTCGCCTTGCCCTCGCCGCCGCAGCCACCAAACGCCGCAACAGCCGCCGCAGCAGTAACAGCCCAGACCAGGGCGCCGAAGCAGACTCGCGAAAGTCTAAAAATCACGGGGCGAGGCGGCGAACCTACCACGGACGGGCGAGATTGGGCGTGATCGGCATCGCGTCTCCCCTCCCCCCTTTTCGGGGGTGGCGGACGATGATAGGTGTAGCCGATCGGTCGTCGGGCTCGATCGGCGAGTAGTCGCCTGCGCGCTCGACCTTTAGAAGGGCTCGTGCATGTCCCTCGCTTGGCTCAAGGTTAACGTGGTGTTGGGGTCGATTGGCAAGCTTGCGGCGGCGTCGCTTTTATTGGCGACGCTCGGCCTGACAGGCTGCGGTAACGACGCGGTGAAATCCGGCGTCGCCAAGGGCTGTACGCTGAACAGCGACTGCAACGGCGGTCTCGTCTGTAGCTTCGGGCTTTGCCACCAAGAGTGCCAAGAGACGACCGATTGTCCTGCCGCGCAGCGCTGCGTGCAGTCCGAAAAATCGAACGTTTGCCAGTTGACCAACGAAGCGCAATGTCACTTCAACACCGACTGCGCCAACCCTCTGGTGTGCGCGATCGACCTGCAGTGCCGCAACCAATGCCAAGGTGATGCCGACTGCCTGCGTGGGCAGAAGTGCGCCGACAGCGTCTGCGCCGAGCCCGCCGAAGTGACCGAAGGCGGCGGACTGAAAGGCGCGATGACCGGCGCTGGCGGCGAAGGTGGCGGCGGCAACGGACCGAGCGGCGTGGGCGGCGAGAGCCCGGGCGAGGGCGGCATGGCAAGCGCGGCGTGCGTCCCGGGCGGCGATTGCGTGCCCGAGGGCAAGCCCTGCTCGGTCGGCACCATCACCTGCGAAAACAACGTCGAGGCGTGCCAGGTCAGCGCCGACGCTGAAGACGGCACCCAATGCGGCACCGACCAGGTGTGCACCGCGGGCGCCTGCGTCGCCTGCAAGGTCGGCGGCGCTTGCCAGCCCGACAAGGACAACGCGTGCATCGCGGGCAGCGTTTCATGCGCGAACGGCCTGAGCTGCGACGTCAGCGGTAACGTCAAGAACGGCACCAAATGCGGCACCGACCAGGTGTGCAGCACGGGCGTCTGCGTGGGCTGCGTCGTGGGCGAAGTCTGCAAACCGCCCGGTCAGCTCTGCAAGAACGGCGCGTTGGCTTGCGCCTCCGGCCCGCTCTGCCAGCCGACGACCAGCAAGAGCGCCGGCGCCGAGTGCGACACCGCCAAGGTGTGCGACAGCGGCGGCGCTTGCGTCGCTTGCGTGCAAGGCGGCGTGTGCGAGCCGGGCGCCAACGAGTGCCATAAAGGCACGCAAGATTGCAGCGCCGGTCCGAACTGCGTCGACACGCAGCTGTCTGCCGATGACGGCAAGTCGTGCACGGGCAACGCCGCGTACAACTTCTGCACCGCCGGCTCTTGCGTTGCCTGCCAGAGTGGCAACTCCTGCATTCCGGCCAACCCGTGCCACAAGGGCACGCTCAATTGCGCTACGACGCCGCCCACCTGCAACGACTCGCAAGCCAACGCCACCGACGGCCTGGACTGCGGCGACAGCAAGAGCTGCATCTCGGGCGCGTGCTTGACCAACGACCGCGTGCTCACGGTCACCAGCGGCAACGTGCCCGACACGGCGATCGACAACTCGTTCGCCGCGGTCACGGTCCATTTGGTCGACGGCAACAACGCCAACGTCGCCGGCGCGGCCGTTACGGTCGTGCCCTCGGCCGGGGCGTACGCGGTCGCCAGCGCGGCCACCAACGCAGGCGGCATCGCGCAGATCTCGGGCCGCGTCGGACGCGCCGTCGGCAGCTACAAGTTCACGGTGTCGGCGCCGGGCGCCACGTCGATCGAATTCAGCGCGAAGGCGATCGCGACCGCCGCGAACAACGTCTTCACGGTCGTCAACGCCAATCACCTCTCCGGCGTCGCCACGCCCGGCGCCGGATCGGTCTCCAAGCTCAACGGCCAAGCTCGCGCCGTAGCGTCCGCCAGCGACGGAACGTTGTACGTCGCTGACTACTACGCAGTGTTCCAGCTCACCCCTTCCGGCGTGCTGACGCGCCTGGCGGGTGATCCCAACGGCAGCTACGGCAGCTCCGGCGACACCGGCCCGGGCACCTCGGCCAAGCTCAGCACGCTCGCCGGTCTGGCGCTCGACGAAGCCAACGGGTTCTTGTACGTCGCCGACCAGGGCAACCTGCGCGTGCGCCAAATCGAGCTCGCGACCGGCAAGATTTACGGCTACGCGGGCGGCGGAACCAACGGCGGCAAGCCGTGGGGCGACGCCGGTCCGGCCGACTCCGCCTACATGTCACCGTCGGGGGTTGCGGTAGCGGCGAACGGCGACCTGTACATCTCCGACGCCAACGCCGGAGCGATCCGCAAGGTCGACCACAACAGCGGTGTCATCACGACCGCGGTTGCGCCCGTCGCCTGCAATAACAACGGCCCGCTAACGCTCTACACGTGCGGCGGCTGGGGCGATTCTTGCTCGGTGGCTTGGGACAAGACCGGCAAGATGTTCGTTTCCGGCTACCTGTGCGGCGACGGCAAGAGCTACTTTCGCGGCGTGGCCCGGGTTGAAGGCGACGGTTCGCTGTCGCTGGTCGCCGGCACCAGCGGCGCCGCGAACGTGGCCGAGGGCGGAGCGGCAACGACTGCCGCCTTCACCTACTCGCCGTACCTCGCGTTCGACAAGGGCGGCAACTTGTTCCTCGCGACGCAGTACGAAAATCGGGTGCGCCGCATCGACGCCCTGACGACCAAGATCACGACCGTCGCCGGCACCGGCACGGCGGGCTTCTCGGGCGACTACGCCGTCGGCAGCGCTGCGGCCGTCAATTACCCGACCACGTTGGCCTTCGACAACGCCGGCAACCTGTACTTTGCCGACGCCACCAACTACGCCATCCGCGCCATCTACGGCATCGGCAGTAGCACCGTTCCGACGGGCACCTTGGCAACCACCGGCGGCACCGGCCAAACCGTGATCCGCGACGCGCCGTTCAGCGCCCTCACCGTCAAGTTGACCGACTCCGCCCCAGCCAACGTGTCCGGCGTGAACGTGACCTGGAAGCGCAAAGAAACCGGCTCCGGTCTGGGCGCCTCGGGCGCTGACATCCTGACGTCCAAGACCGGCGTGGCCGGCACGACGTCGATGACCGGCCGCGTTGGCCTGGCCACCGGCGCGTACCACTTCGAAGCCAGCTACAGCGACATTCACGGCACTCCCGTGTCGGGCAGCCCGCAGAGCTTCACCGTCACGGCCACGGATCCGGCGGCGGGTACGATCTTCCCGGTCACCAACTACGTCCACACTGCGGGCCTCGGCGGGTACCCGGGTCCGGCTACTTACGCCAAGCTGCAGGGCTACGCGCTCGGCGTCGTGGCCGCGAGCGACGGCAGCCTCTACGTGTCGGACCAATGCGCCGTCTACAAGGTCACGGCTCGCGGCGAGCTGGACGCGTTTGCTGGCACGCCGGGCGGCTGTGGCTTCAGCGGCGACTCGGGACCGGCGCTCGGCGCCAAGCTGTATTACCCCGAAGGCATGGCGCTCGACGAGACGAACGGCGTGCTCTACATCGCCGACTACCAGAACCAGCGCATTCGTATGGTCGACCTGGCGACCGGCGTCATCAACACGTTCGCCGGTGGCGGCTCGGTCGCGGTCGCGCCGTTCGGCGACAATGGCCCGGCGACCGACGCCAACATCTACTACCCATCCTCGGTCAGCGTGGGCCCCGGCGGCTTGGTCTACATTGCCGACTACGGCCACAACAAGATTCGCGTCGTCGACCCGACCACCAACATCTTGACGGCATTCATCAACGGCAACACGACCTGCGTCGTTGGCACGGTTCAGCTGTACTCGGTGCCGCAGTTCGGCGGCATCGTGCGCTTTGCCGCCAACGGCGACGCCTACGTCAGCGGTAACCTGTGCCAAGGCACGACGACCAGCAGCGCGCTAGGCATCGCGCTCCGCGCTTCGAACGGCAGCATGACGCGCGTCGCCGGTCTGTACAATGGCGTCACGACCGAGAACGCCAACGCCACCGCGTCGTCCATCCCCGACATGAGCGACTTCATCTTCGACGGCAACGGCGACTTGGTGATCGCCATGAACGGCTCGCACCTTTTGCGCCGCATCACGCTGAGCAACGGCAAAATCAACACCATCACCGGCGACGGCGTCGCCGGCTACGCGCTGCCTGCCGACGCCAGCGCGGATCCTGGAGCGTACGTGGCCGCGACTGGCGTTCGCGTCTACAATCCGTTCAAGCTGAGCCTTTGGCCCGGCGGTCACGTGCTGATTGCCGACGAGTACAACTACACGACGCGCATGATCTGGTAACCCCAGCCAGTGACGAACGAAGACACCTTCGCCCCAGGCACGCTCCTAGCCGGTAAATTCCGGGTCATTCGGCGCTTGGGCGAAGGTGGCATGGGCTCGGTCTACGAGATCGAGCATGAGCTGACCAAGCACCGCCGGGCGCTGAAAATGCTGCACTCGGCGATGGCGGCCATGCCGAGCATCGTCGAACGCTTCTTGCGCGAGGCCTCGGCGGCCGGTCGCGTCGGCAACCCGCACATCGCCGAAACGTTCGACGCCGGCCTGCTCGAAACCGGCGAGCCGTACCTGGTGATGGAGCTCTTGCGCGGCGAGCCCTTGTCGTCGCGCGTCGCGCGCGGCCCGCTTTTGCTGCACGAAGTCGTCGACCTGATCGGCCAGGCTTGCGTCGGCGTGGCGGCGGCGCACGCAGCCGGCATCGTCCACCGCGATCTGAAGCCCGACAACCTGTTCGTGGTCGAGGTCGAAGGTCGGCCGTTCGTCAAAATTCTCGACTTTGGCATCTCCAAGTTCGACTCGTCGCAGACCGGCGGCATGGCGCTGACCAAAGAAGGCGCCGCGATGGGCACGCCGTATTACATGTCGCCCGAGCAGATCCGCGGCGTCGGCAACCTCGACGCGCGTGCCGACGTTTACGCGCTCGGCGTCATTCTTTACGAATGTTTGGCCGGCCGACGCCCGTTCGAAAGCGATGTGCTCACGCACCTGGCCGTGTTGATTCACGCCGGCGACCACCAGCCGCTCGAGCAAATCCGCCCCGACTTGCCGCCCGGCTTCGCCGACTTGGTTCGCCACGCCATGGCCAGCGATCGCGACCGACGCATGCAGACTGCGGTCGAGCTGCGCCAAAAGCTCGAACGTTACGCCACCGTTTCATTTCTCACGCAGGTGACGCTGTCCTCGATGCCGCTGCCTTCGGCCGTCCAAGCCCGCTCGATCGCCATGGCCACCAGCAGCATCGGCGTCTCGATGCAGAAGCCGTCGCCTCTCCCCAAGGCCAAGCACGGCGTCGCCTTTGCTGTCGTGGGTGCGTCCGTGGTCTTGCTGGCGATCATGATCGGCGGCGGCATCCTGGCCTTCAGCTCGACCCGTTCAGGCTCGACCGCGGGCGCTCCGTCGGTCGCGACGACCGAGCCGCCGAGCGCGAGCGGGCTGACGGCCGAAGCGTCGCCCCATCCGAGCGCCGCGGCAGCATCGGCCGTCCCCGTCACCATCGCGACCGAGCAAGCGCAGCCCCCGGCCATCCAGCCACCCGGCAGCGCGCCGTCGGCAGCCCATTCGGCGCCAGCTGCGGTACACTCAGCGCCCGTCGCGACCACGACCGCCAAGCCTGGTCGCGCCGCTGAACGCGGGCTCGCTAAAGACAACCCATTCAAATGAACGGAAAAGCACGTTTCGCGGGCGCCTTACTCGGTGCCCTGTGCCTGGTGACTCCAACCGCCCACGCCGCCGAACCGGACGCCGCCGCCAAGGCCGAAGCCGCCAAGCGCTTCGACCGCGGGCTAGCGCTCTTCGACGAAGGCGACAACGCCGGCGCGCTCGCCGAGTTCAAGCAGGTGTACACCACGCTGCCGAACCCGGTTGTGCTCTACAACATCGGCCTAGTGTACGCCGCGATGGGCCGCCCGGTCGATGCCGTCGACGCGCTCAAGCAAGTCGTCGACAACGCCAGCCTGTCGAAGCCGCAGCACGAACGCGCCCAGAGCACGCTCGCCGATCAAGAAGCGCGCATCGGCCGGCTCAGCATTACCACCGTGCCGGCCGGGGCTCACATCAGCATCGACAACGTCGACGTCGCCACCACGCCGCTCACGGCGCCGCTGCGCGTCGGTGCGGGCAGCCACATCGTCGGCGCGATCGCCGAAGGCTACGCCATGGCGCGCAAAGAAGTCGTCGTCGCGGGCAACGCCGACGCCTCGCTCGACCTTCAGCTGCTGCGCGCCGAAGCCATGCGCGACGCCAATTTGACGGTGCATTCGCGGCTGCCCGGTGTCGAGGTCTTCGTCAACCACAAGTCCGCCGGCCGCACGCCGCTCAGCTCGTCGCTATCGGTTCCGCCGGGTCACATCCTGGTCGAGCTCAAGCGCCCCGGCTACGCTCCTGCCGCCCAGCAAATCGATCTGACGGAAGGTGCGACCGGCGACGTATCGCTCGATCCCACGATCGACACCAAAGCGCTCGCGACCGAAGGCGTGTTTCTGGCGCTCGACGTCGGCCGGCGCGACGTTGACTTGTTCGTTGATCAACAGCACATCGGCGCGTACACCGGTCCCGTGCGACTGCCGAAGGGGCCGCACCGCGTGCGCGTCGAAGCCGCCGGCTTCATGCCGCTCGAGCGCGACATACTGCTCGACGGCGGCAAGAACAACGTGCTCTCCGAAAAGCTCGAGCCCACCCCAGAGACGCGCGTCGCTCACGACGCCAACGTACAATTTCACCGCACATGGGGCTTCATCGGCGTCGGCGCTGGCGCCCTGCTGGCCGGCGGCGGTGCGGCGTTTCTGGCCGTCAACTCGAGCTCCAAGAGCGACGCGCGCAAGGCGCTCGACGACGCCAACAAATCGCTCAACGACGAGACTCCGCCGAACTGCGACTTTGCCAACGGCGACGATCCCAAGGTGTGTACGGCGATCCGCGACGACAAGCAGTCGGCCTACGACGACGCCAAAAAGAAAGACGCCGTCGGCTTCGTCGGCATCGGCGTCGGCGCGGCCGTGCTGGTCACCGGAGTCGTGCTGTTGCTAACCGGCGAAAGCGCCAACGAATACGCCACCGATCCCGAAGTCAGGCCGCACCGGCCGCGTCTTGCCCTCAGCGGTGGTCCCGGCAATTTCAGGGCAGCGCTGACCGGCGTTTTTTAGGGCGAACGCGCGAAGCGCGCGACGTCAGGGACCCGCACTCGGGTTTGCGCGTGCCCCATCGAAACACCGGACCGTACCGCTGCACGGTGAACGCTCATCGCGTGCCCACGAGCTGGGCGGTTGCCTTGCTAGCTTCGTTGGCTGCGCCGTCGCGGTCGAGGTCGAAGACCAGGCGTTTGATGTCACCCCAATGATCCTGCAGATCACCCCAGCACGAGGGGTGATCTGTGGCCGGGTGATCCCTCCGATCATGCCCGCCGTGCCGGCTCGCGCAATCAGCCCATTTGTAGCGGTGCTCGGCGACGCGGTTGGCTGGCACGAAGCGTGCTGTGGATGGGGGGTGCACATGGAGCGCCCGCCTTTTGCAATGCAGCTTGCGGCTTGCTCGCCCGAGAGATGGTGATCTCTCTTGGCCCGAGCGCGCACGAAGCGGCCCGTAACTGACACTCACTAACGAGGCCAGTCACCTCGTTGGCTCGAGGTTGCAACTCTCTCCCGCGGTTGGAATTTCATGATCAAGAATCAATCGGTAATTCGTACACCCGCGGCAGGAGCGACCAACGGCTCGCAGAGCATCCGTGATCTGCGAGCTCACCTGAGGAAACCGTGGTCGCTGCTGGTCGGCGTGGTCCCGCTAGCGCTCGGACTCGTCTCGTGTACCGGATCGATCAGCGATGGGGGGACCGGTGGTGCGATACCGTCGCCAAACAGGGCGGGTGGTGCGATTACTGGCCCCGGAAGTGGGCCTTCGGGCGTCGCGACCGACGGCAGCTATGTCGTGCCAGCCGGCGGGCTGCGCCGACTCACGCGGCGCGAGTACAACAACTCCGTTCGCGATTTGTTCGGCGACACCTCATCGCCCGCCAGCAAGTTCGCAGCTGACGAGGTCGGCGTCACCGGTTATGAAACGCCGGGCTCGCTGGGGGCGCTCGAGGTCGACGCGTTCATGCTCGCTGCCGAAGGGCTCGCGACAACGGCGGTCGGCAGCTTGACGCCCTATCTTCAGTGCAGCCCTAAAACCGCTGCGGAAGAGGAGCCCTGTGCGACCCAGTTCATCCAAAGCTTCGGTTCGCGGGTCTTCCGGCGCCCAGTCGTGGCAGCAGAGGCCGCCGATCTTCTGGCGCTGTTCCGGGATGTCCGGCAAAACGCGAAGCTCTCCTTTGCGGAGAGCATCGGTGCGCTCATGCAGGGCATGCTCGAGTCACCGAACTTTATTTACCACCGAGAGCGGGGAGCCGAGCCGCCCGTAGTCGTGGGCAACCTCGTCCGTTTAACCAACGACGAGTTGGCCTCTCGCCTGTCGTATTTCATCGCCGGCACCACCCCCGACGCCGAGCTCTTGCGGGCCGCCGCCGCGCGCGAGCTGCTCGAGCCCGCGCATCTCGAAGCGCAAGCCCGGCGCTTGGCGGCGCTGCCGGGGGTGGCGGCAGAGTCGCTCACCGACTTTAGCCGCCAGTGGATGCGGCTCGACACCGATCACCTCGAAAAGAGCGCGCAAGTCTATCCCAGTTTTCCCACGATACAGCCGCTGCTTTCCGCCGAGCTACTCGGCTTCATGGGAAACATCGTCGATCGAGGGCTTCCCCCAAGTGCGCTGTTCACCGATTCTTCGGTGTACGTGAACCGCGCGAGCGCCGCGGCCTACGGATTGCCACCACCGAACACCGACGAGCTTACCCAAGTCGCGGCCGATCCCACGCAGCGTTCCGGTCTCTTTACTCAGCTGGCATTCCTGTCGACCCACGCGACCACGACCGGATCGCATCCGGTCAAGCGGGGCAAGGTCATCTTCGAACGGGTCCTGTGTGGGATCATGCCCGCCCCGCCGCCGAACGTCCCAGCGGTGAAGCCCGCCCAGCCCAACCAAACGACACGCGAGCGATTCACCGAACACGAGACGAACGCCTGCGCCACTTGCCACAAGGTCCTCGACCCGCTCGGATTCGCCTTTGAAAACTACGGGGGCATGGGCGAATACCGAGCCACTGAAGGCGGCAAACCGGTCGACGCAAGCGGCACGCTGACACTCCCGTCGGGCGGCCAGATAACTTTCACGAATGCCGTGGGCCTGCTGTCGCAGGTAGCCACCACCAGCGACGCGCGCACCTGTCTGGTGCGACACCTTGCCCGGTACGGAACTCGAGCTCCCGAAGGCGTGGACGCAGACGTGGCAGCCGAGATCCTGCGACTCCCCCAAACCGACGGCAAGTTGGTCGATCTGTTCGTTTCCGTTATCAATACTAGGGCCTTTCAATACCGCGCACTCGCCGAGGGAGAACTGCCATGACGCACGCAAGAACGAAATTTTCGCGCCGCACGTTCATGCAAGTGGCGGGCGTCGGCCTCGGTGTCATCCCCTTGCTCGAAGAGGATTTGATCGCTGCGTCTTGTGTACCCGGAGCCCGTAAGCGGCTCATCACCTTGGCTTGGGGCAACGGGCTCCAACGCTGGGCCACCGGTGACGGCACGAACTTCGTTCTGCCCGACATCATGACCTCGCTCGAGCCCCACCGAGCCGATCTTCTGATCCCGGATGGCGTCTACTGCAAGACCTTCGACGACCAATATCCGCGTGACACCTTCGACAACGAAGCACACGACTCGCCGGTTGCCCAACTCCTTGGACGACCCCTGACTTTCAATAAGAGCGACCCAAACTCGAAGATTGCTTCGTCCCCATCACCTACACCCTCGCTCGACTACTTCATTGCCGGCCAGCTCAAGAAGACAACCGACCTGCCCTTCTCGGTCATCAACTTGGGAGTCATGGCCAAGCGACCATTCTACACGTGGCAGGCGCCGTCGGTCGTGGCAACGCCCGATGACGATCCGTTTCATGCCTTCGACACCATCTTTGGCGGCGCCGGCGTGGACACTGCCGCGCTGGATAAGCTGCGGCTGACGCGCAAAAGCGTGCTCGACTACGTGACGAAGGATATCGGTCGGTTTTCCGCCACGCTCGGCAAGGAGGACAAGGTTCGCATCGACGCCCACCTGTCGTCGATTCGCGAGCTCGAGAATCGTCTCGCGCGCCCGGGAGGCGGCACTTGTGCAGCTCCAGTATTGGGCGCGAAGTTCGACATCCACTCGTCCGACAACTACGAGAAAGTGCTCCGCGCGCAGATCGACATCGGGGTCGCTGCTCTTGCGGCCGGTGTCACCCAGGTATTGACCCTTCAAGCGTCGAACGGCAGCGGGACGCACGTCAATCTCACCTGGCTGGGCTACAAGACTGGGACGCCCTACGGGCACGATGGGTGCTGCGCCGACTCGAGCTCGCACCATGCGTCCGCCCACGACAACGGGGAGGCCAAGACCGCCATCGATCGATGGTTCTTCGACCAGCTCGCGTACTTGATCCAGAAGCTCAAGGCCCAGGCCGAAGGCAATGGATCGATCTTCGACAACAGCGTGGTGCTCATCCCTAACAACATGGACCACGGCAACAACCACAAGGTTGGAAACCAGCCATGGCTGCTGGCTGGCTCGGCCGGCGGCTACTTCAAGACCGGCCGCTTGCTCAAGACCAACAATGCACCGCACACCCAGCTCTTGACCGGCCTCTGCAATGCATTCGGCGTGTCCCCGGATGGATTCGTTCATCCGGACTACGGCGGTGAGCTGCCCGGGCTGCGCGGCTGAACGCCACCCACTCAGTCCCCCAGTCCTGATCCGTTATCGGGGCCCTGCGCGCGGGCGGCCCCAGGAAGGGGTCCGGCAGCGGGATCGGGATCGGTCTCGGCAGGGGCTTCGGGCAAGCCAGAGGCGCACCGGGTGCGCGCTCTCGGCCTGAGTCCCCAAGACAAGCAGGCCCGAGCCGACCGAACCTGCTGCCGTCACCGAAACCGCTGCCGACTGCGAATTTGTGCTGACCCGAAACCGCTGCCCCGACCGACCCCGATCCCGCTGCCGATCAGCTGATCCCGCTCCCCAACCCGGCCCGATCACCAATCAAGGCTGCTCAGTCCCCTGCGTCGCTCGAGCGTTCCTTGGTGTGTAGGCCTTGTCTGCGCGCCCAGCTGGGCGCGGCGCGCGCGGGCCACAGGCCCGCGCCAGGAACCTCTGAGCTTTCATCACATCTCAGCTGTTAAACCCGCCCGCCGATCCTGGGTTCTGGCATCGTTTTCGCTGCGGTCCGGTGCTCACGTACCGACGTACGCTCCGCCTCCGGTCCTCGCGAAAGCCTCGCCAGAACCCAGGCTTGGCGGGCGGGCAGCTGGAAGATGTGACTAAAGGTCAGCAGGAACCTCGGCCTACCCAGGCCAAGGCGTTTGCAGATCGGGGTGATCCTGCAGATCGTCACGATCGCCGCCGCGGGGTGATCCGCCCGATCATGCTCGCCGTGCCGGGTCGCGTAATCAGCGCATTCTAGCGATGCCCGGGGACGCGATTGGCTCGGCACGAAGTGTGCTGTGGGAACGGCTGCACCGGCCGCGCCTCCTAGCACTTCGGATACCCGATGAAACCAAGCACGACTGAGACGAAGCGATTCGCGGCGATGGTGAGCGTGCTCGGCTGTTGTGCAGCACACCTTTCGGCTTGCGCGCCCGAGGCGAGCGCTCCGCGTCAGCGCCCGACAGACTCGATGGGAGCCGCCGGCACCGGCACCGGAACTGGCGGAGTTGTCGGAGCCGAGACACCGCTCGCCTGTCAGGTCCGCCCGAGCCTGTCACCAGTTCGGCGGCTGACGCGGGCGGAGTACAACACGACGGTTCGTGACCTGCTCGGCGACGCGACGCGTCCCGCCGATGCTTTTCCCGCTGAAGTTGGCAGCACGGAGTTCGGCAACGACGCGCGGGCGCTCGATTTTTCGCGGCTGTTGATGGAGCACTATTTCACGGCCGCAACCGACTTGGCGGGCGCCGTCACCAGCGATGCGTCGCGCTTCACGGCCTTGCTCAAGTGCGAGCCTGCACAGGCCGGTGAGCGAGCCTGCGCCGAGCGGTTCGTTGACCAATTTGGGCTCAAGGCCTACCGGCGCCCGCTGGCGGCTGATGAGAAATCCCGCTTGCTCGCCGTCTACGACGCTGCTCGCGGCGAAGCCGACTTTCGCATCGCGGTGGGCTCGGTCATTCGAACGGTGCTGCAAGCGCCACAGTTTCTGTACCGCGTAGAAGTCGGTGCGCCGGTCGCGGCCGATGCAGGCTTGGCCAAGCTCGGTTCCTACGAGATGGCGTCGCGGCTCTCGTACCTATTGTGGGGGACGATGCCGGACGACGCGCTGTTTAGCGTGGCCGCAAATGGGCAACTCGAAACCAAAGCGCAAGTGCTCGCGCAAGCAACGCGCCTCGTAGCGGACCCTCGAGCGCACGACCTGGTCTCCCACTTCCACGATTTGGCCTTCAAGCTCGGCGGCATTCGTAGCCTGACCAAGGACGCCCAGGTGTTCACCGCGTGGCGGCCAGGGACCGGCATCTTGCTGGCGCAAGAGACGGCTCTCTTCTTGGACCACGCGGTTTGGCAAGGCAGCGGAGGCCTGACGGAGATGTTGACTGGCTCATACACGTTTCGGAACTCCGACTTGGCGCGCTTTTACGGCGTGCCTGGGCCGACCGGCAGCGCTTTCGAAAGGGTCGAGCTCGACCCTGCGCACGCTTCCGGCTTTCTCACCCAGGCGGGACCGCTGACGCTGCTCGGTGCCGGTACGCAAACTAATCCGGTGCGCCGCGGCTACTTCGTCAGAAACGATGTGCTCTGCGATCCGCCGCCCTCGCCGCCGGCCAATCTGATGGTGGTGCCGCCGAAGCCTGAGCCAGGCCAGACGACTCGCGAGAGCTTCGCGCAACACAGCAAGGACGGAACCTGTGTCGGCTGCCACCGCTTGATGGACCCGCTCGGTTTCGCCTTCGAAGGATTCGACGCCATCGGTCTGCCTCGCACTACCGAGCAAGGCAAGCCCGTCGATACCAGTGGTGAGCTCTACGGTACCAGCGCGGACGGTCACTTCCAGAATGCCCCGGAGCTCCTCGCGCGAGTCGCGACGACCGAGCAGGCGCGGGGCTGCTACGTCAAACACTGGTACGAGTTCGGCTACGGGCGTGGCATCACACCCGAGGATGATTGTGCGCTGGCGACGCTCGACAGCTCGTTCGCCGCAGCTGGGCTCAAGGTGCAGGACCTGCTGCTGGCGCTGACGCAAATCGATTCGTTTCAATCCAAGGCGGTGGATCCGTGAGCCGTTTACTCGATCGTCGGACGTTCTTGCGCGGTGCGGGCGGAGTTGCCATCGGTCTGCCGCTGCTCGAAGCGATGGTCCCGCTGCGCCGTGCCAGTGCCCAAGCCAGCGCCGCGCCGCGCTTCATCGTCTACTACACGCCGGGCGGCACCGAGATGTCCACGTGGCGTCCGACCGGCACCGAAAAGAGCTTCACGCTCGGCTCGAGTCTTCAGCCGCTGGAACGCCTGAAAGAGCAGCTGATCGTGATGAATGGGCTCGACTTGTCCGTGACGAGTCAAGGCGTCGGGCACCCCCACTCCAAGGGTATGGGCGGTCTCTTGACGGGCGAGATCCTGCCCGAGGGACCGTACGAAACCTGCGGCGGCAAGTCGGGCTTCGCGCTCGGTCGCTCGCTCGACCAGTTCATCGGCGACAAGGTCAGCGCCGACAAGAAGTTCAAGAGTCTGGAGCTCGCGATCCGTTGGCCGTCGGTCTCGCTCTTCAACCTCACCGTTCACCCTGGCAATACGCTCATTTACTCGGCCCCAGGCAAGCCGGTGCCGCCGGCCGTAAATCCGCGCGCTGTATTCGACCGGCTGTTCAAGAGCTTGAGCGGTGACACGGGGGCAGAGCAGCGTCGCACCCAGTCGATCTTGGACGCGGTCAAGCAGGAGTATAGCTCGCTCAGCGCCAAGCTCGGCCCCACCGATCGCCACACCCTCGATGCTCACCTGGCCGGCATTCGAGAAATGGAGACGGGGCTGACCCAACTCGCGCAGTCGGGGTGCGTCGTGCCCGAGCTCGGCCCGGACCTCGATCTGCCGTACGCGGGCGGCACCAGTGAAGGTGGAGACGGCTACGTGGACCTAAGCAACGATGAGCCCATGCCGCGCACGGGTCGGCTGATGATGGACCTCTTGGCGTACGCGCTCGCTTGCGATTTGACGCGAGTCGGGACGCTGCAATGGGCTGATTCGTCGGCCAATAACACGTTCCCCTGGCTTGGTCTGAAAGACACGCATCACGGCTACCAGCACGACCGCGGCTACCAAGCAGACGCGATCAGCAAGATTCAAAGCTGGTATGCGACGCAGTTCGCCTACTTCCTCGACAAGCTGACGGAGCTCAAAGAGGATGGACGTCCGCTGCTCGATAGCACGCTGGTGCTTTGGGTCACCGAGCTCTCGACGCCCAACACCCACGATCAGCACGACATGCCCTTGATGCTGGCCGGCAGCGCCAACGGCGGAGTCAAGCCGGGTCGCTGGTTGACCTTCAACGGGCGCTCGCACAACGATTTACTCGTCGCGATCCAAAACGTCTTCGGCATCGACAGCAACACCTTCGGGCGCGCCGAGTTTTGTAGCGGCGCCCTACCCGGTCTTAGCTGAGACGATGGCGAGCTGGCACCTGCTTGGGCTGCTCGCGCTCGGCTCGCTCGCGTTGAGCGGTTGCGGCAAGGCGCTGCCGACGCTGGGGGCTGCCGTGTCCGCCGGTAGCGGGGGCATGAGCCCGGCCGCCGGTAGCGGGGGAGCGAGCACGGTCGGCGGCGTGCAGAGCGCAGGTGGCATGCTCGCTTCCGGCGCAGCTGGCGGCGTGGCGTCGGCCGGCGCTGGCGGGGTTTCGGGAGCCGGCGCGACCGACTCGCTACCCGACAAGAGCGGGCACCCAGTCGCGATCCTGCGCGGTCAGAATGACACGTTTGGCGCCTATTTCTCGGAGATTTTGCGCGCCGAGGGGTTTTCGTCGTTCGACGTAGTCGGGCTCGGCGAGCTGGAGCGCCTGCCGCGGTACGAGCTGGTCATCTTGAGTCAAGGTGCCCTCGAGGCGACGCAAGCTACCGCGCTCGCGAGCTGGGTCAACGCGGGGGGCCGGCTGATCGCGATGCGACCCGGCGCGGAGCTATCCGAGCTGTTCGGTCTCGAGCCGGGGCTAGGCTCGACCTCCGAAGGCTACCTGCAAGTGCCCGACCCGGCTTGGGGCATCGCCAGCGAGCCGCTGCAGTTTCACGGCGTGGCCGATCTACATCGACCGGCTTCGGGCGTGGCGGTCGCGGCGCGCCTGCTCGACCGGAGTCGCGGCGCGACGAGCTACCCCGCGCTTACGGTACGCTCGGAGATCGGCCCAGGTCACGGGGTGGCGGCCGCCTTTGCGTTCGATGTGTCGCGCTCGGTAGTCTTCACGCGACAGGGCGACCCGGCGCGCGCCGGCCAGAGTCCGAAGCTCGACGTGGTCCCGCGCGCCTCCGAGTTCTTCGACGGCTACCTCGACGTCCAAAACTTCGCGATCCCTCAGGCCGACGAGCAGCAGCGCTTGCTGGTGAACCTGCTGCTGCGCCTGACCGCTGATCGCACCCCGCTGCCGCGGCTCTGGTACTTACCGGGCGGCCGCAAGCTCACCGTCGTCATGACCGGTGACGACCACAATGCCGGGGGCAGCGTCGACTTCTTCAACAAGCTGAAGGCGCCGCCATTCAGTCCCCAGGGTTGCAGCGTGAAGGACTGGACCTGCGCGCGCGCCACGAGCTGGGTGTACAGCGGAGTCGGCGGGCTCAAGAACGGTGCGGCACTGCAGTTTGCAGCGCAGGGATTCGAGGTCGGGCCACACGTAGCGATGGAGCGCGACGGTGGCTGCGCGACCTGGTCGAGCCAGAGCGACCTCGCCGCACGTTTCACCGCGCGCAGGCACGAGTTCGAGCAGGACTACGGTATGGCTGCCCCTCCCACCAACCGCTCGCACTGCTTCGTCTTCCCGGATTGGGATACGCAGCCCAAGGTCGAGCAGTCGTTGGGGATTCGACTGGACGAGAACTACACGCCCTACGCGCTGCCGGGCACCAAGAACCGGCTCGGTCGCCTGAACGGCTCTGCGCTGCCGATGCGCTTTGCGGACACCACCGGGTCAGCGCTCGACATCTATCAGCTCGTGAGCGACATGGACTACGAGTATTTCGACTCGGGCGCTTCATCGGACCAGATGCGAGCTGCGATTGCTGCGTTGTTCGACGGTGCGCTCGGTCCGCGCGGCTTCTGCGGTTTCGTGGGCACTCACTACGACTATTCCGGCGGGCCCGAGGCAAATTTCGAAGCCGCGCTGCTCGCCGAGCTCACGGCGCGAGCGACTGACCAAGTCAGCATGATCTCCGCGCGTCAGTTGCTCGATTGGCTCGACTTGAGGAACGGCGCCGCGACCGATGACGTAACGTACGACGGTCAAACGCTCCGCTTCCGCCTCGTGCTCAATCAATCACTCGAGAACCCCGGCCTCGAGGTAATGCTGCCTCGCGATTCCCACAGTAAGCGCATCTCGGTGGTCGCGCTCGATGGGCATCCGCTAGCTGAGAAGCGCCGGCTCGACGTCCGCGGTGTCGAGTACGTCTCGTTTGGTGCGAGTAGCGGTAGCTACGCGGCAATCTACCAGTGACTCGCGCCAGGCCCGCGGGCGTTGTTTCGATACGTAGCACTCGTCACGATCGGTAACACGGCCATCTCGGTCCAAAACCGAGATCAGGCGCATTGTTCGCGCAAGAGGCAAGGGATTCCCTGCCCGCGAAGCTGCTGCGGCATGCGGCCCGGAACTTGCCATCGTTCCGTCGAGAGATGAGATATGTCGAACAAATTTGTCGGTCCCGCGCGTGGGTTGTTGCGTTCGCGAGTAGCTTCGGGGTCGCGTGCGCGGGAACGGGAGTGCCCATGAGCAACCCTGCTGCCGGAGCGTCGAAGCCAGCCGCGGTTCGCGAAACCGGAGTGACCGATCCGCCATCCTCCGCTATTTCGCCGAGCGCACGAATTGAACAGTCCAATTGGGGCAGCGTCGACGGCCAGGAGGTCTCCCTCTACACGTTGACCAACGCCAACGGCCTCGTGATGAAGGTCAGCAACTACGGCGGCATCATCTCCGAGCTGCACCTGCCCGATCGGTCCGGCAAGATGGCAGACGTCGTGCTCGGCTACGACAACCTGAACGACTACTTGCGGGCTACGCCTTACTTCGGCGCAATCATCGGCCGCGTCGCGAACCGCATCAAAAACGCCCAGTTCACGCTGGAGGGCAAGACGTACAAGCTCGCCGCCAACATGGGAGAGAACGCTCTGCACGGCGGCAAGCGAGGCTGGGACAAGGTGGTTTGGAAGGCAGAAACCGGCGTCACCGCTGAGGGCGCCACGCTCAAGCTCACCTACATTTCGAAGGACGGCGAAGAGGGCTATCCGGGCACCGTGCACGCCACGAACGTCTACACACTGACGAACCAGAACGAGCTCAAGGTCGAGATGTCGGCCACGACCGACAAGACTACGATCGTCAACATGGCCCACCACAGTTATTGGAACTTGGCGGGGCACGACTCGGGCACGATACTGGACCACGTCGTTTCAATTCGGGCCTCCAAGTACGCTGTCGGTGATCCAGCCACGCTCGTGCTCGATGGACAAGTGCGGGCAGTCAAAGGCACGCCCTTCGACTTCACGACGCCCAAGCCCATCTCCAAGGATCTCGAGGCCGCTGGCGGCAAGCCAATCGGCTTTGACCACAACTGGATCGTCGACGGGGATCCAAAGGGGTTGCGTGAGGTCTTGCGGGTGAAGGACCCCAAGTCAGGGCGTGTGATGAGCCTAACTGGCGACCAACCCGGCGTTCAGTTCTACAGCGGCAATTTCTTGGACGGCTCGAACACTGGCAAGGGCGGCACGGTCTACCGTCAGTACTCCGGCATTTGTGTCGAAACACAGCGATTTCCCAATGCCATCAACGTGCCAGCGTGGCGGGACCAGGTCATCTTGCGGCCTGGACAAACGTACCACAGCACGATGATTCATCGCTTCACTGCCGAGTAGGCACCAGTCTTGATCCGTTGTCGGGGCCCCGCGGGAGGGCGGCCCCGGGAAGGGGTTCGGGAGCGGGGGCGGGAGCGGCCTCGGCAAGGGCTTCGGGCAAGCCAGAGGCCGGGCCGCGCTCGCGCGGGGCCTTTCTCGGACTCGGCGCGGAGCCGGATATTTCGGTATCGGTGGCGGGCTTCGGCCCTGGGTTTCGGTCGTCTCCTTTCAGCGGACTGGTGTTGGTGGCCGCGAAAGGTCGGTGGTGGTCGTCGTGATGAGCGCGAAGAAGCAGTCGCTCATCAACGTTTTCCAGGGCGCAGCGCGGCGCTCGTCGGAGCGCTGTGTGACGCTGCGGAAGAGCGAAAGCAGGGTGTAAGCAATGCGGCGCAAGATCGCGACGACCAGAGCTGCGCGGGGGCCAGCGCGATGGCGTAGGCGCGG
>JBBRMI010000107.1:0-26944 GCA_038230915.1 Polyangiales bacterium | reverse complement strand
GGTCTGAAACCCCAACCCGAGGCTCAACCGACCGCCTGACCAGCCCCGTACTCGTCGCTTCGCTCCGAAGCCTGATCGGATCCCCGGAATCCTGATCGGATGCGCCCGGAACGGCTGATCGAATGCAGCGGAATACGCAATTGGGCAACGTTTGTGCCAGAGCTGTCCGTTCGAGGAAGCGCAGAAGGCGGGCGCGCTAGCCGCAGAACTTTCGCCCTCTGCGCAGAACCCGCGCCAAGAAACGCGGCCGCTCGGGGCTGTGGCAGCGAACTTGCAAGAGGGAGCGACGGGAAAGCTGAGCAAACTTCTCTCGAGCTTCATCGCCCTGCGTGACCTCAGTCACGCTCTGTGGCGTGGTCGCGGTGAGAGCAAAAGGAGACATCTCATGCGAACAGACTCACCGCTTCGGGAAGCCGTATTGCGCGAGCTCGGTTGGGACGCGCGCGTTCGAGAGACCGACGTCGACGTCGACGTGAGCGCCGGCGTCGTCGCCCTCACCGGCACCGTGGGCAGCTGGGCGGAACGAGTCGTGGCGGAGCAGGCTGCGCATCGGGTCGCGGGCGTGCTCGACGTCGTCAACGACATCGAGGTGAGGCTTCCGACAGGCAGCGCGCGCACCGACACCGCGCTGGCTCACGCCGTACGTCATGCTCTTCAATGGGACGCCCTGGTTCCGGACACGCGCATCGAGTCGACCGTGTCACATGGCTCGGTGACGATCGCCGGAGAAGTGGACTTCGCGGCTCAGCGAGAAGACGCCGAACATGCCGTTCGCAACCTGACCGGTGTACGCCAGCTCGTGAACGAGATCCGCGTCGAGCCCGTGGATCTCGCTTCCGCAGAATATGTGAAGAAAGCCATTGAGGACGCGCTGACTCGTCGCTTAGCGCGAGAGCTGAATCACATCAACGTTGAGGTGCGAGAAGGTTGCGTGACTCTTTCCGGTGCCGTCCCGTCATGGGCGGAGCGTCGGGCAGCCGTCGGTGCCGCCACGTCGGCTCCCGGAGTGCACAGCGTGGAGGACCAGCTGCGCATCGAACCGTAGCGTTCTGCGACCTCGCGTGGCCTCGGTGGTGGATATCAGCGATCGGCCGCGTGCGTTCCGCGAGCGGGACGAGCTGCTGGCTCAGCTGCGTGCGCTCTCGACGACTCGAGCAAGACTCGAGCCAACACAAAATCACCCGGCTTGGACCGTCAAGCCGTGACGCGGTGCGCGAGCCCGTAAGCCGCCCGCGCGATCACCAGGTCTTCGTTGGTGGGAATGACGCGCACCTGGCACGGCGACGTGCTGCGGCTGATGATCGGAGCGTTTTCGGAGTTCAGCGCGGCGTTCAGCTCGATGCCGAGCGCACCCAAGCCGCTCACGGCAAGCTCGCGGATCAGCGGCGCGTGCTCGCCGATGCCACCGGTGAAGACCAAACAGTCGACCCCGCCGAGCGCGGCGACGTAGGCCCCGATTTGCTTCTTGATCGCGTAGGCGAACGATTCGACCGCGGCCAACGCGTGCCGATCGACGGCGCCAGACCGCGCCAAAAGCTCAGCCATGTCGGCGCTTCCAGCCATCCCGAGCAGACCCGATTCGTGATTCACCAGCTGCTCGAGCCGCGCGGCGTCGTAGCCGTGCTCGCGAACCAGGTGGATCAAGATCCCCGGATCGAGATCGCCCGACCGCGTGCCCATTGGGATACCGCCGGCTGGCGTAAAGCCCATGCTGGTGTCGATTGAGTGGCCCGCCTTGATCGCGCACAGGCTGGCGCCGCTGCCGAGGTGGGCGACGATCAGGCGCTCAGGCAGTGGCGCCCCCAGCGCCGAGACGATGTACTCATACGACAGGCCGTGAAAGCCATAGCGGCGCACGCCGCTCTCGTAGAGCGCCTCGGGCAAGGCGAAGCGGCGCGCGACCTCCGGCAAGGTGCGGTGAAATGCCGTGTCGAAGCAGGCGACGTGCCGGGCGCTGCCACAACGCGACAGCGCTTGCTGCATCAGGTCGAGGGCCGGCGGCAGATGCAGCGGAGCCAGCGCCACGAGCTGCCGCAGTAGGCCGAGCACCGATTCATCGACCTGGACCGGCGCCGTAAACGTCGAACCGCCGTGCACGATCCGATGGCCCACGAGCGTGGGCTCGCCGACGCCGTGGGTCTTCACCTTGCGTCGCACTTCGTCGAGAATCGCGGCGGGCGTCGCGTTACCGGTCTTGAGCGTTTCGGCGGCAAGCTCCGTCTCCTGGCCGTCGCCGATGCGATAGAGTGCGTACTTCACGGTCGAAGAGCCGGCGTTCAGCGCGAGGATGATTTCGCTCATGCGGCTCAGCCGGGCCAGCGAAAATCGCGAATTTCCGGCAAATCTTCGAAGCAAGCACGCACGTACTCCGCGTGACTCGCCAGGGTGGCGCTGCATTCGCGCACCAGAAGCTCGGCATACTCCGGCCGCTGCTTCGCGTTCCTGAGCGCCAACGTCGCCAAGTGGAAGCGGCTGGTTTGATTCTTCACGACCATGTCGAAGGGTGTCGTGGTGGTGCCTTCCTCTCGGTAGCCGCGCACGTGAAAGCGCTGCGGGTGGGGACGACCGTGCAGCAGCTGATGAACCGCGCCCGGGTAACCGTGGAAGGCGAACACGACGTGCGCATCGTGGGTGAACAGCTCGTCGAAGCGCTCCGCGCTCATCCCGTGAGGGTGTTGGTCGGAGGGCGACAACGCCATCAAGTCAACGACATTGACGACCCGCACCGCCAGCTCGGGCGCGCGCTTGCGTAGCCACGCCGCCGCCGCCAAGGTCTCGAGCGTGGCGGTGTCGCCGGCGCATCCGAGCACGATGTCCGGCGTACGCCCGGTGTGGGTGCCGGCCCAGTCCCAAACCGACGCGCCGGCCTCGCAGTGTTTGCGAGCCGCGGCCAAATCGAGCCACTGCAGCTGCGGCTGCTTGTCGATGATGATCAGGTTCACGTAGTCCTGGCTCTTCAAGCAGTGCTCGGCCGTGGACAACAGGCAGTTGGCGTCTGGCGGTAAGTAGACGCGGGCCACGCTGCCCTTCTTGGACATGATGGTGTCCATGAAACCCGGCCCCTGGTGGCTGAAGCCGTTGTGGTCGTTACGCCAACACGTCGAGGTGAGCAGGTAGTTGAGCGACGGCACTGGCGCGCGCCAAGGCAGCTCGTGGCAAGCTTCTAGCCACTTGGCGTGTTGCGTAGCCATCGAGGCGACGATCAGCGCAAATGCTTCGTAGGTCGCGAACACGCCGTGACGTCCGGTCAACGTGTAGCCTTCGAGCCAGCCCTGGCAATTGTGCTCGCTCAGCACTTCCATGACCCGACCAGCCGCGGACACGTGATCGTCGCCGGCGTGGGGTGGGCTCACCAGGCAGCGCTGCTCGGTTTCGAAGACCGCGCCGAGCCGGTTGGAGTTGGTCTCATCCGGGCAGAACAAGCGAAAAGTCTTCGGGTTGTCGCGGTAGGCGTCCCGCAGCAAGAGGCCAAGCTGGCGCGTCGATTCGTGTAGCTCACTGCCCGGCTGCTTCACTTCCAGCGCGTACTCTTCGAGCTGTTGCAGGTGGAGCGGCTGGCTGAGTTGCCCGGCGTTTGCAGCCGGATTGGCGCTCATGCGACGCTGCCGACGCGGAGCCAACTCGGCCAGCTCCGGCACGAACGCGCCGTCGGCGTCGAATAGTTCCTCGGGCCGGTAGCTCCGCAACCAGGTCTCCAAGATCCGTAGGTGTTCGGGATTGCTGCGTACATCCGACACCGGCACCTGGTGCGAGCGGAAAGTGCCTTCGACGAGCTTGCCGTCGACCTCGTGCGGTCCGGTCCAACCTTTCGGGGTCCTGAGCACGATCAGCGGCCATGCCGGCCGCGCTTCGACGAAGCCCGCTTCGCGTGCACGGCTTTGAGTGTCACGAATGCTTGCCAGGCACTCGTTCAAGGTTTGCTCGAGCGCTTCGTGAACGCGCTCTGGCTCGCTACCTGAGACGAAATGCACCCGGTAACCGTGCCCCGACAGCAGGTGCTCGATGTCCGCGTCGCTCGAGCGCCCGAGCACGGTAGGGCCGGCAATCTTGTAACCGTTGAGATGCAGAATCGGCAGCACCGCGCCATCGTGCACCGGGTTCAAGAAGCTGATGCCCTTCCAGGATCCTTCGAGCGGTCCGGTCTCGGCCTCGCCGTCGCCCACCACGGCGGCAACGATCAGATCGGGCTGATCGAAGACGGCGCCGAACGCGTGCGAAAGCACGTAGCCGAGCTCGCCGCCTTCGTGGATCGAACCAGGCGTCTGCGGTCCGGCGTGGCTCGAAATACCGCCGGGCGTCGAGAACTGACGAAACAGTCGGCGCAGGCCGGCCTCGTCGCGAGTAATGTGCGGATAGATCTCAGAGTAGGTGCCTTCCAAGTAGGCGTTGGCCACCACGGCAGGCCCGCCGTGCCCAGGGCCGGCCATGAACAGCACGTTGAGATCATCACGCCGAATCAGCTGGTTCAGGTGCGCAATCAGTAGATTCAGACCGGGCGATGTACCCCAGTGCCCGAGCAGGCGTGCCTTCACGTGCTCAGGGCGCAGCGGCTCGCGCAAGAGCGGGTTGTCCTGCAGGTAGATTTGGCCGACCGTGAGGTAGTTGGCGGCGCGGAAATAGGCGTCGAGCTTGGCGTGATTCGGATTCATGACTGTCGCTTTGGAGCAGCCGTGCGCGGCGTGGTGGTCGCGATCGGATCGTGAAGGGCGCGGAGCGCCGGCGTGCGCAGATCATCGAACTGACCGCCGCGCGTCGCCCACGTGAACGCGGCCACGGCACCCAGCGACAGCAGTAAGGTAATCGGCAGAATCAGGAAGATGATGCTCATGGTTCTTTTCGTTCGAAGGTCTTCGCGCGCAGCGCCAGGGAAACGACGGAAATCGAGCTCAGCGGCATCATGATCGCCGCCAGCAGCGGGCTGAGCAGCCCAGCGACTGCAAGACCGATGCCGACCGTGTTGTACGCCAACGAGATGGCGATCCCGCGACGGATCGCCGCAAGCGCACGTCGCGAGCCTCTGACGGCCTCGGTCACCGGTGCAAGACCGCCGCGCGTGGCAAACACGTCAGCCGCACGCAGGCAGGTTTCGGCGCCGCCGTGGATCGCGATGCCGACGGTCGCCGCCGCCATGGCCGCCGCGTCATTCACGCCGTCGCCGACCATGACTACGCGCTCCCCGCGCGCCCGCAGCTCCGCGATGCGCGCCAACTTGGCCTCCGGTGATTGCCCGCCCCGCGCGCTGCCCGCTGCAACGCCCAGCTCGTGGGCGACCGTATCGACGACGCTTTGGTGATCGCCGGAAAGGATCTCGAAACGAAAGCCGAGCTGGCGCAGGCGCTGCAGGTTCTCGCGCGCCTCCGGGCGGACGACATCGCCGAAGGCGGCTACGGCGCGCACCATGCCGCCGGCCGAGAGTACGACCGGCGTATGACCGGCCTCGGCGTGAGTCTTCACCAATCGCTCGGCCCACGCCGGCAACCGCCCGAGCTCGGCCGAGACCAGCGCGGGCGAGCCGACCAGCAGTCGTTCGCCGGCTACGCGTGCCGAGATGCCACCCTGGGCGAGCTCCTCCAACTCTTCGACCACCAGGGCATTCTCGGGGAAGGCACGCTGGACGGAGCGCGCCAGCGGATGACTCGAAAGTGCCTCGACGGCACGCAGCGGCGCCTGCCAGGCAGCGTCGCCGAACCAAGCCACGAGGTCGGGTTGGCCGAGCGTGAGAGTTCCAGTCTTGTCGAAAACCATGACGCCAGGGCGCGCCAACTCCTCCATGAATTCGCCACCTTTGAAGAGAATTCCCGTGTTCGCCGCGCGGCCCAGCGCCACACTGACCGCGAGCGGCGTCGCCATCCCGAGCGCGCAGGGGCAGGTCACGACCAAGAGCGCGACGGTGTGATCGATCGCCAAACGCGGATCTAGGCAGAGCCAGAGGAGTAGCGTGAACGCCGCCACCGCCAGAATGCCGATGACGAAGTAACCCGCCACGCGATCAGCGAGCCGCACGATCGGCGCGCGCTCGCGTTGGTTAGCCTCGACGCTCGCCATCAGGCGGCCGAGCCGCGTCGCCGCTCCCGCGCTCTCGACCCGCAACCAGAGCTCGCCCGATTGGCAGCTAGTGCCTGCGTACACGCGGTCGGCCAGCGTCACCTCCACTGGCATCGGTTCGCCGGTCAGCAGGCTGGTGTCGACGCTGGCGGAGCCGTGCAGCACGAGACCATCGACTGGAATTCGTTCTCCGGTACCGACGCGCACGGTGGCAGCCACCGCCACACCGCTGGCAGGTACCTCACGCTCGACGTCGCCTTCGACGACGCGCGCGGTTTGCGGGGCCAACGCCAAAAGCAGCTCGCTCTGGTTGGTCGAGCGACGATGATGGCTTTGTTGTAGGTAGCGACCGACCAGGAGCAGGAAAATCAAGGTGCAAAGCGAGTCGAAGTAAATCTCACCGTGACCGCGCAAGGTACTGACGGTACCCCCGACATACCCGGCCAGAATGCCAATGCTTACGGGCAAATCCATGTGTGGCGTGCGGGTGCGAAGCGCCGCCCAGCCACCGCGTAAGAACACCGCGCCGGCCCAGAACACTGTCGGCGTCGCGATCGCGAAGCTGGCCCAGCGAAACAGCGACTGGTAGACGGCTTCCATGCCACTGAACGCGCCGCTGTAGAGCGCGAACGCCATCAGCATCACATTGCCGGCTGCAGCGCCAGCGATTCCGAGACGCAGCAAGAGCTCTCGGTCGGCGGCGCGCGCCGCGCCCTCGCGACTCTCACCGAGTGGATGCGGCGGGTAGCCGAGCGAGTCGAGGCCGCGCGCGATGGCGCTCAGCGTCGTAGTCTGGCTGTCCCAGGTCAGCCCGACCACGTTGCGCGACATGTCGAGTCGCGAGCTGACGACGCCGGGCACGACCCGCCCGACGCGCTCCACGAGCCAGACACACGCCGAACAATGCACGCCCTCCAGCACTAGCTCGACCGCCAGATTTCTGGGCGCCTCGGCGCGGCAGTGTTGAGCCAGAAATCCTGGGTCGTCGAGCTCTTGGTACTTGCGCCAGCGCTGCGGTGCGCGCGCTTTGGCGGCGGGGCCGCGCTCTTGGTAAGCGTAGTAGCCCGAGAGTCCGGCGGCTTGCACGATTTCGTACACCGAGCGGCAGCCGGCACAGCAGAAAAACGGCGCTATCCCCGCTGCGTCACGGTCTGACACCGCTAGTCCGCAATGAGCACAGGCAACCGGCGGCGAGTCCGCTGCTGCAGCCAAGGCGCGCGCGGCGCTGCTCATCGCACAGGCTTCCGGTGGCAGGGGCAATCGCTCGCCATCGGCGCCTGCACTCCGCTCGGGCGCGCGAGGCCCGCGTTGGTGATCGCCGAGACCGCAAACGCCGACACGTTGACGCGGCTGTGAAGCGTGAAGACCCCCAGCGCAAAGACACTAGCCGCGCTCAAAAGCGGCAGGTGGCGTTTGACTCGCGACAGCGCACCGCCGAGCACCAGACCGAAACCGAGCAGCGCGGGCAAGTTGCCGAGCCACAGCGCCGCCATCACCAACGCACCGCCCACGGGGCTGCCAGTCGCGGCACCCGCCAACGCAAACGCATACAAGAAACCACACGGCAAGAGCGCGGATGCGCCTCCGAGCAGCACCGCGCGCACGAGCGGCGGCCGGCTTCGCGCGCGCCCCAACCAGCTCGTCACGCCCGCCGGCAGAAGCCGCAGACGGGGCATGTTCAGCGCCACCCCGACGGCACTCAGCATCGCCGTCAGGCCCCACAAGCTCATCGTCACGCCTGCCACCACGGCTGCGGCTTTACCGAGCCCGGCGGCCTGCCCCGCTAGGTCGAGCGCGCGACCGAGTGAGCCCGCCACGACACCCAGCGTCATGTAGCTCGCGAGCCGCGCCAATTGATACCCGAGCTGGACCGTCAGCCGCTGCCGCGCGCCGTTCGCACCATCGCTGGCCACGGCGATCAGCCCGCCACACATGCCAATGCAATGCGCGCTGCCAAACAGCCCGGCGCTCACCATCGGCAGGAGCCAAGCACCGATCACGCTCGGTCTCCCTTGCCGACGTCGCAACGCAGCACTTCGGCGTAGCGCCGGGTGCCTTGGCTCACGACGACGCGCAGCTCCCAAAGTCCACGCAGGCCACGCGACAGCTCTCCGGCATAAACGCCGGGTGACGTCTCGCGCAGCGAGAGCTGCTCGACGTGGTCGGCGTGCGCGTTCGGAAATGCTTCCACGGCCACCACTGCGCCGGAAAGAGCGGCGTCTCCCCGGTCGTTCACCCTGAGCTCGACCTTGATTTTGCCGCCGGCGGAGATCATCAGCGGTGCGGTCAGCGCCAGCTTCAATCCCAGCGCCTGGCTTTCACGCGCTTCTGCCTGGCTCTTATCCCAGTGCACGGCCTTGTCGTAGTAGTTCGGCTCGAGCGCGAAATTGGGATCATCGATCGCGATGTAAGCCAAGCTGCTCAGGCCGACGAACATCGTGCCGAGCAAGCCGAGCGGAACCCAAGCCCAAACCGCGCCCGCGTTCGCATGTGTCAACTCTGAAGCAGTCATTGGCCAGCATCTCCTTCGGGTCCTAGCAACGTGTAGTTCACGACCTCCGCCGAGCTGGCATCACCGACGCGCAAAAGTATGTGCCGGCTGCCGTGTACCGCCGAGCGCGGCGCCACGATGAAGAAACTGACCGCGCCTTGCTCGGACGGGGCCACCCTCAGCGGCAGCTCGGCCGCGACCAGCTTTGCCTCGGGCATACCGAGCAGCGCAACGCCAAAACTCCGCGACTTTTCGCTGCGATTGCGCACCTTCAGCCGCAGCTGATTGACGACATCGTCGCCACTGACACTGAACGGCGCGCCGAGCCCGCGTAAGATTGTTATTTCGGCGCTGGGGCGCGACCCGCCCACGAGCAGCAACGTCGCGATCAGGCCAATGACCACGAGCGCGTAGATGGCGACGCGAGGCCGCAGCTTGGCTGTAGCCTTGCCGGTCTCGAGCTCGAGCTGCGACGAGTAACGGATCAAACCGGCAGGCTTCTTGATCCGCTCCATGATCGAGTCGCAAGCATCCGCGCACTGCCCACACGCTATGCACTCGAGCTGCAGTCCCTGCCGAATGTCGATGCCGGTCGGACACGTCACGACGCATGCCCCGCAGTCGATGCAATCACCGTGGCCTGCGGTTTTTGCTTTGCCTTTGCTGCGCGGCTCACCACGCTGCGCGTCGTAGCCAATCACCAGCGACTTCGGGTCAAGCAGCACCGATTGAAGGCGGGCGTACGGGCAAATGACCGTGCACATTTGCTCGCGGAAGTAGGCAAAGTCGAAGAACACGAGACCAGTCGTCACCATCACGACGCTGAAGCCGCCCCAGTGCTGGGTCGGCGCCTCGAATAGCCAGTGCCGCAGCGCGTCCGTGCCCACGAAGTAGGCTAAAAATACGTTCGCCAAGCCAAAGGCGAGCAGAAAGTACACGGCATTCTTGAGCAGCCGACGCGAGCTCACCCCCTGCTTGTCGATGCGCAGCTGAGCCTCGCGTGGCCCCTCGAATAGACGTTCGAGCGGACGAAACAGAAACTCCATGTACACCGTCTGCGGACACCCCCATCCGCACCAGGCGCGTCCGACCAGCGCCGTCGTCAGCACGATCGCCGCGAAAATGCTCAGCATCAGCAGCATCAACAGCACGCCGTCGGTCGCCAGGTAGGTGTGACCGAAGAACACGAACCGGCGATGTACGACATCGAGCAACACCGCAGGCAAACCGTGCACGCGCGCCAACGGCAGCCCCACGAAGAGCACTATTAGCGCCCAGGCCACGAGCCGCCGCGCGCGCAGCAACCGCCCGGTGTACGGGCGCGGACGGATGCGATTGCGAGTGCCGTCGGCGTTCAGCGTGGGCAGCACGCGCTCCGGAGCGATCGGGTGCGACATGGCGATCAGCTCACTGCTGCGCGACGACGTTGCCCTCGGGAGCCTTCCCGGGGATGGCCGTGCCGCGCTTCGTGCCGATCAGCGCGGCCAGCTTGCGCACCTCGATTGGCGACAATTGCTTGCCCCACGCCGGCATGCCTTTGGCGAGCACACCTTCGTTGATTACGCCAAAAATGTCGACCAAAGTGCCTTGCCCGTGAAGCCAGGCGTTGTCAGTCAGGTTTGGACCGATCAAGCCTTGCGCTTGGTCGCCGTGGCACACGGCACAGCGCAGCGCGAACAGCGCCTTGGCGTCGGTCATCAGCGCCGCGTCGCTCATCAGCTTACCGAGCGACTCTTCGCTGACCGGGTGCGCCAGCGTGGCCTTCGCCTCGTTCTCGCGCGCTTCCTGCATGTCGGCCGCATAGGCCGCGGCGATCGACTGTCCATTACCGGAGATGTGGTACTGGAAAAAGTAGGCGAACGAAAACACCGCGCTGCCCGCCCAGATCCAAACCCACCAGCGTGGCAGCGGATTGTCGTACTCGCGAATGCCGTCGTATTCGTGGTCGAGCAGTTGATCGTGCGCGGCGGTCGGCGTTGTCTGCTCGGCGACCCCGGCCGGTGCTGGGCTACCCTCGCTCACGGTCGCATGCTCCCCGAACGACGTTCGTCACGCAGCGGCAACGCGCCCATTTCGGCGAACTTGTCGCGCCGCCCTACCAGGTGAAGCACCACGCCGATGAAGACACCCATGAACAACAGCAACGGCACTTCCGCGAAGACGGGCATGTGCAACGAAGAAACGATGTCAGTGAGTTTCATGATCAAGATCCCTGATGTTTGATGTCGGTACCGAGCCGCTGCAGGTAGGCGACAAGCGCCACGATTTGCTTGCTTTCCAGGTGCTTTGGCCCACCCTGACTGGTGATGCGCTCGGCGATTTCGCGACTTTGAGTGTGCGCCATCTGTTCGCCGTGCAAGACCGCCTCGCCGTAGGGCACGCCCAACATGGCCATCGCGTCGACGCGCTTCTGAATCGATGCGAAGTCGAGCTCGGTCTTCTCGAGCCAGGCATACGACGGCATGATCGACTGCGGCGTCGTGGAACGCGGGTCTTGCATGTGGCGCACGTGCCAAAGGTCTGGATACTTGCCGCCGATGCGTTGCAGATCGGGGCCAATCCGACGTGAGCCCCACTGAAACGGATGGTCATAGACGAACTCACCCGGCTTCGAGTATTCGCCGTAGCGCTCAGTCTCCGAGCGGATCGGCCGAATCATCTGCGAGTGGCAGTTGTAGCAACCCTCCGAGACGTAGATGTCGCGACCAATCAGCTCGAGCGGCGTATACGGCTTGACTGAAGCGATCGTCGGCACGTTCGAGCGGATCAGGAACGTCGGCACCATCTCGAAAGCCGAGGCAACGATCACCGCCGCAGCCGCATACAACCCGAACTTCAACGGATTGCGCTCCCAAACACGGTGCCACTGCGCCTTGACGAAGTAGACGAAGGCGTGACCGGTGCCAGTCATTTGACTGTAGCGCGGCACCACCAGCTTCGGAGTGAAGCCGGTGTACGGGCCGAGCGCGGGCGTCTCGTCGGAGACGTCGGCGTACACCGCGGGCCGGCTTCTCCAGGTCATGACGATGTTGACGAGGCCCATGACCATACCGGTCACGAACAGCGAGCCACCGACGACGCGCACCCAATACATCGGGATGATGCGCACGACGGTTTCGACGAAATCGGGATAAGCGAGGCGTCCCGTAGCGTCGAAGGCACGCCACATCAGGCCTTGCGTGACGCCGGCCGCGTAGATGGCGACGATGTACAGCAAGATGCCGGAAGTGCCGAACCAGAAATGCATTTCAGCCAACTTCTTGGACCACAACTTGGTCTGGAAGATGCGCGGCGCGAGCCAGTAAAGCATCCCGAACGTCATGAAGCCGTTCCAGCCGAGCGCGCCGCTGTGGACGTGCGCGATCGTCCAGTCGGTGTAGTGCGACAAAGCGTTCACGCTCTTGATCGACAGCAGCGGCCCCTCGAAAGTCGCCATGCCGTAAAACGTGATTCCGACGACGAAGAACTTGAGCACCGGATCCTCGGCGACGCGGTCCCAAGCCCCGCGCAGCGTGAGCAGGCCGTTGATCATGCCGCCCCACGAAGGCATCCACAGCATCACGCTGATCAGCATGCCGAGCGTCGACGCCCACTCGGGTAGCGCGGTGTAGTGCAGGTGGTGCGGGCCAGCCCAGATGTAGAGGAAGACCAGCGACCAGAAGTGCAGAATCGAGAGTCGATAAGAGTAGACCGGCCGGTTCGCCGCCTTGGGCAGGAAGTAGTACATCAGGCCCAGAAACGGCGTCGTTAGGAAGAACGCGACGGCGTTGTGTCCGTACCACCACTGAATGAAGGCATCCTGAACACCGGCGTACAGCGAGTAGCTCTTGAACGCACTGATCGGCAGCGCCAGGTTGTTCACGATATGCAGGATCGCGACCGTGATCACCGTCGCCATGTAGAACCAAATCGCGACGTAGATATGCCGCTCACGGCGCCGCGCGATCGTCCCGAAGAAATTCACGGCGAACGCGACCCAAACGACCGTGATCGCGATGTCGATCGGCCATTCGAGCTCGGCGTATTCTTTGGACTGGGTGATGCCGAACGGCAGCGTCAGCGCCGCCGCCACGATGATCGCCTGCCAACCCCAAAAGTGGAAGTTACTCAGCTTGTCGCTGAACATGCGCGCCTTCAGCAGCCGCTGACTCGAGTAGTAGATGGCGGCGAAGATCGCGTTGCCGGCGAAGGCAAAGATCGCCGCGTTGGTGTGCAGCGGGCGCAGGCGTCCGAACGTCAATTGGGGAAGGCCGAAGCTCAGGCTCGGCATCACCAACATCAGTGCTAGCCACAAGCCGACCAACGTCGCTACGACACCCCACAGCGCCGTCGCGAACGCGAATTTGCGCACGACCGCGTCGTCGTAGTTGAACTTCTCGACCTCGGTTGACATTCCGCGAGGCGCCTTCGCAAGACGCATGCCGTGCGGCATTCCGCGGAACACTGCGGCAGCGCGGCAGCGGGTCACGCAAATCTTGCGGCGCCACGAAAATTTGGCGCGCGAGCGGCGGCCAACCTGCGCTCGCGCGGCGCTCGGGCCGAAAATCCCAAGCCCGACGTGTTGGCCAACTCCTTGCAACCCCTCGGGCCAAGCATGTCCAACACGCCGCTGCCCCGCTCGGACAAAGTCCTGCTCGTGGACGGCGACGTTCGCACGACGCAGCGACTCGCCGGGCTGCTGCGGGACGACGGCTTCGACGTCGAGGTAGCGCGGGACGGCGCGACCGCGATCGCCCGGCTGGCCCGCGCGCCTTACCCCGACACGCTGATCACCGAGCTGCGCATTCCGTTGGCCGACGGCAATGCGGTCGCGCGCTACGCCCGGTCACAGCGCCCCGGCCTACGGGTGATCGTCGTGACCGGCTACCCCCACTTGCTCGTGCCGGGTGGGTTCGGCAACCCGCCGCCGCTCGTCCTCGCCAAACCGCTCGACTACGCTCAGCTGTTGCGTGAGCTCCAAGAGCCAATTGTCGCGGCTGAAGACGCCAGCCAGCAGCCAGCTTCTCCTAGGTCGTGACGGGTGTTAGAACCCGCAGCGACCGATGCCGCCCGAGACTCGCTTCCAAGAGATCAAGCGCTACGTGCGGCTAGATCAGCGCGATTGCGAGCTACTGCGTGCGTTTGGTGTGCTCTCGGCGCCTGAGCTACCGCGCATCGCCCAGCAGTTTTACGATCGGATTCGCGAGCACGAAGAGGCCCACGCCGTGTTCACGGGCGAGGAGCAGATTCAGCGCCTGCAACGCTCGCTGGTCCGCTGGTTGGGGCGCGTCTGCGCCGGCAACTACGACGACGCTTACCACGAGCAGACGGCAATCATCGGGCGTGTTCACGTCAAGATTGGGCTGCCCCAGCGCTACATGCTGACCGCGATGGCGTTGATTCGCGTCGAGCTGTTGCGCATCGCCGATCGCTTGTTGGGAACGGAAGCGGCACCCACACGTGAAGCGCTAGTTCGCATCTTGGACCTCGAGCTGGCGATCATGCTCGAAGCTTACAAAGATTCGTACGTCGAGCGTATCGAGGTAGCGGCTACGCAAGAACGCAGCGATTGGGGCACTGCGCTGGCGGACGCCGAGAATCGCTACCAGAGCGCGGTCGAGCTGGCCGGCGTGATCATCGTCGGTTTGGACGCCGATGGTCGGATTCAGCTGTTCAATCGCGAGGCGGAGCGCGTCACCAATTTTGCTCGCGACGAGGTTCGCGGCGCGCCGTTCGTCGAGGCGCTCGGGCTCGACGACGGGGCTGCGGGACTGGCGGAGCGCGTGCTCGCCACACGCTCGACCGGAGCTCGAGACCACGTCTTCACTACCTGTCTACGAACGCGCTCGGGCCGATTGCGCGACGTAGTTTGGACGATGAGCTCGGCGGAGGCTCGGCTGGACGAGGGTATCGCGCTGCTCGCCACCGGACGCGACGTCACCGACGCCAAGGCGAAGGACGAGCGCTTGCGCCAAAACGAAAAGCTAGCCGCCATCGGTACTTTGGCCGCAGGCCTGGCGCACGAGATTCGCAACCCGTTGAACGGCGCTCAGCTTCATGTCTCGTTCCTGGAGCGAGCAATCAGGCGCAAATCCGACGAAAAGGACATGCTCGAGGCGACGCGCGTGGTGGGCGACGAGATCAAGCGCCTGGCCAACCTGGTCACCGAGTTCTTGGACTTTGCGCGACCCAAGCCGATCGATCTCAAGGCCACGAGCCTAAGCAAGCTGATGGAGCACGCCTGCGGGCTGGTGACGTCTGCCGCGGACGCCGGCAAAGTCGATCTCACCTGCGACCTACCAAGCTCGGACGTCCAGTTTCCGGCCGACGCGGCCAAACTGACGCAGGTCTTGTTGAACTTGCTGAACAACGCAGTCGAGGCGACTGGCCAGGCCGGCGGCGGCAGCGTACGCTTGCGCGGCCGACGCGGCCCGCGGCAGGTGTTCATCGACGTCGAGGACGACGGCCCCGGCCTACCCAGCCCCGACGCGCCGATCTTCGACGCTTTCTACTCCACCAAAGAGGGCGGGACCGGCTTAGGCCTCGCCATCAGCCATCGCATCATCACCGATCACCGCGGAACGATCGACGTGCGCAGTAAGCCTGGCAAGACCAGTTTCCATATCGTTTTGCCGCTGGATCTGGCGGACGGGACATCAGTATGAAGAAGACAAAAATCCTAGTCGTGGATGACGAGCCGACCGCGCGCAACGGACTCGCCAAGCTGCTCGAGCAAGAAGGCTACCCGGTCGACTTGGCTGCCGACGGGCAGGCGGCGCTGGCTTCGATCAGCGAGAACGCACCGGGACTCATCATCACCGATCTGAAGATGCCGAACATGGACGGCATGGAGCTACTGAAACAGCTCGGCGAGCGTGGCATCGAGATTCCAGCCATCGTGACCACGGCGTTTGGCGAGGTATCGATGGCGGTGGCCGCCATGCGCGCCGGCGCCGAAGACTACCTGACCAAGCCGATCGATTTCGATTCGCTGCTGCTAGTCGTGGAGCGCACGCTGGCGCGTGAAGAGCTGAAGAGTGAGGCCGAGAACCTGCGCCGCCAATTGCGAGCGCGCGACAAAGAGGGCCTGGAGGGCCTGCTCGGCGCGAGCCCGGCGATGCAGCGGGTGTACCAGATGGTGCGGCAAGTCGCGGCCGCGCGCGCGACCGTGCTGATCACGGGCGAGAGCGGCACCGGCAAGGGCGAAGTAGCGCGCGCTCTGCACTCGCTCAGCCCGCGCAAGGACGCGCCGTTCGTCGCGTTGCACTGCGCCGCGCTGGCCGAAAGCTTGCTCGAGAGCGAGCTATTCGGGCACGAGAAGGGCGCGTTCACCGGCGCCGACAAGAAGCGCATCGGGCGTTTCGAACAAGCCGACGGCGGCACGCTATTCCTGGACGAGATCGGTGAAATTCCCGCCGCGACCCAGACCAAGCTCCTGCGCGTGCTGCAGGAGCGCAGCTTCGAACGCGTCGGCGGCAACGAAACGATCAAAGTCGATGTGCGCGTCGTCGCCGCCACCAACAAGACATTGACCGAAGAGGTACGTGAGCGGCGCTTTCGCGAAGACCTCTATTACCGGTTGAACGTCGTGCACATCGGCATGCCACCGCTGCGCCAGCGCGGCAACGACGTCGTGCTCTTGGCGGAGCACTTCTTACGCCGGTTCGCGCGCGAGAACAATCGTCGCATCGACGGCTTCAGTGATGCGACGCGCGCCAAGCTGGTCGCGCACCGCTGGCCAGGCAACGTGCGTGAGCTGGAAAACGCCATCGAGCGCGCGGTCGTGTTCACCGAGGGGCAAATCGTGGAGGCCGAGGCATTGCCGTTCGACGCTGCGCCAGCCACGATCGAGGGCGGCCCACGTATCCCCGGCGCAACGATGGCGGAGCTCGAAAAACATGCGATCTTGGCCACGCTCGACGCCGTGGGCGGCTCGACCAGTCGCGCCGCCGACATGCTCGACATCAGCGCGCGCACGATTCAATACCGTTTGCACGAATACGGCGTGGCCGTGTCGCGCCCCAAGGGCTGACAGCGGAGAAAGGCGAGGCGCCAGCCTGAGCCCGGCGCCTCGACCTTCGCGAAGCCTAGCTACGTCAGTGCGCGAGCCGGGTCGTCAGCAGCTCGGCGAAGGCGCTGCAGGCGTCAACGGTCGTGAAGATGCCGACGACGTGCCCGTGGTCGCTGACCACGGCCGAGCCGTACTTCTTGGCGGCCATCGTCGAAACGACCTCGTCCAATGACGCTTCGGGCGTGACGATGTATGGGTCCGGCGTCATCGCTTCACTCACGGCAACCTTGGTCGGATCGACGTCGGATAGCGTCTCGACCAGACGCAAATCGCGATCGGAGACGACGCCGACGACTTTGCCTTGATGCAGCACGGGCAAGTGGCGAATGTGCTGCTCGCGCATCAAGCGGTGCGCGACCGACATCGGCTGCTCGTCGCCGATCGTCTGCACGTCGGTGGTCATGTACTTCTTGATGTGGGGAATGGTCTTGCTCATGGTTCTACCTGTTCGACGGGACGATTCACGACTGGTGGACGACGAGTGGGAGGTTGCTGTCGGCGCTGACGCGGTCACCTTGGTGGTATACGTGACGCCGACCGTGGCGGACTCTGTGCTCGGCGCACCATTGCTCGGCGCCGGACGAAGGTTTGTTCGGCATCGTTGACCTCGGCCGCTTGGGAGTGCAGCCGGCGTGCCAAGGACCAAACGGGCTACGACACGTCAGGAAACCAAACGCGCGGGGCTGGGCCGCGCAACGTTTGCGCTCCGACGCGCGATTTGCGCCGATCGGCGTGGCTCAAAACAACGTCGGCATCGTTGATGTGTCCGACGCGTGCGGCACGTCGCCCGGGCCGGCGCAACGAGGCAGGTCGGAGCTCAGCGGGTCACGAGTGGGAGGCTGGCGTCCTCGCTCGTCCGATCGCGCTGATGGTAGGTGTGGCGGCGGCCGTGGCGATCGCGGTGCTGTGTGCACCAAAGCTCGCGTCCGTCCGTCGCCCGACGTGCTTCGCTGCAGAGGGGACAGAGTGGCTCGATTTTCGCCAGATCTGCCAGCGGAGGATGGGGCGGAATGATCAATACGGGGCAGGAGGCGTGACGCAGCACGCCTTCGGCGACCGAGCCCAAGAGCCAACGAGCAACGCCGTGGCGACCGTGCGTGCCCACGACGATCAAATGAGCCTTGAGCTCCGACGCGAGCTGGGTGATGCCGAGCATGGGAGTGTCGATCCGACTGTGCGACACCACCTTTACGTCCGAACGAAACGAGCCCTCCATCTTCGCGAGCAGGCGATCCACGTGCTTGGCAAGCAGTGCGCTGAGCTCGTCCAGCCGTAACGGACTCGTCGGCTCGATGGCGTCGTAGCCTGTCAGGGGAGCAATCTCCGCCGGCTCGGTCACCCTGATCGCGTGCAGCTCGGAAGTCGGGCGCAGAGCCGCCAGCTCGTATGCCCTGCGGAATGCTTCATCGCTGAGCTCCGAGAAGTCTATGCCGACCACGACGATATGAGGATCTGACTGCAAGGGGTCCCTTTCGATTCGCAAACGCGTAGCGAACTGTAGAGAGCAAGCGGCACGCCATGTTGCGCGGTCGAGCGTGTGTCCCTAGCGAACCGTGAGATCGAGCTAGCCGATGGCTGCGGTAATTCGCCGCGTACCCGCGGCTATCTGGCCGTACGCGGCGGAACCGGCACGGTGCGGCTAAACGTCGCGCCGCAGGCCAGGGCCGCAACTACAGTGTCCCGGGCGCGGCTCCAGTCATGCTCAGTATCGAATCGCAAGTCAGCGCGCGGACGTAGCGCTGGTGGTGAGCGCAGCCTGCGCTGCCCAGGGCCAGCAAGACGTGAACATCCAGAACAAGACTCGTGCAAGCATCATCTGTGCCGGACTCAGGCGGCACGTCCGTCTTCTCTTTTTTTCCGCGGACTCGAACTTGCAGGACCATGCCCGGGCACCGCAGCCCAGACGCGGCTCGACGTTCCGATCTACCGCGGCGGTATCGAGCGCTTCAGCGGCGGCCGTGGCGTGCCGAGCGCAATGAATGAGCAAATGACGAGCAGCCAAACGTCGGGGCCCGCTGAAAAGCTGACGCGGCCTCGCTTTCGTGAGCATCCCCTCGAGTTTCTGCTGACGCTCTTCGGCGATGTACGCCCGGGCGAAGGCCGGACCGTGCTGCTGCTGGCGCTCAACGTGTTCTTGCTGCTGACGGCTTACTACCTACTCAAGGTGGCACGCGAGCCGCTGATCTTGCTCGGCGGCGGCGCCGAGGTGAAGAGCTATACGTCGATCGGCCAAACCGTGCTGCTAGTCGGCGCCACGAGTTTTTATGGTTGGCTGGCGGCGCGCGTCCGGCGCATCGTCTTGATTTCGTGCGTGACGCTGTTCTTCGCCACGAATCTCGTGCTCTTCTGGGCGCTCGGCGAAGCCGGTGTCCACCTCGGGATTCCCTTTTTCCTGTGGGTGGGCATCTTCAACATCGTCACGATCGCGCAGTTTTGGAGCTTCGCCGCTGATACCTACACCGAGGAACAGGGCAAGCGCCTTTTCCCGATCGTCGGCATCGGCAGCTCGCTCGGCGCGGTTGCCGGAGCGTGGCTTGCGGAGCCGCTCATTCGGCGTAGCACACCGTTCGCGTTGATGCTGATCGGCGGGGCAATCCTGCTTTTAGCGTTGGGGGTAACCTACATCGTGAACTTTCGCGAGACCGCCCGGTCGGCGGCCGCGCACACGACAACTGAAGAGCCAATCGCTCCGGGCAACGCCTTCGCGCTCGTTTTTCGCGACCGCTACCTGCTCATTTTCGGCCTGCTAGTGCTGGCTCTGAATTTCGTGACCAAGAGTGGCGACTACTTGCTCGATCGGATGTTGCTGTCGCAGGCTCCAGAGCACGCGCGGAATCTACACATCAGTCAGGCCGCCTATGTCGGTCAATTCAAGGCGCACTACTTCCAGTGGATCAATTCGGTCGGTGTCTTTCTTCAGCTGTTCGTGGTCTCGCGCGTCGTGAAGTACGCTGGGCTGCGAGCGGCGCTAGTGTTGATTCCGATCGCGTCGGTGTGCGGCTACGGGGCGACTTTGTTCTTCCCACTGCTCAGCGTGCTGTTCGTCGGGCGGGTGGTCGAAAGCAGCCTGGACTACTCCTTGTCGAACACCACCCAGCAGTCGCTCTGGCTCGTCACGTCACGCGCCGCAAAGTACAAAGCAAAGCAGGTAGTCGACGCCTTCTTCAAGCGCGCCGGCGACACCATGTCCGCCGGACTCGTGTGGATCTCGGCGCATTTCCTGCTCGGTACGCGCAGCATTCTCGCGATCAACGTCGCTTTGGCTGTCACTTGGCTCGGCCTGGCGCTGGTCCTCGGCAAGGGCTACGCGAAACGCAGCGCCGAAGGAGCCAAAGCGACCGATGGAACGAAAACCCAGCCCGCGCCCGCGTAGGGCCGCGCTACGCCCCGCGCAAGCGTTGCGCGAAGACGCAAAACCCGCGCGGCGCGAGCGCCCACCAAACCTGACAGCACCTCGGCCCGGAAATCGGCGAGGTGAGCGCGCCGCTGTTGGATCAAACCTTGCGTTCACTGCCGCTCAATGAGCCCACTAAATCCGCTGCCGAGCCTGTTCGGGCGCTTCACCTCGATTCTGCAGGGACACCATCACCTCGGAAAGACGATCGGTAGGTTGCGCGTCATGTGTGCCGCGCTGGAAGACGGCCAAAGCCGTTTCGCGCCGGAGATCGTTCCGGGCGCGCTGATCCGCGAGCTTCGGGCTGATCTTGGTGAGCACTTTGCGGCGGAGGAATCCGACGCCTATTTCGGTACCGTCCTCGAGGAAGCTCCAGCTCTAGCCAGCGAAATCGCAGGCCTCAAGTGGGATCATTTGGATCTGCTGCGAGCCGCCGACGTGCTGTGTGGCTTTGCCGGAGACCAAAGTCGATGGTCTCAGTTGCCCGGGCCCACACGGGAGCTGATGGGGCACCTCGACCGGCACGAGATATCCGAGTCCGCGCTGCTGCGCAATCTCTTCTCTCAGACCGCTTGATCGAGCTCGGGAGACTACCGAGGCTGGCGTTGCTTCACGTCGGCGTAGGCTTGGCCTGACGGTTTGCCGGGCTCTACGGGCAGACCTTGTTTACTCCAGCCGGGCACGACGCGACCGAACGCATCGCGTGAGCCGTCCCACCCGGCCGACATCTCGGTGAGCTCGCTGAAGCCGGCTTGGGCGAGTTGGTCGGCGGCTCGCTTCGAGCGGCTACCAGCCTTGCAGCCGACGACCATTTTTTCGGATTTGCCGAAGGCTTGCTGCATCACCGACAAAAATTCCGGGTTCGGGGTCATGCCGCCCGGACCTTGATGCAAGAGCGGCACGTTGAGTGCGCCCGGGACGTGTCCGGCTTCGAACTCCGGCTCGCTGCGGACATCGACGTACACATAGCCGGCGGCCAAGAGCGCACTGGTCTCTTCAGGAGAAACACTTCGGGTTGCCACCCGGGAGCCGTAACACCAGGGCCCGCCGCTCGCAAAGAGGTGCTAAACCGAGGGCTTGCACCCGCTCACCTAGCCGTTTCTACCGATTTGGCCCCCGTCTCCGTCCCCTAGCTGCTTTGACTACGAGCCACGAAAACCTCGTTCGATTGATTCCCCTCGGTGGCCTTGGGGAAATTGGCATGAACTGTCTGGTAATCGAGGACCAGGGGCGCTCGGTGATGATCGACTGCGGCGCCGCCTTTCCGGAAGACGACCTGGGCGTCGACGTCATCCATCCAGATTTCGACTACGTGCTGCAGAACCGCGACCGCTTGAGTGGCGTGTTCCTGACGCACGGGCACGAGGATCACATCGGTGCGCTGCCGTACTTGCTGGCCGAGCTGGAGATCCCGGTGTGGGGGCCGCCGCACGCACTGGGCATGGCGCGCCGGCGCTTGATGGAGCACGGTTTTGGTCCGAACGAGCTCGACTTTCGCGTGGCGACGCCGGGTCAAAGCTACAGCGTTGGCCCGTTCGAAATCGAGCCGGTGCGGGTCGCGCATTCGATCGTCGAGGCCAGCGCGCTGGCGATTACCACGTCGCAGGGCGTCGTGTTCCACAGCGGCGACTTCAACTTCGATCCCGATCCGCCCGATGGCGAGCCGACTGACGAAGCGCGCATCCGCGAGCTGGGCGACGCCGGCATCGGCCTGTTGCTCAGTGACAGCACCAACATCGACGTGCCCGAGCGGCCCGGCTCGGAGCGCAGCGTCGGCGCGGTGTTGGAGCGGCTGATCGAAGCCGCACCGGCGCGCGTGGTCGTCGCGTTGTTCGCCAGCAACATCCAACGCTTGATACTGCTGGGCGAGATCGCGCGACGCACGGGGCGTAAATTGTGCCTGCTCGGTCGCAGCTTGGATGCGCAAGTCACGATCGCCAAAGAGATCAAGCGTCTCGGCTGGCTGAGTGATCTGCTGGTTTCGGGCGATGAATTGCGCGAAATGAAGCGTGAACGCGTGTTGATCTTGGCCGGCGGCACCCAGGCCGAGCGGCTGTCGGCGATGCGCCGCCTGGCCGACGGCATCCACCCTCTGCTCAGCCTCGAGCAGGGCGACACCGTGATCCTCTCCAGCCGCGTGATCCCTGGTAACGATCGGCCGGTGATCGCGATGATCAACGCCATGCATCGGCGCGGTCTGACCGTTCACACCCGCATCACTGAACCGGGCGTTCACACCAGCGGCCACGCCGGTCGCTCCGAGCAAAAGCGCATGCTGGAGTTGACGCGCCCGCGCTGCTTCATGCCGGTGCACGGCACCTTGCACCATTTGTTACGCCACGCCGAGCTGGGGCGCTCGATCGGCGTCGCGCAGACGATCGTGGTCGAGAACGGCAGCGTCGTCGGCTTCGACGGCCAGCACGCCTCGAAGGTCGACGTTGTGAAGAGCGGACGCGTGCCGATCGCGATCGGTGGCGAGGTGCTCTCGCATGAAAATCTGCAGCGCCGGCAGGAGCTGGCGCGCGGCGGTATGGCGACTGTCGCTTTGGCGCTGACTGGACGGAAGCTGCTCGGGCCCCCGGCAGTGGCGACACGCGGCATCCCCTCGGTCGACGGTGACCAAGCCGCCTTGCGCAGCTTGGCCCAGGAAGCGGCGCGCGCCGTCGAGCAATTCCGCGACGGCCGAGGTATCGAGCTCTCCGAGCACGTGCGGCGCACGGTTCGCCGCAAGATCGAGGACCTATCCGGCACGCGCCCGGTCGTCGAAGTCTCGCTGGTTCAGATCGACTAACGCGCTACCGCCGAGCGTTACAGCTCGACGCCGCCGTTGGCGAGGTCTTGCTCGCAGGTGACGCACTTCTTGGGCACGGCGTCCTTCAAGTAGACCTGCGCGCAGTTCGGGCACAGTCGCGCGTCACGTTCGAACGCGATCGGCTTGTCGGTGGCGGCGCAGTGCTTGCCCGCAACTTGCAGGCCCTCCACGGTCACCATTTCGCCGTCGAGATCTTTCGGCTCGGGCAAGCCTTCCAGCTGGCTCTTCTTCACGTTCATCGCTTCGGGCACGCGCCGAGTACCTTCTGCTAAGATCCACGCCACCGCTTTGGGATGGGCGGCGATCGGGATGTTGAACGTGGTGGTCTTGCCCTTGGCTACCAGTTGCTTGCCCGCGACCTCGACCGTTTCGAGATCACACCACAACAGGCGCGTCAGCTCACTGCCGCGTTCTAGCGCGATGCCTGCATCGCCGACGCGCACCGGCACGGCTCCGGCGTCGCCAAACCACAAGGATGCGCCGAGCGCGAGCGCGCCGCCGCCGAACAGGTACGGCGCGTACGGGTGTGGAGTCTCGCTGATCCATTGCGACCAAACGCCGGCACCCGCGGCCAGCGCACCCAACATGCCGCCAGCGACGGCAGCGCCGGATGAGTAGGTCTGCTCCGGACTGAAACGGCGCTCTTTGCGCTCGCGCTTCGCCTTCTTCTTTTTCTTGGTCTCGGCCATGGGGCGGCGGAGACTAAATCAACCTGGCACGAGACCGCAAACCCCCGCGGCTTACCCTCCAAACCGTTGGCGGTGGGCCAGGGCGGCGGCGCCGCCGCAAACGTGAGACATTGTCAGCGTGCCGTCGCGCTCCCGGGGCAGATTCTGGCTGTTTGTTGCGCCGCTCTCGGCCGTGCTGGTCGTGCTGCTCGGGGTGGTGTCGGGGGGCGTGCGGCCGTTTCGGAGCGCGCGCGTCTATTCCGGACCGACGCAGGGGCTGACCGAGCTCAGCCTGCGGGTCGAGGTAGGGGAGCGTGATCGGCTCATGGAGATGCCGGTCCCCGGGGCGTCGCTGCGCGTCGTGGTGGTCGAAGGTGGGCAGCGCGTCGCGAGTTCTGCAGGTCGGACGGATGCGCTGGGTAGCGCCGAAGTGCGGTTGCAGTTGCCGCGGCCGCGCGACTCGGCGCTCGAGCTGCGCGTCGAGGCGACCGATCAAGTCGCGACGTCGCTAGCGCACGGGCTCGTGCTGGGTCGGAGCGACGCGTTTCGAGCGGCAGCAACCCGGCGTGGTGGCTTTCAACGCGGTCGCCACACTGGCGACATCGAGCTTGCCGTCGCGCCAGCGCACGGCGTGCTGATCACGGCGCAGGGTGCGTTGGACGACGAGCTGGTGATCCGCGCCACGCGGGCGGACGCACCCGTCGCTCACGTGCGCGTGAGCGTAAAGCTCGACGGCGCCGAGCCGGCCGAGAGCCAGCTGGGCACCGACGCCAGCGGACTCGCGCGGCTCAAGCTGCAACCTCGTGAGCCCAGCGTGCGCGTCGCGCTCGAAGCCGCCGCCGACGGCATCGGCCAAGGCACGCTGGCCGCGCGGCTCGACGTCGTGCAGGGCGCGATTCGTGTCACCCGAGAGGGTGATGTTCTGCGCCTGGTCAGCAGCGGCGCGGCCAGTCTGGCCTACCTGGCGTTTTTTGACGAAAGTCGACGCTACCAGGGGCTGCACGCCGCGCTTTCGCTCGCGCCGGACGGGCGGCTCACCGGCGTCGTGCCGTGGCCAGCGGAGTTACCAACCACGCCGCTGTGGGTCGTCGCTTCCAGCCAGCCCGATCTGGCGAGCTCCTCCGCGGTGGGGTGGCCAATCTCTGACAGCGAGCGGGCCGACCCGCAGACGTTCGACGCGCGCGAGCTGTTGCTGCTCGACGGCTCGGCTGTCGCGCGGCTGCGTGAAGAGCGCCGCGCGCGCCGCATCCGCCGGGTGACCGCCGGCTATTCCGCGCTGGCCTTGCTGGTCACGTTGTTCCTGTTCGTGCGCCGCGTCGCGCAGACGGATCGCGCACTCGAACGGCACTTGTCCGAGGCCGGAGTCGAGGATGCGGCGCTCAGCATCGCGCCAGCTGGCAAGGGACGCGCGCTGTTGGCGGCGGCCTGCATCGGCCTCGGCTTCGTGGTACTGGCGCTGTTCGCGCTACTGAAGGAGTAGGCGCGTGGGGGATCCGGCCACGACGTTAAACGCCCTGGAAACGGTTTGACCCAGACCCCCGCTACTTCCCGGGCGCCACGCGGCTGTAGTCCTGCGCCGCCCGATCAATGAGCGAGAAGTCGCGAGCGGCGCGTTCTGCCTCGGCGTCGAGCACCGGCGTGAACTCGGTCAGGCCCCAAATGCCGTTTTCGCGGCGACGAAACGGATAGCGCGTGCCGTGGGCGGTTTCGACCGTCGCGCGATCGCCCGCCGTTTCAACTTTCTCCACGCCAGAGAGATCGCGACGCAGCCGCGCGATCCAGCCGTAACGCTTGGCGTAGAGCGCGAACACGTCGGCGCCGTCGGGCGCGTTGGCCTCCGCCGCATACTCGAGCGCCAGCCGGCTCTTTTCCGGCTCGGGGTACGCGGCAAGCACGCGTTCCCGAGCCCGCTTGCGGAAGTCACGAATCGTGTAGGCGGCGTGCTGGGCGCGCGTCTCGGTGTAAGGAAAAAAATCTTGAGCTCGACCATGGCTTACTGCGATTATCACGCGCAAGTACGCGCCTTCTGGCGTGCGATCGCTCGGGAACGATAGGTTGGCGTACTCGACGCGCAGCGCGACCAACAAGCCTGCCCCAGCCAGCGTGAGCACGGCGGCGCGGCGGCGAAACCCGGTAGACTTGGTCGCGGTGGAGGCGGCGTCGTTCACGGAAACGAGGACCCGAGTAGCACGGATCGCCGCACGCTTGCCGGCACGCCACGACACTTTCTGCGGCCAGCCGGGCGTATTGGCTTCAAAAATCCGCCTTTCGATGATACCCGACGTTCGGTGCTCGAGGCCAAGCGCGTCGCTGTCGTGATCCCCGCTTTCCGCGAGGCGCGGCTGATCGGTCGCACGCTCTCGACCCTGCCGCGCTTCGTCGATGCCATTTACGTGGTCGACGACGGCAGCCCCGACGACACCTCCAGCGCGGCACGCGCCATACCGGACGCGCGACTGCAGGTGATCCGCCACACCGAAAACCAAGGCGTGGGCGCCGCGATCGTGACCGGCTACCGCGCGGCGCTGGCCGATCACGCCGACGTGATCGCGGTGATGGCGGGCGACGCGCAGATGGATCCCGCGGACCTGCCCGCCGTCCTGGCACCGGTGGTGTCCGGACGCGCTGACTACGTCAAGGGCAATCGGTTTCGTTCGCGCGACAGCCGCAACATGCCGTGGGCGCGGCGGGTCGCCGGCAAAGCGTTGTCGCTCGCCACGCGCCTGGCCAGCGGCCTCGATGTGGATGATTGTCAGTGCGGCTACACCGCGGTCAGCCGCCACGCGCTCGCACGGTTGCCGCTCGCCGAGCTATGGCCTGGCTTCGGCTACCCGAATGATTTGCTGCTGCTGGCGGCCGAGCAAGGGCTGCGCGTCCACGAAGTCACGGTGCGTCCGGTCTACGGCGACGAGCAGAGTGGCGTGCGGCCTTGGCACGCGGCGTTGATCTTGGGCGTGATGGCGCGGCGTTTGCTGCGCGCCTCGCGGCTCTTGCTAGCGGCTGACCTTTAGCCTGGTGTTTCAGCTCAGCATTCATCACATCATTGGGGCTGCCGCGCCGCAGCTCCGCTTGCAGAAACTAGCGTAGCGTCGCCGGGCCTCCATTAGCGAGGCTTCGGGCTGCTGTCATCCTGACCTGTGGTCTCGAGGGCCTGCGAGATTTCACAGGGAGATCAGGAGATCAGGAGTCCTGCGAGGGAACGCATTTTTTGTTTTGGAGGACCAAAACAAAAAATATTTCCTTGGAGCTGAGCACGCGGCCACCAGAAAATGCATGCCCTGCTGTCTCGCGGGCGGCAGCGCGAACCCTAAACTTCACGCTCGCACGGCTCCCGATCTCCCAATCTAGGAAGAAACTGGCGGCGACGCGCCCCAGCGATACCCGTTTCGTCCCATCAGGGCGGCGGCCGTGCCGTCATCAGGGACTTCCTGTTTCCTTGACCGCGCGGCGAGCAGCGCACCACGGAAGCCCCCTTTCCGCTCGC
>JBBRMI010000106.1:0-26961 GCA_038230915.1 Polyangiales bacterium | reverse complement strand
GCTCAGCCAGTAGCCGCCGGGGCGCGCCATGAGCCGCGGCATCTCGACGTCCTTCGCCTCGAGCGGCTTGACCTCGAACGCGTCCTTCAGGCTGCTGGTCGAAAAGGTGCCGAGGAACAGCCGCGTGCTGCCTTGCTTCTCTTCACCCTGATAGACGAGCACCCCGCGGCTCCCGACGGCGGCGACCGCGACGCCATTCAGCATCTTGCCGAGCTTCGACAGCTCGAAGCCCCACTCGACCGCGCTGCTCTCCGCCCCCGCGACCCGTCCGAGCCGGAGCGTGAAGCCGGCGGCGTCCGTGCTGCGCAACGCGACGATCAAGCCATCGCCGGCGGACGCGAGCGCCGGAGTCTCGGCATCGCCATGCAGCTCACCCAAGTCGATGCGGTGCGAGGCGTGCTCGCCCAGCACCCCCACGAACGCCTGTCCGGCGCCGCGGAGGCCCGCCACCGCAAATCCGAACGGAGTCGGCACCGCGCCGCCGATATCGACACCGAACGGCAATAGCGCGTCATCGTCTTCATCGTCCGCGGCTTCCCGGTCGCCTTTGCCCGGCTTCGGCAGCGGCGGGGCATCGAGCGTCAGCGCGTACCCGGGCAGGCGCCGACACTGCGCCGGCAAGGGCGCCCCGTCGGGGGCGTTCACGTCGTCGGCCGAAGGCAGCGCTGACGGAGCCGCCGAAATAGCCGCGCTGGGCGCCGGGCTCGGGGGGTGACGTTTGCAGCCGGCGAGGAGGCCCCCGGCGAGGCCAACCGCGAAAGCTCCATAAACCGCAGCCGACCTCGGCGAAACCATCGACATGAACCTAAGCCTCGGTAGCCGGAGACGCGGGCCGGATCAACATTCGCGGCGCATCGGGCGAGCTTGAGTATGATCTACCGTCCGCGTCAGCGTTCCCTGCCCCCGCCCATGCCCTTCCACCGCGAGCTCACCCAAACCTACGCACCCAACCCGATCCTGCGTGCGCTCTACCAGCGCTTCTTCGACAAGATCCAGGTGGACGAGGCGTGGGTGCGCGAAGTGCGCGCGCTTTCCGAGCAAGGCTCGATTGTTTATGTGCTGCGCAGCCTCAACTTCATCGACTTCTTCGCCCTCGACTACCTGACCAAGCGCTACCAGCTGCCGCAGGTCCGGTTCGTGAATGATCTGGGACTTTGGATCTTGAACCCGATGGGCAAGGGTTGGCTCAACGCCATCTTGCCGCGTCCCAACGTCTCGCCGTCCGACGAGCTGGAGGACGCGTTGACGCGCGGCGGCTCGGCGGCGCTATTCCTCAAGCGACCGCCTGGCGTGCTCGACGTCGCGACCGGCGCCTCGGGCGGGCGCGGCTTGAAGGAAGGCGACGATCTCGTACGTTCGCTGTTCCAGCTCCAGCGCCGCCGCGACAAGCCGATCTTCGTCGTGCCGCAGGTGTTCGTTTGGACGAATTTCCCGAACACTCGTGGCACCGAACCGTTCGATTTTCTTTTGGGGCCACGTGAATGGCCAAGCCCGGCCCGCACCGCCGCGCAACTGCTGCACAACTTCAAGCACGTGGAGCTGAAGCTCGGCGAGCCGATCGATCTGTCGAAGTTCCTGCAAGAGCCCGGCGCGACGACCGACGCCGTGCGGCTACGTCGGCTCACGTACATGGTGCTCGGGCGGCTCGAGCGCGAACGTCGCGCCGTGACTGGTCCCGCGCACAAAGCGCCCGAGCGCGTGCGGCAAGAGCTGGTGCGAAACCCGCGCCTGCGCGCCGTGATCGACGACTTAGCCGACGAGCGCCACGACCGTCACAGCCTGCAGCGGCGCGCGCACGAGATGCTGAAAGAGCTACAGGCGACGCCCGATCGCACCACGATTAAATTGCTGGAGGTAGTGTTTCACCGCGTCTTCACCCGCATTTATGCCGGCATCGAGTACGATAAGGGCGACATCGAGCGCCTGCGCGCGGCCGCACGTCAAGGCACGTTGATCTTGCTGCCCAGCCACAAGAGCCACGTCGACTACCTGATCCTGAGCTACATCTTCAACGCGCAGAACCTGCCGCTGCCGGTGATCGCGGCCGGCGACAACCTGAATTTCTTTCCGGTCGGCGCGGTATTTCGGCGCGGCGGCGCGTTCTTCATCCGGCGTTCGTTCCGGGGCGATCGACTGTACGCAGCGGTTGTCGACGCCTACGTGCGACGACTGATCAAAGACGGCTACCCGATCGAGCTGTTCTTGGAGGGTGGCCGCAGCCGCACCGGCAAGCTGGTCGCACCCAAATTTGGCCTGCTCAACATGGTGATGGACGCCGCGCTCGCGGTGCCGGAGCGGCCGTGTTTCTTTGTCCCGGTCAGCATCGGCTACGAGCGAGTGATCGAAGCTTCAGCCTACGAGCGTGAGCTACAAGGCGCCGAAAAGTCGAAAGAGGACGCCGCGGGGCTGCTCAAATCCAGCGAAGTTTTGCGACACCGCTACGGCGGCATCAACATGCAGGTCGGCCAAGTGCTGGCGCTCGAAGACTTGAAGCGCGAGCTGGGTCTAGAAAACGGCCAGGTGTTGAGCCCCGCCAAGCGCCGCAGCCTGGTGACTCGGCTCGGCAACCGCGTGATGGACGAGATCAATCGCGTCACGTCGATCACGCCCGGCGCGCTGACCGCGATGGTGCTGCTGTCGCACAAGCAGCGCGGCCTGCCGCATCGCGAGCTGATCTTGCGCGCCGAACGCCTGCTCTCGGTCGCGCAACGCCAGGGCGCGCGCTCGTCGCCAGCGCTCACCACCCACGCCGGCCGGGTGCGCTCCGAGGCGCTGCGCGAAGCCGTTCAAATGTTCATCGACGCCGATTTGGTCGAAGTGCGTTACCCCGATGATCCGCTGACGAAATCGCCCAACTCGACTGACGGCGCCAGCTACGTCGTCGTCCCAGCGCGCCGGCTCTTACTCGACGTTTCGAAGAATATCATCGTGCATTTCTTCGTCGAGCGCGCGCTGGTCGCCAGCGCGCTGTTGTCCGCGCCGCAGAAGCGTGAGCCGACACTATGGGTGCGCGACCGCGTGCAGGCTTTGAGCCGCCTGTTCAAGTTCGAGTTCCGTTTCCGCGCCGACAAGCCGTTCGAGAAGATCTTCGACGAGACATTGACGCAAATGCTGGCCGACGGTGAGCTCGTGCACGAAGACGGCACGCTCAGCATCGGCCCCGGTCGCGACGGCTGGAGCGGCCTCGACTGGCTGGTCTTGTACTCGGCGGTGCTGCGCAATTTCCTAGAAGGGTACTGGGTCGCGGCGCGCGCGCTGTCAGAGCTGGTCAAGGCACCGCTCGCCGAGAAAGAGCTGTTGAAGCGCTGCATCGCGCTCGGTAACCGCGCGTTTCTGGCCGGCGACCTGGAGCGCAGCGAAGCCGTGAGCAAATCGATCTTGGCCAACGCTTTCCAAGCCTTCGTCGACCACGGCTTTCTCACGCTGCGCGACAACCGCTTCGATTTGGCCGACGGCTTCGCCTCCGAGACGGGCGCCAAGAACGTCGCCGAGCACCTCAAATCGTTCATTCCGGAGCTGGGCTAGGTGCTCAGAACTATTACATATTTCTCGATATTAGGCCTGCTGCTCGGCGGTTGCTTCAGCGCCCCGACCCCGCTCGCACCCGGGCTCGCCGGCTCCGTCGGGATGCCAAACCAGGGCGTGCAAACCGGCGCGCTCGAGCTGCCGGAACGAGGCAAAGGCTTCGAACGCTACCGCCCCAAAGGCCGCAACCATTGGGGTCGCCCACGGCTGGTCAACGCGCTGACGCGGATCGCGGCCGAGGTCGACGCGGAGCTGCCCGGCGGCGTGCTGGTGATCGGCGACTTGGGCGCCAAGGACGGCGGGCAGATCCCCGGCCATGCTTCACACCGCAGCGGACGTGACGTCGATCTGTTGTTCTTCGCGCTAACCCCCGCTGGCGCACCGATCGCGAGCCCCGGCTTCGTGCGCTACGAGGCCGACGGCTTGGCAGTCGTGCCCGACGCCGACGCCGACGACTACGTGCGACTCGACGTCGCACGCGAGTGGCTGCTCGTAAAAAAGCTGGTGAACGATCGCGAGATTGGCGTGCAGTTTCTGTTCATCAGCCGCCCGCTGGAGGCGCTCTTGATGGACTACGCACGCGCTCGCGGCGAGCCGCTCGAGCTGCAATACCGCGCGCAAACCGTGATGCTGCAGCCCGGTGACAGCCTGCCCCACGATGATCACCTGCACTTGCGCATCGCGTGCTCGCCGGACGAAACCGAGGCCGGCTGCAGCGGCGGCGGCCCGTACTGGGAGTGGCTGCCGGAGCTGCCAAAAGCCCAACAACTCGACCAAGCCTTACTCGAGGAAATCGCCGCCGATGAACCGCTGGAACCGCTCGAGCCGTCGGCCGTAGCCAGCAGCGCCCCCAACAGCGGCGGTGGTAGTTGAACTTCGTACGGCGGCGCTTCGCGGCGGTTGGGTCTGGCGGGTGACGGAACCAGGCGCGGTGCACCACGGTGATTGCCTGGAGCTCGTGCCCGAGCTGGCACGACGAGGCAAATTCGATTTGGCTTACGCTGATCCGCCGTTCAACGCCGGCGGCAAGCGCGCGGCCCGCGTTGGAAAGGGCGAGCGCGTGCGCGGCCAGCACGCCTACGACGACGCTTGGAGCACGATCGACGCGTTCTTGCGCATGCTCGAGCCGCGGCTCGAAGTCGTGCGCGACGCGCTCAGCGAACGCGGTAGCCTTTGGTTGCACCTCGATCACCGCACGGTGCACGACGCCAAAGTCGCGGCCGACCGCGTGTTCGGACGCGCCGGCTTCTTGGGTGAGGTCGTTTGGGTGCCGGGCAACGGCGGCAAGAAGCGCAGCGGGCCGAGCGTCACGCACCAGACGATCCTGATCTACGCGCGCGGCAAGCAACCGATTTGGAACGGTGACGACCCGGCGCTCCGCGAAAGCTTCGCTGCCACGAGCCTGCGCATGCACTTCCAAAACGTCGACGCCAACGGGCGGAACTACCGCGAGCGGACCATCTCCGGCAAAACCTACCGCTACTACGCCGATCAGGGCCGGCGCCTGGGCAGCGTGTGGAGCGACTGCCCGGCGATGCGCGCCAACACGCCGCTCACCGCGGAAACCACCGGCTATCCGACACAAAAGCCGCTGGCGTTGCTCGAGCGCATCGTGCGCGCTTCGAGCCTACCGAACAGCCGCGTGCTCGACCCGATGTGCGGCTCCGGCACGACGCTCGTCGCCGCCAAGACCCTCGGCCGACGCTTCGCCGGCGTCGACCAAAGTCCGCTCGCCGTGCAAATCGCCCGCCAACGCCTGCTCGCCCCCTCGCGCGCGACCGCGTAACGATCGAGAACGAAACAACAGGAAGGCGGGAAGGCGGGAAGGGTCAGAGGGAGATTTTTGGGTGGGTGTCACAGCTCGCTCGACGCGATGGTCCGCGATCACCCTTCAATCGCGGGCTTGGAGAGACAAAACCTTCCCGCCTTCTCGCCTTCCTGTTCTCTCGCTGCTCGCTGCTCGCGTTACTTAACGACGACGTCCCTATCGGTGATCGTGAAGTTGCACTGGCTGGGCGGCGCTACCCACTTGATGATGTTGTACCAGAACTGCTTGGTCTGATAGAGCGACCTGACCGACTGGAAGAAACCAGGATCCGTGCCCGCCGCGGGCTGCCAGCACATGTTGCCAGCATCCATCGTCATGTTGGTCGGCGTTCCCACCGGCAGCCATTGATTGGTGAAGATCACCCATTCGTCGCCGAACGATAGGATGCGACCCTTGCCATCCACCTCGAGCGCGACGGCCATGTTCTTGCCGGTCATCGGATCCGTGGCGATCACGGTCGAGCCCGCCGGTGCTTTGACGGGCCAACCAATGTATGCGCCCACGTAGTCGAGCGAAGCGGTCAGTTTGTCGAGCGGGGCGGCTTGCGGCATGAACTTGATGGCAGTGGTCTGCGACGCCTCGCGATCCTCCATCGCGCTCCACAAATTGAGGCAGTTGCGTAGATCTGGGGCGCCGTTTTTGTAGTGAATCGGCGTGGTCGAGCCGGCCGCGGGCGCCGTCCAATCGGTCATCGACGCTCCCGTGTAGCCCATGCCGGCGAAGTCGACGAGCTGGCTGCTCGCTGCCGCTTCGGTGGCCACGCTGGTGAAGCCAGTCAAGGTCACGATGCCGCCAGCCATCTCACGCACCCACTTTTCGACCGCCGCCTTTTCGTCCGCCGTGAAGGCCCAGCCGTTGACGTTGGCGATCACGAGGATATCGTAGTCCTTCAAAAACGTCGCATCGATCGCCGACGGCTTGGTCGAGACCATCGTCACATTCGCCGTACCGCCGCTTTTGCCGTTGAGCCATTCGATGAAGGGCTTGGTGTCCTTGGCGGTAGCGCTCGAATCCAACGTGCCGATCAGCCCGAGCCGCAAACACGTGCAGTTCTGCATGTTCGCATCGCAAATCTGGGGCCGCGCATCAATGTCGCGCGGATCATTCGGATCCCTCACGCCGGCGGCGCCGCCGACCGTGATCAGCGGGCCGCCGCCGTTGGTGTTGAGGATCGGCTGAGAGCCGCCAGTGCCGTTGTTGCTGGTGGCGCCGGTGCCGTTGACACCCTGATTCTTGGAACCGTTGCCATCTCCGCTGGCGCTACAGCCAATCGCGGAGGCCACCACGGACAATAACGCCAAATTTGCGGCAAAACGTAGCTTCATGGGCGGGCTCCAGGGGGCGCAAACGAGAAGGTCCAAGCGCTCGTCCATGATGCCATGTGTGGAACCGGTTTCAAGCCCATTTCTGCAGGCGGTGGCGTAAAAGCAGGGAGCCCGCCCCCTCGGCGTGATCCCCCAAGCCACCGGGTCAACGGCGGTTTCTGCCGCCGATTTGAGGTTGGCCCGCTGCTTGCTGTAACGGATTGCGTGCTGAAAGCATTTTTCTCTCTAGCGCCCGCAGTCGTCCTCACCGTCGGGGCTACGACCGCGCTCGCCAGCGCGCAAATTCAGCCCGGGGATGCGTTGGCACAGGACGAGCTGCCGCCGGAAGCACAGCGACTCGAGGCCGCGCTGCAAGGCGAGCCCCTGGGCGCAGCGGGCGACAGTGTGGTGGAAAGACGACGCTTCGACGCGCGCCCGGTTCAGCTCGGGCTTGGCACGGGCGTCGGCATACCGACCGCCCTGCCGGGGGGGGTATGCCGAGCTCACCCCGTGGGACCGCTTCACCGTAGGCGTGGGAGCCGGTTTGGCTTTTTGGGGGCCAGCCGGCGGTGGCTACATTCGTGTGCGCCCGATCGTCTGGGGAGGCGAAGGCCGAAGACTGTTGAACGCCTTCGTCCTCCAAGCCGCCTACACGGTCATGCGGGATGGTGAGTTCGATCTGCCGTGCATCGACAGCTGTCGGGAGGTCCACTACCTGGACAGGACCGCTCAAGTCGGCGCGCTCAGCGCGGGCTTCGAGCACCAACTGGCATCGGGCTGGCACATTCGTTACGACTTCGGTTTTGGTCGCGCGCTGTTCGCGACAGCGTGGAGGTGCGCGCGCTACGTCGATCGTATGCCCGCGCCGTGCGAGGGTAGTCCGCCCAACGACGACCTACCGGTCGCTTCTTTCGCAATCGGCCACACACTATGAGGGCCGGCTCAGCCGTTGGCCTCGCCGCGGGCGATTTCCACTAACGCGTCGAGCGCCTGTGGATTGGCCAGCGTATCGCGACTCGCGACCTTGTCCGGGGCTTCGCCGAGCAGGATGCGTTTGACCGGCACCTCGAGCTTTTTGCCGTTGAGGGTGCGCGGGACGGCGGCGATGGCGCGGATTTGATCGGGGACGTGGCGCGGCGACAGCTGGGTCTTGAGCACGTCTTTGATCCGGCGCCTCAACGCCGTGTCGAGCTCGACGCCTTCGCGCAGCACGACGAACAGCCACATCTTGCCGACCGCGTCTTCGAGCGAGCCGGTGTCCACGACCAGGCTGTCGGCAATTTCGGGCATCGCCTCGACCACGCTGTAAAACTCGCTCGTGCCCATGCGCACGCCGCCGCGATTGAGCGTCGAATCCGAACGACCGTAGATGACCAAGCCGCCGCTTTCGTTGAGCTTGACCCAGTCGCCGTGCCGCCAAATACCCGGGTACATGCCGAAGTAGCTAGCGTTGAAGCGCTCGCGCAACGGATCGTTCCAAAAACCGATCGGCATCGAGGGGAACGGTTCGGTCAACACCAGCTCGCCGACTTGGCCGAGCAACGCTGTGCCCGCGTCGTCCCAGGCTTCGATCTTCGCGCCCAAGCCGCGGCACTGAATCTCGCCCGCCCGTACCGGCAAGAGCGGGCACGACAGCACGAACGCCGTGCAGACGTCGGTGCCGCCGCTGACCGAGCCGAGCAGAAGGTCGGCCGACACGTTGGCGTAAACCCATTTGAAGTCATCGCTCGGCAAGGGAGCTCCGGTCGTTCCAATGCTGCGTAGCGCGCTCAGCTTGGCCACTCGCTTCGGAACCAGGCCGGCCTTCTTGCACGCGATCAAGAACGGCGCGCTCGTTCCAAAGTAGGTAATTTGCTCCTCTTCGGCCAGCTTCCACAGCGCCGACAGACCGGGCAAGGCTGGGCTGCCGTCGAACAGCACGAGCGTGCTGCCGAGGCCGAGCGCGCTCACGACCATGTTCCACATCATCCAGCCGGTGGTCGAGAACCAGAAAAAGCGATCGCTTTCGCCTAGATCCATGTGTAGCGCGAGCGCTTTCAGGTGCTCGAGCAAGATGCCGCCGTGACCTTGCACGATCGGCTTCGGCAGACCGGTCGTCCCGGACGAATACAAGATCCACAATGGGTGCTCGAACGGCACCGCTTCGAACTTTAGCGGTCGTTCTTCCGCGACAAGCTCGCTCCACGGCTGAGCCGTCACGTTGCCGACCGAGCCAACGGCGGCCGCGTCACCGAGCACGAACAAGCCACGCAACGACGGCAACGCCCCGGCAATTTCTCGCAGCTCGGCCGTGCGCGCGAAGCGCTTGCCACCGTACACGTAGCCATCACACGCCAAGAGCACGGTGGGCTCAATCTGCTGGAAGCGATCGAGCACGCTCTTCACGCCAAACTCGGGCGCCGCGCTCGACCAGACCGCGCCCAAGCTGGCGGCGGCCAGCACGCCCACCACCGCTTCCACGCCGTTCGGCAGAAACGCAGCCACGCGGTCACCCGGCTTGATGCCCACGCGCTTCAAACCGGCACGGGCGCGGGCCACCTGCTCGGCCAGCTCGGCGTAGCTCAGCGTGCGACGCGAGCCATCTTCGGCGCGGGCCACGATCGCCAAGTGCTCGTCGCGGCGGCGCAGCAGATGCTCGGCGTAGTTCACGGTCGCGTTCGGAAACCAGTGCGCCTCGGGCAACCGGCCGCGCAGCGCAGGCTCGCGCTCACCACCGAGCTCGACCTCGAAATAGCGGGCTATTGCCTGCCAAAATGGCCCCACCTGCGCCACGGACCAGCGCCAGACTTCGTCGTAGCTCGCGAACGTTTGTCCGGTGTCGCGGGCGAGCCAGCGCATGAAATGAGCCATGCGCGAGATCGCGCAGCGCTCTTCGCTCGGCTGCCACAGCAGCTCGCCTTCCCCTGCAGCCGCCTGCCCGTCGTTCATGATCGCCCCGTCGACTCGCTCAGCTGTGCTGAGACTCGTTCGATCAACGCCCGGTGGATCTTCGCTTCTTGCTCTGACAGCGTCCGAAACGAGTGCACGGCGTAGACCCCACAGTCGGGATCATGCTGCAGGTGTTCGGCGCACACCAAAGCTTTGCGTTCGTCGTCGCTCAGCTCGAGGCGTTCGAGATTCATGCGCTCTCTCTAGGGGTGTCCATACGCTGGGTGCATGGGGTTTTAGCGGGCCCGAGCATCGGATACTATACCGCCGGATGCGAAGCGTACGGCCAGCAGCGGCACTCGGGTGCGGGTTTTACCTGGTTCTGCCGCTGCTGTTGAGCGGCTGCGGAACAGCTGCGGCCGCGAAGACGGATACCGAAGGCGCCAAGCTCGATGTCGTGCAAGTGACGACGCTGACGACGGTGCAGGCGTCATCGGGGTTGTTCCTATCGCCGAGCGCGCAACAAGACATCCCCGAGTACGTCGCGCTGGGCGCTCCGAGCACGCCGGTGCAGCCGGTCGACGGCTTCGATCGGGCCAAGGTCGATCTGGCGTTGCTCTTTCAAAGCCCGGGTTCCGGCGCGCTACCCGAGCTCGAGGCCGAGCTACACCCGGCCACCACCGGCGAATGGTCGCCGATTGAGCACTACGTCCCTAGCGTCGTGCCGACCGCCCGTGGCGCGCATTGGCCGCTCCAGCCGGTCCGCGGCGAGGTGGTCGACAACGCTGGCATCTCGAGCGAATGGAGCGGCTGGCAGGCTTTCGGCGGCCTCAGCGTGCGCGAGCCGACGGGCAACTTTGACCTGAGCGCGGCAGTCGCCACCCTTGATTTCGAAGTGCGGGGCGCCCCTTCTGGTTGCTATAACCAAAGCGCGCATGCAAAACCCTCTGCTCACGGTCGGCCAGCAAACCCTCGATGTTCCTTTTGATCGCATCACTGCCGACCATGTCGAACCGGCGATCAAAGAGTTGATCGCCAAGTCAGAAGCCGCGCTCGACGCGATCGAAAGGGCGCCGCGCACGTACGCGGCCACGCTCGGCGCGCTGGAAACTGCGACCGAGCAGCTCGAGCTCTCGATGAGCGTCGTAGAGCACCTCGAGAGCGTGGCGACGACGCCCGCCCTGCGTGAGGCGTACAACGCCGTGATGCCCGGAGTCAGCGCATTTTGGTCGAGTATCGCGCTCCGCGACGGCTTGTACCGCGCGCTCAGCGAATTGGCGCAGACCGCCGAAGCGGCGACGCTCGACCCGACGCGCCGGCGCCTGCTCGACAAGACCTTGGCCGACTTTCGCCGCCAAGGCGCGCAACTGGCAACCGCAGACAAAGAGCAGCTCAAGCTGCTCGACGCCGAGCTCAGCGTCGTGACGACACGCTTTTCACAGAACGTGCTCGACGCCACCAACGCGTTCGAGCTGGTGATCGAGGACGAATCACGGCTCGCCGGCCTGCCTGAGTCCGCGCGCGAGATGGCGCGTGAGGCGGCCATGGCCAAGGGCAAAGCCGGTTATCGCTTCACCCTGCAGGCGCCGAGCGTGACCGCAGTCTTGACCTACGCCGACGACGCCGAGCTGCGCCGCGAAATTTGGACGGCGTTCAATGCCCGCGGCACGGCTGGCGAGCACGACAACCGTGGCCTGGTCGGTAAAGTGCTCGAGCTGCGACGGGCGCGCGCCAACCTGCTCTGCTTCAAGCACTTTGCCGATCTGGTCACCGACGATCGGATGGCGAAAGACGGCGAGAGCGCCAAGCGCTTCATCGACGACCTGACCGAGAAGTCGCTGGCCGCGTTCGAGCGCGAGCAGACCGAGCTGGCGGAGTTTGCGGCGTCGCTCGGTGCGAAGCCGCCGCTGTCGCCGTGGGACGTCGGCTATTACGTCGAGAAGTTGCGCAAGGCGCGCTTCGAGCTGGATGAAGAAGAGCTGCGCGCCTACTTTCCGGCCGAGCGCGCGCTGCAGGGTGCGTTCGAGGTCGCCGAACGCTTGTACGGTGTGAAGATCGCGCCGCGCAACGGCGTGCCAGTTTGGGATCCAAACGTCACCACCTACGAGATCAAAGACGAAGCCGGCGTGCAGCTCGGCATTTTTCACGTCGACTTGTACCCGCGCGAAAACAAGCGCGGCGGCGCGTGGATGCATGGCCTGTTGGCTTCGGTGCCGCCGAAGCCGAACCTGGCGGTGTTTTGCTGCAACTCGAGCCCCCCTTCGGGTGGCAAACCGTCGTTGCTCTTGCACCGCGACGTCGAGACGCTGTTCCACGAGTTCGGCCACCTGCTGCACCACTGCTTGAGCCGCGTGAACGTGCGCAGCCTGGCCGGCACTCGCGTCGCGCAAGACTTCGTCGAGCTGCCGTCGCAGATCATGGAGAATTGGTGCTCCGAGCGCGACGCCTTGAACCTGTTCGCGGCCCACTACGAATCTGGCGCGCCACTTCCGGAAGCGCTTCTAGAACGGCTGCACGCTACCCGGACATTTCGCGCCGCGAGCATGCAGATGCGCCAGCTCGGCTTCGCGGCGGTCGATCTAGCTCTGCACATCGACTACGCTTCAGATAAAGACGGCGACGTGATGGACTACGGCAACCGCATCCTGCAGCGCTACGCCGCGAGCGAGTTACCGAAGGACTACGGCATGCTGGCAGGCTTTCTGCATTTGTTCTCGCATCCGGTCGGTTACGCCGCCGGCTACTACTCGTACAAGTGGGCCGAGGTGCTCGACGCGGACGCTTTCGGTCGCTTCAAGCGCGAGGGTATTTTCAACCCGGTCGTCGGCCGCGCCTTCCGCGATTCGATCCTGTCGCAGGGCGACGCGCGCGATCCGATGGATCTGTTCGTAATGTTCATGGGAAGAAAGCCGGATCCGCAGGCGCTGTTGGTCCGCCAAGGGCTCGCTGCGTGAGCGGCGTCCGCTGGACCACCGGCATCGGCATCGCCGTCGGCGGCGTGGGCGGCGCCATCGCAGCTTTGATGGGGGCTCCGAAGCCGCCCGCCCCAGTTCCGCCGGCGCCGGTTGCCGCACCCCAACCCGAGCTCGAGCCCGGCACAGCATCCGTCGCCGCTCTAGCAGCGGCCGTTTCGGCTCCGGCAGCATCCGTTTCGGCTCCGGCAGCATCCGTTTCGGCTCCGGCAGCATCCGTTTCGGCTCCGGCAGCATCCGTTTCGGCTCCGGCCGCCGCCGCTCCAGTTATCGCCGCGCCTGCCCTCGACGTGCCAGCGACGCGCGAAGGCTTGCTCAAAGCCGAGCTGTTGTGCGACCAGAAGAAAGACTTCGACGAGTGCGCGCGCGCGGCTCTTGCGCTCGAAACCGGCAGCACCGGCCCGGCCGATCCGGAGCAAGCCAAGCGCTTCCGACGCATCGCGCTCACGCACCTGGTCATGCAATGTGAAAGCAACTCCGCTCACGCTTGCTTCGTCTTGGCCGCGAAATACCGCGCAGGCACCGAGCTAGCGAGCAAGCCGGCCAGCGCCGAGGCGCTGGAAAAGCGCGGCGGCGAGCTGTGCCGACTCGGCCGCGCCGCCCCCGAATGCCCGCCCCCGTAGCTGAGAGCTCGCGCGACGGACCCCTGCTCGTCGGTCATCATCTCAGCCGGCCGCCCCGCAAGCTTGGGTTTGGGCGAGGCTTTCGCGAGGACCGGAGCGGAGCGTACTTGAGTACGTGAGCACCGGACCGCAGCGAAAACGAAGCCAAAACCCAAGATCGCGGGGCGTCCTCGCAGATCGCAACGACCTAACGTAGCGCCTGCAGCACGCTGGCCCGACTGTCGGTCCACAGGATCTCCGGCTCGTTGTCGGGCCTGACTGGCAAGTCGCCCAACAAGCTCGTCACGCGCGACTCGTCGCGTGCCATCACTGCCCAGACCGCATGGACGACGTGTCCCAGCGCGTTGGCGTTGGTCTCGACCACCACGCACGACAAGCCGACCGACCGCGCGCTCGCCCGCACCACGCGATCCACCCGCAGGTGCCGGTTCGACACATTCGCAAGCAAGATGCCATCCGGCGCCAATTTCTGGGCATACAGCTCGAACGCCTGCCGCGTGAGTAGATGAACCGGCACCGCGTCGCTCGAAAAGGCGTCCAGCACCAACACGTCGAACGCATGCTCTGGCTCGCGAGCGAGCGAAAGCCGCCCGTCACCTTGAACGACCGAGATATTGGCAACCGAGTCGGCTAGAAACGTGAAGTCGCGACGTGACAGCTCGACTACGTTCGGATCGAGCTCGAAGAACCGCAAACTATCGCCGCGGCGCCCGTAACTCGCGAGCGTACCCACGCCGAGGCCCACCACCCCAACCCGCCGCGGTCGCTCGAGCCGAACGCCGTCGAGCACGCGCTGAATGCCGGTACCGAAGCCGAAATACATGGTGGCGACGCCACGCTGACCCGGCGCGCGCAGCTGCATGCCGTGCTGAATGCGGCCATGCGTCAACACCCTGCCCTCGGCCACGTCGACGACCCGTAACGGACCCAGGAATCCGCGCCGACGTTCGAGGACCCGCCCGGCGCGACCACTTCGCGACTGGCGAATCACGGTTTCGCCGGCGATCAGCGGCAAGCAGATGCCGCAGCCGAGATACAGCACCAACCGTGACAGCCGCGAGAACGCGCCCGTGGAACGCCGCCGCACCGCGCCGAGCAGTACCAGGAACGTGCCTACCGATGCCACTTCCAGCTCGTAGAAATCCGAGAAGACGAGCGGAGCCAGCAAGCTCACGAACACACCACCGAGCACCCCACCCCAGGCCAGAATCAAGAAGTAACCGGTCGGCTCGCCGTGGTCGGCGTCGGGCCGGTCGCGCGCGAGCTCACCGTGGCAGAGCAGCGACGCGCCAAACAACGCCAGCAGCGCTGCCGCGACCTGACCGAGCAGCGGCACCGCGCCTTGGGCGAACGCATTGCGCGAGAGCCAAAGCGAGCCTGTGACCCACATCACGAGCGCGGTGCCGCGCAGCACGACGTTGAGCGCGCTGAACGCGACGATGAACGAAGTCAGGTAGAGCCCCAGCGGTACCACCCAAAGCAACGGCGTCGCCGCCACATCGACGGTAATGTAGTTGGTGACCGCCAGCAGCATCGCGCTCGGCACGAACGCGCAGGCCAGCCAAACCGCGCGCACGCGCCACGGCGTTGCGTCACGCGCGCGCGCCGGCGCGCCTGACGCGGTGCGGCTAGCGACGAAACAGACCGGCAGCAGGCTCAGACCGAACAGCAAGAAACCCGCGGCCCACAGCGCCAACTGCACCGGCAGCCCGACGAAACGCTCGAGCAAGAAGGGATAAGCCAAGAGCCCGAGCAGCGCACCAGCGTTGGAGACCGCGTAAAGTGCACGACTCGCCAAGCCGAGCGACGGCGCAAAGCGCGCCAAAAGCGGTGCGGTGCTGGCCAATGCCAAGTACGGCAGACCAATCCGGCGCACCACCAACCACGGCACCGCCAGCGGCAACGGCAGCGTGCCGAGCTCCGGCACTGCGCCGAGCCGCCCTTCGAGCAAAAATACCGCCGCCACCAGCATCACGGCGAGGTGCAGCGCAGCTTGGCGCCGCACGTCGAGGTAGCGCGCGCCCAGATGGGCATAACCGTAGCCGCCGAGGAGCAGCAGCTGAAACGCGACCATGCAGCCCGCCCAAGTGGCCGGGCTACCGCCAAGCGAAGGCAGTACCAGCTTGGCCAGCATGGGCTCAATCGCGAACAGGAGCCACGCCGACACGAACACTGGCACGGCCAGCAGCAGCGAACCGGCGCTTGAAACCAGTTTCGACAGCCAGCCCAGCATCAGCCCCGCGAGTGACTAGCACTGGCCCAAGGCAGCAGTCGACCCTGGCTGCGAGGGGGGTGCGCGGTTATTGCAAAAGTTTCGGGAATTTCTCCAATTTTCGCGGCAAATTCGTGACTTCACAAGCCGCTCGGGTTTAGGAGATGTTGTCTGGGCGAATTGTAGAAAGGCCCTCGGAAAAAAGCATGGCGAAGCTGAACGTCGCGATGATCGGTTATCAGTTCATGGGCCGCGCCCACTCGAACGCCTGGCGCCAGGTCGGCCGCTTCTTCAACACACCGTACGAGCCGGTGCTCAAAGTCGTCTGCGGCAGGAACGACGCCGAAGTGAAGAAAGCCGCCGGCACGCTCGGCTGGGAAGAGCACGCGACGCGCTGGGAAGACGTGATCGCGCGACCAGACATCGACGTCATCGACATCTGCACGCCGGGCGACTCGCACGTGCCGATCGCGCTGGCCGCCGCCGAAGCCAAGAAGGTGGTGTTCTGCGAGAAGCCGCTGGCCAACAGCTTGCCCGAAGCCGAGCAAATGCTGGCCGCCGTCCAGCGCGCCGGCGTGCTGCACATGCTCTGCCACAACTACCGGCGCTGCCCCGCGATCAGCTTGGCCAAGGAAATCATCAGCGAAGGGCGGATCGGCACGATCCGCCATTTCCGCGGCAGCTACCTGCAAGATTGGATCGTCGACCCGCAGTTTCCCCGGGTTTGGCGGCTCGATAAGGCGCGTGCCGGCTCGGGCGCGCTCGGCGACATCGGCTCGCATTCGCTCGATTTGGCGCGCTTCTTGGTCGGAGAGATCGCTGAGGTCAGCGGCTTTCTGCAGACCTTCATCAACGAACGCCCGATGCCCGACGGCAAAGGCACCGGCAAGGTCGACGTGGACGACGCTGCCTACGCGCACATTCGCTTCACCAACGGCGCGCTCGGCAGCGTCGAAGCTTCGCGCTTCGCGACCGGTCGCAAGAACTACAACACGTTCGAAATCAACGGCAGCAAGGGCAGCCTGTGCTTCAACTTCGAACGTATGAACGAGCTCGAGCTTTACGTGGAAGAGGGCAAAGACTCGGGTTTCCGCACGATCCTCGCCACCGACGCCAAACACCCGTATGTTCAAGCGTGGTGGCCACCAGGGCATATTCTCGGGTACGAGCACTCGTTCACTCACACCGTGGCCGATTTGATCTCCGCGGTGAAGACGCAGCAGCTGCCGACGCCCAACTTCGAGGACGGCGTGACCAATCAGCGCGTTCTGGACGCTATCGAGCGCTCGTCGGGCTCGCGGCGCTGGGAGCAAGTCTAGGTCTAGCGTTCGGCTGTTCGCACGCTCGACCGCCGCTCGGCGTTCAAAGCCAGGCGCCCGAATACCGCGGCAGCACCGAGCTTTCGTCAGCCAGCAACCCTCAGACGCTGGCCGCGATTGCCGGCGAGTCAGCGCAGCCGACGCCGAGCGGCGGCGCGCCCGCGTCTGGCGCGCCGCCAATCGTCGTCCCGCGCTTGCCCGGCACGCCGGATCTCACGAGCGACGGCCTGTACCTGTTCACCGGCGGAGGCATCGAGCTTGCGGTCGACCCGCGCTCCGGCGACGCCGTGCGGCTGTCGCTCGACGGCAAGAGCGTTTTGGTCGCGCCGGAGCCGCAGCCTAGAGGCTACAGCGCGCTGCTCGAAGGCAGCACCCTAGTGCTGAAGGGCGCCCGGGATGGCTCGACCAAGCGCTTCCGACTCGACACGGCACGCCGCTCGGTTGAAGTGACGTACACGCTCGCCAACGCCACCACCAGTACGCTGCGCGCGGGCGCGCTGGATTTTCACCGCGTTCCTTCGGCAGGCGGGCTCACCTTCTTTCCGGGTACATCCAAGCTGCTGCCGGGCTCGACGCTAAAGCTCAACGTCTGGCAGCCGGTGGTTTGGTTCGTCCACGATCAACCGCGCGACGCCGCGATGGTCGAAGCATCCGTCGAGAGCACCGAAGGTTGGGTGGCCAGCGTCAACGACGGCCTGGTCGTGGTGAAGGTCGTGACTGATGCTGTCAAGCCCATCATCTCAGTCGCGTCCGCGTACGACGCCACCACCAAGCTGCGACCTTGGGTCGAGATCGGCGAACGGACCCAATTCGACCTTCCGCCCGGCGGCACCGCCACGTCGACCCTGCGCTTGTTCTTGCGCCGACTGCCCCCGACTATCGTGGCAAAATCGGGTAACCAGGAGCTGGTCGGGTTCGTAAGAGGCATCATCCAATAGCGATGCCCCCGTTGCCGCCTGAACCGAAAAGCTCGGAGATCACCCTGCCCGAGCAGTACGCGCGCCGCCGCGAGTTCTTGAAAACCGGCGCGCTGTACCTGGCCACGAGCACGGGCGTCGCGGTGGGCCTGTCGCAGCTGTCGAGCCTGGGCAGCGCGGATCCGCCCAAGAAACCGCCGCCACCAGCCAAGCCGGAACCCGGCGCCGTCGCCTGGAAGATCGAGCGGCGCGGTCAGTTCAAGGTCGACGAAGCCCAGACGCCGTACGAAGACGTCACGACCTACAACAACTACTACGAGCTCGGTTTGTCCAAGTCCGAGCCGGCCGAGCAGGCGTTTCACCTCAAGTCGCGACCGTGGACCGTGCACGTGACCGGCCACGTGGCAAAGCCGCAAACGCTCGACATCGACACGTTGATGCGCTGGTTCGGTTTGGAAGAGCGCGTCTACCGCATGCGCTGCGTCGAGGCCTGGTCGATGGTGATTCCGTGGGTCGGCTTCTCGCTCGCCGAGCTGATCAAGCGGCTCGAACCGACGTCGCGCGCCAAGTATGTGAGCTTCAAGACGCTGCTCGATCCCGAGCAGCTGCCGAATCAAGGCAGCCGCGTGCTGCGCTGGCCGTACGTGGAGGGGTTGCGCATCGACGAGGCCACCCATCCGCTGGCGTTCATGGCGCTCGGGCTGTACGGCGCGCCGCTACCGGGTCAGAATGGCGCCCCGCTACGGCTGGTGATGCCCTGGAAATATGGCTTCAAAGGCATCAAATCGATTGTGGAAATCGGCTTCACCGAGACCGAGCCGCCGTCGACCTGGAACCTCGCCGCGTCCGCGGAGTACGGCTTCTACGCCAACGTCAATCCGAAGGTCGATCATCCGCGCTGGAGCCAAGCCAGCGAGCGCCGGATCGGCGAGCTGACCCGCCGTGCGACCCTACCGTTCAACGGCTACGCCAGTGAGGTCGCGCACCTCTACAGCGGCATGGACCTCGCGCGGCTTTTCTAAGTCATGGCCCCGAAGTCTCGCCAAGCCTTCCTCGCGCCGGCCATCGTCACAGGTTGGGGCTTGGCGCTCGCGCAGCTAGCTTACCGCATCACGCGCCATCAGCTAGGCGCCAACCCGATTGCGACGGCGCTCAATCAGCTCGGCCTCTTGGCGTTGGTGCTGCTCGTAGCCTCGCTCTGCGCGACACCGCTGAAGCTCACGCTCGGCTGGACGTGGCCGGTGCGCGTGCGACGCACCTGCGGTCTACTGGCGTTTTTCACCGTGCTTTTGCACTTCTTGCTGTACCTGGGGCCCGATCAGGGCTTCGACGTGTTGGGCGTGCTCCGCGACATTGGCAAGCGGCCGTTCATCGCCGTCGGCTTCATCGCGCTCGTGCTGCTGGTGCCGTTGGCGTGGACTTCGTCCAAACAAGCCGTGCAACGCCTCACCTACCCGGTTTGGCAACGCTTGCATCGGCTCGTCTACCTAATCGGTATCTTGGCAGCGTTGCACTTTTACCTCCGTGTGAAGGCCGATCACACGCAGCCGCTGATCTACGCGGCTGCCATTTGCGCCGGATTCGCCATCCGCGTCGTAGCGTGGCGTGCCAAGTCACGCTCCAGGCGTGCGCGACACGCTTAACGCTCTCAATTGGCGCCCCGGCGGCGGCGGCGGCAACCGCGTGATGTGTGGAGCCCGCGGCTCAGCGGCGCCGCAGCGTAGGCTCGCGTCGGCGCCGCGCGTCGCACCTAAGGGCGCGCGAAAGGCTAAGTGGTCGATGATCGCGGCCGAAGCGTCCGGTTGGCGAGGCGCGACGAAGGCGCATACTGCAGGTATGTAACTGAGGAGCAACGAAGCCAGCCGGGATGGCTCGGCCGCGAGGGCGAACGACTTAGCCATTCGCGCGCCCTAAGGCGTCGAGCTCAACCACGACGCCACTTCGCGAGCGAAGTCGCTCAGATCCGAGAGCCCGCCGCTGGCGGCAGCGAACACGGACGTTGCATCGACGTGGCCATAGCCGTGAGCAACGACATTTCGAAGGCCCACGGCGCGTTTCAAGCTCTCGGCGGTGCTCGCGCTGACGACGCCGTGCTCCGCGAGGCGCGTGAAGCCTTCCGCCAATGATTTGGCGGGCGGCCACTCTTCGTCGGCGACGATGTGCGAGGCGATGTCCGCGCACAATTGGACCGCGAGCATGAGGTTGAAGGATACGATGTCGAGGGCGTCGGCGTCGGCGGCCAGACGGCTGGCGGACTCCGGGCACTTCGCCCGCACACGCGAAGCGCGTTCAGAAAGCTCGGCGAGCTTGGCGGTCACGAGGTCTTTCTTGACCACTCAAATCCCTCGCTCGGCAACGCGCTTGAGCCAGGCGTCGCGTTGTCGCGCGTACCAAGGTCGGTCCAGCTCGAGATCAGCAAGCGCCCGTGAGCGCCACGCCGCAGCGGCACCAGAGCGTCTTTCGAAAACGACAATGCCGTCGTCGATGATCCCTTCCAGCAGGGGAATCGACGCCTGTTCCAGGCGAACTACGTGGACGTCCCGGCCGATTTCGCGCGCGATGGCCGCGCTGAGCTCCAGTGGGTCGACAGCCGCCCCGGCAGCCGCGATATCCAAATCCGAGTCCTCACGCGCTGCTCCACGGGCAACCGAGCCGAAGACTAGCGCGAAGTCCACGCCGGGTGCCGCGGCCAATGTCTGGCGGAGCTGTGCGAGCTCGCGCGCATGTTTCGGCAACGTGACCACCAGGCAAAGCTAACACGCTGACGAAAGCCGGAGCGAGACCGCTCATTTAATGGAGGCCCCGTGGGGTACAGACCCAGGTCTGGCTGCCCAGCTGGGCAGCTGAAAACCCGGCCTGCCCCTGAATTCGAAGGTGCTGCGCCCGAGGGCGGCCACGGCTCGACAAACACCGCCTCAGGCCTTCGAGAGTTGCGCGCTCAGCTCCGCGGCCAGCAGCCGTTCGGCTTCGCCGACGACCCGCGAATACGGGTCAAAACGCTCGTCGCCCGCGATCTCTTTCGAGCGTTGCGACATCGGCGCAGCTGGCGGCACCGAATGCGGGGCGACGCCTTTCGAAGCCTGCTGGGTGAAGCTCGAGATGCTGGACGCACGCGCGGCGCGGTCGACGCGCACCCTGGCCAACAGCGCCAGCCGATCGACCAGCGTATCGAGCGCGCCGGCCGGGCTCGCGGCCGCGATACCTAGCGCTCGGAAGTCGAACGATCGCGCATCGATGCGCGCAATCCAAGTCACGGAATGGAAGTGCAGGTCGGCCGCGGCGAACGCCTCGAAGCTGGTCTGCGGCATCGACTCGCGGAACACCTGCAGATCACTGGCGTCCGGCACGACCGCTCGGAACGTCGAGCTGCTCGTCCCGCCACCGCCGGCGGTTCGTCCCACGCCGCCCCTACCGACCTGCGCCTCGCCGCGCACGATGCCGCACAACGCCGCGACCGGCACTGTCATGGCCCGCTCGCGCAGCTGCAAGGTCAAGCCCTGCTCGTCAATCGTCAGCCCGCGCAAGGCCACGATCGGCCGCTCCGGATCGGTCGCCACCTCGCGCGGCACGACCACGATCGGAAAGCCTTCGGCGAGCAGCGCCGCCGCAAAACGCTGAGCCTCGACTTCGTCGGCCAGCGCCTTCACCAGCCCCCAAACGCCGGGTTTGAGACGGGCGCGCAAATCGTACACAACCATGCCCGTCACCTTGGACAGGCGTTGGTATTCAGCGTCGCCGCCCGCGAAGCTTGGACCCAGCAGAACCAACATGCGAACTCACGCTTGAACATAGCGCAGTCCGGAGCGGAGCGCTGCGCGGGCCCTCACTTAAGGAAGCGGTTATTCGCGAGGCCGTGGTAGATCCGCGCCCATGCGTCTGTCTCGATTCGCTCGCCTCTGGTCTGGTTTCGCTCCGCTCGCTCCGCTCGCTGCGCTCTGGCCTGGTTTCGCTCCGCTCGCTCCGCTCGCTGCGCTCTGGCCTGGTTTCGCTCCGCTCGCTCCGCTCGCTGCGCTCTGGCCTGGTTTCGCTTCGCTCGCTCCGCGTTTGCCTAGGTTGCGGCCGTCTCGATTCACCTCGCTGGCCGCGCTGGCGCTCGTATCGACGTCGGCCTTGGCTGGCAACGCCCGGCTTGCTACGGGCGACCACGGGCCTGCCCATGAACCGCCAGATCCGGCGGTCGCCTCCCTCAACCGCTTCGGCCAGGGCATCGAGCGGCTGACGCTCGAAAATGGGCTGAAGCTCGTGCTGGCGCCGGACAACAGCGCCAAGACGGTCGCCGTTTCGATCACCTACGGCGTCGGCTCGCGCGACGAGGGTCCGGGGCAGAGCGGCTTCGCACACCTGTTCGAGCACATGATGTTTCAGGGCAGCCAACACGTGGCCAAGGGCCAACACTTCACGCTGATCTCCGAGCGCGGTGGCAGTCTGAACGGCACGACGTCTTCCGACCGCACCAACTACTTCGAGGTGTTGCCGTCGAGCGAGCTCCGGCTAGCGATGTGGCTCGAAGCCGATCGGATGCGCGCGCTGGCCGTGAACGCCGAGAATTTCGAGAACCAACGCGCGGTCGTCAAAGAAGAGTACCGAATGCGCTACGAGAACGCCCCGTATATGACCGGGATGATGCGGATGGGCGAGCTGATTTTCGCCGAGTACGCGCCGTACACCCGCCCAACGATCGGCAGCATGCAAGATCTCGACGCCGCCAAGCTCGAGTGGGTCAAGACGTTCTACGACTCGCATTACGCGCCGAAGAACGCCGTGCTGACCGTAGCCGGCGATTTTGACCGTGACGAAGCCGTCAAGCTAGCGCGCGAATATTTCGGCGACATCAACAAGCCGGTGCCGGCGCGCGCCGTGCTGCCAGAGATGCCGGACAAGGTGACGCCGCGTAAGGACTTAGTGAAGGACGCCAACGCCAAGACGCCGGGCTTCTACTTCGGCTTTCTGATCCCGAAGACGCACACGCCGGAGCATTACGCGCTCGAGCTAGCCGTGTCGTTGTTGGCCGACGGCGAAAGCTCCCGGCTCGAGCGGCTACTCGTCCGCGACAAAGCGGTGGCGCAGCGCGTGTCGGCGTGGACGCGCGACTACGTCGGCCCGGACGAGCTAGCAATTTCGGCCGTTTTGACCGAGAAATCCAAGCTGATTGACGTGGAAAAGCTGGTCGAAGCCGAGCTATTGAAGCTCGCCAAAACACCGGCGCCCGCCGCCGAATTGGCCAAGGTGAAGCGGCGCGTGCGCAGCTCGTTCGTGTTCGGCCTGCAATCGAACTTGAGCCGCGCCACCCGCCTCGGCGAATACGAATCGTACTACGGCGACGCGCGCCTGTTGTCGCGCGAGCTGTCGCACTACCAGGCCGTCACCGCCGAAGACATTCAGCAAGCCGTGAAGAAGTATCTCGGCGCCGAGCGCCGCCAATTGGTCGAAGTGTTACCCGCTGAAGCGCCGGCAGCTAAGCCGGCGGCTGCGGCTGCTGCCCCCAAACCGGCAGCTCCTCCTCCCCCACCTGCAAAAACGCCCGCTGCCGTTAAAGGAGGTAAGCCGTGAAGCGCCTTGCCAGTTTGCTCGCCTGTGGTGTTCTGGCCTGCAGCGCGGCGGCGCCGACGCCGGTTGCGCCGAAGCCGACTGCGTCCGTCGCTCCGCCCGCGCCGCCGCCCGCACCCGCCAAAGATCCGCTGGCCGAGCCGCCCGCCTCCGGCATCACGCCGACCGCTAGCTTCCCGGCGATCGCGCGGCGCACGCTGGCAAGCGGCCTGCAGATCGCGGTCGTTTCGCGCAAAACCCTGCCGATCGTGGAGCTGCGGCTGCTGTTCCACTCCGGCCTGGCCAGCGACGGCTCGAAGCCCGGCGTGGCCGAGGTTGCCGGCGAGCTCACCAAAGCCGGCGGCGCCGGACCGTGGAATGCCGAAGCGCTGCTCGAGCGCGCGGAGTCGCTGGGCGCTGACCTCAATGTCTCGACGGACCGCGACTCGACGCGCATCTCGCTCGCCGTCACGACCGGCGATCTGGATCCGGCGCTCGACATATTGGCGGCGGTGGCGATCAAGCCGCGCTTCGACCCGACCGAATTCGGCAAGCTGCGCACGCGCGAAATCGAGCAGGCGAGCAGCGCCGCCAAGTCGAGCGCAGGCTACGCCGCGGCAATGGTCCTGTACCGCGAGCTGTTCGATGTGCCGACGGCGATCCACCCATACTCGCGCTACAGCCCGCTGCCCTCCGAGCTGTCGAAGCTGACGCTCGCCGACTGCAAGGCTTGGCACAAGGCGAATATGACGCCCAAAAATGCACTACTGATCGCAGCCGGCGACGTCGATCCCGACGAGCTCGCGAAAGCCGCCGAGCGCGCATTCGCGGGCTGGCAGCGCGAAAAGCCCGAAGCGCCCCGCTTCATCGAGCCGATGCCCGACGCGGAGCGTCACCTCTACTTGGTGGATCGCCCGGGCAGCGGACAAGCCCAGGTGATGGTCGGGCGCCTCGGCCCGAATCGGCACACACCCGACTGGCCCAGCCTGGCGGTCTTGAATCAGGTGCTCGGCGGCGGTGTCGCCGGCCGCTTGTTCCTCGACGTGCGTGAGAAGCGCTCGCTCGCCTACTCGACAGGCTCCTCACTCGAAGAGCCGGCGTTCAGCCCAGTGCCGATCGTGCTGTCAGCCGGCACGCAGACCAACAAGGCGCCGCAGGCCGTGCAAGCGCTGCTCGACAACCTGCAGCGCATGAGTCAAAGCCCGCCGACCGCCGCGGAGATCGAGACGGCGTCGCGCTACTTGTCGGATAGCTTTTTGTTCAAGACCGAAACGGTCGGCGCGCTCGCTGACATGACCGCCAAGCTGAGCGTGCTGTCGCTGCCTGACGACTACTTCGACGAATATCGCAAGGCCGTGCGCAGCATCGACGGCCCAACCGCCGTCGCCAAAGCCGGGAAGTTCTTCAGCACCGACCAGGTCGTAGTCGTAGTCGCAGGCGACGCAGAAAAGCTCGCACAGCGCCTCACCCACTTCTCCAAGGTGATAATCATCGATCCACAGAAGGCTTTCGCACCGGGAAGAATGTTGCCGATGAACGCAGGCCAGGGGTTGGACTAGGCATGAACGCCGCGTGGTGGATGCTGACGGCGCTGGCCGTCTTGGCGCTCGCGTATCGTTACTATTCGGCCTTTATCGCGGCCAAGGTGCTGTGCCTCGACGACGCGCGCGTCACACCAGCGCACACGTTGAACGACGGGCACAACTTCCACCCAACCAACAAGTGGGTGCTGTTCGGCCACCACTTCGCAGCCATCACCGGCGCCGGGCCGCTGATTGGCCCGGTGCTGGCCGCACAGTTCGGCTTCCTGCCCGGCTACCTGTGGATCCTGTTCGGGGTCGTGCTCGCCGGCTCGGTGCACGACTTCGTGATCTTGGTCTCGAGCACGCGGCGCGGCGGGCGCTCGCTGGCCGAGATCGCACGCGACGAGCTCGGGCCGACGCTCGGCACCGTCACCGCGATCGCAATCTTGTGCATCATTATCGTGGCCTTAGCCGGACTCGGTAACGTGGTGGTGGGGGCGCTGGCCGAGAGCGCCTGGGGCATGTTCACGGTCAGCCTGTCGATCCCGATCGCGCTCTTGATGGGCGGGCACATCTACGGCCTGCGCGCTGGCTCGGTGCGCGGCATCCGTGAGGCCAGCCTGTTCGGCGTCATTTTGCTGCTGTGCGCGCTGATCGGCGGGAAATACCTAGCTGACTCGAGCTACGCGGAGTGGTTCCGTCTCTCGCGCACCAACATCACGCTGGCAATCGCTGCCTACGGCTTCATCGCCAGTGTGCTGCCGGTCTGGCTGCTGCTCTGCCCGCGCGACTACCTGTCGAGCTACTTGAAGCTCGGCACAATCGGCCTTTTGGTGGTCGGCGTGATCGTCGTCAATCCGCCGATCCAGATGCCGAACGTGACCCAGTTCATCCACGGCGGCGGGCCGATCATCAAGGGCCCACTCTTTCCGTTCGTGTTCATCACCATCGCCTGCGGCGCGATCAGCGGCTTTCACGCGCTCGTGGCGAGCGGCACCACGCCCAAGATGATCGACAAGGAGCGGAACTGCCGGCCAATTGCCTACGGCGCGATGCTGCTGGAAGGCCTGGTCGGCGTCACCGCGCTGATCGCCGCCTGCGTCATGCCACCCGAAGACTACGTCGCGATCAACAGCGATCCGAAAGTCGCGATCGTCCAAAGCGGCGCCACGAGCGCCGGCCTGGCGCGCTCGCTCGAGCAGCTAAAAGGCGCGGAAACGCGGCTCACGCCGCATGACCGCTCGCTGCTCGGCCTCGCGCCCGACGCCTCGATCGCTTCGCTCGCCAGGCAGAAAGTGCCGGCATCGAAGCTCTTGGCGTTGTCGAACGCGACGCTGGCAGCGCTCGACTACGCCGTCGATCCGAAGAGCAACCACGCCACATCGCTCGGCGACAGCGACTTCGCGCGGCTCGGCATCAAGGTCAAGGAGCTACCGTCGCTGTCGCGGCACGCTGGCGAAGTCGTGGTCGCGCGCACCGGCGGCGGCGTGTCACTGGCAATCGGCATGGCGCGCGTGTTCAGCGGGCTGCCGGGAATGGGTACGCTGCTTGCGTATTGGTACCATTTTGCGATCATGTTCGAGGCGCTGTTCATCCTGACCACGATCGACACTGGCACGCGCATCGGTCGCTTCTTGATGCAAGAATTCCTGGGCCGTTTCAGCCCCGAGCTCGGCAAATCGAACAGCCACGTCGGCGCGTTTCTAGCGACCGCGCTGATCGTCGCCGGCTGGACCTACTTCATCCTGACCGGCAGCATCTCGACGATCTGGCCGATGTTCGGCATCGCCAACCAGCTGTTGGCGTGTGCCGCCTTGTGCGTCGGCACCACGATCATCCTGCGCGAATCGAGCAAGAAGGCTTACGCCTGGGTCACGGCCGGCCCGCTGTGCTTCGTCAGCACCACCACCATCACCGCCGGCATCCAAAGCGTCTTCACCATCTACTACCCGATGAGTCAGGTGCCGGCGACGCGCGTCACCGGACTCGTGAACCTGATCGTCGTCAGCTTGCTGTTGTGCGGCGTCGTCTTCATCATCGCCGGCTCCGCCTCGCGCTGGCTCACGCTGCTCAAGCCCCGCGACACCGCCCCAGCCACCTGACAGACGAGAGCGAGACAACAGGAAGGCGGCTTGTCATTGGTCTCATCTCAGCTGTTGAGGACGCCCGCCGATCCTGGCTTCTGGCTTCGTTTTCGCTCCGGATCGAGTAGCCGCCCCCCGTTGCCAGGGGGCGGCTCTCACAGAACCGTACTTGTGCTTTTCACATACGGCTCTTCGGGACCGCCGGTTATGACCCCGGCGGCCGGCCGGGTTACGACCTCGTCGTATCCCAGTTCAGCGTG
>JBBRMI010000105.1:0-27152 GCA_038230915.1 Polyangiales bacterium | reverse complement strand
GGATTCAATAACAAGGCCCGCGTCACGACGAAGTTGGCCTACGGTTTCAGAAGCTACGACCACGCAGAGATCGCCTTGTTCCATCGCCTCGGCGCGCTACCAGAGCCGCACTGGCACGCCCACAGATTCGCGTGAGGAGGCCAAATTGACCGATGTTTCTCAGTAACTGGATTCGGTTGATCACGTTCCCCTCCGTCTGTTGCGCTAGCCAGCGCGTCTCTGTTCGCGCCGGTCACTTTTCGTCGGCACCTGAGAGCGGCGCTGGGCCCGCTCGCTAACCTCACCCCACAACCTCGAGAAACTCCGCCACCGCGCGGATGTCGCCGTCCTGCGCCGTGTACTTCTTCGGCGTGAAGCTGGGGTTGTCGGGGCGCAGCTCGATTTGTTCGACGCCGCCAGCGGCTGAGTGTTTGGTCACGCGCCAGCGCTTGAGGGTGTATTGGCCGCCGGTCTCGGGGTCGGCCTGATCGCGGAGCTGGACGATGACGCGCTTGCCGTCGAGCGCGGTGGGGGCGGGGACGGAGCCGGCGCTGAAGAGCCGGAATAGGGCCCAGCTGCCGTCGGGGATCGCGTCCTCCATGGAGTGGCCGACGACGCGCGCGACGAACATGCGCTTGTCCATTTGGTGCGAGGGCTGGACGTGCATCCAGCCGACCGGCTCGGGCGCTTGCGAGGTACCGAAGGCGCCGGCCGCGACCGCGAGGTCGTAGACGGGCACGGCCGTGTGGAACTCGTCGCGCGCCGGCACGGACTTTAGGATGGTCCTGCTCGGGGGCGGTGGGGCGTCCGAGCCTGCCTTTTCCACGTACAGGGGGAGCCCCTCGTGGTGCTTGAGGACGTGCGCCAGCTCGAACGACGACCGCGCCTCCCACCACTTGATGTCTTCGCGACCTTCCGCCGGATTTTCGTTGAGCAAGATGTAGTGCCAGGGCTCGTGATCGAACTCGGTCAGCATTTCGCAGTAACGGCGGCCGCGCCGGGCCTTGGCCTTGTCGCGTTCGTCGATGCGGCCCTTCACCTCGATGATGAAGTTGTGGAAGACCTCGCCGAACTTGGCTCGCGCGATGAAGTCGGGGAAGTAACGGGAAGTGTAGCCTTGCCAGTCGTACTCGATCGAGTAGCCGACGCCTGACCGGTGGTTGTAGACCCAGCCGACCACGTCCGGCGCGCGATCGAGCAGCGCCGCGACACGAAGCTCGTCCGCGCTGTCGACGGCGACGTTCGTGAACGACGATTTCTGGGCGGCGGTGACGTGTCGTTTCAGCGCCTGGTAGCTTCGCAACTCCGACGAACTACGGCGCGAGAGCACGGCTTCCGCGGAGGGCCGCTCGGCCGTGAGCGCTTCGTGGAGGGGAGCGAGCAGCCCTTGGCGCACGCGCTCGATCACCTCGGAGCGCGCGAGATTGCCTAGTGCGATCTTGATGCCCTCCCCGGCCTCGAGCACCTTCGCGAAGGAGAGGGGGATGCCCATCGGCAGCGCGAACGTTTTTCGCTCGAGGAACTCGCGGACGATCTCCTTGACCGCGTTCTTGTGCTGGTAGCTTGTTCGTAGCTCCTTCAGCAGCGGCACGACGTACGCCACCTCAATGACGTGATCGAAATCGCGGTAGGAAGGGTTCGCCGGCAGGTCGAAGCTTTGGCCTTCCTCCTCGTACTTTTCCAGAGCCTTCTTGAGGAAGGTTTGGATCTCGGTTTCGTCGATGTCTTCCTTCCATACGAGCTTCGGGGTCAGTGGGGCGACCTTGCTGACGTCGAAGTTTTTTCGCCAGTCGCCCTGGGCTTGAACCATGCCCTCGAAGCGCACCAGCCGAACGTCAACGAGCTGGCGGGCCGCCTCGTCCGGATTCTGAGTGATCGGCACGTATTCGCGCGCGTGCTCGATCTCGTCGGATGACTTGGCCTCGATGATGTCTCGGATTTGGTCGAGAATTGCGCCGAACGACGGGTGCTCGATGACGAACAAGTCTTCGGGCTCGAGATCGGCGCCGCCATCATCGTCGAGCACTGGGCCGTGCATCTTGCGCAGGCCGCGGCCGAGCGTTTGCTCGGTGAGCGTTCTCGAGTCGCAGGGCCGGAGCGGCACGATGACTTTGACGTTTCGAACGTCCCAGCCCTCCTTGAGCATCATGACGCTGACCACCACGTTGTAGGGGTTCGGCACCATGACCGGCTGGCCGTCGTCGTTGACCGCGCCGCCCGGGTCTGGAATTTCGTCGTGGTCGATCGCGTTGACCTTCTGACGAACCTGCTCCCACTCGGCCTCATTCGACTCTTCCTTCTGGCCGATGTGGATCTCGACGACCGACGAGTGAACGGTGCCGTTTGCGTCGCTTTCGATGAACAGGGGCTTCTGTGTAAGCGGGTCCAGGTAGCCGGACGGCGTGAGGTGCGTGAGGTCCTCTCGCACGGCCTGCCCGTACGTGAGAAAGTTGGCGATCTCGTGCGCCTCGTTTTTGTCGCTACACAGCACGAACAGAATCGGCTTACGCGTGTCGCCTTCATCGCGCAGCTGGTCGCGCACGCGCTTCCAGCGCTCGATGCCCGTTGAGAGCAAGTGCGTGTACTTTTCCCAGGCATTCGTAGCCGCCTGGTTGATGAGCGGAAGCGGCTCGCCAGTTTTCTTGTTCTTGGCGACGACGCGCTCAAGGATCGGCTTCTTGACGATGCCGTCGCCGATCGCCTCGGCGAGACCATAGTGAACCGTCGTGTGGCGGAAAAGATCTGCCTGCTTGAATTCGGTCTTGCCCGCCTTTTGCTTCGCGCCTTGCTCCTCGAACAACGTTGCTGAGAGATCCGCCTGGAGCGCGACTCGCCCGGGATGGTTCTCGTTGCCGTTCAGCCGTCGGATGCAACGGATCCAGGCCATGGCCGTCTGCTCGTCCTCCCCTGAGAGCTTTGCCTTGTCCTTGGCCTTTTGTTCGAACTTGGCGTGGCCGGTCTCGTCCCAAACGTGGTGAGCCTCGTCGTTGATGACGAACAGTCCCTTGGACTTGCTGAAGCGTTCAACGAGGGGGCTCTGAACGTTTTCGAGTTTTTCCGGGTTCACTCCGTCGAAGGTCAGTAGAAGCTGCCGTTCGGCGGTGGTCATGCTGGCGACTGCCGCGACGTCGTCACGCGTACGAAGCAGCTGATGAAAGTTCGTCACGACGAGCGCCCCTTCAGCCGGATCGAGAGTGCGCGGGCAAGTGTCCGGCGAATAGACCTTCAGGTCCCAGATCGACTCGAACTCGGGCGGCACCACCGGGTCGGCAAAGAAAACCGATGGCTGCTTGTTCGGGGGCGCGAAATCTTGAAACAAGCGATCCCGAACGAACAAGCCTGGAGCGATCAGGATCGAGTGCCGCCCGATACCAAGCCCCGACGCGGGCTCGCGCAGCGCGTTCAAATAGCCCCAGGCGATTAGGAGGCTCATCATCTTCGTCTTGCCGCTGCCCGTGGCGAGCTGCCCGCCGAGCTTCGCCCAGGGGTCGCGCTGCGGCCCGAGCGACTCGATGCCGGCTAGCTCGTAGAGCTGCTCGGTGCGTCGAAGGCCCCGTACTTCGTAGAGGTAGATGAAGGTTTCGACGAGACGACGTTGGTGCGGCCAATACTTGAAGGCGACGGTGTTCGGGGCTGCCCCGACTTCGTGGGGCTCGCGCCGAAACCAGTGCAAGAGCAAGGACAGCGACGTCGCCGTCAGCGCGCGCTCGCCGTCCTTGGTGGGTTCGTAACGCGGCGGTTCCTTGGGGGCCGGCTCGGCGGCTCGCCCGAGCTCGAAGCCGCGCCATTCATCGACGAGTCGGCGCACTTCGTAGATGACTCGGGCCTGGCCTTTGAGATCGGAACCGGTCCTCTTCGAAGGCGGCGGAGTCGAGGCCATCACTTCACCTCCATGGTCACCGTGGCGATGCCGTCGTTTCCGAACACGTCGGTGACACGAGCGGCGACCCGGTAGTGGCCGGGCTGCTCGTACCTGTACTCGGCCGTGAAGATCAGGGGCTCCACCTCACTGTTCGACCGCCGGACCCGGAAGGACTGCCAGTCCGTCTCGAAGATCGGCTTCTCATCGGGACCAAGCCGGCGCCCGTAGTCCCAATCGACGGCCCAAAAGTCGATGAAGTTCTGCCAGCTCGTGGCTTTGGCAAGCCATTTTTCAAGCTCCTTCTGTCGCGTCTCCCACTTGTCGATCTCGCCTTTTGCCTTCTTCTTGGCTGCGGGCGTCATCGTCGCCGTGATTGGCTTCAGCACAGGCCTTTGGCTCGTGATGAAGGACTCGATGTCGATCTCGCAGCGGTCGAGAGTGATCTTCGCCATCCGTCCCGAAATGCGCTGGCTCAAGATGATTGAGAGGGGGGCGTAAAAGGCCGGGATAGCCATCGACTCGATGGGCGTGTCGGGGTTGGCGCGCTGGATCTCCAACCGGCGTCGCACTTCGTCGATGGCACTGGCGGGGATGATGCGGACCGTGACCATGACGCTCGTCGATGACTTGATTTCGTCCTTCTCCGAGCCGGATAGGGTGTCGAAGTCCGCAGATAGGATAGTAACCGCCCTCCGTTCAGTCTTCTGCGCTTCCCTCGCGATCGACCAGACTTGCGCGACCGAAACGGGGCCGTCGAGCGGCCCAACATGGACCCAAGAATTGCCTTTGCGGCCGTGCAGCAGGGGCGAGTGGTTCACCACTTCACCGCCAAAGACTTTGATCATCTCGTCGCGGTAGTGACTGCGCTCCGTCTGAAAGTTCTGCCACTGCTCGGCGCGCTGGTAGACGCCCATGTTCTCGATGGTGAAAGGTCGAACATTGAACGTCTCGCGTGTCTTTTTTGGCTTCTCTTTGCGCTCGATGTTCCCGCACTTGTCGCATTCGACGTAGTCGGCCCGTACGTCGTCGGGCGCCTTGGGCTGGCCATGCAGTTGGATCATGCGCTTGCGCGAGAGGTGGATCGCGTACTTGCCGTTGTCGATTCCAAGCCAACGTCGGCCAAGGCGTTCAGCCGCTTCAGCCGTAGTGCCGGAGCCAATGAAGCAATCAAGGACCAGGCCACCTGGTGGGCACGATGCACGAATTACTCGCTCTACGAGGCCTAGAGGCTTCTGTGTGGGATATCCGAGCCGCTCAGTAGCCTGAGAGTTCACGGCAGGAATGTCGGACCACAACGCGGAAAGCGGCAGGCCGTCGTCATCGAGATAGCGCCTCACTCTGAGTTGGCCTTTGCCCGGGCCGCCCGCCGGGTAGTTGATGAGCCCTTCCGCGTCGAGACGAGCCATCGTCTCAGGCGAGTAGGCCCAACCGTTTGCATGAGGCTTGTAGCCCTTCCACTCGTACATCAGATTTGGTCGAGGGTTTGGGCTGCGCATCGACACCAGCGTGAATCGCCTGCCGTTCTTCGGATCGATCTGGCCATAGTGGGAACGAACGTACTCTGGCGAGAAGGGACCGTTCACCGGGTGCCAGTACGTCGACGAGGACAAGCCGTAGCTGAGGAGCGTGTCGTGGATGAGGTTGAACCCCTTGGAATCTCCCCTGGCGCTGGTTCGCTTCCAGATGACCTCGTTGAGAAAGTTCTCGTACCCGAACAACTCGTCCATCAGCACTTTGACGTAGTGGACGGCGTGCCAGTCGAGGTGCACGTAAATGCTGCCCGTCGGGGCGAGCAAATCCTTCAGCAGTACAAGGCGCTCGCGGAGCATCGACAGAAACGAATCGAGGCCCTGTCGCCACGTGTCTTTGTAGGCCAGGATCTCGACGAGGCTCGGCTCCTTCTTGGCTTCGACGTGCGCCTCTTCGTCTAGCTCGATGTCGATGGCGTTGTCGGCAATGAAGTCGCCCTGCACCATGAACGGCGGGTCGATGTAGACGAGATCTACCTTGCCCCGGTACCGGTAGTCTTTGGTCTGGGGGTCGCGCTCGTCGAGCAGTGTGCGAAGCGCGACGAGGTTGTCGTTCGTCCAGATCAGGCGATTGGGCGGCAGCTCATGGCCTCCTCGCGCCGTCTGCTGCCCAGCGGTGATGCCGGGCAGCTTGTCGTCGGTCGCAACAGCCTTGCCGGGCCGGACGATTTCCACGACCTGTGTCGGAACCGAAACCGCCGCTTCCTTTCTGGCCATGCCCTGCCACGCCAGCCGCGGCTTGCGCGGCTCCACGTCCAGCGTCAGAGCGAGGTCCGAAGCGCCCGCGTCATCCGCTGAAGTGGCCCCACTGGTCGCCTTGATGCCGTTCTTGGTGCTCGTCGTCGGTGCGGACATTGCCGCCGAGAGTAGGCTCGGGTGGCCATCGATACAACGTCGCTCAGCAGCGCGCGGTGTCGCCCGCTGTTCTCACGATTCGGCACCCGCTTGTCCGCGGTGGCATCACGCCGCGATAGTCATTTTGCAGGCTTCTTTGCGCCCCTTGATGCCCCGGGTGCAAAGATCAGGACGTTCCTTCCCACCCCGGCCACGAACATCGCCGACTCCCGCAGTTCGGCCTTCAGAGCCGCCGCGTCGGGCGACGATGGGTCGACTCGCACACTGGCGAGGAGCCACTCTTTGGTTTCTGACTCGAGCCGCCGCTTGACGGTGTTCCGTGCCCGTTTTCGCTCGTGGCCAGGCTTGGCAAAAGGCTCGACGATCGTTGTGATCGTTGGGACGCCGTGACCGCCCTCGGCCAGTATCTTGGCGATTCTGGTCTTCAAGGGGCCCAACTTCGTAATGATGCGGTGGTCGGCGTCGAGGCGGGCCAGATCCTCCACGACCTTGAGCAGCCAGGGCACCGCGTAGTCTTCTCGCCGGAGCAGTTCGAACACCTCGCGAGTGAACGCCCGGAGCGATTCAGGGGACGGCCAGAGCCGGACCACATAGCCCTCGGCGCGTTGCTCATCTGTTAGGGCTGAGAGGGCTTCCTCTTGCGCGTTGGCCCGCTGGTCCGCCTCGTTGTCGAGCAGTGGCCCCGCTTGTGAGATCGCCTTCCGTAGGCGCTCGCGCACGGCCGAGCCTCGCGCTCGCCACCGGTCGTATGCTTCCGCGGCTTCGCGCAGCTCGCGGATTTCTGCGGGAGATTCGCGCTCGGCGAGCGCGTCTGCGCAGGCGACCAACGCAAATCGAACGCACGCGGGGAATGCCGGATCGTCGACCAGCTGCCTGAGTTGCTCCGCATCCAGCGGCTCCTTCAGCGTTACGCTGATTTGCGCACAGAGCCGGCGCCCTATCTCCCGCAGTTCATCCGCACTCGGCTCGTCTGCACTGGCCATGACGGGCACTCTAACGCAACGACGCGCTACATGGAGTGACAAGAGGGGGGGCACCCCGGGGTGAAACGCAAGAAACAGCGTTTCAGCCCGGGGTGAAACGGTGAATCCCGAGTTTCATCCGTTGTTGCGTCGGGTCCCGCGCTGCAGCTTCGACTCGTGACCACACAGTACGCCGCTGCGCTTGCACTTGCCGCGCGTGGCTTCGCGGTCTTTCCTGTTCACTCCTGCGCAGCGGGTCGTTGCAGCTGCGGGCGTCCGGACTGTGGCTCGCCGGGCAAGCATCCTCGCACCAAGAACGGGCATCGCAACGCAACGACGGACCCGGCGCAGATCGGGATATGGTGGCACGAGTGGCCAACCGCCAACATTGGACTGGCTACCGGCGGAGGGCTGCTGATCGTCGACATTGACCCTCGAAATGGCGGTAAAGAAGCCCTGCTAGCGCTCGCGGCCCGCTACGCGGAGCTGCCGGCCACTCCGATGGTGGCGACTGGGGGTGGCGGTTGGCACTTGTACTTTGCTGTAGCGGGCCCGGTTGCGTGTAAGAACGGCTTGGTACGTGGGATCGACGTCAAAGCTGACGGGGGCTACGTGGTCGCGCCGTCCAGCGTTCATGCGAGTGGAGAGCCCTACGCTTGGGTCCGAGGCAAGAGCTTGGACGACCTGCCGTTGGCGGCGGCGCCGCGCTGGCTGATCGAGTTGATCCCGCGTTTTGAGACAAGGGGTGCTCGAATTGAAATGGCCAACCCGGGTTTTGCGACAGGGGGTACCCTAATTGGAGAGCGCAACAACCACCTGATTTCGGTTGCAGGCCGTCTGCGCCGGGAGGGTTTGGGTGGAGACGCACTGCTCGGTGCTCTGCGCGCGGAGAACGACGCGGTGTGCAAGCCACCGCTGGACGCCGCTGAGGTTGGGCGCGTTGCAGCGAGCGCCAGTCGATATCCGGCCGGTACCGGCGCGGTCAGTGTGGCTGAGGTGTTGAATGCCAGCGGGGCTGGCTCGCTTGGCGAGGCGTCCTGCGTGAGCGAGCGCGAGGAAGTGGCCAAAAGGCTCAAATGTGCCGCGGCTTCGCTCGATCCGACGGGCCGTGCGCTCCTCCGCGATGAGTTGGTACGCCGTCTGGGATTCTCGGCTGGCGTGGCGGACTCGATCCTTCAGCAGGCCAAAACAAGTGACGCCAAGCTACAGGGCGGCGCGATGCTGTTCACGGATCCAGCGGCGTGGCCGGAGCCCGTCGTCGGCCGGTTGCTGCTGGCTGAGCTGGTGCGCGCTATCCAGGCGTACGTGGTGCTGCTCGAACCGAGTGCCGTCGCGGTGGCGCTTTGGGTTCTCCATACGCACGCGCTGGACGCAGCCCAGATAAGCCCGCGGTTGGCGATCGTCTCGCCGGAAAAGCGGTGCGGAAAAAGTACAGTGCTGAAGCTGCTCGGGGCTCTCGTTCGGCGGCCGCTACAGACCACGAACGTCACCACGGCTGTGGTGTTTCGTGCGATCGAGGCATACCAGCCGACACTGCTCGTGGATGAGGCTGACACTTTCCTTCGCGATCACGATGAGCTGCGAGGTGTGCTCAACGCCGGGCACGACCGGCAATCGGCGAGGGTGGCCAGGTGCGTCGGCGACGACAGCGAACCCCGGGTCTTCGCAGTTTGGGCGCCCGTCGCGTTTGCTGGCATCGGCAAGCAGCACGACACCCTGATGGACCGGTCTGTGGTGATTTCCATGAAACGCCGCTCGGGAGCCGAGAAAGTCGCTCCCTTTCGGCGTCGTCAGCGCGAAGCGCTCGGGGATCTTCATCGCAGGTGTGCGCGGTGGACGGCCGACAACTTGGACCAATTGCGAGCGGCGGAGCCGCTGCCGGTGCCTGGGCTCGACGACCGAGCTGTCGACAATTGGGAAGCACTGCTGGCGATCGCGGATGCCGCGGGAGGCGAGTGGCCGGAACAGGCGCGTGCGGCTGCGCAAGCTTTATCCAATGCGGAACGAGGTGGCCAGGGCGACGCTCACGGGGAGCTGTTGCTCGCTGACGTCCGGGACATGTTCGCTGACACGGCTGCGACCCCGATTCCAGCCAAGGCTCTGCTGGAGCGCCTGCTCGCGATGGACGAGCGTCCCTGGCCAGAGGCGAGCCGTGGCCGCCCTCTGACAGCGCGTCAGCTTGGTGTGCGTCTCGGCCGTTTCGGCATCAGCTCGCGTACCGTGCGCACGGGCTCGGTGACTGCGCGTTGTTACGTGCGCGACGACTTCGAAGATGCCTTCAGCCGCTACCTGCCTGCTCAATCTGTTTCAAGTGTAACCGCCGCGGAATCACTCGCGAATCTCGCGGAATCGGAACCGTCACGGCTGCGGCTTGTGACGCATGCGACGACCGAAATGCCCCGCGATCTCGCGGGTGTGACGGATGTGACGGATGCAGACGGTGACGAGGAGGCCGCGTACGTCGCGCAGGAGCGCGCGGCCATCAAAGAGTTCGGCTCGTGAAGCCTGACGAAAGGGAACCCATGTCCGACAGCAAGCCCATCAACGACAACGAAGACGAACACAACGCCCCGCCCCTCGAAGCGGCCGCAACGGAGACGCCCGCGCCCGTGCTGGACGCGTGCAAAATGCCAGCTGAGACCACGCGAGACGAGGGCAAACAGGTGGCTGAGCCCATGCTGGACGCATGCGAACGGCCAGCTGCGGCCACGTCGAACGCGCGCGCGGTGCGCAAACGCCCACCTGCCAAGCGGCGCGCGGTCCCTGCGCCAGCGACGTCGTATACAGTGGAAGCGGCGGCCGACTTGCTGAGCCTCGATCCGACGGCACTGCGCGCCCGTTTGCGCCGCGCGCAGCGCGCGGAAGGAGACCGCATCGTGGCAGACCTCGGCGGTGGCATTTCCGGCTTCAAACTAGGCAAAAGCTGGCGCCTCCGCTTCCCGGAGGGATGAGGCCATGCGGCGCTTTCCATCGCCTGGCGTTGCGCTATGCTCCGCACCGTCACGCATGAGCAGGCGCCCATGGAAGGAAATCCATGGGAAAGCTGAGTAACGGAGTGCAGAAGCGGAAACGACGGGACGGCAAGTCCCTCCTGATCATTGATTTTCGATTTCGAGACAAGGACGGGCGCGAGCAGCGCTACCGTCGGGACGCTCACGTGCAAACGCGAGCCGGCGCCGACGCCGAAGCGCGGCGGCTGATGGAGCTGGCCCACTCAACCGGCACGCTAGATCTGAGGGCCGAGGCGCCGACACTGCGAGCGTTCGTCGATGACACTTTCAAGCCGCTGTATCGAAGTAAGTTTCGGGCGGGGACTTGGCGACGGTACGAAGGGTTGCTTCGGCAAGGGCTGCTCGACGAGCTTGGCGACAAGCGCGTGGATGCGGTCGGTGCAGCGGTGGTCCGGGCGTTCATGGCGGAGCTGGCGAAGCGTGGCATCCAAGCGCGCGGGCCGGTGAACCTGCTGCGGACGCTGCTGGTCGCGGCGGTAGAAACGGGCGTGCTGGAGACGATGCCCGCACTACCGAAGCCGCCGCCACCAGGGCGCAAGCTGCCGAGCGCGCCATCGACCGAAGAAGTCGAGGCAATGCTCGGGAAAGCCGAAGGGTGGCTACGGGTGGCGATCGCGCTGGCGGCGTTTGCCGGCCTTCGCCAAGGGGAGGTCAGGGCGCTGGAGGTCCAGGACGTCGACCTAAAGGCTGGCGTTATTACCGTGCGGCGGGCGCTTTCTGAGAATGACGCGGTGGCGCCGAAGTCAGGGCACGAGCGGGTGGTTCCGCTCTGGCCGCGGTTGGGTGAGGTACTGGCCGAAGCGCTCCGGGGGAAGCTGCCGGCGACGCGCATAGTTCTGAATCAAGGTGGCCGAACGCCCTCACGGCAGGCCGTCTGGACAGAGCTGAACGCGCTGCTCGTTCGTCACCAGCTGCCGAAGCGGAGCTTCCACGCCCTACGCCACTACTTCCTGAGTGCGCTGGTGCGTGGGGGCGCAAACCTCGAAGCGGTTCGGGAGCTGGCGGGGCACTCGAAGCTCCACACCACGCAACGCTACGTACACGCCACCGGTGCCGATCTTCGGGACGCCATCGGGCGGCTTTCGGGTAACTAGTGGGAAACGAAAACATCCCAGCCGGCTAAGTGCCCGACTGGGATGCTGTTTTTTCCTACTCGGTCGGGGCGGGCAGATTCGAACTGCCGACCTCACGGACCCGAACCGTGCGCGCTACCAAACTGCGCTACGCCCCGAGTGGGCACTCCAGATAGTCCCACCTTTTTGGGGGCGGGACCGGGTTGAGCGGGCGGGAGAATGATGGCCGAGCCCCGACCTGTCAAGGACGGTTTGGGCTCAGCCGTGGCGTTTTTTAAGTTCGGCGGTGAGGGCCGGTACGGCCTGGAACAGGTCGGCCACGAGGCCATAGTCGGCGATCTGGAAAATGGGGGCTTCCGCATCTTTGTTGATGGCGACGATCACCTTCGAGCTCTTCATGCCCGCGATGTGCTGGATGGCGCCGGAAATGCCGACCGCCACGTACAGCTGCGGCGCGACGATCTTTCCGGTTTGACCCACCTGGAAATCGCCGGGGGCGTAGCCGGCGTCGACGGCCGCGCGGCTGGCCCCGATCGCAGCGCCGAGGGCGTCGGCCAGCGGCTCCATCAGCTCGAAGAATTTTTCCTTCAAAGCACGGCCGCCCGATACCACGACCTTGGCTTCGCTGAGCTCGGGCCGCGCGCTCTTCACGGCTTCGAGCGCCACGAATTCGACACGCGCCGCTGCGGCGCCCACGGCTGCCTTGGCGACCTTTTCGATCGGGGAAGAGCCGCCGCTCGGTTCGGCGGGGGTGAACTCGCTCTGGCGAGCCGTGGCGACCTGGATCGGCGTCTCGAGCATGCAGTAGCCGCTGGCGTTGCCGGCGAACATCGGCCGCTTGTAAACCAGCTTGCCACCTTCGGCTGCCACGCCCGAGCAGTCACCCGCGAACGCTGCGTCGAGGCGGGCCGCAACGCGCGGCAAGAGATCCTTGCCGAAGCTGCTGGCGGTCGCCACCACGACCGATACGCCCTCGGCCGCCGCGACCACGCTCGGCGCGTAGTGCTCGGCCGTGTACTTCGCGAACGACGCGTCTTCGACGCTGATGATCTTGGCGGCGCCGTAGCCGGCGAGCTCGGCGCAAGCGCCGGCCGTGCTGGCACCCAGCACGACGATGTGAAGCGCACCGCCGACGGCGGGCAGCGCTTGGCGCGCGAAGGTGATAGCGCTGAGGGTGGACTTCTTGAGCTTTCCGTCTTCGGACAGCTCGGCGACGACGAGGACGTTTGCCATTCAAATCACCTTCGCCACGTTGGCGAGCTTTTCCACCAGCTCGGAGACGTCTTTCACCTTCACGCCGCTGGCGCGCTGCGCCGGGCGCTCGAACCTGAAGTAGCGCGCCGTGAGCGCGGCACCGGGCACGAGATCGCTCAACGCCTTCACGTCGAGCGGCTTCTTCTTGGCCGCCATGATCGCCGGCAGAGGCGCGAAGCGGACGCCGTCGTTGTACTTGAAACCGGGCTCGGCGGCGGTCACTTTCGAGAACACGCTGTGCGGCGCGACGATCCGCAGATCGACCGTGACGACGGCGGGTAGCTTGACGCGCAGCGTGAGCACGCCGCCGTCGACTTCTCGGCCAACCAAGAGCGCGCCGTCTTCTTCTTTGATCGTCGCGGCGAAGGTGGCCATCGGCCAGTCGAGCAGCTCAGCCACGCGCTGACCGACTTGGTTGCTGTCGCCGTCGACGGCTTGCTTACCCATCAGCACGACATCCGGCTTTTCGACGTCGACGATGGCTTTGATCGCGTTGGCGACCAAACCTCCGTCGAGCTGGTCGTCGGTGACGTCGACGCGGATCGCGCGGTCGGCGCCGGTCGCTAGCGCCGCGCGCAGCATCTGCTCGACTTCCTTCGGTCCGAGCGTGACGACCACGACCTCACCCAAGCGAAGCTTAGGCGCCTTGCCGTTCTCGGTCAGCCGTAGGGCGGCTTCAAGCGCGTACTCGTCGAAAGGATTCGGCTTCCATTCCAGCCCGGTGGTGTCGACGGCGGCGCCGCCGGCGGCAATTTTCACCTTGTTTGCGTTGTCGGGATCGGCGACCCGCTTGAGCGCGACTAGGATTTTCAAGGTTGCTCCTCTCTTGGGAGCCTACCTCAGAGCGGGCGATCGAGCGCCTGGTCTTGGCCACCTGCGCCCACAAAACCACGATATTGCTCGGCCAAAAGGCCGGCGATCGAAGACCGTGTCGCTCGACCGCGCTTTTTCTTGCGAGCGGGCCTGCTATGAAGCGGGCAGGGTCTGTCTCGTAGCGCTCGCTAAGCTCGCTGGCCCGTTCGGCACCGCTCGCGCGTCGCCTCGCCTCCCATGCAAATCACGACCGATTTTCTGATCCTCGGTAGCGGTATCGCCGGGCTCTCGTTCGCGTTGCGAGCGCAGGCTCATGGGCAGGTAGTCGTGGTGACCAAGCGTGCGGCGGCCGAAGCGGCCACCAGCTGGGCACAGGGCGGCGTAGCGGCCGTGCTGTCACCGGAAGATTCGTTCGAGAAGCACGCCGAAGACACCATGGTGGCCGGCGCTGGGCTCTGTCATCAGGTTGTCGTCGACATCTGCGCGCGTGAAGCGCCGGAGGCGATCCAGTGGTTGTCGGAGACCGGCGCGCGTTTTTCGCGCGACGACGACGGTCAGTATGAGCTCGGTCGCGAAGGCGGGCACAGCGAGCGACGCATCGTGCACGCTGGTGATATCTCTGGCCGTGAAATCGAGCGCGCTTTGCTCGACGCGGTGCGCGCATCGCCGAACATCACGCTGCTCGAGTGGCACATGGGCGTAGACCTGATCACGCTCAGCAAGTTTGGCGGTCCGGATCAATGCGTGGGCGCGTACGTGCTCGACGAGCGCGGCGGGCACGTGATCACGATCCTGTCGCGGGCCACGGTGCTGGCCACCGGCGGCGCCGGCAAGGTGTACCTCTACACGTCGAACCCCGACGTAGCGACCGGCGACGGCGTGGCGATGGCGTACCGCGCCGGCGCCGAGGTCGCGAACATGGAATTTTACCAGTTTCACCCGACCGTGCTGTACGAGCCGCGCGCCAAGAGCTTCTTGATCAGCGAGGCTTTGCGCGGCGAAGGCGCGGTTTTACGCACGCTGGACGGCGACGCGTTCATGGCGCGCCACCACGCGTTGAAGGACCTGGCGCCACGTGACGTCGTGGCGCGCGCGATCGACTTCGAGATGAAGCGCTCGGGCGGCGAGCACGTGCTGCTCGACATGACGGGGCGGCCCGCCGACTTGGTGCGCACGCGCTTCCCGAATATCCACGCCGAGTGCCTGCGTTTCGGCATCGACATGACGAAGGAGCCGATACCGGTCGTGCCGGCGGCGCACTACATGTGCGGCGGCGTGACTAGCGACCTGCACGGTCGCAGCACTTTGCCGGGGCTGTGGGCGATCGGCGAGACGGCGTGCACCGGGCTGCACGGTGCGAACCGCTTGGCGTCGAACTCGTTGCTCGAAGGCTTGGTGTTCGCTCGGCGCGCGGTCGAGCGGTTAGCGGGCCAGATGCCCGAGTTGCGGGCGGGACCGCACCCGAGCGTGCCGGAGTGGCAGACTGGCTCGGCGGCGCCTAGCGACGAAGCGGTCGTGGTCAGCCACAACTGGGACGAGCTGCGGCGCCTGATGTGGAACTATGTCGGCATCGTGCGCAGCGACGCGCGGCTGCGGCGTGCGGGTCGACGTGTGGCGCTGCTCGAGGAAGAAATTCGCGAGTATTACTGGCGCCATTTGGTGACGCGTGATCTCTTGGAGCTGCGCAACATCGCCACGGTGGCGCAGTTGATCATCGCTTCGGCGGCCAGCCGCCAGGAGAGCCGCGGGTTACACTACACGATCGATCACGAGGCGACGCTTGACGAGTGGGCACAGGATACGGTCACGAAGCGCGGCGTCTTGCCGCATCTGCGCGGGCGATGATCAGAACTACGGAGCTCAGCGCTGCGCTCGCGCTCGGCTGGTCGCTGCTCCTGACGCTGGGCTTGCTCGGCGTGGCAATAATGGTCGGCGTTTTGTTCGGTAGCTCCAACCTGGCGGTGATCGTCGCCGGGCCCGCCGAGCTTCTGTTGATGGTGCCGGCCGCGCTCTTCATCGTGCGCATGTATGGAGACCGCGAACCGCAGCAGTCGTTCGCGCTCGGCACGGTTTCGCCGCTCGAGTTGTTGATTGGCGCATCGCTCGGCATCATCATGCACCTGCCTTCCGGCTACTTGGGCGCGCTGGTCGAACGGCGCTTTCCGACCCCGCCGGAGCTGTTGCGCGCGCAGCTGCAGCAGCTGACGCCGAGCTCGGCGGTTTCGGCGCTGGGCATGATGTTGTCGGTCGCAGTGATCGTGCCGTTCGCCGAGGAGTTGTTTTATCGCGGCGCGCTGTTCGGTGCGCTGACGCGCCGCGGGCCGGCGTTGGTGGCGATCTGGACGACGTCGATCGCGTTTGCGCTGGCGCATCAGGAGCCGCGCAACTGGGCGCCGCTCTTGCTCGTAGCGCTCGTCTTGGGGCTTTTACGCAGCTTGGGCGGCTCGATCTGGTCGGGAATCGCCTTGCACGCGGCGTTCAACGCAGCAACGCTGTCGTTCGTGTTCATGAACCGGCCGGTGGACGTGAAGCCGCAAGAGGGCACGTGGCAGCTGGCGGCGATCGGCGGCGTCCTGGGCGTTGGCGGCGTTTGGCTGTTTGGGCGCGTCGCCGGTCGCCGGCTGGCGGAGGCGAGCTAGCGATGAAGCTCGCGCTCTGCTTATTGGGCGGCGGCGCGATGGGCGCGATGTTTCAGATCGGTGCTTTGGCCGCGCTCGAGGACTCGCTGGAGGGTTTTCAGGCGAGCGACTTCGATCTGTTCTTGGGCAGCTCGGCGGGTGCGAGTGTGGCCGCGGCGCTAGCCGGCGGGCTTCCGGTGCAACGCATTTACCGCGCATTCTTGGATCCCGCCGACGTCTACTTTGGTCTCGAGCGTGGGCACTTGCTGCGCGTCGACGTGGCCGAGTGGCGGCGCACCGTCGTGTCGGCAGCGGTCGCGTTGCGGCACGGCGCCAGCTCGCTTTTGTCGGGGAAGAAGACCGAGATGCCCGCGCGGCTGTCGCAAGAGCTGGATCGGCTCTACGACTCGCTGCCGGCTGGCATCTTCACGCTCGACGGCTATGAGCGCTTCTTGGAGGCGTTTTTCATACGCCGCGGAGTGCCGAACGCGTTCGCGGACATGCCGCGCGCGCTGCGGATTTTGGCGCACGACCTGGATTCGGGCGAGCCAGTCGCGTTTGGCGCGCCGGGCTTCGATGGCGCGAGCGTGGCGCGCGCCTGTATCGCTTCGATGGCCATTCCGCCGATGTTCTCGCCGGTGCGGCTCGGCGATCGTCACTACATCAGCTCGGGCGCGGCTGAGGTCGAGCAGCTCGAGCTGGCGGTCGAAGAAGGCGCCGACGTCTTGGTCGTGGTGCGGCCGATGGTGGCGATCAGCGGGGCCAGCAGCGTGCCGACTGGTCACGGCGAGGGCGACAGCTTGCGCGACAAGGGCATGATGTGGGTCTTCAACCAAGCGCGGCGCATTGGCGTGCAGCGCAGCGTCGAGGCCGCCATCACGCGCATCCAAGAGTCTGGCAAAGCCGACGTGCTGGTGCTGCAGCCCGAGCGTGAAGACGGCATCTTGGCGATGAACAACCCGGCCAGCTACGAGGCGCGTCGCGGCATGCTGGAGCGTGCTTACCGGCATTCTCGGCAAGTGTTGGGGCGCGCTTTCGCGGAGCGGCACGCTGCGCTCGGACGCGCCGGGTTCGTTCAGCACGTGCCGCAGTCGGTGGCACCGCCGCCGCTCACGACCGTGCCGCCATGACGCGCGGCCTGCCCGCGCTCACGCTGTTGGTGCTGCTGGCGCTCGTTCCAGGCTGCAAAAAGCCGTATCGTGTTGGAGAGCATGTGCTGGTCGAGTGGGAGAAAGAGCAGCCGCCGTACCCGGCATACATCACCGAGCGGGTAGGCGCGTCGCGCTACCACGTGCATTTCGACGGCTACGACTCGCGCTGGGACGAAGACGTGAGCTTCGATCGCTTGTTGGGTCGCGTGGAGGGGCCGGTCCCGGTGCCACCGCCACCGTCGAAGGTTGCGTTGGCGGCTGGCGTGGCTTCACCCAAGACGGCCGGCAGCGCCGGCGAGGTGGCGGTCAGCCCGTACAAGGAAGGCGACCGCGTGCGCGTGAGTTGGCGCGGCAGCGTCTTCTCGGCGATCGTGATCAAGGTCATCGCCAAGGATCGCTTCGAGGTGCACTACGAGGGCCACGAGGCTGCGTGGGACGAGGTCGTCGGTATCGAGCGCATCGCCGGACGGCGATAGTTGGCAGTCAGTCGCCAGGCATATGTCCCATGCTCCGCCACGCGGACATCAAACGGCCCTGCTGGTCGCTCGTCGCGAGGCCCGGCGAGTCCTCTGAGAGTCGCTTGGCGACGAGCAGCCAACGCTCGGCGGGCGAAGCGTCGCCGAGCGCGAGGTGCGAGAGGCCACGGTAAAGGGCGTATTCGAATAGATCCGGGCGGCTGAGCCGTTTCGGGCTCACGGCGCGGTACTGCGCGATGGCATCCGGATACCGCGCTTCGTCGAAGCACGTGCGAGCTTCCGTAAGCGGTGGTGAGCACCCAAAAATTAGGGTCGCGAGCGCGACGAGACACTGCCGCATACGCACCTTTCGGCCACCCGCGGCGCGAGTTGCGTGATAATCCATCGACATGCCTGACGACGAGAGAACAAGGCTCGCCGTGAACCTCAAGGATCAGCGCGAGGCACGCGGCCTCACCCAGCAGGAGCTGTCCGACCGCTCCGGCGTGCCGCGTCCCACGTTGGCGCACTTGGAGTCGGGCCAAGGGAACCCGACGCTGTCCGTTCTGATCAAGGTCGCGGCCGCGCTCGGCAGCGGTATCGAGGCGCTGGTCTCGGCCACCAGGCCCAAGGTGCGGGTCGTCGCGCGTGCCGACATCCCGACCGAAGCGCGGGGCGGTGTCGAGCTGCGTTCACTCGGGATGGATCTCGGGATCGGCTTCGAGCGCTGGGAGCTGCAGCGCGGGGCGCGCCTCGAGCGTGGAGCGGGTCGAAACGGCGAGCGCCGTGTGGTCGTGTGCGAGGCCGGGGAGCTTGCGATCACGGTCGGACCAACCGAGCACCGGCTCCGGGCGGGCGAAGTGGCGGTGATCGACGCGGCGGCGCGACCGGCCTTCGAGAGCCGGGGCCGAGGCGTTTCGATCGCGTATTCCGCCTGTGGTTGATATTCGGAGGCTGGGCCGGGGCCGGTAACACCCAGCCGAGTTGCGGGCCGAGGCTTATCGGGCTACTAGCGCGCGCCCACAATGTCCGAAGCCCGTCGCGAGAACATCCGAAACGTCGCCATCATTGCCCACGTCGATCATGGCAAGACCACTTTGGTCGACGCCATGCTGCGGCAGACCGGCGTTTTCCGCGACAACGAGGCGGTTGCCGAGCGGGTGATGGACTCGAACGATCTCGAGCGTGAGCGCGGCATCACGATTCTGGCCAAGCATTGCTCGGTCAAATACCAGGGCACGCTGATCAATATCATCGACACGCCCGGCCACGCCGACTTCGGCGGCGAGGTGGAGCGCACGTTGAAGATGGCCGACGGCGTCGTGTTGTTGGTTGACGCGGCCGAAGGCCCGCTGCCGCAGACGCGCTTCGTGCTCGGCAAGGCGATTCAGCTCGGTCTGAACATCATTCTCTGCATCAACAAGATCGATCGCCACGACGCGCGCCCGGACGACGTGCTGAACGAGGTGTTCGATTTGTTCTGTGAGCTGGAAGCCAGCGACGAGCAGACGAATTTTCCGACCGTGTACGCCATTGGCAAGCAGGGCATGGCCAAATACAACCTCGAAGACGAGGGCAATCAAGGCCTTAAGCCGCTGTTCGACACGATCATCGAGCGCGTGAAGGCGCCGCTGATGGAAGAAGGCCCGATGCAGCTGCTCGTGCACAACATCGAGCACGACGAGTACGTCGGTCGCCTGGCCATCGGCCGCATCAAGCGCGGCAGCGTTAAGGTCGGCATGACCGTGGCCTTGCTCGGCGAAAATGCGGCGGTGAACGTGCGTCTTTCGGCCGTCTATTGTTTCGAAGGCAACAAGCGCGTCAAGGTCGAGTCGGCTGACTGCTGCGACATCGTTGCGGTCGCTGGTTTGGAAGACGTGCAAATTGGCGATACGCTGACCGATCCGTCGCGCCAGGAAGCGCTGCCGCGCATCTCGGTCGAAGAGCCAACGATCAAGGTTCGCTTCGTCGTCAACTCCTCGCCGTTGGCGGGCAAGGTCGGCAAGTGGGTGACGTCGCGTCACTTGCGCGAGCGTCTGTTCAAGGAAGGCAAGCGCAACCTGGCGCTGCGCGTCGAAGAGACCGCCGAGCCGGATACGTTTCTGGTCTTCGGTCGCGGCGAGCTGATGCTGGCGATCTTGGCTGAGACCATGCGCCGTGAAGGCTTCGAGTTCGCGCTCGGCATGCCGGAAGTTGTCGTCAAGGACGTCGACGGCGTGAAGAGCGAGCCGCTCGAGCTGGTGATCGTCGATGTACCGGACGCCTACGTGGGCGCCGTGACGACGCGGCTCGGCGAGCGCCGCGGCCAGATGATGAAGATGCAGAACTTGGGCTTCGGGCGGACGCGCATGGAGTTCAAGGTGCCGTCGCGCGGCCTGATCGGCTTTCGCTCGGCGTTCTTGACCGAAACGCGCGGCCTCGGCCTGCTCAACTCGCTATTTGGCGGCTGGATGCCATACGCGGGTCCGATGCTGCGTCGCCCCAACGGCGCCATGGTCTCGGACCGCGCGGGCGTGACCACGCCGTACGCGCTCTTCCACCTCCTGCCGCGCGGCATCTTGCACATCGAACCGGGCATGCCCGTGTACCAAGGCATGGTCATCGGCGAGCACAACCGTCCGAACGACTTGGACGTAAACTGCACGCGCGAGAAGAAGCTCACCAACATCCGCGCCGCTGGCCGCGACGAGAACGTCACCTTGCCGCCGCCGCACCTGCACACCATCGACACCGCGATGGAGTGGATCGACAAGGACGAGCTACTCGAAGTGACGCCCGACGCCGTCCGCGCCCGTAAGCAGATCTTGGATCAGAACCGCCGCCCGCGGCGCGACGAAAACTGAGGTAGGCTGGGGGGACGCCCGCTAGGTGGCTGGCTTTGGCGATGGTGGGCGCCGCAGCCCGTGGCGCAAAAGCACCTATAGCCGAGTGATCGGGTGGTGGGCTAAGAGATCCGAGTCAGCTCGAACTGAGGGAGAGGCACAATGATCGATTCGAAGCGGCCGCAGCCTTCTTTGGCTTGGCTCAGTCTGACTGGGAGCTGTTTACTTCTGAACTTGGGTTGCTCGGGGGCCGTGGAGCCGGAGGTGAATGATGAGCCGGCGGTGAGCCCCCTGAGCCAGCTCAAAACCGTCGTTAAATTCGAGAATGAGAACGGCTCGAGTGCGACGCTCAACGTGAACGGAGCCATCGATATCTCCAGCGCCAATCCGTTCTTCCGAGCGATCGGCACGAATGGCCGCAGCTGCGGCACCTGCCACGTACCATCCGAGAACTGGTCGATTACACCAGCTGGTGTCAGGCAGCGCTTTCGCCGAACCGGCGGAACCGACCCGATCTTCCGTACGAATGATGGCTCGGACTCCCCCGCCGCGGATGTCTCGACGCGTTCGGCGCGAGAGGCGGCCTACGGCATGCTTCTGAACAAGGGCTTGATTCGTGTGGGCATCGGCATCCCGGCGGGCGCGGAGTTCGAGCTGGTCGCCGTGGACGACCCCTACGGCTTCGCAAGCGCGACGGAGCTCTCACTCTTTCGTAGACCGCTACCGGTCACGAACCTCCAGTTCCTTACTGCCACGATGTGGGATGGCCGCGAATCGACGCCGATCCCCGACCCGCTGCTCGGTCCGAACCAAGTGACTTCGGATCTATCCAAACAGGCCAACGACGCCACACTCGGTCACGCTCAGGGCAGCGCGCCCCTCACCCCCGAGCTGCGTGCAGAAATCGTTGCGTTTGAGCTGGGGCTCTTCACCGCGCAAACACGCGGACCCCATCTTGGAGCGCTCGATGACGCGGGCGCCTTGGGTGGGCCGGAGGCGCTCCAACGCACTCTCAACTACTTCGGCATCAACGACGTCATCGCCGGCGATTCACGCACCGGCTTGCCCTTCGATCCTGGGAGCATGACCGTGTTTCAAGCCTGGGCATCGGACCCCGGAGCGAACGGCGCCAGGAGCCAGGCGCGGCAGGCGATCGCGCGAGGCGAGGCGCTCTTCAACCAAAAGCCGATCACGATCTCCGGCGTGCGCGGCGTCAATGACGCGCTGGGCGTGGCTAGCTTTCAGGGCACGTGCACGACTTGCCACGACTCGCCGAACGTCGGAAATCACTCGGTGCGCTTGCCGCTCGATCTTGGGCTCACCGACGCCTCGCGGCGAACAGCCGATCTGCCGCTCTACACGCTGTGTAAGCGGTTGACCAATGGCGGCGGGGCGCCCATCGCCGGAACGTGCGACCCCAGCGTGCCGCAGATCCAAACGACGGACCCAGGGCGCGCGTTGGTCACCGGAAAATGGAGCCAAGTCGCGACCTTCAAGGGCCCGATTCTGCGCGGCTTGTCGGGGCGCGCGCCCTACTTCCACAATGGCTCCGCAGCCACGCTCAACGACGCCGTCGCGTTCTACGACATGCGCTTCGGGATCGGGTTGTCTACCGATGAGAAGGCCGATCTAGTAGCGTTCCTCGGCGCGCTTTAACCTGCCGTGATCGCGACGACGAAATAATCGGCGCCGAGCATGTATTGGCCTTCCCGACGCGGCTGCGTGATTTGACGCGTCGCCGCGCCTTCCGGAACGGTAAGTGCCGACACGCGCACGGCGCTGGCGTCGACGTGTCGGACGTCAGCGGCCGTGTGCGTCGCGACCGCGTGACCTTCAACGTACGGTCCGCAGCCGCCGAGCGCCGTCAGCAGCAAGCCCCCGAACCGCCGATGCCTCACCCGATTGTACATGTCTTTTCCGCGCCCGACGGCGGCCAAATGCCGCCTAGAAGGGCTTGAAACACGGGGTCGGGTCCCGGTCAACGCCGTCGTTAGGCGTCGGTCGGCGCTTCGTACAGCAACCGCTCGGCTTCGTCGCGGGCGGCGCGCGTGGCGCGCTGGTGGTCGAGCAGGGCGAGCCACGATTCGACGCGCAGTAGCAGCGTCTTCGTGGATGATTTGTCGAGCGCCGAGATCGTGACGCCGTCGGGCTCGAAGGTCCGCGCGAAGCGCTCGTCGTCGTCGGTCAATCGATCGATCTTGTTGTAGACGCGCAAGCGTGGCGTCTCCTCGAGCTCAAGATCGCGCAGCACTTCACTGGTGGTCGCGATGTGGTCGGAGTGCTCCGGGTCCGAGACGTCGACGACTTCGACAATCAGATCGGCGTCGGCGGCTTCTTCGAAGGTGGCGCGGAAAGCCGCAAACAGATCTTTCGGCATTTGGCGGATGAAACCCACCGTGTCGGTCAAGATCACGTCGCGGCCCGACGGCAAAAATAGTCTTCGCGCGCGCGTGTCGAGCGTCGCGAATAGCCGATCTTCGACGAGCACGCCGGCATCGGTCAGCGTATTCAAGAGCGTACTCTTACCGGCGTTGGTGTAGCCGACGATAGCCACCACGGGTAAGTCACTGCCGGCGCGCTTGCGACGGCGTTCAGCGCGCTGTTTTTCGAGGCCGCGTAGCTCTTTTTCCAAGCGGTGCACGCGCTCACGTGCGCGGCGCCTGCCAATTTCGAGCTTGGTTTCGCCGGGACCGCGACCACCGATACCGCCGGTCAAGCGGCTGAGCGAGTCGTCTTTTTGCCCGAGCCGCGGCAACGTGTACTTGAGTTGAGCCAGCTCGACCTGCAGCTTGCCGTCGCGGCTCTCGGCGCGCTGCGCGAAGATGTCGAGAATGACCTGCGTGCGGTCGAGCACTTTGAGATCGGTCTGCTTGCCGATAGCGTGAGCCTGCGCGGGGCTCAAATCGCAGTCGAAGATCAGCGTCTCTGCGCCCAAGTCGATGGCTTGGGTGACGACGTCTTCCAGCTTACCCGCGCCGAGCACGAAGCGCGGATCCGGCTGGTCACGCAGCTGGGTGATGCGCTCGACCACGTCGACGCCCGCGGTGCGCGCGAGGCTTTCGAGCTCCGCCAGGCGTGATCGCGCGCGGTTGGCGGCGCCGGCTTTGCGTTTGTCACCGACGTGAATCAAGATCGCTCGGCCGTCTTTGGCCGTGACTTCGCGGGTGCGGGCGTGCTGCGCGAATTCGGCTTCCAGCGCTGCTATCAGCTCGCCGAAGTGCGGCTGCGGCTGGCCGTAAGGGAACGGGCCCGCGACCGCGTACGGCTCGCCTTTGCCTTCGAACGTGGGCGTGTTGTAGGCCCAGGTCATACGCTGCGGCTCTCCAACCGGGTTGAGCAGCACAGCGGCGACCAAGTCCAGTCGCAGGCGTGTGAGATCGGTCAAGTCGTCGCGCGTGAGCGGCTCATTGAACAGGTGCGTGTGCACCAGTCGCAGCGCGCGGAAACGACCTTCAGCGGCGCGCAGGCGGCCGATGTCGGGCAGCATCAAGCCGGAAGCGTGGCCCACGACGACGTAGTCGACCTCGCCCGAGCGGTGAACGAGCGCGCCGACTTGGCGCTTGGTCTCACGCGAAGCGTCGGCCAGCGAACGCACTAGCTCGGGCGTTGCGATCTTGTCGCTCGGCACGCGCCTCCGGTAGATGCGCTCGAGCGATCGAATCGCGTTGGCGCTGAGGCCGGTCGTGTTTCCGTAAAGTTCTGGCATGCGGCGAAGGAAGCGTGGGAAACCTAGCTTCTGCGGGCGCGTCCGACAACCGACCACGCGGAAATCGGCTGAGTTTGGGGTCGCGGCGCTGGTTTCGGGACTCGTCCTTCGCTCGCCTGGCCCAATCGAATTTTTCTTCCGATGCGCGTCGATGGCCGCGCAGGCTTCGGAGGCCAATTTTTTCAGGCACGCGCTCGGTCAGATTCGGCATAGTCCGGGCCCGTGGCGATCCTGACTGCTTTACCTTTGGCTGATGCGACGCGGCTCGGTCGCGAATTTGGCCTCGAAGTCGTGGCCGTCGAGCCGCTCTCGGCGGGCTCGGTGAACTCGAATTTTGCGTTGACCACAGCGGATGGTCAGCGCTATTTCGCGCGCCTCTACGAAGAGCAAGGGCGCGACGGTGCGCTGGCGGAGCTCGGGCTGGTGGCCGCGCTGCACCACGCGGGCGTGCCGGTCGTGCGGTGCTTGCCGCGGACCGACGGCGCGGGCGTCGGCGAGTTTGGCGGCAAGACTTTCGTCGTGTTCCCGTGGCTGGACGGCGAGATCTTGTGCCAGGGTCGCGTCACCGAAGCGGCATGTGAGAAGCTCGGCGCGGCGCTCGCGCGGATGCACTTGACGACGCCTGCGCTGGCGCGGCCCGTCGAAGGGCGCTTTCGGGTCACCGATCTCCGGAAGCGGCTCGCGCGCATCGAGCGCGAAGGCCACGATGAATACCTGGACGACGTCGAGCGCATTCGTGAAGCGCTCAACCACTACGAGGTCGAGCGCATCGGCCAGAGCGCGCCGCGCGGTGTCATCCACTCCGACCTGTTTCGGGACAACGTGCTGTGGGCGAAGGATGGTGAGCTGGCAGCGCTGATCGATTTCGAGAGCGCCTGCGAAGGCGCGTTCGCCTACGACGTGATGGTGACGATCTGCGCCTGGTGCTTCTCGGATCGCTTCGAGACCACGCTGGTGGAGGCGTTCTTGCGCGGCTACCACGCCGTACGACCCATCACTCTGCCGGAAGTCGCGGCGTTGAAGGTCGAGGGCGCCGTTGGCTGCTTGCGCTTCGCCACTACGCGCATTACCGATTTCTCGCTGCGCGCGCCGCCCGGAGAGCCGCCGGTGCGCGACTACCGGCGCTTCCTCGCGCGGCTCGCCGCGATCGAAGCGGGCGATTTGGACGCTTGTTTCGCGCGCTCCCTCGTCTGACCGTGGTCTCATCTCTCAGCTGCCCGCCCGCTAAGCCTGGATCAGCGGGCGAGGTGAACAGCTGAAGTGAGGCTAATGATGCGCTATAAGGCCCGGCATGACCGTCGCCCGAGGTGGCAGACTGCCCGAGCAAATCGATGCCGCTATGGAGCGGCTCAACACCAGCGTCGATGTCGACAGCGAGCTGTGGCGCGAGGACATCCAAGGGTCGATCGCCCACGCGCGCGGCCTCGAACGAGCCAAGGTGCTGAACGCGGCCGAGGTCGAGACGCTGGTGAAGGGCCTCCAGCAGATCCGCGGCGAGATCGAGCGCGGGGAGTTCGTGTGGAAGCGTGAGCGCGAAGACGTGCACATGAACATCGAGGCGCGCCTGACCGAGATTTGCGGCGCGGTCGGCGGCAAGCTCCACACCGGTCGTTCGCGCAATGACCAAGTCGCGACCGATTTGCGGCTGTGGTCGCGGCGCAAGACCGACGAGGCGTGCGCGGCCGTCGAGGGGTTGGCCGACGCGATCTTGGGCGCGGCCGAGCGCGAGATCGACACTCTGATGCCAGCGTACACGCATTTGCAGCGCGCGCAGCCGAGCCGGCTCTCGCATCACTTGATGGCGTGGCAAGAGATGCTGCTGCGTGATCGGGGACGGTTGCGCGACGCGCGAGCCCGGCTCAACGAGTCGCCGCTCGGCGCTGGCGCGGTGGCGGGCAGCGGTTTTGCACTCGATCGCGTCGGCGTTGCGGCTGAGCTCGGCTTCGACGGGCCGACCGAGAATTCGATCGACGCCACCGGTAGCCGTGATTTCTTGATGGAGCTGGCCAACGCGCTCGGCATCTTGGGTGTGCACCTGTCGAGGATCGGCGAAGAGATCGTGCTGTGGTCGAGTCAGGAGTTTGGCTTCGTGGCGCTGTCGGCGGCGTTTTCGACCAGCTCTTCGATGATGCCGCAGAAGAAGAATCCGGACGTCGCCGAGCTGGTGCGCGGTAAAGCTGCGCGCTTGATGGGTTCGGTGACTACGCTGATGGCGCTCGAGAAGAGCTTGTACTTCGGCTACGGCCGCGACTTGCAAGAGGACAAGCGACCGATTTTTGATGCGTTCGACTGCGCACTGGTCTCGCTGTACGCGCTCACGGGCGCGATCGCGACGGCCGAGTGGCGCCGCGAACGGCTACGCGCGGCGCTGGATCAGGGCCACCTTTGCGCCACGGATTTGGCTGATTTTCTGGTGCAACAGGGGGTACCGTTCCGGGACGCGCATCACGTGGTTGGTGCGTTGGTGCGCGAAGCCGAGGTGCGCAACGTGCAGCTCGGCGAGTTGCCGTCGGAGGTGCTGGTGGCCGCGCACGCGTCGCTGGTGGGCGACGGGCTGCGCTCTGCGCTCGATCCAGCTGCTGCGGTCGAACGGCGCTCGCTAATCGGTGGCCCGGCGAAGGCAACGGTCACGAAGGCGATCGCCACGGCCCGCGCGCGCTGGGAAAAATAGCGCTCTAGGGTCTGTCCCTGAATTCGCTTTGCTCTCGCGTGCCCGTGCCCGTGCCCGTGCCCGTGCCCGACGGTCCTTAGGACGTCTTGTGTAGGGTAGGCCTTGCCTGCGCGCGCAGCTGCGCGCGGCGCCCTGGGTTGAGAAATCCGGGTATGGCGCTTTCCATAGGCGGCAGAATGTGCTCCATGGGTCATCCACGATGGTTCGTTTGCAATTGGACGAGCGGCAGTGGAAGAAGCTCGAAGTTGCGCTGGCTGCGGAGAAGCGGCGCGGACGGCCCGGGCGCGACGACCGCAACTTCATGGAGGCCGTTCTGTGGTGGAGGCGGACGGGCGCTCCGTGGCGGGATCTCCCGAGCGACTTTGGCCCTTGGAAGACGGTGTTTAATCGT